>JBFWXB010000020.1:0-85766 GCA_050187875.1 Variibacter sp.
GCGCCTTCGATCCATCACCGACACCTCGCGCCACGGCATGGAAGCCTCCCCAGCGGAACTTCCACCCACTATCGATGTGTCAGCTATCTCTCCGAACACCCGTCAGTGATCTGTCCGGGCTAAACACTTGTCCCGGCCATCCACGTCTTGCTTGCGGCATCTCAGAGAAAGAAAGACGTGGATGCCCGGCATAAAGCCGGGCATAATGATGAAAATGGCTGCGCGCTAAATCCGCACCATCACCTTGCCGATGACGGCCCCCTGCTCCACCAGCTCGTGCGCCTTGGCGATCTCCGCGAGCGGCAGCACCGTCCGCGCAGGGTGAACGAGCTTGCCCTCTTCGCACCAGCGCGTGAGGTCGCGCGTGCCGGTGGCGCGCAGACCGTCCGGCATCACGTAGCACTGAATGAACCGCATGGTGATGTTGTTGAAGAGAAACGGATAGAACGGCAGTGTCGGCTCCGGCTCGCCCTTCGACGCGTAGGCGCCGATCGCGCAATCGACCTTCATCACCGCGAGCGTCGTTTTGAGATTGCCACCGAAATCGACTTCCGAGATGCGGTCGACGCCGCGCCCGCCCGTCGCTTCCATGATGCGCGCCGCGACGTCCTCCGTGCGGTAGTTCACGATGTGCTGCGCGCCCGCTGCGGCCGCAACCTTCGCCTTCGCCTCACCGCTCACCGTGGTCACCACGGTCTCAGCGCCGGCGAGCCGCGCAAACTGCACGGCATAGAGGCCGCAGGCCCCGGCGCCGCCGGTGACGAGAACATCGAGCCCTTCGAGCGGGCCGTCCGCAAACAGCGAGAAGTACGCCGTCATCGCCGGCACGCCGAGGCCGGCGCCCTCCTCCAGCGTGACGTTGTCTGGCAGGCGCACCGCCTGCGCGGACGGCAGCGTCACATATTCCGCGGCCGTGCCGAAGGGCCGCGCGCGCTGCGCGTTCCAGATCCACACGCGCTCGCCGATGCGCGACACCGGCACGCCCTCCCCAACCGCATCGATCTCGCCTGCGCCGTCGCTATGCGGAATGATGAGCGGATAGCCCGGCCGGTCGCGCGTGCCGGCACGGCGGTTGCAGTCGGACGGATTGATGCCGGAGAAATGCACGCGCACGCGCACCTCGCCGGGACCGGGCTGCGGGTCCGGTAATTCGCCGGCCTGCAACACCTCGCGCGCCGGTCCATATTCCTTGAAATAGGCAGCCCTCACGTCACGACCTTTCCATCTGCTGCCGGCGCGTATTCGCGTTCTCCACGCTCGGCGGCGAGCTCATGCCAGCGGATGCACGCCGCGCGATGTCCTTCGTCGTCGGTCGGCGCGAGCGGCGGCACGACCTTGGCGCAGGCGTCGATCGCATAGAGGCAACGCGTGCGGAAGGCACACCCCGAAGGAAGATTGCGCGGATTGGGCGGCTCGCCCTCGATCATGCCGCCGCCGATCTGCGCGCCCGGCTCGAGGGTCGGCGCCGCGGCCAGCAGTGCGCGCGTGTAAGGGTGGCGTGGCTTCGCGAACACCTTGTCGGCGGCCGCGATCTCGACGATGCGGCCGAGATACATGATGGCGACGCGGTCGCACATGCGCGCAACAACCGAGAGGTCGTGCGAAATGAAGAGGTAGGTGAGCTTCATCTGCGCCTTGAGATCGGCGAGCAGATTGAGCACCGTCGCCTGCACCGAGAGGTCGAGACCCGAGGTCGGCTCGTCGAGGATGATGACGCGCGGCTCGAGCACGAGGATGCGTGCGAGCGTGACGCGACGAAGCTGGCCGCCGGAAAGCTCGTGCACGTAACGCGGCTTGAAGGAAGGGTCGAGGCCAACGGCGAGGAGCATCTGATCGACCTTCGCCTGCCGCGCGCTGCGGTCGCGCACGCCCTGGATGATCATCCCCTCCTCCAGGAGGGCGCCGATGCTCCACCAGGGATCGAGCGCCGCGCCCGCATCCTGGTGCACATATTGGATCGCCTTGCGCAGCTCGCGGGCGCGATGCGGCTCTTCACCGCTGACGGTCTTTCCCTCGAGCGTGACGGTGCCGCTCGTCTCGCGCTGGATACCAAGGAGCGTGCGCCCAAGCGTCGATTTCCCGCAACCGGATTCGCCGACAAGGCCGAGCGTCTCACCGTCCCGCAAAGCGAGCGAGACGCCGCCGACCGCGCGCACGGGCGCAACGGTCGGGCGCAGCCAGCGCTTCACGCCGCCGAGCAGGACGACGAGATCGTCGGCTTCGAGGATCGGCTTTTCCGCACTCATGCGGCTTGCGGCCTTTTCTCGGCGAGGCGGCAGTTGACAAGATGGCCCTCGCCCGTCGCTTCGAAATGCGGCGCGCGCTTGCTGCAGTAATCGATCGCGTGCGGACAACGCGGCGCATAGCGGCAGCCGGGCGGCGCCTTGAGCGGAGAGGGCACGCGGCCGGGGATGCCGAGCAGCGCTTTCGCCCGATCGGGATGGCAGGCGAGCAGCGCCTGCGTGTAAGGATGCTGCGGCTGCGCGAGAACGGCCGCGGTCGGCCCGCTCTCGACCGTCTGCCCCGCATACATCACGGTGATGTCGTCGCAGAGCTGCGCCACCACGCCGAAGTCGTGGGTGACGAACAGCATCGAGATGTCGAATTCGGTGACCAGTGACTTCAGGAGCTTGAGGATCTGCAGCTGCGTCGTCACGTCGAGCGCGGTTGTCGGCTCGTCGGCGATGACGAGCCGCGGATTGCAGGCGAGCGCGCCGGCGATCATCAGCCGCTGGCGCTGACCGCCGGAGAACTGATGCGGGTAGCGGTCGAGCACCGCCTCGGGCTCCGGGATCTGCACGCGGCGCAGGAGCTCGATGAGGCGATCGCGGTGGTGGCGCATGCGCGCCTTGGCGCCCGTCACGCCGGGCGGCGACGGCGCATGATAGCGCATGACGGAGAGAAGCTGGTCGCCGACCGTGAACACCGGGTTCAGCGCGAGGTAAGGGTCCTGCGGGATGAAGCCGATACGGCTGCCGCGCACGCGCCGCTCCAATTCCTGCTCGCTGACGCGCAGCAGATCCTCGCCCTCGAACAGGATGTGCCCGCTGTCGATCGTGGCGCTGCGCGGCACGATGCCGAGCACGGCACGCACCAGCGTGGACTTGCCGCAGCCGCTCTCACCGACTAGGCCGAGGATACGCCCGCGCGGCAGCGTCAGCGCCACGTGATCGAGAATCTGCGCCACACCTTCGTCCGTCCGCACGGAAAGGCGCATGTTCTGAATGTCGAGCAGCGGCGCCGTCACCGCGAGCGCCTCAGTCGCGGATCGACGATATCGCGCAAGCCATCGCCGAGAAGGTTGAACCCGAGCACCGTGAAGAAGATCGCGAGGCCCGGGAAGGTCGCGAACCACCAGGCGTCCGGCAAATATTGGCGGCTCTCCGAAATGGCGAGGCCCCAGTCCGGATCAGGTGGCGTCGCGCCCATGCCGAGGAAGCCGAGCACCGCAGCGACGAGGATCGTGAAGCCCATGCCGATGGTCGCGCGCACGATGATGGGCGAGATGCAGTTCGGCAGGATGTGCAGGAAGAGAATGCGCGGCGCGCTCGCGCCCATGCATTGCAGCGCGTCGATGAACAGCGCCGATTTGAGCCGCCGCGTCTCGGCATAGACGATGCGGGTGAAGAACGGCCAATAAGTCAGCGTGAGCGCCAGCATCGCGCTCTGAATACTTGGAGTCATCAATTGCGCCAAGGCGAGCGCCAGGATGAGCTGCGGTACCGCGAGGAACATGTCGGTGACGCGCATGATCGACTCGGAGCCCCAGCCGGAATAGTAGCCGCCGATCAATCCCAGCGGCACACCGATGAGCATTGCGACGCCGACGACCATCACCGCGATCATCAGTGCGCCGCGCGTGCCGAGAATGACGCGCGAGAAGATGTCGCGGCCGAGATTGTCGCTGCCGAAGGGGTAGGCCCAGGTCGGCGGCTTGAGGCGGCGCAACAGATGCGAGGCCGAGATGTCGCCCGGATAAGGCGCGAGCAATGGCGCAAGGACCGCGACGAAGATCACGATCAGCACGATGATGAGGCCAAGCACGGCCGGCTTGTCCTTGGCGAATTTCTTGAGGATCAGCATCAGAGCTGCTCCCGCAGGCGCGGGTCGACGAGGCCGTGGATCAGATCGACCAGAATATTGACCGCGGCATAGATCACGCCGATCACCACGGTGACGCCGAGGATCACCTTGTAATCAGCGGTGAGGATCGCCTGCACGGTGTAGAAGCCGATGCCGGGCCAATCGAAGATCGTCTCGACGACGACGGCGCCGGCAATGAGGCCGCCGAAGAGAAGGCCAATCTGTGTCAGCGCTGCGACGATCGAGTTCTTGAGTACGTATTTCCAGATCAGCACGCGATGCGGCACGCCCTGCGCGCGCGCATAAGTCACGAAGTCGCGCTGCAGGGTGTCGAGAACGCCGGCGCGGGTGAAGCGCGCGATGGTCGCGAGCCCGCCGAGGGAAAGCGTCACCGCCGGCAGGATGAGATGGCGGAACGTATCGGTGAATGCATCGAAGCGCCCAGCCAAAAGACTATCGATGAGCATGAAGCCGGTCACGGTCGGCGGCGCGGCGATACCGCTACTCAGCCGCCCGCGCAACGGCAGCCAGTCGAGCTCCATGGAAAAGAGAAGCTGCAATTCGATCGCGAACCAGAACGCGGCGATGGCGACGCCGGCGACCGACAAGATGCGCAACGTGATGTCGGGCCAGCGGTTGTGATAAACGGCGGCGATCGTGCCGAGCGGAATGCCGAGGATGGTGCCGAGGAAAAGCGAGGCGATGGTGAGCTCGAGCGTCGCCGGAAGGCGCTGCTTGATATCGAGCGCCACCGGCCGGCGCGAATAGGCGCTCTCGCCGAAGTCGAAACGCGCGACCTGCCCGAGATAGACGATGAACTGCTTATAGAGCGGCTGGTCGAAGCCGTACTGATGGCGGATCTGCGCGATCTGCGCCGGCGTCGCGTTCTCGCCGGCGAGCGCCGTCGCCGGATCGGCCGGGACGACGCGCACCAAGAAGAACGTCAGCACCAAAAGGCCGAACAGCGACGGGATCGCCAGCAGGACGCGGCGCAGGACGAAACGCAGCATCAGGCTCTCAATCGGCGAGCTTGATCCAGCGCATCTCGCCGCCCGATCCGACCGGCGAGAAGCGGAAGTCCTGCACCCGATCGGTCACGCCGCGCAGCTCGACGGTGTTGTAGACCCAGATGTCGGGGCTGTCGGCAACGACGAGCTTCGTTGCTTCCTCGTAGAGCGGCTGACGCTCCTTCTGATCGGTGACGGAGCGCGCCTTGCGCAGCAGTTCGTCGATTTTCGGGTTCTTGTACCAGGACGACGCCTTCCACGTGCCGTGGAACTGGCTGTCATACATCTGGCCAATCCAATTCTCCGGGTCTACGAAATAGGTCGACACCCAATGGACCCACATGTCCGGCGTCGTGTCGGCCTTGGCCGTGTTGGTCGTGATGTTGGCCCAGGTGTCGCTCACGATCTTCAGGTTGATGCCGATCTGGGCGAGATCGCTCTGCAGTAGCTGCGCGGCCTGGTTCGTCTGCTCGAGCTGCGACTGGATGTGGATCTCGATCGGTCGGGTCGTCGGCGCGCCTTCCGCCTTCGCCTTGTCGCAGAAGGATTTTGCTTTCTTCAGATCATAGTCGTAGGCGACGACATCCTTAGGATAGCCCCACAGGATGTTGGGAATCGGCGCAGGATTGCGCACGGCGTAGCCTTTGAGGATCTCGTTGATGAAGCCGTCATAGTTGAAGGCGTGCGCGAGACATTTGCGCATATTGACGTTGTCGAGCGGCGGCTTGGTATTGTTCATGCGCAGCACGAAGACGCGCATCGAGGTGTGCTTTTCGATGTGCACGCCCTTCGCCTTCTGAATGCGCTCCACCTGATCGGTCGGCAGGTAGCTGTCCGTCATGTCGACGGAGCCTTTGAGGAGCGCCAGCACACGCGTCGAAGTTTCGCGCGTCGGGATTATCTGTACTTCCTTCGGTGCCTTCGGATTGTCGCTCCAGCCCTTGAAATGCGCCGCATTCTGCTTGAGGTCGACTCGCTCGAGCGGACGATAGGTCGAGGCATCGAGGATGTAGGCGCCGGAACCGGCATCGTTGGAGCCGAGCCACGCGGCACCCCAGTCGTTGTTGGTCTCGTGCGCCTTGATCACGCGCGGGTTCACCACCATGACGATCGGCACCGCCGCTAGGAAGGGCGCATAGGCATGGTTGAGTACGAAGCGGACGGTGTATTTGTCCGGCGCCGTCACATTGTCGGGCTTGAGCACCGGCTTGAAAGCGCCTGAGGGCCCTTTGCCCAAGGCGAGCACGCGCTTGAAGCTGTAGACCACGTCCTCGGCGGTGATCTCGCTGCCGTCGTGGAATTTCGCGCCTTGCCGCAGCTTGAACTCATAGGTCAGACCGTCCGGCGAGACCGTGTGCGATTCCGCGAGCCACGGCTTCAACGCGGGCGGATTGCCTTCATAGCGATAGAGGTTGTCGTAGTCGTTGAGGCTGTAGAGCTGCATCGGAACATCGAAGATCTGATGCGGATCGAGATTCGCCGGCAGGTTGTCGCCCGTAACCAGCACGCCCGGCTGCGCGGCGCGCGCCTGCGGCGTCAGCGAAAGAACGGCGACGACTGCGACCGCGCCGGCCAGCTTGCTCCAAATGGACATCGCGTTTTCTCCCTCGGATGTGGCCGTTGTGGCCGACGTGTTAGTTCCCGTCAGATGACGACTTGCTCTCTCGGTGCCGGATAAGCCGCTTTGCTCTGAGCAAGCTTCATGCCCACCATCATTTCTGCCGTCTTCAGTGCGGCCGTGACCGGGTTCACCACCGGCACGCCGACGCGTTCGCTCAAATCTTCGCAGATGCTCGGCAGGAACGCCATGCTCATGCAGCCGAGCACGAGCACATCCGCGCGATCCTCGTCCACCGCCACGCGGGCGGCGGCGACCGCCTTGTCGATGGCGCCTGGCTTCTGCTGCGCGAGATCCATGACCGAGAGCCCGATACCGCGAACCGATACCAATAGCGGCGCGAGCGCGAGCGACCGCAAGCGCGCAGCGACCCGGCCGAGCCCTCGCCCGGCGGGCGTCAGTAAGGATAGCCGCGTGCCGAGCTGGGCGGCGAGGTGGAACGATGCCGCGCCGGGGCCGACGATCGCCACCTTGCGGGTCTCGCGCAAAGCCTCGATGCCCGGATCGCTGAAGCAGCCGATGATGATGGCGTCGAAGCCGCGCGCCTCCGCTTCCGGGGCGAGGCGCAAGAGCTCCGGCACGACGATCGCCGCGTCATTCGCGCTCTCGATCGCCGCAGGCCCCCGCGCGGTGGGCTCGGCCGCCACCTCCGTTCCGGGCGCGGCGTAGCTTTGCAGCACAGCGCGGCGGCGCTCGACTTCCTGCGGGCCGATGGTCTTATCCATCGGGCTCGTGAGCTGATAGAGAACGCGCATAAGCGTGCTGCCCGCCGCGCCGCTCAAGCGAGCCGCGCGAGGGTTTCGCCGATGAGGCGTCGCCCATCTTCCAGGGTGTCGGCGATGCGGTTGCGGGCACGCACAAGCTGGGTCTCCAGCATCCAGCGCTCTTCGCCATCCTTCATGCGCGCAAAGGCCTGCACGTCAAACAGCGACGGGATCATGGTGCCTTGCGGCGTATAGCCGTAGGGGTCGTGCCCGTACGTCCCCTTCGCGGTGCTGGCGAGCGGCACCAGCATCCGCGACAGCCGCTTCATGCAAGCGTTGAGGACCTCCGCCGGAGCTTCGTTCTTTTCGCCTTTGGCGTAACGCGTGCGCCATTCCTCAGCCGTCGCGTCGAGCCGCTCGGCCGCGGTCTTGAACGCACGCGCGCGTTCGGCGGCGCTCGCAAGCCCCGCGCTTTCCGCGCCCGGCTTCAACTGATCGAGCCGCTCGATGAACTGGTCGGCGACGCTGCCGTATTCGAACGGCAGCACGATCGCCGTGCACAGCTCCCACAAATACGCGGCATAGACCTGCATGTGCGCGGCCATGAATTCGAAGTCGAGCTTGTCGATCGTGTTCTCGATCGAGTGGTGCCACCAGCCGAGATTGGCGAGCGCCGTTTTCTTGAGTTCCTCCTCGGTGTATGCGCCCTGCGCCGCCAGCATCGGCACGCCAAGACCGAAGAAAGAGGAATCGCCGTTCTTCGCGGCGCGGCGCCAGGAGGTTGGCCGATTGCCGAGCACGCGCTTCTCCACCGCCTGATGGAAGCGCTTGAGCTCGACGTTCGACGCCGCGCTCCAGCGCGTGGTGCCGGCGCAGGACGGCTGGTCGATCTGAAGATAGGCGACCGCATGGTCCCGCAAGCGATCCCAATTGCGGTCGACATACCAGGATGATCCAATCATCGTACCGGTTTCGTGGCCGGTCCAGAATCCGCACACCAGGCCGCGGCGCAGCTTGTCGCGATGCTGATTGAAGACGCGCGCGAGCTCCATGATGCAGGCGTTGCCGGCGGCATTGTCGGTCGCCTGCGGACCGGGCCAGGAATCCTGATGGCCGCCGACGACGACGAAATCGTCGGTCTTGCCTTTGATCTCGCCGATGGTGATCTGCACCGGGCGCCAGCCGTTGTCGACATTCGCGCGCATCCAGATGCGGACGGGGCCGGCTTTGAGCATTTCGCGCAGCTTCAAGCCGGCGGTGCGCGCAATGCCGATGCACGGCAACGTCGCCATCTCGGTCTTGTACGTCTCCGGCGTCGGGTTGCCCCAGACGGGCTTCACCGAGCCGAAAGGTACTGCCGTGTTCTCCGGGTGGCCCCAATTCATCATCACGCATCCGGTCGCGCCCATGATCGCGGAGATGCGCTGCTTCTCGTGGCGCGCGGGATGGTAGGAGAGCTCCGAGAGCGTGATCTTTCCGGTTGCATCCTTGCCGTCATATTCTTGGAAGGCACCGGACGCGACGTCGATCAATTCCCCCGACAGGCCGTCGGCGAGCGTCGGCACGCTGTGTCCGAGCGTGTTGGCCTCAATCGAGAATTCGGTGGGCGCGAGAACACGCATTTCCGCCTGCTGCGGAAAGCTCACGAGGCCGGGCATCTCGAAGACTTGCGCTGAGACGCCGGCTTTCTTGAGCGCGGAGGCGCTGTATTCAGCCATCCGCTTGCCATTCTCGGAGCCGGCGAGACGCGACGGAATCTGCGTCGTGATGTGCTCGATATGCGTGCGTACCTCATCTACCGACACCGCGTCGACGACCGTCCGATCTGACATTTTCTTTACTTCCTGGCGTTGCATTCGACGGCATACATTCGGGCGCGAAACGGCACGCGAGTCAATGCGCTTTGCGTCCGGCCTGACGTGCATCGCGCGCGGTCATCCGCGCGTCCCTGTCAGAAGCGGCGGATGTCGTAAGGTCTCATATCGACGATCGGCGCATTCTCGGAGACCAGATCGGCGAGCATGCGTCCGGTGACGGCGGCAAGGGTCAGCCCAATGTGTCCGTGGCCGAAGCCGAAATAGACGGACGGATGACGCGGCGAGCGGCAGATGACCGGAAGGCTGTCGGGCGTCGAGGGGCGGTGGCCCATCCAGCGTGTCCGGTTCTTACCGTCGAGACCCGGCAAGATACGCTCCGCAATCTTGAGAAGCCGCTCCGCGCGATCGAAAACCGGCGGGGCGTCAAGCTCCGCCAACTCCGCGGTGCCGGCGAGGCGAATCCCGTCGATCATCGGCACGAGGCCGAAACGGTAATCGCCGGAGATGAGCGGCACGCGCAAATCCACGCCAGGGTCCGGAAGCATCAGGTGATAGCCGCGCTCGGTGTTGAGCGGCAGCGCCGTCCCGAGCCGCGACGCCCACTTCCCCGAATAGGCGCCCATCGTGATCACCAGGCGATCGACCGGGTGGCGCTGGCGATTGGTGACGATGGCGTCCGGGCCGGTGTCGCCCAATTCGACATCCTCGACATTCTCTTGGACGAAAAGGCCGCCATTGGCGATGAACCGGCGCATCAGCGCCTTGGTCACCGCGAGCGGGTTTGCCGTCTTCACCGAGTCGGGGAGGAAAACGCCGCGATGGAAAATCGGCGCGAGCGCCGGTTCGAGCTGGCGCAGTTCCTCCGGCGGCAGGTCGACGACCTCGACGCCACGTCTGCGGCGAAGATCGTGCCACGGCTTCGCCGACGCGTAAGATTGCGGCGTCTCATAGACGTAAAGCTCGCCGGCGTTGGACAGGAGATCGAGAGCGTCGGCGTCGCGCAGCAGCATGCGATAGCTCTCCGCCGCGTGATCGAGGATCGCTTGCAGCGCCACCGATGCCTGCTCGACGCGGCTGGGGCGCGCGGCGGCGACGAAGCGCAAGAGATACGGCAGGAGCGAGGGCAAATGCCGCCAGCGGATGATCAGCGGACCGTCCGGGTCCATGAGCATCTTCGGCACTTGCCGCAGCACGCCGGGCGTCGCGATCGGAACGCAGGAGCCGGTCTGGATGAGGCCGCCATTGCCGAAGGAGCAGCCCATGCCCGGCTCGTCGCGATCGACGAGCGTCACGGCATGGCCCTGCCGCTGTAGAAAAGCGGCGGCACACACGCCGACGACGCCGGCGCCGATGATCGTCACGCCCTGAGGTTTGGCGGCCTGCTCCATGATTTTTTCGCTCTTTGCTAGCGGCGGATGCACGCCTTGAAATGGCCCTGGCGCGCCTCTTCCAGCGGAGGGACGATCTGCGCGCAATCGGGCACGGCGAGCGCGCAGCGCGTTCGGAAGACGCAGCCCGATGGCGGATTGATCGGGCTTGGAATCTCGCCCTTCAACAGGATGCGCTGACGCTTGAGCTTCGGGTCAGGGATCGGAACACCGGAGAGGAGCGCTTCCGTGTACGGGTGGATCGGATTGGCATAGAGCTCCTTCGCCGGCGCGATCTCCATGATCTTTCCGAGATACATCACGATCACCCGGTCGCTGAAATATTCGACAACGCTCAGATCGTGGGCGATGAAAAGAAGCGTGAGGCCGAGCTCCTCCTTCAGGTCCTGCAGCAAATTCACGACCTGCGCCTGGATCGACACGTCGAGCGCCGATACAGGCTCGTCGGCGATGATGAATTTCGGATCGACAGCGAGCGCGCGGGCAATGCCGATCCGCTGGCGCTGGCCGCCGGAGAATTCGTGCGGATAGCGATGCATGTGATCTGCTGACATGCCGACCCGCTCGAGAAGATCGACGATGCGCGCGCGCCGCGCCTTTCCCTTCGCGAGGCCATGGATGTCGAGGGCTTCGCCGATCGCGTCGCCAATGGTGATGCGCGGATTGAGCGAGGCGAAGGGGTCCTGGAAGATGATCTGCATCTCCTTGGCGAGCTCGCGCTGCTCCGCCTTCGATGCTTTCGTGATGTCCCTGCCCTTGAAGCGGATTTTGCCGCCGGTCGGCTCGACGAGATGAAGGATGGCGCGGCCGGCCGTCGTCTTGCCCGAGCCCGATTCACCGACCAGCCCGACGACCTCCCCCTCGTGAACGGTGAAGGAGACGTCCTGCACCGCTTTTACATTGGCGACCACGCGCGAGAACACGCCGCCACGGACCGGAAAATACGCGCGCAGGTCCTTGACCTCGACCAGCGGCTTGCCGGCGGCGATGTCCTTGCGTGGCGGCTTGTGTGCCACCGAAACGGTCGCCGCCGCGGCGGAGAGATCGTTCCAGCGCCAGCAGCGTGACATGTGGCCGCCCCCGGTATCCTCGAGCGGCGGCGCCTCGACTTTGCAGCGGTCTACGACGTAGCGGCAGCGCGGGTTGAAAGCGCAGCCGGCCGGTAGCGCGGCCGGGTTCGGCACATTGCCGGGAATGGCGCGCAGCCGCTCCTGGCGCAGCGCCGCCTTGTCGACGCGCGGGACGGAATCGATGAGGCCGAGCGTGTAGGGCATCTTCGGCGCAGCGAAAATCGCGTCGACGCTCGCCTCCTCAACCGCCTGCCCCGCATACATCACCAGAACCCGGTCGGCGATCTCCGCCACGACGCCGAGGTCATGCGTGATGAACAGCATGCTCATATTGGTTTCTTTTTGCAGCTTGCGCATCAGGTCGAGGATCTGCGCCTGGATAGTCACGTCGAGCGCCGTGGTCGGCTCATCGGCGATCAAGAGCTTGGGCCCGCAGGAGAGCGCCATCGCGATCATCGCCCGCTGCCGCATGCCGCCCGACATCTGATGCGGAAAGCTCTCCGCCCGCCGCGCCGGCTCCGGAATACCGACAAGCTCGAGCATCTCGATCGCCGCGCGCATCGCCTGCGGGCGGCTTTTGCCCTGATGCAGGATGATCGTCTCGGCGATCTGGTCTCCGATGGTGAAGACCGGATTGAGGCTCGTCATCGGCTCCTGGAAGATCATCGAGATGTCGTTGCCGCGAATCCGGCGCATCGCGCGCTCGCTCTTTCGCAGCAGGTCTTCACCCTGGAAGATGACCTTTCCACCGGCGAAACGACCGGGCGGCTGGGCGATCAATTGCATGATCGACATGCTCATGACCGACTTGCCGGAGCCGGATTCGCCGACCACCGCCAGCGTCTCGCCGCGATCGAGATGAAAGCTGACACCGTCGACGGCTTTGACCGGATCGGCCTCCGTATCGAAGTAGGTCTTGAGGTCTTGAACCTCGAGGAGTCGTTCCGTCTTCGCCATCATCCCTCACACTCCGGCGCGCGCAACTTCACAGAAACGCGCTGCCGGCGCACCACATTATTCCGCCGCATCGCGGTCGCCAGGCCGGCAGCAAGCCGAACCACCAGTTGCATCATCACCGCGTTCCGACCTCGGACTGCATCGCACGTCTGCGATCCTCTCGTATAGACTTTGCCATAGACAGGTGAGATGAGTTGGTGTTGGCTCATTATTGCATGCCGATGCATGCCACGGTCTGGAAACTTCTTTTAGGAAATTGTGTGATGGCAGGGGAACGACCCCGACTGATCTTCTTCAACGATAAGAACGTTCCCTACGACGAGGCGAAGGTTCACGTCCTTACGACCGCCTTCAAATACGCCGCGACAATCTATGAAGGCATTCGCGCGTATCATAACGAGGAGACGAACCAGCTCTACGTCTTTCGGCTGAAAGAGCATCTCGAGCGGCTGGCGCATTCGGCGGCGATCGCGCGTATCCCACTCCCTTACGATTCCGATCAGCTCACCAAAATCCTGGTTCGCCTCATCCGTGAGAACGGGCTGCGTAAGGACCTGCATATCCGCCTCTCGGCTTACGTCGGCGAAGACGACGGCAAGCTCGACTCGATCGGGCCGGTCGGCCTGACCATCGCGACCATCCCGATGGGGCGTTATGACGCAATCGCGCCGAGTGAGGGCCTCCGCGTGTGCGTCAGCTCGTGGCGGCGCATCGGCGACGAGGCGATGCCGCCGCGCATCAAGACCGTCGGCAACTATCATAACAGCCGGCTCGCGCTGCTCGACGCGCGCGCCGCGGGTTTCCAGGACGCGATCCTGCTCGACCAGCGCGGCAAGGTCACCGAAGGGCCCGGCTACAACATCTTCATCATCCGCGATGGCAAGGTGCTGACGCCGCCGGTCACCTACGGCATCCTCGAAGGCGTCACGCGCGATACGCTGATCCGCCTGTTTCCGCATTTCCACAAGCTGCCGGTGGTCGAGCGCGAGATCGACCGCACCGAGCTTTACGTCGCGCAGGAAGCCTTCTTCTGCGGCAGCGGCAAGGAGGTCACGCCGATCGGCTCCATCGATCATCGCCCGCTCGCAAACGGCGGGATCGGGCGCTGGACCGAAGCGATCCGCAAGACCTATTTCGACGTGGCGAAAGGCCGGCACAAAGAATTCGAAAGCTGGCTGACTCCGGTCTACTGAACTGACGCGCGCAAACGCGCATAAGAGGGGACGTGCGATGACAGATAGAATGAAATCGTTGGGGCGCGCGGCGGTGCTCGCGTCCGCCGTGAGCTTGTTGTGCCTCGCGCCGGCGGGCGCGCAACCGACGGGGCAGCTTGTCATCGCCCAGGGTACCGATGCGGTAACCATGGACCCGGGTAACACGACGCAGATGACGGCGATGCAGCCGTTCAACTTCGTCTACGAGAAGCTGCTCAACCGCGACAAGGACATGAAGCTCATTCCGGAACTTGCGGAAAGCTGGAAGTCTGTCGACGACGTGACCTGGGAAATCAAGCTGCGCAAGGGCGTGAAATTCCACAATGGCGAGGACTTCAACGCCGACTCCGTGAAATTCACGCTCGACCGCCTGCGGATCGCCGGCACGACGGCGGTCTCCGGCGGCTTCACGACCATCGACAGCGTCACCATCGTCGATCCAGCGACGGTGCGGATCGTGACCAAGAAGCCCGATCCGCTCCTTCCCGCGCGTCTGGCGCAGTGGGGCGCGCAGATGCTGCCGGCCGGCTACTTCAAGGAAGTCGGCGCGGAAGGCGTGGCGCGCAAAGCCATGGGCACCGGTCCGTATCGCTTCGCCGAGTGGCGCAAGGACGACCGGCTGGTTTTCGAGGCCAACCCGAACTACTGGGGCGAGAAGCCGAAGTTCGCTCGCGTTATCTTCCGGCCGATCCCGGATGAGTTCGCGCGGGTCTCCGCCCTCATGTCCGGCGACGTCGACATGGTCGTCAATATCCCGGTCGACTTCGTCGACAAGGTGAAGGGCAGCGGCTCGACTTATCTGTCGCAGACCTATGCCAGCGCGACCGACGTTTTCCTCTTGGGCAACGACGAAGCGCTGAAGAAGCGCGAGGTGCGCCTCGCGCTCAACCTTGCGATCGACCGCAAGGCGATGATCAACACGCTGTTCCGCGGCTTCGCCCGGCCGATCGCGCAAGGCGCCGCGCCGACCGATTTCGGCTACAACCCGAACATCAAGGACTACCCCTACGATCCCGAGCGGGCCAAGAAGCTGCTGGCCGAAGCCGGCTACGCGAAGGGTCTGAGCCTCACCGTGCAAAGCAGCAACGGCTACATCCTCGGCGACACGCTGATTGTCGAGGCCGTGGTCGAAATGCTGAAGAAGGTCGGCGTCGACGCGCAGCCGCGCGTGCTCGAAATCGCGCGCCGCGCCGAAATGCTCGGCAAGAAGCAAGTCACCGGCATGCTGCTCGCCAACCCGGGCAGCACGCTGTTCGACGCCGACGGCATCGTCTGGCGGCTGCTGCGGCCCGACGGACTGGCCGGCGTCTACTGGCCGCGCGGCCAGGAAGGCACCGACCTCTTCAAGCTCATGGAGGAAGCGCGCTACACGATCGACGAGACCAAGCGCCGCGAGCTCTATTACAAGGCGGCGGAGATCTTGCACGACGATCCGCCGTGGCTCTATCTGTGGCAGGAATTCTTCCTCTACGGCGTGAGCTGCCGTGTCTCCTTCGACGCGCGCGTCGACACCATGATCCTGCCCGCCTCGATTTCGCCCGACACGGCGAAAAAGGGCGGAGGTCATTGCAAGTAAAGCGGATGCGGGAACGCTGGCGCGGCTGATGCTGCGCCAGCCGCGATATTCGCATGGACTCATGCGGCATGAGCCGTGGACTCATGCCGAGACGAGGGTCGAGTGTTTCGGAGACGATATCTCAAGATCGCGGTTCCGATCGTTGTGCTTCTGGCGGTCGTCACGGTCGCGATTCTGGCGCCGAGCCTCGCTCCCTTCGATCCGACCGCGCAGCACCTCATGCTGCGGCTGCGGCCGCCGAGCTGGATCGTGGGCGGTGACCCGCGATTCTTCCTCGGCACCGATCATCTCGGCCGCGATATCCTGAGCCGCCTGTTCTATGGCGCGCGCGTATCCCTTCCCATCGCACTCGCCGCCACCACGACCGGCGCCGTGATCGGCATCACGCTCGGCCTTCTCTCCGGCTATTTCCGCGGCATCGTCGATAGCATCGTTACCAAGCTGATCGACATTCAGCTCTCGTTTCCCTTCATTCTCTTTGCCATCGCCGTGATCGCGATATCGGGGCCGAAGGTCTACATGCTCATCCTCGTTCTCGCGGCGCGCAGCTGGACGACCTTCGCCCGCGTTGTGCGTGGCGAGACCTTCGTGATCGGCGGCAACGATTATGTCGTCGCGGCGCGCGCGCTCGGCGCGACGCAGCCGCGCGTGATCCTGCGCCACATCTTGCCGAACATCCTGCCGCTTGCGGTCGTCATCGGCACGCTCGACATCGGCGCGCTGATCATCCTCGAATCGACGCTGAGCTTTCTCGGCCTCGGCGTGCAGCCGCCGACCGTGAGCTGGGGCCGGGAGCTGAGCGAAGCGCGCCAATACATTCAGCTCGCCTGGTGGACCACCACCTTTCCCGGGCTCGCGCTCCTCGTCGTCGTCCTCTTCGTCAACCTCTTGGGCGACGGATTGCGCGACATCCTCGATCCGCGGCTAAGGGCGCGATGACACGATTGACGCAGCGCCTGTTTCATTTCGCGATCGTCATCTTCGGCGTGACGACGCTGGTCTTCGTCGCGCTGCGCATGACCGGCGATCCCGCCCTGATGCTCCTCCCCGGCGATCCGACGCCGGAAGATATTCGCCTCGCGCGCGAGAAGCTCGGCGTCGACAAGCCGCTGATGACGCAATACGTGGTCTTCGTCGGCAACGCCTTCCGCGGACATTTCGGGACGTCGTTCCAGCACGGTGTCGACGCGACCGAGCTTGTCTTCGAGCGCTTGCCGGCAACGGCGGCGCTCGCCGGCAGCGCCTTGCTGCTCGCCGCCGCCTTCGCCATCCCGTTCGGCATTCTCGCCGCGGTCTACCGCGGCACGGTCATCGACCTTCTCGTCATGGTGCTCGCTGTGATCGGGCAAGGCGTGCCGTTCTTCTGGCTCGGCCTGATGCTGATCCTCATCTTCGGCGTCGAGCTGAGATGGTTTCCCACGGGCGGCTATGGCGGCTGGCAGCATCTCGTTCTGCCGAGTCTCACGCTCGCCGGCTATATCGCGGCGAGCACAGCGCGGCTCGCGCGCTCGAGTATGCTCGAAGTGCTCGGCCGCGACTATATGCGCACGGCGCGCGCCAAAGGGCTCGCGCTGCACGTCGTCGTGCTCAAGCACGGCCTTCGCAATGCGGCCATTCCGCTCATCACCTTCCTCGGGCTACAGATGGGCCTGCTGCTCGGAGGAACCGTGGTGGTCGAGGAGATTTTCGGCTGGCCCGGCGTCGGACGATTGCTCCTTCAGGCGATCTCCTATCGCGACTATCCCGTCGTGCAGGCCGCAACGTTCATCCTCGCGATGATCTTCGTGCTCGTGAATATCCTCGTCGATCTCATCTATGCCGTGCTCGATCCGAGGATTCGCGATCAGCGCTGAATTCGTTCGTCATCATTTTCTGGAGATTTGCGCATGGACTCGTGGGCCGGCTTCAAAAGCCACGTCACCCATCTCGAATGCAGCGCGACCGGCGAGCGCTACGCGGCTGGCCAGCCGCACAACCTTTCCAAGGCCGGGAAGCCCCTGCTGGTCCGCTACGATCTGCCGGCGATCGCCCGCGTCGTCCGCCGCGACGACTTGCGGGACCGCACGCCTGATTTCTGGCGCTACCGCGAATTCCTTCCCGTTCCCCGCGCCGCCGATGTCGTGAGCCTCGGCGAGGAAATGACGCCGCTCGTTTCGCTCAATACGACGAGCGCGCAATTCGGCGGCGGCGAGCTTCTGGTCAAGGACGAAGGCCGCCTGCCGACGGCATCGTTCAAGGCGCGCGGCATGGCGGTCGCAGTCTCGATGGCAAAATCATTCGGCACCAAGCAGATGGCGCTCCCGACCGTCGGCAGCGGCGGCGCTTCCTTCGTCGCCTATTGCCGGCGCGCCGGCATCGACCCTTACGTCTTCTGCCCGGAGGATTCGCCGGCCCTGACGATGGGCGAGATCGCGTTCTACGGCGACAAGTTCTTCGCGGTGAAAGGCGCGCTCGAGGATTGCAACCGCCTTGTCGGCGAGGGCTGCGAGCGTATGGGATGGTTCAACATCTCGACGCTCAAGGAGCCGTATCGCATCGAAGGCAAGAAGACGATGGGCCTCGAGCTCGCGGAGCAACTCGGCTGGGAGCTGCCCGACGTCATCTTCTATCCGACCGGCGGCGGCACCGGCTTCATCGGCATGTGGAAGGCCTTCGACGAGCTCGAGGCCGTCGGCTGGATCGGCAGCAAGCGGCCACGCATGGTCGCGGTGCAGACGACCGGCTGCTGTCCGATCGTCAAGGCCGCGGAGCAGGGCCACAAGGAGGTGCAGACGCCCTGGCCGGAGATTCGCACCAAGGTGCATGGCGTGCGCGTCGCCAAGCCGCTCGGCGATTTCCTCATCCTGCGCGTGGTCTATGAAAGTAAGGGCTTCGGCAGCGCCGTCAGCGATGAGGATGTAGAGCGCACGCGCGCCGCGATTGCTGTCGACGACGGCGTGATGCTCTCCCCGGAAGGGGCGGCCTGCGTCGCCGCTTACCGCGATGCCGTCACCAGCGGAAAGGTGAAGAAGAGCGAGCGCGCGGTCGTGTTCAACACGGCGACGGGGCTACGCAGCCCCATGGGACCGATCAAGCACCACATCGACCCGTCGCGGCCGGTCGACTACGCGAAGCTGTAACGTCAGGCTCGGAATGCCGGTAAGAGTAAAGCCAGCCGGTGAACGAGCTATTGGCGCTCGTCCCCGCGAAAGCGGGGACCCATCAAATGGCACTGGATTCCCGCTTACGCGGGAATGAGCGGAGCAACAGCATCGCTCGCCGTCTCCTTAAAGCACCAGCTCGAGAAATTTCTGCGTGCGCGTGTGCTGGGGCGTGTCGAAAAGCTGGCTCGGCGGGCCCTCCTCGACGATCCGCCCGTGATCCATGAAGACGACACGGTCGGCGACCTCGCGCGCGAAGCCCATCTCATGCGTGACGACGACCATCGTCGTTCCGTCCTGCGCCAGCTCGCGGATGACGTTGAGGACTTCGCCGATCGCTTCCGGGTCGAGCGCGGAGGTCGGCTCATCGAAGAGGAGCACCGCGGGGCGCATCGCCAGGGCGCGCACGATTGCGACGCGCTGTTGCTGACCGCCGGAAAGGTTGGCCGGAAAATCTTCGGCCTTATGCGCAAGCCCCACGCGGTGCAGGAACTTGCGCGCGAACGCTTCGATCTCCTCTACCGGGTAAAGCCGTGCGCGGCGCGGCGCGAGGCAGATATTCTGCATCACCGTGAGATGCGGAAAGAGCGTGTAATCCTGAAACACCATGCCGACACGCTGGCGCACCAGACGCCATGCGGCGAGCGATCCGCGGTCGACACGCTTGCCCTCGACAACAATCTCGCCGTCATTGATCGCCTCGAGACCATTGAGGCAGCGCACCAGCGTGCTCTTGCCCGACCCCGAGGGGCCGATGACGACCAGGACCTCGCCCTGCCGGACCGTGATGTCGACGCCGTCGAGCGCGCGCAGGGCCTTGAATGCCTTCACGAGTCCCGACGCCTTCAGGATGACCGGGCTATCCGCCGGCGCGGCGCGGGACGGGTCAGTCGTCACGCGGTCCCCTCCGCGAGATGGGACTCGACCGCCTCGTCCAGCTTTTGCTCCGCCGCTGCAACGCCGTCATGGCGGCGCCGCAAGGTTTCCCGGTCGTTCGCCAAGCGCGCCAGCGACGCCTCAAGCATCTGCGCGATGTCGTGCTGCGAAGGACCGCCGGTGTTGCGGCGGCTTTCGACCGCGCGCGCCGGATCGACGGCGTCGCGCACGACCGAGGCATCGAGGGTCACGGGCTTGCCGAGCACCTCCAGCCCTGCCCGCTCGACCAGCGCCGCATCGATCTGATCGGCGCTGCGTCCCTCCTCCATCGCCAGGCGCACGACGCGGCCGACGACATGATGCGCGTCGCGGAACGAAAGGCCGCCGACGCGCACCAGCGCATCGGCGAGGTCGGTGGCGGTCGAATAATTCTTCCGCGCGAGATCGAGCATACGCTCGCGTCGCGGCTGCGCCGTTTCGACGATGAGCGAGGCGACCGGCAGCGCCAGCGCCACCTCGTCGAGCGCATCCCAGACCCAGCGCAGCGCATCGGTCGAGCCGTCATGGGCGTGGCTGTAGGACGTCGCCTTGAATCCGGCGAGCGTCGTCATCAAGGCGCCGGCGAGCTGCGCCGGGCGGCCGCGCAGATTCTCGAGCGCCGACATATTCTTCTTCTGCGGCATGATGCTCGAGGTGATGGCGACGCGATCCGGCAGGTCGAGGGTCGCGACCTCGTAGGTCGTCATGATATAGAAGTCCTGTGCCATGCGGCCGATGGTCGTGGTCAGCAGCGTGCTCGCGGCGACGAGCTCGATCAGCGTGTCGCGTCCGGCGATGGCGTCGAGCGCATGCACCACGGGACCATCGAAGCCGAGCAGCGCGGCGACGTCGTCGCGGTCGATGGGGAACGTCGTGCCGGCCAAGGCGCCCGCGCCCATCGGGCAGCGGTTCAGGCGCTCCCAGCAACCAGCGATCCGCCCATAATCACGTTCCAGCCCGGCGGCAATTCCGAGCAGGTAGTAGCCGAAGGTGATCGGTTGCGCCGGCTGCATATGCGTGTAACCGGGCATGACGCAATCGGCGAAGCGCTCGGCGGCGGCGAGCAGCTTTTCGCGCAGCGCCGCGGTCTCTTCCATGATGGCGAGCGCGCAATTTCGCGAGCGCAACCGGTCGAACGTCGCCTTGAGGTCGTTGCGGCTGCGCGCGATATGCATCCGCCCCCCGACATCGGGCCCAAGCCGGCGAATCACCTCCGCCTCGAAATTGAAATAGGCCTCCTCCCGCAAGGCATCCAACGGGACGGACGCCGTACCTTCCTTCTCCATGTCGAGCGTGCAGTGCAGGAGGGCGCGCGCGACCGCGGCATCAATGAGCTTCTGACGCGCCAGCATGACGACATGCGCCTTGTTGATCGCGCAAAGGAGCGGGAAGACGGCGGGAAAGCTGCGCGTCATGGCCGGCGCCATGAAGCCTTGCGCGATTTCCGGCGCGAGGGACTCCTTCAGGAAGCCGCTGACTTTCGATTCCGACATGCGCGCTCCTTAGATGCTTTCCGCCGTCTGCTGCGCCAGGTGCTGCATCTTCAACCCGCTGCGCGACGTGCGCTCCGCGAGGTAGCGCTCCAGCTGGCGCGTCAGCCCGGCGAGCGAGAAGCAGATGACGAAGTAGACGATCAGCACGAAACCGTAGATCAGGAACGCCGGGCTAAACCCCGTCATCAAGGTCGTGCGCTCGACGACGATCTGCGCCGAGCGCAGGAACTCCAGTGTCCCAATGAGCGAAGCGAGCGAGGTTGCTTGCACGAGGACGCTGAACAAGCCGGTGAACGGCGGGATGATCGGCAGCAGGACCTGCGGCGCCAAGACGAAAACGAGGATTTCCCATCCGCGCAGGCCCAGCGCCAGGGCGCTTTCGCGCTGATGCTTCGACACCGCGTTGAAGCCGCCGCGCACGATCTCCGCGCCGTTGGCGCCGCCCCATGAGGCGAGTCCGATCATCGCCGCCGCGAACGGGTCGAGCGGCACGCCGACCAGCGGCGCGCCGAAATAGACGAACAACAGGTTCACGATCAGCGGGATGGCACGGAAGAATTCGACGAACGCGCGCGCCGCCCAGCGAACGAGCGCAAAGCGCGAAATGCTCATGAGGCCGAAAATCACGGCCACGATCGTGGAGAGGAAAAGCGTGACAAGCGCGAGCTTGAAGGTGTTGCCGAGGCCCTGGAGAAAGAGCGGCATCGCTTCGATGAGGAGATGCATGCGGCGCGCCCCTCAGGTCGGTCGGAAAGGACGCGCGAGCACGTACTCGATGTACCGCACGAGGAACGACAGAACCAAGACGAGCGTCAGATACATGAGCCCGATGGCGGCGAACATTTCGAGCGTGCGCAGATCGGTGGCGACCCGGTCCATCGCGACAAACGTCAGCTCGGCAAGGCCGATCGCCTGCAGGTACGCCGAATTCTTCAACACCGAGACCGACGTGTTGAGGATCGCCGGAATGCTGACCCGCAACCCGACGGGCAACGCGACCAGCGCGAGATAGTGCAGCGGGCGCAGCGCGAGCGCGCCCGCCGCGTCGCGCAAGCCCTTGGGCACGGCGAGGAAGCCGCCGCGCACATTTTCGACGTTATAAGCGCCGCCCCAGATCGAGAGCGCGAGCACGCCGGACCAGTAGTCCGAGAGCGGAAGGCCGATCGACGCGAGCCCGTAGAAGATGAAGAAGATCTGCACCAGGAGCGGGGTCGAGCGAATGAAGTGCGTGTAGCCCGCCACCACCGGCGCAAGAATCGGGACACGAAAGAGGCGGATCGCCGCGCCCGCGATCCCGATCGCGGTCGCGATGAGGATCGAAACGAGGCTCACCTTGATCGTCATCAAGAGCCCGACGAACAGGTCTGGCGCCGCGCTCGCGATATAGGGAAGACTGAAACTGTAGCCCAACGCGTCCGTTCCCGCTTCGGCGCGGCTGGCGCGCCCTCCCCCTCAATCACGATGATTTTGGATCGAGCCGATCCAAAATCATGACCGCGATCGCTTTTGTCTATTTGGCTTCCGCCGGCGCTTTCGCGGGATCCCACATCTCCTCTTTCTCGCTGAGGAGCCCCGGGTCCTCGTATTGCTTGATCCATTTCGTGAACAGACCGTCGCCGCGCATCTTCTTAAAGGCTGCGTTGACGTAAGCGAGCCATTCCCCCTCGCCCTTCCGCACGGCGGCGCCGCGGTAGCCGATCTGATAACGCCCTTCCAGCATGCGCACGTTCGGGTTCTTCTTCGCGATGCCGATCTGCACCGCAAGGTCATGCGCGTAACCGTCCGCGCGCCCTTGCATGAGGGCCTGCAGCGCATCCGACACCGTATCGAGCTTCATATCGGCGGTGCCGGGCATGTGCTTCTCGAACCAGCCGATCTGCCAGGCCCCTTTGACGAAGATGACTTTCTTGCCCTTGATGTCCTGGATCGTCTTCAGAGGGCTGTCCTTGCGCACCAGGATCGAGGATGACGCCCAGGCGTAATAGTCGCTGAAGTCGACGACCTTGCGCCGTTCGTCGGTGACGCCGATGGTCGCGATCAGGAGATCGACCTTGCCGCCCTGAAGCGTCGGAGTCCGGTTCGCCGTCGTCACGCAGGTGAGCTCGGTCTTGCCGGCGCTGCCGAAAGCATAGACGCCCAGCTGCTTCGCCATTTCGACCTCGATACCGATCGGCTTGCCGCTCGCGTCGAGATAGCCGTCCGGCGGATAGTCGCACTTCACGCCGACGCGAATCGCGCCCTTCGCCTTGATGGACTCCGGCAACGGCGGCAATCCCTCCGCCGCTTGCGCCGTCAGCGAAGCCGCAAATGTCGCCGCAAGCACCCACAGGCCGATCGACCGTTTCATTCGTTATCCCTCCCGTTTTTCTGTCGTTATCAAACGCGGAACCGATCCCGCACACCGTAATAGAAGAGGACGATCGGCATGAACCAGGGCCAGCCGGTGTAGCCCGGCATCGTCTTGGCGACGCGATCGAACGGCGTCTCCGCCTCTTTGCGGCCGAGGATTTTCAAGCCCGTCTTGTGCCCGAGATAGGGCTGGATGGCGACGCCGCTGCCGCAGCAGCCGCCGATGTAGTGCACGCCGTCCTTCATCGCCATGTGCTGCAGCGAGTCGAAGGTGTAAGCGATCAGGCCCGCCCAAGCGTGAGAGAGACGCACCTTCGCAAGCTCGGGAAACACGTCGATCATCTGCAGGCGCAGCGCCGCCGCCGATTTCAACCGATCCTCGGTTTCCGTCGCGCCGGCGCGGCCGCCGAAAAGGATGCGGGTGCCGTCCGGCGAGGTGCGGAAATAATTGTGCAGCATGCGCGTGTCGCCAAGCTGGCGGCGCTGCGGAATCAGGCGCTCGATCGTTTCCTCCGGCAAGGGCTCGGTGGCGATGATCTGGCTTTGAATCGGAATGACACGGCGCGCAAGCCAGGGCGAGAGCTGCTCCGTGTAGCCGTTGGTCGCGACCACGAGATGGCGCGCGCGGATCGCGCCGCGCGTCGTTCCGATCCTGAAATCCTCTCCGTCTTTCGCGTAGGACGTCACGGGCGTGTGCGCGATCACGCGCACGCCGGCGGCGAGCGCGCGGCGGAGCAGACCTTGATGGAAGAGTCCGGGATGCAGGTTGGCGTCGCTTTTGATGAGCCGCCCGCCGCAGTAGGCATCCGAGCCGATCATGCGATGCACTTCGGAAGCCGGCACCATCTCCGCGTCGAAGCCGATGGCCTTGCGGCGGACCTCGAGATCGCGCGCCAAGGACTCGTAGTCCTGCGGCTTATGCGCGCCGATGAAGCGTCCGACGCGCGCGTAGTGGCAGGCGATGCTGCCGCCCTCACCGACGAGGCTTTCCAGGTGCTCGCGTGCCTCGCGTACCGCGAGGTAATAGGCATCCGCACGTTTGCGGCCCCAATCCTGCGTCATGGTGCTGTAGGAGATCCGCAGCGTATCCCCGACGGCGCCGCCATTGCGCGTGCTCGCCCCCTCGCCCGGCGCCTTCGCCTCGATGACGACGGTGTCGAGCCCCGCCTCGGCGGTCGTGATCGCAGCCGACAAGCCGGAAAAGCCCGAGCCGACGATCACGACGTCGGCGCGACCCGGCGGGGTCTCGCCCGGGATATCCGCAAGCGGCGCCGCCTCCCACCAATAGGGCGTCACCTTCACGTCGTCGGAGAAATACTTGCGGACGTCCACGTGCCACTCCCGCCACTTCGCGTTGCATTCGGCGCGGCCACAACGTGGCCGGACAGCCGACAATCGGCCGCTGCCTTGCGAACTCCTCGCCCGACAGGATGCGAACCTTACGTCGTGATCGGCATTCCACAAAATGTCGCGTGCGGAAATTTTTCTGCCCGCATGCTGCGCGCGCGAAGAAGGCAATTGTCTTGTTCGACGAAATCGAGGACGCTTGGCGTGACCAGAGGGCCGCGATGGGCGGCGCGATTGCAGGAGGGACATCATGACTCACGGTTCGGCCCGCCATCCCACACGGCGCACCACGCTCGCCGGCATTGCCGGCGTGACGCTGGCGGCGCCTTATCTGTGGACGCGCCGCGCGGTCGCCGCGGAGCAGCTTGTGGTGCGCACACCCGGCGGCGTCTACGACGAGGTCAAGCGCGCGGCGGTCTACGAGCCGTTCCAGAAGGCGACCGGCATCGAGATCGTGCCGGTGGCGGCGACCGTGTCGAAGCTCCTCGCCATGTTCAAATCCGGCAACATGGAAATCGACCTCATCGACACCGGCGACGACGTGCTCCTGCAGCTCGAGACCGCGGGCGCGCTGATGCCGCTCGACTACGGCGCCTTCAAGCTGACCAAGCCCGACGACATCGACTCGCATCTGCGCCGCAAGACGCAAGTCGCCTCCTTCCTCTACGCGATGGTGATGGGCTGCCACACCAGCGTCTATCCGAAGGGCAAGGAGCCGAAATCTTGGGCGGAGTTCTGGGACATCAAGGCCTTCCCGGGCCCGCGCACGATGCCGGACATGGCCTCTGGCGCGCCGGACCTCGAATTCGCGCTCATCGCTGACGGCGTGGCAATGGACAAGCTCTACCCGCTCGACATCGACCGCGCATTCAAGTCGCTTGCCAAGGTGCGGCCCGCAATCACGAAATTCTGGGACACCGGCGCGCTCTCGGCACAAATGCTGACCGACAAGGAAGTGGTGCTCGCGTCGCTCTGGAGCACGCGGCTCGGCGTCGCAATCGACAAGGGCGCGCCGTTGATCGCGCAGTGGAACCAGAACATGGTGCTCGCGCAGGCCTACGGAATTCCGGTCGGTTCGCGCAATGTCGAGGCCGCCAAGAAGTTCATCGACTTCAGCTTGAGCCCCGATATCCAGGGCGCTTGGATGAAGGCCTACAAGGCGGTGCCGGTGAACGAGAAGGCCTACGGCGTCACCGCGCCGGCGCTCATCGACCCCGAGGCCAAGGTGCCGTGGACGAAGTCGAAGGGCTTCCTGCGCGACATCAATTGGTGGGCCGAGAACCGCACCAAGGTCAACGGCATCTGGTCCAACTGGATTCTCCAGAAGTAAAGCTTCTGCCGACAAGAAACGCCCCGCGTAAACTCCAGGAGCGATAATGTTCGAAGTGGTGAAGACCGGCCTGCTCCCGTCGTCCGCGCCCGTGAACGGCACGGTGCGGGCCGGCACGACGATCTACAGCGTGCAGGTGCCGCGCGACCAGAAGACGGGAAAGACCGTGGAGGGCGACATCAAGGTACAGATGCGCCAGACCCTGTCGAACCTGAAACAGGCGATCGAAGGCGGCGGCGGCACGCTCGCCGACGTCACGCAGGTGATCATCTATCTCGTGCATCATTCCGATTTCGCCGGCATGAACGAGGTCTACAAGGAGTTCTTCAAGGAACCCTATCCGAGCCGCGCGACCATCGTCGCGCAACTCATCGACCCGGCCTGCCGCGTAGAAATCGTCGCCCACGCGCATATCGGCAAAGCATGAGCGCCGTTTCGTCCACCGCGCCGCCGCCGACACCGGCGGCGCCCGGCGTGCGGACAGCCGACGGGCATAAGGGCGTCATCGCGCTCGATCGCATCGTCAAGCGCTATGCCGACGAGCGGGTCGTCGACGACGTCAGCCTCGACATCCGCGGCGGCGAATTCTTCTCGCTGCTTGGCCCCTCGGGCTCCGGCAAGACCACCACGCTGATGATGATTGCGGGATTCGCGACAGTCGACGAGGGCACGATCCGCGTCGACGGGGTCGACATCTCCAACATCCCGCCGCAGCGGCGCGGCTTCGGCATGGTGTTTCAGAACTACGCCATCTTCCCGCATCTCAACGTCTTCGAGAACGTCGCCTTCCCGCTACGGGCGCGGCGCGTCAGCGAGAGCGACATCAAGGAGCGGGTCGGCGCCGCGCTCAATCTGGTACGGCTCGAACGTTTCGGCGACCGCTACGCGCGGCAGCTCTCCGGCGGCCAGCAGCAGCGCGTCGCAATCGCGCGGGCGATCGTCTTCCATCCGAGCGTCGTGCTCATGGACGAACCGCTCGGCGCGCTCGACAAGAACCTGCGCTACGACATGCAGGTCGAGATCAAGGAGATCCAGCAGCGCCTCGGCATGACCGTCGTCTATGTGACGCACGACCAGGAAGAGGCGATGAACATGTCCGACCGCATCGCGATCATGAATCGCGGACGCATCGAGCAGGTCGGCCCGCCGGCGGATATCTACGAGCGCCCGGCCAATGTCTTTTCCGGCCGCTTTCTCGGCGAAGCGAATCTCATCGAAGGCAAGGTGGAGCGCGTCGATGGCGGCATCGCCCAGTTGCACGGCCCCGGCGGCGCATCGCTGCGCGCGGCCGGCGCGGGCGATGTCGCGGCCGGCGTCTCCGCCTCGCTCTTCGTGCGGCCGGAGCGGGTCGCGATCGCGGCTGGCGCGCAGGGCGCAGGGGCGGGGTTAGGTAATCGCCTGCAGGGCACGGTGCGCCGCGTCTCGTTCCTCGGCAATGTCGTGCGCTACATGGTCGAGGTCGCGCCCGGCACGGCGCTGACCATCGACGTCCAGAACGTCGGCGGCGCCCGGCTCTCCGCAGGCGAGAGCGCCGTGGTCACCTGGGCGGTCGATGACAGCAGGTTGCTGACGAACTGACCATGCGCAAAGCCGGCCGCGACCCTTTGATCCTTCTGATCGCGCCGGCGGTGCTGTTGCTGATCACGCTCTTCGTCATCCCGATCGTCTGGTTCTTCATCAAGATTCTCGGCGAAGAAGGAAGCCTGCCGGCGCTCCTCACCCAGGCGCAAACGGTGCTCACCTCGCACGCCGTCGTCACCGCGATGATCACGACCAACTGGATCTCGCTCCTGGTGACAGCCTTCGCGCTCGTCGTCGGCTACCCGATCGCCTATTACCTCGCCAACAATACCGGCCTGCGCTTCGTCCTCGTCCTCTTCTGCATCATCGTCCCGTATTTCACGAGCATCATCGTGCGCACCTATTCGTGGATGGTGCTGCTCGGCCGCAACGGGCTGATCAACCAGGGCCTGATGGGCGCGGGCCTCATCGATGCACCGCTTGCGCTCCTCTACAACAAGCTCGGCATCCTCATCGGCATGGCCTATGTGCTGCTGCCCTATATGATCCTCACCCTTTACGCGGCGATGAAGACGATCGACCCGAGCCTGATGCGGGCAGCGCGCGGGCTTGGCGCCAGCGCGCTCTATACGTTCCTGCGCGTCTATTTCCCGCTCAGCCTGCACGGCGTCATCTCGGGGTCGCTCATCGTCTTCATCCTCGCCATCGGCTTCTTCATCACGCCGGCGCTGATGGGCGGGCCGTCCGATGTCATGATCGCCATGCTGATCGAGCGCGCCGTCGAGATCACGCTCGACTGGCCGAGTGCGGCGCTGATGTCGCTCGTGCTGCTCGCGGTCACGCTCGTCCTCTACGCCATCTATTATCGCGTGACCGATATCCGCCGCATGATGGGGGCCTGAGACGTGACGGGCGAAAAGCGCGGTCTGGCGCTCAACGGCTACATTCTCGTCATGTGCCTGTTCCTGATGGCGCCGATCGTCATCGTCTGTGTGCTCGCATTCAGCGGCCAGGGCTATCTGCATTTCCCGCCGCAATCCTATTCGCTGCGCTGGTTCGCCGCCTTCTTCGGCGACGGCCGCTGGCGGCAAGCGTTGTGGTCGAGCACGCTGATCGCGCTGGTCGCCTGCACCATCTCGACGGTCTTCGGCTTTCTCGCCGCTTACGCGTTCGTGCGAACAGACATGCGGGCGAAGAAGCTCATCCTCTCCTTCATGCTGCTGCCGGTCATCGTACCTTCGGTGATCACGGCGATCGCCATGTACTTCCTGTCGGCGCGCTTCGGGCTGATCGGCAACATCCTCTGGATCGGCTTCTGCCATGCGGTCATGGCGCTGCCGCTCGTTCTGCTGATCCTCCTCTCCGCGCTGCAGGGCGTGGACGTCAACCTCGAGCGCGCAGCGTTGAGCCTCGGGGCGTCGCGCTTGCGTGTCTTCCTCAAGATCGTCCTTCCGATCGCGGCGCCCGGCCTCATGTCGGCGGCGCTGTTCGCATTTCTTGCCTCGTTCGATGAATTGATCATCTCGCTGTTCCTGGCGGGCGTGCGCGCGCAGACGCTTCCCGTGCGCATCTGGAACAGCCTGCATCTCGAGATCGAGCCGGTGATTGCGGCGGTCAGCGCCTTCCTGATCGCGGTGACCGGCGCCGTGCTGCTGATCGACGCGATCGTGCGCAAGTTACGAGCCCCGGCGGGCTAAGGAGAACAATCATGACGGCGGAGTCAAGCCTGACCTTCACACGCGCTGAATTCGCGCACCGCGTGGAGCGTCTGCGCGAACGGCTGCGCGCCGCGAAGGTCGATGTCGCCCTGTTCGACGAGATCGAGGCGATGATCTGGCTCTCTGGCTACGGCAACTCCGAAAATCGCTGGCGTTGCGTCGGCATTCCAATAGCGGGCGAGCCGTTTTTTCTCATCCGTGCGCTCGACGCCGGCCCCTGCCGGCAGCGCACGTGGATCGCTGATGTGCCGACGTTCCGCGACTGGGAGAGCCCGTTCACGGTGCTGCACGAGGCGCTGGCGCAGCGCGGACTTGCCCGCGGCCGCATCGGCCTCGATTTCAACTCCTATGGCATGACGCTCGACCGCTTCGCGCGCGTGAAAGCGGCGCTGCCGGACGCCGAATTCGTCGACCTCGGTCCTGTGGTCTGGGAACTCCGCCTGCTCAAGTCCGAGGCGGAACTTGCGCTGCTGCGCCGCGCGGCGGCGGTTGCGGACGAGGCCATGCGGCGCACCGCCGCCGCCTGCGTCGCCGGCGTCTCGCAGCGCGAGGCGGCGCGCGTCGCCGTCGCAAGCTTCGTCGAACTCGGCGCAGATCCCGACCACCCCGGGCCGATCTCGGCCGGGCGCGGGTGGGATTTCCTGCACGCGCATCTCGAGGATAAGGCACTCACGCCAGGCGACGTCGTGCATATCGAGCTCGTCCCGCGCGTAAGTGGCTACAGCGCGCGCATCATGCGCTGCGCCGTGGTCGGCAAGCCGTCTGACGAGCTGGTGGCGACGAGCGAAAAGCTGCGCGCCATCCAGGACCGCCAGATCGCCGCGATGAAAGTCGGGGCGCTCGCCTCCGATGTCGACGCCATCCTGCGCAAAGGGCTCGTCGACGAGGGCTTGCGCGAAAGCTTCGACAACATCACCGGCTATACGCTCGGCCTCTATGCCGCCGCCGGGCCGCGCACCAGCGACTTCACGCGCATCTTCCACCCGAAAGCGGACTGGCGAATCGAGCCGAACATGGTGTTCCACATGTATACGTCGGCGAAAGGCGCTTCGCTGAGCGAAACGGTGCTGGTCACGGACGCAGGACCTGAGCGCTTCTCGAAATTGCCGCGAACATTGATCGTCAACGTCTGAACAATCTCCCCTCCTCCTCCCTCCCCTGCTCTTCAGGACGCCGTCATGGCCACTCCCGCATCGAAAACCATCGTCATTGGCGCCGGCGTCGCCGGCATGTCCGCCGCGCTCTATCTGCAGCGCGCCGGCGTTCCCGTGACGGTGATCGATCCCTCGCCGCCGGCGAGCGGCGCCTCGTTCGGCAATGCCGGGATGATCAGCGCCGATACGGCCGTTCCGATCGCGCTTCCGGGAATGCTGCGGAAGGTTCCGGGTTGGCTCACCGATCCGCTCGGGCCGCTCGCTGTCCATCCCTCTTACTTCCCGAAGGCGCTGCCTTGGCTCCTGCGCTGGATCGAAGCGAGCCGCATGTCGCGCGTGCTCACGATCTCCGACGCGATGCGCGCGCTGCATCGCGGCGCGTTCGACTGCTGGAAGGAGCTGCTGGGCCAGCAGAAATTCTATGACCTGATCCGCCCCGTCGGGCAGGTGCATGTCTGGGAGGAGGAGACAGAGTCGGCCTCGGCTGCGCTCGAGCGGCAGCTGCGCGAGCGGCAGGGCATCAAGAGCGAGACGCTAGGTCCGGACGACTTGCAGCAGATGTTCCCCGGCATGTCGCGCAATGTGAAGCGCGGCGTGCTGGTGCCGGGCAACGGCTACACCGTCAATCCGCAGCGCCTGGTGCGCACCCTCGGCGAGTTGCTGCTCGAAGCGGGCGGCGAGCTTCTGCCGGAGCGGGTGATGAAGATCATCCCGCGCGATGACGGCCCTGGCTATCGGGTGATGACGAATGTCGCCAATCACATGGCGGAAAAGATCGTGGTGGCCGCGGGCGCGTGGTCGCAGCGCCTGCTCGACCCCCTCGGCATCAAGGTCGCGCTGGAGACCGAGCGGGGCTATCATGTCATGCTCCCCTCGCCCGGCGTCGCGGTGAAGACGACCATTTCGAACAAGTCCCGCTCCTTCGGCGTGACGCCGATGGAGCACGGCCTGCGTCTCGCCGGAACCGTCGAGATCGCCGGGCTCGAGGCGCCGCCGGATGAGCGCCGCGCCAAGATCCTGATGCAAAGCGCCAAGACGATGTTTCCCGATCTCGACACGCGCGACTACCGGATGTGGATGGGGTTCCGGCCCTCGACGCCGGACAGCCTGCCGATCCTCGGCGAGGCGCCGGGGCGGCCGGGGCTTTATTTCATCTTCGGTCACGGACACTTCGGAATGACGGGAGGCCCGCCGAGCGCGCGGCTCGTCTCACGGTTGATCACCGGCGCGCCGCCAGAATTCGATCCGACGCCCTATTCGCCGCGGCGATTTTCTTAGCAATTCCAGGAAAAGTGGAAACCGGCTTTCCGTCCGGAATTGCGAGAAAATAAAGGTGTAGAGCGGATCGATGATCCGCTCTACACGCGCGGCGTCACGTCGAACACGCGTTACTTTCGCACGTCTCGCAGGCTCGGCAGGAACCACGCGAGCAGGCCGAGCATCGGCAGGAACGAGCAGATCCGGTAGAGCGTCTCGATGCCGACGTGATCGGCGGCCTCGCCGAGGATCGCGGCAGCGACGCCGCCAAGGCCGAAGGAGAGGCCGTAGAACAGCCCGCCGATCATCCCGATCCGGTTCGGCAAGAGCTCGATCGCGTAGATGAGGATCGCCGCGAAGGCGCTCGACATGATCAGGTTGATGACGATCGTGAGTACGCCGGTCCAGAACAGATTAGCGAAGGGCAGCATCAGTGTGAACGGAAGCGCACCGAGAATCGAGAACCAGATGATGTTCTTGCGGCCGACCTTGTCGCCGAGAATGCCGCCGCCCAGCGTGCCGGCGGCGGCCGCGCCGAGGAAGAGGAACAGCATCACCTGCGACGCCTGCACCGAGACGCCGAATTTGTGGATGAGATAGAACGTGTAGAACGAGTTGAAGCTCGAGGAATAGGCGCTCTTCGAGAACAGCAGCAGCACGAGGATCACAAGCGACACGACGATCGTCGCCGTTGTGTGCACAGGCCGCGCCGGCGCGGGGCGCGCCGGCGGCACGGCGGCGGCGAGGACGGCGGCCTCATGCTTCCGCCGCGAGCGGGCATAGGCGCGGATCGTCCATACCATCAGCATCATTGCCGCCAGCGCCGCGGCGGAGAACCAGGCGAGCGAAGTCTGGCCGCGCGGCACGATCACAAAGGCCGCAAGCAAGGGCCCGAGCGCGCTGCCCGACTGTCCACCGACCTGGAAGATGCCTTGGGCGAAACCCTGCTTGCCGCCCGAGGCGTTGCGCGCCATGCGCGTGGCTTCCGGGTGGAAGATGGACGAGCCAAGCCCGACAAACGCGGCCGAGACGAGAAGGAGGCCGTAGCTGCTCGCATAGGCGAGGCCCAGAAGCCCCGTCAACGAGCAGCCCATGCCGACGACCATCGAATACGGCATCGGCCGCCGATCCGTGTAATGGCCGACAGCCGGCTGCAGCAGCGACGCCGTGGTCTGGAAGGTCAAGGTGATCAGCCCGACCTGGCTGAAGTCCAAGCCATAAGCACTTTTGATGATCGGATAAATCGCCGGGATCAGCGACTGGATCATGTCGTTGAGCAGATGGGTCGCGCTCAATGCGATCAGCACCGGAATGACGGCGCGCTGCGAGATGCTGCCGGCCGGGATATTCATGTTCATGGGAAATCGTCGGGCCCTGGGTCGGACTTGAGCCTTACAGCATCCCGTCGCCGGCAAACAGCGTGTTCCGGCATGTCTGGCATGAAGACGTCCGGCTTTCTGGCGGCACGGCGAGCCCGCGCCGGACGATAATGCGGGTGCCCGGAGCACCGCGCGGTGCTAATCTTACGCCACCATGGTTCATCTCACCATCAATGGCACGCCACACGCGATCGACGCTGAGCCGGATATGCCGCTGTTGTGGGTCATTCGCGAGCATGTCGGGCTCACCGGCACGAAGTATGGCTGCGGCATCGCCCAATGCGGGGCGTGCACCGTGCATATCGACGGCGTAGCGGTGCGCTCGTGCAGCATCACCTTGGACGCGCTCACGCCCGAACAGAAGATCGTCACGATCGAAGGGCTTTCGCCCGACGGCTCGCATCCCGTGCAGAAAGCGTGGATCGAGCACGACGTGCCGCAATGCGGCTATTGCCAGAGCGGCATGATCATGGCGGCCGTGGCGCTTCTGAAGGAGAAGCCGAAGCCGACGGACGCCGACATCGACGCCGCGATCACGAATATCTGCCGCTGCGGCTCCTATCGTGAAGTGCGTACCGCGATTCACACGGCGGCGAAGAGCTGAGATCGATCGATCATCGTGAGAGAGGCGTCGCCTGCGGCGCGTGCGCGCGTCTCGCGAACGGCGTGAACTGAAACAGCGCCATCACGAACAGCTGTGCCGCGGCGATGAAGAACGGCCAGCGATACGTTCCGGTCAGCGTCACCAGCAGCGAGAATAGGGTCGGGCCGGTCACATAGCCGAGGAACGCGCAGAGTGTGCTCGCCGAGGTCGCCTCCGCCACGCGATCGGCGGGCGACAGGCGAGCGATCTCGGCAAGGAATATGCCGTTCCAACTCGCCGCCAGAAAGCCCACCGCTCCGGCGACCAGCGCCGTCAGAACGAACGGCGGCGACACTGGCAACGTCCCATAGATCACGACAAGCGCGGCGGCGGCCATCGCCTGGATGGTCAAATTGCGCGCCGGCGTGCCGGTGCGATCGGCAAGCCAGCCGAGTGCGACGCGCGCGAGCGCGCCGCAGGCTTGCATCGTCGCGTAGGCGAACGCGGCGTCGCTCAAATGCAGACCGCGATCGGTGACCAGATACGTCACGGAAAACGAAAACAGCGATCCCTGCACCAACGCGAAGGAAAAGGCGAGGAACGCGATGGCAAGCAGCGAGCGATTGGCGCCAAGCACCGCGAAAGGCGCCGCGACGACGCGTGGCGAGAACACCGCGGCGAAATTGAGCGGCTGATCGTGCCGACGCTCCACGTCGAGTTCAGCTCTCACCGGCGCGATGATCGCCGCCGCCGTCAACCCGATGGCCGCGCCGACGAGCACCGCGACCTGCCAACCCCATGCCACCGCGATCGGCGCCAGCACGAGACCCGCCAATGCGCCGCCGACCGGCGCGCCCGCCTGCTTCACCGAAAAGATGAGCGTGCGATGCCGGTCCGGCGCGGTCGCCGCCAGAATCCGGCTGCCCGCTGGCGGCGAGGGACCATAGCCGATCCCCATCATCAGCGCGGCGCACATCATGAGCCACCAATGTCCCGACGTCGCGAGCAGGAGGCCCGCGACCGCCGTCAATGCGCCGATCTGCAGCATCCGCACCGGGCCAAGCCGCGCCAGGATCGGGCTTCCGAACAGAAGGAAAAGGACGACGCCGAGCGCGCTCAGCGACGACAGATTGCCGATACGCTCCGGCGCGATGCCGAGCCCTTTCGTCAACAGCGGCGCGATGATCGCGAGGCTCTGATCGAGCATCGATGCGTTGATCTGCATGCCGAGCGTCGTCGACAGCGCGATGACCCACAAAGGACAACGCCGGCGCGGCGTTACGGAGGTCTGCGTCATCGGATCTGCGGCATGAGGCGAAGAAGGAGGATGCGGGACCGTTCGCGGATGGGAGGACATAAGGCCGCAAAATCTTGCGCGCGCCTAGCCCTTATCCTCGCCTGATGCCGTGCGCGCGGGCATCATTGGTATTCCCAATCCGGCAGTTGACGGACCGCATTTCCGCATGAAAAGACACGGGTGGCGCCCGCGCGTCCGCTCCGTCCCACCTTCGCGCGGAACCCCCGGCAAAGTGCAAAACGGAGATTTCGCATGCAGAAGGTGCAGCGCGAGCAGGCGGGGGCCGCCGATCCGGTGACGCTGCAGATCGTGCGCGGCGCGACGAGCGCCGTGCAGAGCGAGATGGAAGCGGTGATCGAGCGCACCGCCATGTCGCCGTTCATCCGCGAAAAGAAGGACTTTCACGCCGCCCTGTTCGACGAGCGCGGCCGCCTGATCGTCGGCTCGAACCTGCCGCTGTTCGGCGACGTCATCGCGCCGATCGCGGAGCACTATCCGCTCGACACGATGCGCCCCGGCGACATCTATTGGTTCAACGACTGCTACGCCTCGCGCGGCGCCGTCTCGCATACGCCGGACCAGGTTTTCGTCGCGCCCGTCTTCGCCGATGGCGAGTTGTCCGCGTTCGCGCAATCGTGGGCGCATTTCAACGATGTCGGCGGCATGCGGCCAGGCTCGCTCTCACCGGACTGCACGGAGATCTACCAGGAAGGCATCATCGTGCCGCCCGTGCGCGTCGCGCGCGAGGGCGTCATGACGGACGAGCTGCTGCGGCTCTTCTATCGCAACTCGCGCTTTCCCGAGATGGTGAAGGGCGACACGCGCGCCTCGATCGCTGCGATCCGCCTCGGCGAGCGGCGGCTCGAGGAACTGTTCCAGCGCTTCGGCCGGGCCGCGACGCTCGCCGCCTTCCACACCTTGATCGACGACACCGAACGCGAGCTGCGCGGGAAGCTGCGCGCGATCCTGCCGGAGGGCGAGCATCGCTTCACCGACCGCGTCGACAGCGATGGGCACGGCAACGGCCCGATCAAGCTCCGCTATCGGCTCACCGTCGCGCCCGAGCGGATCACATTCGACGCGAGCGAGAGCGACGACCAGGTTGCAGGCCCTGTCAATTTCCTCATGAGCCCGCCGGTGCCGGCCATGGTCTTCGGCTCCTATCTGCTCGGCCAGGGCACCACGACCATGATGAATGCCGGCGCCTATCAGGCGCTCGACGAGGTGGTCCTACGGCCAGGCTCCGTACTACAGCCGAATTTTCCGGCGCCGCTCGGCATGCGCGGCGTGACCATGATGCGCAACATGGCCGGCTGCCTCGGGCTCCTCAATGTCGCGACCGGCGGCAAGGCGATGGCCGCGCACAGCGCCTACGTCATCTGGTACATGCGCGGCCGCGACACGAACGGCGAGCTCTTCCTGATGTCGGACGGCCTCGGCGTCGGCTATGGCGCGCGGCCGACCGCCGACGGCAACGACGCCGTCTACCTCGTCGCGCAAGAGAACTTTCCCTCGGAATTCCTCGAGACGATCTTTCCGGTGCGCGTGCGCCGCTATGCGATCAATCCCGACACCGGAGGGCCAGGGCGCTGGCGCGGCGGCTGCGGGCTCATCCGCGAGGTCGAGGTGCTAGCGCCGGAAGCGATGATCTCGATGCGCATCGACAGCGTGGAGAATCCGCCGTGGGGCGTCGCCGGCGGACATGCCGCAGGGACCGGGCGCTGCATCGTCAATCCCGGCCGCGCCGACGAGCGCGTGCTGCGGCCGCTGAGCGACGGCAACATGGTCAAGCGCGGCGACGTCGTGCGCATCGAAACCGGCGGCGGCGGCGGCTGGGGGCATCCGTTCGATCGCGAGCCGGAACGCGTCCTGCGCGACGTATGCGACGGCTTCGTCAGCCGCGAGAGCGCGGAGAAGAATTATGGCGTCGTGATCGGCGCCGATATGCTCGCGATCGATCAGGCCGCGACGGGCAAGCGCCGCGCACAACGGCCCGACGCGAAGCTTTTCCACCGCCACGGCTACCACGAGGTGCTCGACTGATGGCTTCGCCCGCACAGCGCAACCCGGCCAAGGTCGTCATCGGCGTCGACACGGGCGGAACCTTCACCGACGTCACGCTGCTCGATCCCGCGTCGGGGATGGTGTGGAACGCCAAAACCCCGTCGACCCCGTCGGACCCTTCGCAGGGCTTCGGCAACGGTATCGCCGAAATCCTCACCGCCTCGGGCCTCGCCGGCGGCGACGTCACGCGCGTGCTGCACGGCACGACGGTCGCGACCAATCTCATCCTCGAAGGAAAGTCTGCGCCGGCAGCACTGCTCACCACCGAGGGATTCAAATATGTGATCGAGATCGGGCGGCAGGACGTGCCACGGCGCGCGAGCCTGTTCGCCTGGGTGAAGCCGAAGCGCCCAATTCCCCCCGAGCATATTTACGAGATCGCGGGACGCATCGCGCCTGACGGCGGCGAACTCGACGGGCTCGACGAAAGCGCCGTGCGCCGCGCCGCGAAGGCCATCAAGGACGCCGGCATCGGCGCGGTCGCCGTCGTCTTCCTGCACAGCTACGCCAATCCAGAACATGAGCGCCGTGCCGCGGCGATCATCAAGGAGGAGCATCCCGACGCGCTCGTCTCCATTTCGAGCGACGTGCTGCCGGTGTTCCGCGAATACGAACGCAGCATGACGACGATCCTCAATGTCGCCGTCATGCCGATCGTTTCCGCTTACGTCGAACGTCTCGATCAACGCATCGCGGAGCAGGATATCGCGGCGCCGCTGCTGCTGATGAAGTCGAGCGGCGGCGTCACCAGCGCCCGGAACGTGCGGCGCGCGCCGGTCGAAACGGCGCTGTCTGGCCCCGCAGCCGGCGCCGTCGGCGCGACCTTTGTCGGCGCGGGCGCCGGCATCAAGAATCTCATCGGCATCGACATCGGCGGAACCTCCGCCGACGTCTGTCTCATCCACGACGGCAAGCCCGGATTGACGACCAGCGGGCACGTCGGCGCATGGCCGCTGGGATTGCCGATGGTGGACATCGTGACGATCGGCGCCGGTGGCGGCTCGATCGCGCGCGTGTCAGGCAACGGCGCCTTGACCGTTGGGCCGCAAAGCGCTGGGGCCGTACCCGGCCCGGTTTGTTACGGGCGCGGCGGCGAGGAGCCAACCGTCACCGACGCACATCTCGTTCTTGGCCATTTGCCGCCGTACCTTCTCGACGGGAAATTCGCGCTCGACGTCGAGGGCGCACGGCGCGCGGTTCACAAATCCGTCGCCGCACCGCTTGGGATGAGCATCGAAGAGGCCGCGCGCGGCATCCTCTCCATCGTCGACAACCTCATGGTCGGCGCGATCCGCATCGTCTCCGTCGAACGCGGGCACGATCCGCGCGATTTCGCGCTGCTGCCGTTCGGCGGCGCAGGGCCACTGCATGGCGGCGCGCTCGCGCGGCTGCTCGGCATGCGCACGATTTTGGTGCCGCCCAATCCCGGCGTGCTCTCGGCGCTCGGACTGCTCGTCTCAAACCTCAAGGCGGAATTCGCGCGCACCTGCCTGCAGCGCGCAGGCGCGATCGATCTCGCCTTGGTCGCGCAAGTGTTCGGCGAGTTGCAAGCCGAAGCGGTAGCGTGGCTCGATCAGGAAGGCGTTCCGGACGAGGCGCGCCGGATCACCTGGACGGCAAGCCTGCGCTACCAGCACCAGGGCTTCGAACTTTTCATTCCGTGGGACGTTCGCGAGGTCACGCCGGCGGCGATGGCGGCCGCGATCACCGCGTTCCACCGGACGCATGAGCGCCTCTACACCTTCGCGCAGGAAGATACGCCCGTCGAGATCGTGACGTTGCGCGTCGACGCTCAGGGCATTTTTCCGGCGCCCGCGATGCGACAGGTGGAGGCCGGCGGCAAGTCCGAGGAAGCGATCGTCTCGCGCCAGACGATGCATCTTGCAAAAGGGTCGGTCGCGTGTCCGGTCTATGACCGCGCGCGCCTGGGCGCAGGCGTCACCGTCGAGGGGCCGGCGATCATCACGCAGCTCGACACCACGACCCTCGTTCTCGAAGGGCAGCGCGCGACGACCGATCGCGTCGGCAACCTGCTGATCGTGGAGACCACGCCGGGCCGCTGACGCGCCAGAATCTACAAGCCATCTTTTATGGAAATGGCTCCCCGGGACTGGATTCGAACCATCGACCTGACGGGAAACAACCGCCTGCTCTACCGCTGAGCTACCAGGGAACGCGGCTCAACTATCCGCCTCCGTGCGAGCGGCCGCAAGGCGATTTATGATTCAGAGTGAATCAGCATTTACGCAAATGTGATTCACACCGATTTGTCACTCGTTAACGATTATTCGGCGCCAGGATTGTGGGTTTATTTACGGCTCATGCTGCATTTGACGCGCGTCACTACGTCACTCTTCGCGGGGCCATATGTCGAAATCTGGCGTTGTGCCAATGCCGGTCAATCTGACCGAGTCTCGCACGGACGGAGAAGTCACGCTCCAGTGGTTCTCCGGCGCGCAGGCGGTCGAACACACGCCCGCCCAGCAAAGCGAGAGCGGTGCCAACACCGATTTTTCGACCCGCGCCGAAGACGTTTCGCTGCGTCTCTACGATAAGCTCGATGACGCGCGCGCCGACCTCGATATGCTGCAGTCGGCCGGCGCGCAGACCGCGTTCCAGAATTTCGTCTGGCTGAACGCATGGCAGCGCCATATCGGCGAGCGCCGTGGCGTTGTGCCGGCGATCGTGATCGGGCGCGGCCGCGACGGCGCCGTCATTTTTGCACTCGCCCTGAGCATCGAGACGCGCGGCGCGATCCGGCGCCTGACATGGCTCGGCACGGATCAATGCGACTATAACGGCCCGACGCTCAGCCAAGCCTTTCCGCGGTATATCGCGCCCGACGAATTCGCTGCGCTTTGGGAGCGCATCCTGACGCTACTGCAAACGCAATCCGGCCATCCGATCGACGTCGTCGACCTCGCGAAGATGCCGGAAGAGGTTGGCGCGCAAGCCAATCCCATGCTGGTTCTGCGCACGTCGCCCAATCCCAGCGGGGCCTACATCACCAAGCTCGGCAGCGATTGGGAAGATTTCTACAAGGAGAAGCGCTCCTCGCAAACGCGGAAAAAGGAGCGGCGCCAGCTCAAGCGTCTCGCGGAGTTCGGCGAGGTCCGTTACGTCGACGTACAGGATGCCGAGGAGCGGCGCCAAACACTCGAGCTTCTCTTCACACAAAAGTCACGCGCGCTCGCGCGCATGGGCGCCAAGGACATTTTTGCGGCAGAAGATCATCGCGCTTTCTATGCGGATGTGCTCACCCGCGCGGCAAGCCACGATCTCGTGCATGTGAGCCGCCTCGATATCGGATCGACGATCGCCGCCATCACCGTCGGCCTCAAGGCCAACGGCCGGTATTATCTGATCCTTTCGAGCTACGACGACGGCGACGTATCGAAGTACGGCCCCGGCCGCGCGCTGCTGCACGAGCTGCTGCAATACGCCATCGCACATCACTTCGACTGCTTCGATTTCACCATCGGCGACGAGCCTTACAAGATGGACTGGAGCGACAAGCGCCTGGTCCTGCACGACCACTTGTCGGCCCTCACCGCGCGCGGGCACCTCGCCGTGGCGCTCGCGACGGGGCTGCGCGCAACGAAGCGCTTCATCAAGCAGACCCCGATCCTTTGGCGCGCCTTTAGCAAAGCCCGCACATTCGCCGCGCCCTTCGGTGTCAAAATGACACATCCACCGAAGTCGGCCGACCGCGGCCCCCCTCCGCCGTCTCACGACGAACCATGAAATATTGGCAGGAAGCTTGCAGGCCTTAACGGTAAAGCACCGAAGGTCGGAGACGAATATGCGGCAAACAGACGTTGCGATCGTAGGGGGCGGCCTCGCGGGCTCCCTCGCCGCTGCCATGTTGGGCCGGGCGGGGCATCAGGTCCTGCTGATCGATCCGCACGACGTCTACCCTGTCGATTTCCGCTGCGAGAAGCTCGACGCCTCGCAGCTCGCGATCCTGCAGAAAACCGGGCTAGCCCCCGTGGTCTTCAACGCTGCCACATGGGACGAAGAAGTCTGGATCGTGCATGGCGGCCGCGTCGCCGAGCGTAAGCCGCACAACCAGATCAGCTTCCTCTACGACACGCTGGTTAACACGGTACGGGACGAAATCCCGGCGAATGTCGACGTCATCATCGGCAAGGCGGCCGCCATCGTCACCTCCGCCGAACACCAGACGGTAACGCTGACGAGCGGCGATACGCTTTCGGCTCGCCTGGTGATCATGGCAACGGGTCTCAATATCGGCCTGCGTCACATGCTCGGCGTGGAGCGCGAGGTGCTCAGCGCCAATCATTCAATCAGCGTCGGCTTCGACATGCGGTCAGCCGCAGGCTCGCGCCTGCCATTCCCGGCGCTGACCTATTATGCGGATCACCCGACGGAACGCATGGCCTATATGACCCTGTTTCCGGTGCAATCGGCCATACGCGCCAATTTGTTTGTCTATCGCGACATGGCCGATCCGCTTCTGCGGACGCTGCGAAGCGATCCGCGCACGGCGCTGCTCACGCTCATGCCTGAACTTGAGCAGGTGACGGGCCCCTTCGAGGTCGAAGGCTTCGTCAAAATCCGCCCCGTCGACCTCTGCCGCATGCAAAACTATCTGCATGCGGGCGTCGTGCTCGTCGGCGACGCGTTCGGAACGTCTTGTCCGGCGGCGGGCACCGGCGTGAACAAGGTCCTCACCGACGTCGAACGGCTCTGCAATGTCTATGTGCCGCGCTGGCTTTCGTCTCCCGGCATGAGCGTCGACAAGATCAAGGAATTCTACGACGACCCCGATAAGCGCGAGACGGATCGAGCTTCGCTCGCGAAGGCATTCTTCTTGCGCTCGCTGTCCACCGATACAGCGGCGATCTGGAAGGCGCGGCGTCAAGGCCGCCGCCTGCGTCACACCGCCTTCGGCTTGCTGCGGCAGGTTCGTCGCAAAGCATCTTGGACCAATGGGCGTGCCGTCGCCGCGCAAGTTGGCGCGCAAGAGCCGCTGATCACGGTTTCGGCGACCCAAGGCGTCTCCATCACTCCTGCGAGCGCGTCCGGGTCAGCATCGGCATCCACACCGCTTAGCGTGCACGCAAACGTCGGCGAGGAGGCGCGTTCCTAGTGCATGGGCGGATCGCGCGATCACATTTGTCGGGCCTTGCCACGAATCCCGCCGACGCCTTGCGCGGCGCGGTGGATCGCCTTCGCGCGCTTTCCGCAACCTCTTCCTTTTCGTCGGCAGGGTTAGGGCGCGCTGCGAGCGGCGCATTCCTCATCCGAGTCGCAAGCGCGGCAATCGCCTTCCTGTCACAGCCGCTGCTCGCCCGATGGATGGGCAGCGACGAGTTCGGCATTTTCGCTTATGTCTGGACCTGGGCGTTGCTGATCAGCGGGATGACCGACTTCGGCCTGTCGATCGCGGCGCAGCGCTTCATCCCCGAATATCACGAGCGTTCATCGTTCGCGCTTTTGCGAGGGTTCCTCGCCGGGAGCCGTTGGTTCACGTTCGCGGCGGCGACGGTCGGCGCCCTTCTCGCCGCGGCCGCTGTCAAGGTCTTCGAGGAACATCTCGCGCCCAATGTCGTTCTGCCGATGTATGTCGCCTGCGGGACGTTGCCTTTCTGGGGGGTAGCGATCACGCAGGACGGCATCGCGCGATCTTACGGTTGGATCGGCGTCGCGCTTCTGCCGCTTTACATCATACGCCCGCTCGGCATTCTCGCGCTCATCTTCGTCGCCTACCTCTGCGGCTTCCCTGCAACGGCGTTGAGCATCATGCTCGCATCCGTTGTCGCAAGCGTCGCGACGGCCGCAGTTCAAGGCATGGTCGTCAATCGCCGCTTACACACGATCGTGACGGCCGGCCCGCGCGCCTATGATTTCAAGACGTGGATCGGCGCGTCCTTGCCGATCTCGATCGCCACGGCCTTCTATTATTTCCTCAGCTACGTCGATGTTCTGGTCCTGCAGGTGTACCGACCGTCGTCGGATGTCGCGATCTATTTCGCCGTGCAGAAACTGTTGGCGCTGGTCGCGTTCGTGCATTTTTCGATCGCGGCGACGGCGGCGTACAGATTTTCGGAATTGCGCGCTGCGGGCCGCAACGAAGAGCTCGCGCAATTTTACGCCCGCTCGCGCCGCTGGACGTTCTGGCCTTCGCTTGCGGGCGTCGGCTTCCTGCTCGCTTTCGGCTGGCCGCTGCTGTGGCTGTTCGGACCGGAGTTCGTCTCGGGTTATGGCCTTATCGGAATCCTGTCGATCGGCCTCCTGGCCCGCGCCGTCATCGGCCCGGCGGAACGCCTGCTGATCATGTTCGGCCAGCAGAAAATATGCGCCCTCGTCTATACGGTCGCGTTCGTGAGCAACCTCGCCGGATGCATCCTGCTCGTGCCGCGCTTTGGCCTCGAAGGTGCGGCGGCTTCAACGGCGGCGGCACTCGTGCTGGAATCGGCTGTCCTATTCCTGCTAAGCCGCCGACAGCTCGCCGCGCCGTCGCGCGCCTGAGCGCGACAGTTCCGATCAGCCGCGCGCAGGGCTTACCGACATCGCGCGGCGGCGTCCTCGCGCCGGCCGTAGATCGGCAACAAGCTTCGCCACAACGGCCGCGAGCGTCGCCGCGAACACCCACCACGCCGGGCGGATCTCGATATCGAGCGCGAGGTTCGCGCCCAGCACGCGCCAGGGATCGACACCGGTCTTGACGCCGAACCACAGCGCCTCGAGCACCGCCGTGAGCAGTGCGCACGCGATGGACAGGACCGTCAGCCCCTTCCAGCCAAGCTCGCCGCCATAGTGGTTCATCAGGCGGTAGCCGAAAAGCCAGAGCGTGAGGCCGGCCATCACGGTCGGCTCGTAAATCTCGATCTTCTTCTGCAACAGGAAATGGACGATCGCGAGCGCGGCGATCCCATAGGTCACGCGATGCAGCGCCGTCCAGCGCGGCCCCATCCGCCGGATTACGGCGTCGAACGAGGTCGCGCCGAGCGCGATCAAGCCGATGAGCGCGACGAAGCCGATGGTGAGATAGAAGCGCAGCACGATCTCGCTCGCCACGACGAAGAGATTGTATTTCTGGTCCATGATGTAGAGCGCGAGATGCAGCAGCGCATAGGCGAGCGCGGCAACGCCGAGCGTGCGGCGCGCGAGGATGAGCTTGCCGCTCCCAAGAAGCCGCCGCGCCGGCGAGATCAGCAACGAAAGAAGCAGCAGGCGAACCGCCCACTCGCCGGTGAAATGAATGGCCTCCGTGATCGGACGCGCGCCGAGGTTATTGAACTGGAATCGGCCGTAGAGCCAGAGCGCCGGCACGATCGCGACGAGAAACGCCACGATCTTCTCCGGCGACCAGCGCCCACTCTTCTCACGCAGGAAAGCCATCGGTGCGCAGTCGCTCCAAAAATCTCCGAAATGCGGCACGCACCGCGTCACCTGCTTGTACGATGCAAACCCTGCTTCGCACCTCAATCTGCCGTCAAACAACCGTGAACGCGATGAATCACCCTGCCGCGGCCGCGTCGCGGGTCCCGGTCCGGCCTTAATCGCGCCTGCTTGCCAACGAGCCCGGACAGTCTCTATACATTATAGCGACGAACTTATGATGCTGGCTGTCGTGCACGCCCGGATGGGCACTCAGCCGCGAAGTGATCGTGAAGCGCCGTTCGTCGCCATCGCCCCGGGGGATATGCCGCCGGTCATGTCCACGCGCAAACCTTGCGCGGAGCCCGTCATGATCAGCAAACGAATCCTCCTCGCGGCCGCTCTCGGCTTCACCCTCGTATGCTGCCTCGGCGATAGCGCACGCGCCGGACAGACAAACGTCGCCGTCGCCGCGAACTTCACCGAGGCCGCGAAGGAGATCGCCGCCGCGTTCAAGCAGAAGACCGGACACGAGGCGGTGCTCAGCTTCGGCTCTTCCGGGCAGTTCTTCACGCAGATCAAGCAGGATGCCCCCTTCGAGGTCTTCCTTTCGGCCGACGACGAGCGGCCAAAGAAGCTCGCCGCGGAAGGCCTCGGCGTCACCGAAAGTGTGTTCACTTATGCCGTCGGCAAGCTCGTGCTCTGGAGCAAGGACGCCACCCTGGCGAAAGACGAGAGCGCCCTAAAGGCCGGCCGCTTCGCGAAGCTCGCCATCGCCAATCCGAAGGCCGCGCCTTATGGTGCGGCAGCGGTCGAGATCCTCAAGGCGCTCGAGGTCTATGACGCGCTCGAGCCGAAGATCGTGCAGGGCAACAACATCAGCCAGACGTTTCAGTTCGTCGATTCCGGCAATGCCGAGCTCGGCTTTGTCGCGCTCTCCCAGCTCGCCGGAAAGAGCGAGGGCTCGCGCTGGCTCGTGCCGCAGAACCTCTACACGCCGATCAAGCAGGATGCCGTGCTGCTCAAGAAGGGCGAGAAGAATGGAGCCGCGAGCGCCTTCATCGCATTCCTCAAAGGTCCGGAGGCGCGCAGCATCATCGAGAAGTTCGGCTATGGCTTCAGCGGCACATAGGCGCGCATGACGCTGCCGCCCGACATCTGGCTGCCGGTCCGGCTCACGATCGAGCTCGCGGCGACGACGACGCTCATCCTCCTCGTCATCGGCACGCCGATCGCGTGGTGGCTCGCGCGCTCGCAAGCACGCTGGAAGGAAGCCGTCGCCGCGCTTGTCGCCATGCCGCTGGTGCTGCCGCCGACGGTGCTCGGCTTCTATCTTCTCCTCGCGCTCGGCCCGAACGGTCCCGGCGGCGCCTTGGCCAATCTTTGGGGTGCACGCACGCTCGCGTTCACCTTCGAGGGCCTCGTCATCGGCTCGGTCGTCTACTCGCTGCCGTTCGTGGTGCAACCGATCCGCAACGCTTTCGCCGCCATGGGCGCGCGGCCGCTCGAAGTCGCCGCGACGCTGCGCGCCTCGCCGCGCCGCGCGTTCTGGACCGTCGCCGTGCCGCTCGCGCGCCCCGGCTTCCTCACCGGCGCCGTGCTCGGCTTCGCTCATACGGTCGGTGAGTTCGGCGTCGTGCTGATGATCGGCGGCAATATCCCCGGCGAGACCAAGGTGCTCTCCGTCGCGATCTACGACTACGTCGAAACGTCGCAATGGGCGGAGGCGAGCGTGCTGGCGGCGGGCATGGTCGCCTTCGCCTTCGCCGTCGTGCTCGCGATGATGCTGATCGAGAAGCGCGTCTCGCGCGTCGGCCTATGAGCGAGCGCGAGGGCGCGATCGAAGCGGCCTTTCGTGGCGCGCTGGGCACGTTCACGCTCGACGCCGCGTTCAATATTCCTGCGCGCGGCGTCACCGGCCTCTTCGGCCCTTCGGGCTGTGGCAAGACCACTGTTCTGCGCTGCATCGCGGGCCTGCAGCGGATGGCGCAGGGCGTCTGCAGAGTCGACGGCGAGGTCTGGCAGGACGCACACACCTTCCGCCCGACGCATGAGCGCCCGATCGGCTACGTCTTCCAGGAAGCGAGCCTCTTTCCGCATCTCTCGGTGCGCCGCAATCTCCTCTATGGCGCGCCGCGCGGGCGAGGCGCGGCGGACAACGTCATCGGCCTCGATGAGACGATCGAGCTTCTCGGCCTCGCGCCGCTGCTCGAACGCGCGCCGCAAAACCTCTCCGGCGGCGAGCGCCAGCGCGTCGCCATCGGCCGCGCGCTCCTCTCCCAGCCGAAGCTTCTCCTGATGGACGAGCCGCTCTCGGCGCTCGACCGGCTGACCAAGGACGAAATCCTGCCGTTCCTGGAGCGGCTGCATGAGCGGCTGTCGCTGCCGGTCCTGTATGTGTCGCACGACATGAGCGAGATCGAGCGGCTTGCCGACCATCTGATCCTGATGCGTAACGGCAAGGTTCTCGCCGCCGGCGCGCTGAATGCGCTGCAGAGCGATCCGGCGCTGCCGCTGGCAAGTCTGCGCGACGCCGCCGTGAGCTTCGATGGCACGGTCGAATCTTACGACGATGCCTACGGCATCCTGACACTGCGCGTCGAAGGCGGCCGCCTCTTGGTGCCAGCCGCGACTGCGGCCGCAGGCGCGCGACGGCGCGTGCGCATCGCCGCGAGCGACGTGAGCCTGGCGAGCGCCCCGCCGCAGGGCAGCACGATCCTCAATATCCTGCCGGCGCGCATCATGTCGCATACGGCCGCCGGGGCGCACGAGGTGATTGCGGTCCTGAGCCTCGGCGAGGCCGGAGCCGGCGAGCGCATCCTGGCGCGCATCACGCGCCGCTCCTTCGAGCAACTTGGACTCACCGACGGCCTGCGGGTTTACGCACAGGTCAAGGGCGTCTCGCTTGCGCACAAATAACGCTGCGCGTATCGCCGTCGGGACGATAATGACGGATGACCCGATGACATCGCAAGCCCCGGCCTATGTCGATCCACGCAACGGCGACCTCTATCCGCTCGATGAGCCGCGCTGGAGCTCGAACGCGCGCACGCCGTTGATGATCACACCGCTGCCGGGCATCGGCCGCGACGACATCGACCGCGGCGAACGCTCGCTCTGGCGCTATCGCGCCGCCTTCCCCATCGCCGTGAAGGAGCCGCTGTCGCTCGGCGTCGGCTGCACCCCGCTCGTCGCGCGGCGCTGGCGCGATACGTTTGTGCATTTTAAGCTCGAATGGTTCGCGCCGACCGGGAGCTTCAAGGACCGCGGCGCGAGCGTCATGATCTCGACGCTGCGCGAACAGGGCGTCCCCGCCGTGCTGGAGGACAGTTCCGGCAATGGCGGCGCGGCAGTTGCCGCGTTTGCAGCCGCGGCCGGAATGCGCGCGAAGATTCTCACGCCGGCGTCGACACAACCGGCGAAGACGGTGCAGATGCGCGCCTATGGCGCCGAGGTCGAGTTGGTGCCCGGGACGCGCCAGGATACTTCCGACGAAGCCGAGCGCCAGGCGTCGCAGATCTTCTACGCCAGCCACAACTGGCAACCCTTCTTCCTCCAGGGCACGAAGACGCTGGCCTACGAATTGTGGGAGGATCTCGGCTTTCGCGCGCCGGATAACATCATCATCCCGACCGGAGCGGGCAGCAACGTGTTCGGCTGCGATATCGGGTTCGGCGAATTGCTGCGGCGGGGCGAGATCGCGCGCCTGCCGCGCCTCTTCGCGGTGCAGCCGGAGAACTGCGCGCCGATCCATGCGAGCTTCATCGCCGGCGGCGACACGCTGGTCGCCGTCGAGCCGAAGCCAACGATTGCGGAAGGCACCGCCATCGCCAAGCCGGTGCGGCTGCGCGAAGTGCTCGCGGCGATCCGCCGCTCCGGCGGCGCAACCGTCACCGTGAGCGAGGACGAGATCATCGCCGCCTTACGCGAGCTTGCCGCCACATGCGCCCTTTATGCCGAGCCGACGAGCGCGGCGGCGGCCGCCGCTTGCACCAAGCTGATCGCCGCCGGAACGATAAACCCCGGCGAAACGACGGTCGTGGTGCTCACCGGCAGCGGCCTCAAGGCCACCCAGCGCATCGGCGAGGTGATTTAGGCGCGCCCGAGCGGCCCGATCGATCCCCATTGTCAAACGATGCCGTCGTTCGTTATAACGCACGCCATGAGCATGGACCGACGCTCACGGAAGGGATCGGCTCGCCATGGACGCCATCGACAGGAAGATCCTCGATCTGCTGCAACGGGACTGCACCCTCTCGATCGCCGAGATCGGGACCAAAGTCGGGCTCTCCCAAACGCCGTGCTGGAAGCGCATCCAGAGGCTGGAGGCCGACGGCTATATCCAGCGCCGCGTGGCCCTTCTCGACCCCGAGAAATTGGGCCTTGGGCTCAATGTCTTCGTCTCGATCGAGATCAGCGACCATTCACACGAGTGGCTGGCGCGCTTTTCCGCCGCCATCAACGACATGCCCGAAGTTATGGAATTCTACCGCATGGCCGGCGATGTCGATTACATGCTGCGCGTGGCTGTCGCCGACATGGCCGCCTATGACCGCTTCTACAAGCAACTAATCGCGGCGTTCCCCCTGAAGAACGTCACCTCGCGCTTCGCTATGGAGCGGGTGAAGGCGACGACGGCGCTGCCGTTTTATGCGAACGGGAGCGCTGTCGCCGCTTCCGCCTGATGCCGAAACGGGCCCTGGCCCGGACGGGATGAGCCGAAGAGAAGAGAATTGCTCCGGCCGCACGAACGACGACGCATTGCTTCTCGCGTAAATCGTTCTTTAAAAAGAACATTCTCGTTGACTTGCGGCAGTGCGAAACAGACATTCCGGGCATGGCCCGGAATGCCCTTCTCCCCCTCTCCGCCCCCTTCGCAGCCGATCATCGCGCGACGCTCGATGACGTTCTGAGCACGGCGACACCGCTGCAACGGACCTGGCTCGCCGGCTTTCTCGCCGGCCTCGACGCCGCGGCCGGCGGCGCCGAGCCGGTCGCCGCGCCGCAGGCGCCACCCGCGGAGCCGATCACCATTCTCTACGCGAGCGAATCCGGCAACGCCGAGCGTCTCGCTCAGGACGCCGCGAAGCTTGCGCGCAAGACCGGCCTCAAGCCGACGCTGCTCGATTTCGCCGATCTCGACGTCGCGCAGCTCGCGAGCGTGAAACACCTCGTCGTCGTCGCGGCGACCTGGGGCGAAGGCGACCCGCCCTCGCGGGCGGCGCGCGCCTATGGCGAGCTGATGGGGCCGTCCGCGCCGCGGCTCGAAGGGACGCGCTTCGCCGTCCTCGCGCTCGGCGACATGGCCTATGCGCAATTCTGCGCCACCGGCAAAGCGATCGACGCGCGGCTCGCCGATCTCGGTGCGACGCGCGCCGCGGAGCGCATCGACTGCGATCTCGACTTCGATGCGCCCGCCGCCGCGTGGACCAAGGATACGCTGAAGATTTTTGCGCCGGCCGGAGCGGAGAGCGGCAACGTCGTCGCGGTCGATTTCAAGACGCGCGCCGCGGAAGCAAGTCGCGATCCGGTCGAGGCCGAGATCATCGAGCATATCAATCTCAACTCGTCGCGTTCCGACAAGAAAACGATCCACCTCGCGCTGTCGTTTCCCAATGGCGCGCCCGCCTATGAGCCCGGCGATTCCCTCGATATCTTCCCGCAGAACGACCCGACCCTGGTCGAGGCGGTGCTTGCCGCGGCGTCGGTAACGGCGGACGAGGCCTTGCGCAGCGCGCTGACCGGCGAGCGCGACATCACGACCTTGTCGGCGCAGACCGTCGAGAAATACGCCGCCGCGACGGACCACGCCGCGCTGAAACAGATGATCGCGCGCGGCGAGACGCGCGCCTGGATCGAAGGCCGTCATCTGATCGATCTCCTGGAAAGCTTTCCGGCGACGCTCTCGGCCGAGCAGTTCATCGCCCTGACGCGCCCGCTCCCGCCCCGCGCCTATTCGATCGCTTCCTCGCGCAAGGAATTCCCCGACGAAGCGCATCTTCTCGTCAGCGCCGTGCGCTACGAAACCCATGGCCGCGCGCGGCAAGGCGTCGCCTCGGTGCATATCGCCGACCGGCTCAAAGCCGGCGCGACGGTGAAAGTGCGGCTCAAGCCGAACAAGCATTTCCGCCTGCCGAAGCCCGACGCCGACATCATCATGGTCGGCTCGGGCACCGGGCTCGCGCCGTTCCGCGCGTTCCTTCAGGAACGACGCGCCGCCGGCGCCACCGGGCGCGCCTGGCTCTTCTTCGGCGACCGGAATTTCCGCAACGACTTCCTCTATCAGACCGAATGGCAGGATGCGCTGGAAGACGGGACACTGACGCGGCTCGACCTCGCCTTCTCGCGCGATCAGCCGGAAAAAATTTACGTGCAGCAGCGGCTGTGGCAACAGCGCGACGATCTCGTCGCCTGGCTCGAGGCCGGCGCGTCCTTCTATGTCTGCGGTGACGCCAAGGCGATGGCGAAGGACGTGCGCGCGACCCTCACGCGTGCCTTCGCCGATGTGAAGGGCGCCGCGGGCGATGCGGCGGAGGCGGCGCTCGCGACGATCGAGCGCGAGGGCCGCTATCTGCAAGACGTCTATTGAGGCCGTCATGGGCAAGGAACTCTCACGCAACGAGCACCTCAAGGCGGCGAGCCGGCATCTGCGCGGCACGCTGGCGGAAGGGATCGCGGCGACCGCAACCGGCGCGATCTCCGAAGACGATCAGCAGCTCGTCAAATTCCACGGCATGTATCTGCAGGACGACCGCGACCTGCGCGGCGAGCGCGCGAGGAAGCGCCTTGAAAAGGCCTACGCCTTCATGGTGCGGCTGCGTATCCCCGGCGGCGTCTGCACGCCGCAGCAATGGCTCGCGCTCGACAAGATCGCGCGCGATTACGGCAACGGCACGTTCCGCCTGACGACGCGGCAGACGTTCCAGTTCCACGGCGTCATCAAATCGAACGTGAAGGCGACGATCCAGGCGATCGACGCCGTGCTGCTCGACACGCTCGCGGCCTGCGGCGACGTCAACCGCAACGTCCTTTCCGCCTCCAATCCGCATCGCTCGCACGCGCACGCAACAGCGTATGAACTCGCCCGCAAGCTCTCCGCGCATCTTCTCCCGCGCACTGGCGCGTATCGCGAGATCTGGCTCGATGGCGAGAAGGTCGTCGGCGGCGAAGGCGAAGTCGTCGAGCCGATCCTCGGCGCGACCTATCTGCCGCGCAAATTCAAGATCGTCATCGCGGTGCCGCCGGACAACGACGTCGACGTCTTCGCGCAAGACCTCGGCTTCATCGCCATTCTCGACAAACGCGGAAACCTCAAAGGCTGGAACGTGACCGCCGGCGGCGGCATGGGCATGACCCATGGCGAGCCAGACACATATCCGCGCACGGCCGACGTTCTCGGCTTCTGCGCGCCCGAGGACGCGATTGCGGTCGCGGAAGCCGTCCTCACCGTGCAACGCGACTGGGGCGACCGCGGCAATCGCAAGCATGCGCGCCTGAAATACACGATCGAGGATCGCGGGCTCGAAGCTGTCCGCGCCGAGGTCGAGCGCCGGGTCGGCAAGGCATTCGCGCCGGCGCAGCCCTTTGCCTTCGAGACGACGTCTGACCGTTACGGCTGGGTCGACGGTGAGAACGGCAAGGCGCATCTCACGCTGTTCATCGAGAACGGGCGGCTGCGCGACATCCCCGGCGGCGCTTCGCTTCTCACCGGCATGCGGCGGATTGCGGAAATCCACCAAGGAGAGTTTCGCCTCACCGCGAACCAGAACGTCATCGTCGCGAATATCGCGCCCGAGGCGCGCGCCGCAATCGACTCGCTCGTCGCCGAACATGGCTTTGCCCGGAGCGCGACCGCGCTGCGCCGCAACGCGATGGCCTGCGTCGCGCTGCCGACCTGCGGGCTCGCGCTTGCCGAGAGCGAGCGCTATCTGCCGACGCTCATTACCGCGCTCGAAGCGCGTCTCGCCGCGCACGGCCTCGCGGATGACGAGATCACCATCCGCATGACCGGCTGCCCGAATGGCTGTGCCCGGCCCTATCTCGCCGAGATCGGCCTCGTTGGCAAAGGGCCGGACCGCTACAACCTCTATCTCGGCGGCGCCTTCGACGGCACGCGGCTCTCGAAACTCTTTGCCGAAGATCTCGGGCATGACGCGATCATCGCCACGCTCGACCCGCTCTTCGCGGCCTATGCGCGCGAGCGCCGCGCGTCCGAGCACTTCTCCGATTTTCTCATCCGCACCAAGCGCGTCGCAAAGACTGGAAACGGGCGCAACTTCCACGCCCACACAGGCCCCGGCGCCGGGGCGCAAGCGAACGCAAAGGCGGTCGCATGACGATGCATGTCCAACCACGTGAGACGCGCCCGGTGCGGCTCGCCAGCCTGTCGAAATTGCCGCTGTTCCTCGAGCTTGCCGGCAAGAAATGCGTGATCGTCGGCGACGGCGACGCCGTCGCCTGGAAGGCGGAGCTGTTCGCCTCCGCCGGGGCACGCGTGCGCGTCTTCGCGCCAGCGCCCTGCGCCGAGCTCACTTACGTTGCCGAGGGCAACGCCGCCGTCGACCTCGTCGCGCGGCCGTGCCGCGACGCCGATCTTGACGACACGTCGCTGCTGATCATCGGCGTCGACGACGCGGAGGACGCGCGCCGGCTCGCGGCGGCCGCGCGCAGCCGCGGTATCCTCGTCAATGTCATCGACCAGCCGGCGCTGTGCGACTTTCAGTTCGGCACGATCGTCAACCGCTCGCCCGTCGTCATCGGCATATCGACCGACGGCGCCGCGCCCATTCTCGGGCAAGCCATCCGCCGCCGCATCGAGGCGGTGCTGCCCGCCTCCGTCGGCGCCTGGGCCGCCGCAGCCAAGGAGTTCCGCGTGCGCCTAAAAGATATCCTCACGTCACGCGCGGCGCGGCGTCAGTTCTGGGAGCGCTTCGTCGACATCACCTTCATCTCGCAGCAGGAAGAGGACGAGAAGCTCGCCGCGCTCGAACGCATGGCGCAGACAATTCTCGCCGGAAAGGCGCCGCCGCCCGTCGGGCATGTCGCGATCGTCGGCGCGGGCCCCGGCGCCCCCGACCTCCTCACACTCAAGGCGATGCGCGAGCTCCAGGCGGCGGACGTCATTCTCTACGATCGGCTGGTGACGCCGGAAGTGCTCGAGCTCGGCCGCCGCGAGGCGCGCCGCATCCTCGTCGGCAAAAGCGGCCATGGCGAGCGCGTCCGGCAAAGCGACATCAACGCGCTCATCATCTCGCTGGCACGCGACGGGCAGCGCGTCGTCCGTCTCAAGGGCGGCGATCCCGCGATCTTCGGCCGCACGAGCGAGGAAACGGAGGCCTGCCGCGCAGCCGGCATTCCCTTCTCGATCGTCCCCGGCGTGACGACGGCGAGCGCGGCGGCGGCGGCGCTAGCGCTTTCGCTGACGCAACGCGAGGACGTGCGGCGCGTGCAATTCATCACCGGCCATGACCGGCACGGCGAACTTCCTGCCGATCTCGACCTCGGCACCCTCGCCGACCCCCATGCGACGACGATCGTCTATATGGGGCGGCGCACCGCCGCGCTCCTCGCGCAACGCCTGCGCGCGCATGGCCTGCCGGCGGCGACGCCCGTGATCGTTGCGACGAATGTTTCGCGGCGCGATCAGCGCGTCTTGCCGATGCGGCTTGGCGGCCTTGCCGAAGGCGAGCTTCCGCCGGATGGCGATGCGCCGACGCTGATCATGATCGGACGGGCGTTTGCGCAGCCCGCGCAGGACGAGCAAACGTTCAGCGCCGCCGCGCCGGCGCCGGTGCAACAGCAAGCGCTGGCGGCGGCCGGCTGACCTTCGTCATTCTGGCTGTTTGCGGGGATCGCGTCACGGCGGCGACGCCGAGAAGGAACCACGCCAAGCTCGCCGTCTTGATCGTGAACGCAGAGTTGCTCACGCACAAGATCGTGCCGATGTAGAGTGCCATCAGATTACGCATCACGTAATATTGCCGGTCGATGCCCTTCACCGCGAAGAACACACCCCACAAGCCGGCGAGGCCGAAAAGGCCGACGAAGCTGATGATGTAGGCGTATCCGGAATCGAACGCCTGCATTTTCGAGGGGCGTAGCGCAAACCACGTCAGCGGGTCGAAATCGGCGAGGATCTGCGCCGAGAGGACGAAGCGGCCGACGAAGCCGTTATCGACGTAGCGGTTCTGCGGGTCATAGCTGCCGGTTACGACCGCCGGCACCAGGATCAAGACGATCAGCGCGACAAGCGGGATGCTGAGCATCCCGGCGTTCGCGATTCCTAAGGGAAGTAACATCACGGCCAACGCCAGCACGCAGAGATAGGCGCCGAAGCGGCTGTCGGAGAGCACGATCAGCACGAACGCGGTCACGAACAGACCGATTTGATACTTGTCGCCGAACTTGGAGCGCACCATGGCCCACAGCGCGACGATGACGCCGAAATTGCCGAGCGAAACCGGCTCCAAGAACACGGAGGAGACGCGGTGATCGCCGAGAAAGGGGAAAAGATTGCGGCCGCCCTGGGGACCGCCCGTCGGCCGCATGCCACTGATGAACAGGTCTGCGGACTGCAGCGCCTGCTTCGCCTCCATCGTGCCGCGCGCGATGTAATATTTCGCGACGCTGAAATATTTCACGAACTCGTCGAGCGCGAAATACTCGAAGAGCGCGAAGACGAGAACGACCGCGATGGTGACGCGCACGATGAAATCCGCGGTCTTCAAGTCCGCAACGCGCTGGCCGAGCATGAAGAAGGCGACCGGGATGATCAGGTCGCGCGCGATCTTGATGTCGAACGTATCGTCGGTCGCAAAAACGACACGCAGCGCCGAGAGCGTCAACGTCCAAAGAATGATGCAAGCGAGCAGCAACAGATGTTCGTGCCGCAACTCGCCATAGGCATAGAGAAACGTCAGCGAGATGATGAGCACCTCGCAACCGATGACATGCAGGTTGCTGACGCTCATGAAGCCGGTGTTGAGGAAGCAGAGCGCCATGTTGAATGTGACGGCGCCCAGAACGAGGGCGAGCGCGATCCAGCGCTGGAGCCTGTCTGCTCGCGCCGGTGAGTGCGCTACGGGGATCGCTCCGCGCATCGGCCGCGGCCCGGAGGGAAATGCCGCGCCGCGAAGCGTCACCGAGCGCTCCCCTGCGCCGGCTGAGGGCGCTGGCCGGTATTCGGCGCCGCGCCACGCGAGCGCGTGGCCGTGAGGTGCTTGAGCAATGTCTGCATTTGCGGCGGATCAACGCCATCGACCGGCTGCACGCTGGTGAAATAGCTGCGCGGCCAAGGCCCCGCCGCCCAATAGGTCCATCCGATCCACACATCGGCATTGTCCGCCATGAAGGCGAGCATGCCGTCAAGCGCTGCGAGGCAAGTCGCATCGCTTCCCGCGCCGAACTCGCCGAGGAACGCGCGGCGATGCTGCTGGCGCAGCCATTGCGTCGCGCCGGCAAGCGTGTCGGCGCCGACCGTCGCGCTTTTGCAGTTGGGCTTCGTCCCGGAATAGTTGCCGTCGAGATATTGATGCATCTCATAGGCGAAATTGTTGGCCGGGTCGGAGACGCGCGCCATCGCCTCCGCGTTCGGCGTCCCGTAGCTGCGGCTCGCCCAGCTATGCGCGCCCGTCCACCCATTGCCGGGGACGAGGATGAGGTTGCGCGCGCCCGCCTGGCGAATGGCCGCGATCGCTTTGTTCGCAGCATCGAGCCATGTCTCGGTCGCAAGCCCCTTCGGCTCGTTCATCAGGCCGAAAATGACCTTTTGGTTGTTCTTGTAGTGGGCTGCCAGGCGCTTCCAGAGGTCAGCCAGCGCGTCGGGCGGAACCTCCGGCGTGCCGATCGGCCGGCGCATGAACGCGGCATAATTGTGCACGTCGAGAATGACGGTCGCGCCCTTCGCTGTCGCGTAACTGACGACATCATCGAGAAGTTTCAGCTCGCCGGAATCGAGCTCGCCGTAGAGCGCATGCTGCACGCGCTCCCAGCGGAAGGGAATCCGCAGCGTGCGCAAGCCCTTGCCGATGAAGTGGTCCATCGTCGCATGCGAGGGATAGAAATAATCGGTGCCGTGCTTGCCTGGCACATTCTTGCCGAACTCCGCGCCAGCGATGTTCACGCCCGTCATGAACGGCCCGTGTGCCGGCTGACTTCTCGGCGTGGCGCTGATCGAAGCGACCGCACTGAGCAGAATCGCGACAAGAAGAAGGCAAATTGTTTTCGACACGCGCGACCTTGAGATTCAAATCAGAACAGTCGAAGCGCAAAGCGCCGGAATGCATCCGCTCCTTGCATCGAGTTTACGAATGCGCGCCGTCTCTAGCCGCGCGATACGACCTCACAATGACTCAAGCGGGGCGTCATCGTGACGATACCGTTTGTAATTTAAGTTGAACGCGACGATCCGGCACTGCTCTGCGCGTGCGCAATGTGACGATTGTTTGCGCATCATGCGGCGAGAGTTTGCGCAGCACCTATGCGCTGCGCTGCGGCATTGACCATCGTTTTTTCGCATTTGTGAGAGAGCGTGCGCTCGCGCTCATCATCATGCGTGATGCACGCACAGACCAAATATCCCGCAAACAATAACAGGCGCCGCCGCGCATGCGAATCGTCCACGTGGTCCGGCAATTCCATCCTGCTGTCGGTGGAATGGAAGAGGTCGTCGGCGAGCTCGCGGCGACGCAGGCCAAAGCCGGACACGCGATCCGCGTCGTCACGCTCAATCGCATCTTCAAGGAACACGGCACACTTGCGGAGCGCGAAACGCTCGGCGATGTCGAGATCGTGCGCGTGCCCTTTATCGGCTCGACGCGCTATCCGATCGCCTGGCAGGTGATCCGGCATATCAAGGATGCCGACATCGTGCATGTCCACGGCATCGATTTTCTTTTCGACTATCTCGCCTGGACCGCGCCGCTGCATCGGCGCAAGCTCGTCGTATCGACGCATGGCGCGTTCTTTCATACGCGCTATGCGGCGGCGCTCAAACGGCTCTATTTCCCGACCGCAACGCGCTTTTCGCTCAGCCGCTATGTCGGCGTGGCCGCCGTTAGCGCGGCGGACGAGGAGCTGTTCTCGACGATCCGTCCGCGCGGCATGTCGCTGATCGAGAACGGCGTCAACATCACGAAATTTGCCGACGCTTCGTCCCGGGTGCCGCGCAAGGCGATGATCACGCTTGGCCGCTTCTCCATCAACAAGCGGCTCGACCGCGCGATCGCATTCCTTGCGGCGCTCCGCCGCACCGATCCTGAATGGACGTTGACGATCGCGGGACGCGCCGCCGATCTCGACGCGGGGGACCTGCAACGCCTCGCGGCCGAAGCCGGCGTCGCCGATGCCGTCACCGTCGTTTCGTCGCCGTCGACCGACGACATTCGGGCGCTGATCAGCGAATGCTCGGTCTTTGTCAGCGCGTCCGATTATGAAGGTTTTGGGCTTGCGGCGGTGGAAAGCATGTCCGCCGGGCTCTTTCCGCTTCTGAGCGACATCCCGCCATTCCGCAAGCTGGTCGACACGACCGGCGTCGGCCTCACCCTCGATTTTTCCGACAGCACGGCCGCGGCGGCCGCGTTTCGCGCACGGTGGGACGAGATTACGAAGTCCTATCCCGCCAATCGCGACGCGGCCATCGCCGCGAGCGGGGCCTATGGCTGGCCGCGCGTCACCGCGCAATACGAAACACTTTACGAATCTGTGCGCGGCACCAAGGTGCGCGCCATTCTCGACGTTCCGGTCGACGTGCGGACATTCTCGGAAGCGACGGTCATGCTCGACCGCCGCGCACGCGACGACAGCCCGGACATGGTCATCTTCGCCAACGCGCACACGCTCAACCACGCCAGTGTGGATGTGCGCACGCGCGAGGCGCTGAAGAAATCCATCGTCTTCAATGACGGTGTCGGCCTCGATATCGCGAGCCGGCTGCTGTTCGGACAGCGCTTTCCCGAGAATCTGAACGGAACGGATTTCGTGCCCGCGTATCTTGCGCAGACACGCAACCGCTACCGTATCTTCCTTCTCGGCGGGCGGCCCGGCATCGCCGAGCGCGCGGCCGAGCGCCTCGCACGCATCGCGCCGCATCATACCGTCGTTGGAACCAACCACGGCTATCTGTCGCCCGCCGAAACGTCGGACGTGATCGCGCGCATCCGTTCCACGCGTGCCGATGTCCTGCTGATCGGGCTTGGCGATCCCAAGCAGGAGCTATGGCTGACCGAACATCTCGCGCAAACCGGCTGCAAGCTCGGCCTCGGCGTCGGCGCGTTGTTCGACTTCATGGCGGAAGTGGTGCCGCGCGCGCCGGCGTGGGTGCGCAAAGCACGGCTCGAATGGGTCTATCGCATGGCGCAGGAACCGGGCCGTCTCTGGCGCCGTTATCTCGTCGGCATGCCGATCTTCCTCTTCCGCGTGGCGCGCCAATGGGTGACCGGCGCGCGCGTCTCGAACGTGCTGGAGTGACCGTGACGCCGCTCGACTCCAGCGTATTGCGCACGGCGACCGGGCTGGCGCGCTTCCGCCATCGCGCAGCGGTGAACAATCTGCTGACGATGGCGCGGCGCTGGCGTGCGCGCCTCATGTTCGCCGTGTTCGACCAGGGCGCGGCGAGCACCGCGAATTTCCTGCAGACCATCCTTTATGCGGTCTGGCTGCCGCTCGACGATTTCGGGCGCTACGTGATCGTCTGGTCGATCTCGCTGCTCGTCGAGAACGCGCAAGTCTCGGTGATCATGGACACGATGCCCGCCGTCGTGAGCCGTTTCGGCCAGCGCAACCGGCAGCGCCTCGACAGCGCCGGCGCCTGGATCGTCATGATCTATGGCGCGCTCGTGAGCCTCCTCATCCTCGCCGCGCTGCCGTTCGTCGCGCTCTTCGCGCCTGCTTTCGTGCTTCCGCTTCTGTGCCTTGCCGCGGCCAATCCGTCCCAGCGTCTCTATATCTTCCTGCGGCGGCTTTGCTATATCCGCGACCGGCAGGATATCGCCGCCACGGGATCATTCTTCTACGCCTTGACGCTGCTCGGCGGCGCGTTCGCGCTCCTGAAGCTCGGCCTTCTTTCCGTCGAAGCGGCGATCCTGCTATGGGGCCTCGCGAACCTCGTCGCGGTGGTCGCGATCCGGCTCATGGGTGTTGTCTGCTTCCGCGCGACACGGCGCGTCGTCATCGTGTGGCTCGCGCGCAAGCTGTGGGTCTCCGGCCGGTGGCTTGGCGGCGCGGCGATCGGCTTCTGGATCAGCACCTGGGGCCTGTTTCCGATCATCGCCGCCATGGCCGGCACCGAGGTGGCCGGCATCGTGCGCGCGCTGCAGAACCTGTTTACGCCGATCGTCCAGTTCAACGCGGCGATCAATCTCGCGATCCTGCCGCGCGTCGCGGACAAGATCGTCGCCGTCGGGCCTCATTATGCCCGCAAGTTCGCCCTCTACGCGACCGCGGCGTTCACCGCGAGCGTCGTCTTCTATGGCGCGCTCGTCATGATCGAATCGAAACCGTTGCTCGCCCTCATCTATCGCAAGCCCGAGATTGCCGACGCGGCCTATCTTCTCTGGCCGCTCGGGCTCGCCATGATCCTGGAGTCGTCCCGGCAAGGTTCGTCGATCGCGCTGCTCGCGATGAGCCGGACGCAGATGTTCTTCTGGTCCCGCGTCGTCGGCATCAGCGCCTTCCTTCTGAGCGCGTTGCTGCTCGGCCATGCGATGGGCGCCGACGGCATTCTCTGGGCCAATGTGATCGCGCAGGCGATCGGCACCAGCGTCCTGATGATCGAAGCCGCACGAATTCACTCGCCGCAGACGGCGGAACACGACATCGCCGCGGGGCGCCTGCTCGAACGTAAAGTCAACGCATGATCATCGATCGAGGTGAACGACAATGAACGTGAAGTATCAGCTCAAACGAATGGCGCGCCACGCGCTGGTGCCTCTCCTCTACCGCTATCCGCCATTCGCGCTCACGCCCGAGCGGCTCTATCTGTTCCTGCATCACCTCGTCGAGACGAAGGATGTTCCCGGCGCCGTCATCGAGATCGGCTGCAACCTCGGCGGCACCGCCGTCATCGCCAAGCAGATGATGGACCGGCTCGGTATCGACAAGCCTTACATCTGCATCGACACGTTCGACGGCTTCATCGAGGAGCAGTTCGCAGCCGACGTCGCGCTCGGAACCCCCGCCGGCGATGAGACGATGTTCTCCGGAAATTCCAAGGAGCTGGTGGCAAAGATCATGAAGCGCCACCGCGCCGGCGACATCGCGCTCGTCCAGGGCGATGTGATGCAGATCCCCGATCGTCTGCTGCCGGATCAATGCTCCGTCGTGCTGCTCGACGTCGACCTCACGGAGCCGAGCTATGTCGCGCTCAACCGCTTCTGGCCGCGGCTGATGCCGGGCGGCGCGATCCTCGTCGACGATTGCCAGGAGTCCTGCTCGTGGAAGGCGCGGCTCGGCTACAGCCGCTTCTGCGAAGAGAATGGCATCGCGCAAGAATATCGCTACGGCATGGGGCTGCTGTATCGGTGATCCGCCCTACGCGGCGAGCGCGTGCCGCAACGCGCCGACCGCGTCCTGCAGGCGTGCGATACGGTCGGCAAGGATACGGTCGTCGCTAAGGAAGGGACGGCTGCGGCTGGCTGCACGCAGCGCCTCCGCCGCACGCGGGAGCGTCACAGGATCGAGCACGCGTGACGCTTTCTGCACCACGGATCGTATCGGCTTCTTCTGCACGACCGATCGCAGCGAACCTTTCATCTTTCGGCGCGCCGCCGGTGCACGAACAGCGGCCGCGCCGTAACGCTCGTGGAAATCGCGAATGAGATCGTCGGTGTCGTCACCATCGGCGGCGCTGCGGTGGAATTCCTGCGGCTCGGCGAGCCGGATCTTGCGATGCTTGACGACCTCCCACCCCGAACTCGGCGGCAAGGTGATCGGCCGATATTCGAGACCGAGCGACCGCGTCCAGTCGATCCATTTGAACGGCGGAATGGCAGGGGACGATACGACCGGCACCCATGGGATGCGCAGCGTATCCGCAACGATGGCGCCATGCATCGCTTCGGTTACGACGAGACGCGCCCGGCCGAGTGCGCGCAGGACCTTTTGCGGTGGCCAATGCGGATCGACGAAGACGAGATCGGCGAGCTCGCACGCCTCCTTCCAGCGGCTGAGCGCGATCGAGTTGTAGTGCGGAAAGAAAACGACATCGCGCGGCGTGCGCGCCGGCAGGAGCCGCGGCGTGGTCGCGAGCAGAGCCGCGCCGTCGGTCACCGTCGTTTCCGGCCGGCCGATCAGCTTTGCCGAGAGAGGCCCGCGCATGGCGAGGACCGACCAGCCCTTGTTGGGCCAGAGCTTCGGCAGCGGCCCTGTGCCGGCGCCGCTTCCAAGCACGAACACGCGCTTGTTCCGCGTCGCCTGCTCGGTGAGGAATTCGTCGCGGAAGATCGAGCCGATACCGAGCAGCACGCTGTCGTCCGCCTCGAAGCATGACGGCGGCAGCAACTCGCGCCAGATAATCGTGTTGAGATCGTCGCCGAAATTTCCGGATGGGCTCTGATAGTAGATGATGTCCATACGGTGCTGGGGTCCCTTTTGTTCTTACGCCGTGGGCACGAAGACGACGAAGCAGCGATCGCTCGGAAGCTTTGCCGCGTCCGTGAGCGGAGCGAATTCGAGGCCGTCTTCAGGGCAGAGGTAGCAATCGAAATCGACCGGCGGAAAGAACTGCAACACATCGCGATTGCACGCGTGATAACGCGACAGCGTCGTGTCTCCGTGCAGCTCGATGAACCACGTGCAGCGGCGCGCGATGGTTTGTGTCGCGCCCTTGAGCGCCTCGATCTCGAAACCTTCGATGTCCATGTAAACGACGGCCGGCGGCCCGGCGCGACGAGCGAGCTCATCGACGGTCAGCGCATCGACCAGCGCCTTGCCGACCTCGTTCTCCCCGTCGGCGGCACGGCTGGCGTTGAAGCTCGAGACGACCCGTCCCTTCCCGGCAAGCCCCGAGACCAGGCCGTGGATGACCTCGACATTCGTCACGGCATTGACTTCGATGTTGCGCCGCGCGATCGCCGCGTTATGCGCATTGGCCTCCACCGCGATTACTTGGCCACCCGGCTCGACCAGCTTTCCGAGAATCATCGCGATGAGGCATTGATGCGCGCCAAGATCGAAGACGCGCGCGCCGCACGTCAGTCCGTGGTTCGCCAGGAACTCGATCTCCGGCGGCAGATCCCAGTCCTTATCGTACCACTCCTTGGCGATGCGGTCGTGGATGTTCATCTGCAACTGATAGGGCCCGTAGCGATGCGAGACGACATGCTTGGGAAAGGTCCAGATGTCGAAGCGGTACTTCGCGGCCTTGAGCGCGTCGGCAACGGGGACCGGCAAATACTTCTTGGCTGAGGTGCGTATGTCCATTGTCGGTTTCCTCAAAGGCGTGTGTCATTGAAAGCGCGCGGGTTGACGAGGCGCTGCGCGACGTCGTCCCAGGCGAGAAAAGGACGCGGCGAAAACGGGCCGCTCGCCTTCGCCGCCGCGAAGGCCTGAGCGATCGAGCCATAGTCGCCCGGCACATAGCCGAAACGATGGTCGCGCTCGCCCGCGGCGAAATCCGGACAGACCGCCGGAATGCCGAGATATTCGTATTGCATCAGCTTCATGCTGGTGTCGCAGAGATAGTCGCAGCCGGGCGCGGCACGATACGGCGCGATGCCAATACTGGCGTGGCGGAGGAAGGGGATCGTCTCCTTGAACGGCATCTCGTCATAGAGCCGCACATTCGCCGGCACGTCGAAGCGCGTGCCCGCACCGATGACATGAAAGCGGATGTCGGGATGCGCCTTCGCGGCATAGAGGAGCGCCTGCGGATCGAACAGCATCGAGCCAACGGACACGGCATTGAGCGGCGCGTCGTAGGGGTTTCCCCCTTCGCCGTCCATGAAGTCCGCGACGTCGAGACCATGCGGTACATGAAACAGCCGGTCCGCCGCCCAGGCGAAATTCTTCGCCATGCGCGGCGACGGCAGGCAGACGTGATCGAGCTTCGCGACCGTGGCCTCCAGCGACGTCTGTACGAACGGGTGCACGCCGACGGTCGCAAGCTCATCGGAGGCGAGATAAGAGATAATCGCAGCCGGGCTCAGCGCGCGGATGCGCTCGATCAACATCGCGCCCAACCCCGATTCCACGACCACCACCGTCGCGTCGCGCAGAAGCGCATCGAGCTGCCGGCTCGGCAGACGGGCATAGAGGCGGTAGGCGAAGGCGGAATGCCGGTCGATCATCGCAATCCGGGTATGGATCGGATGGAACGGCGTGCGCCACAAATAGCAGCCGATGCCGTTTTGAAACTCCAGCGCATTGGCGCGATGCCAGAGGAACGTGCGGGAATCGCCCTTTAGTCGCGACAACGGGCTGAAGCGTAGCGACACAAACGTGACGTCCCAGCCGAGACGCAAGAAGGCGTCGGCGATCGGATGCATGTTCGCGCGCCGCTTGGTGCGATAATCATGCTCAGAGACAATGACGGCGCGGCGCGGCTCCGAGACGGCCGGCGGCGCTTTTCCCACGGCGACGTCGACCTGTACGGGCATACCGGTTTGAATCCGGCGTGAGCCGATTTGCACGGCGACACTCATCACTGCCCCACAATTTTTTCGCAGGGCGTCGAACGGCTCGACGACATCCCGACGGCGAGCGCCGTGTTGGCGGCCTTGCGCGCCTCCTTGAGGGGGATGAAATGCAACGTCCCGCGCGGAAAGCGGGAACAGAACTGAGCGAGCGTACCGGCGGTCGCGCTGATGCTTTCATCGCGCGGCAGCACGGCGATGCTGCCGTCCTTGAGCATGAAAGCGTCCTTCACGTTCGAGAACTTCAACGTTTCGAGACAATTCTTGAAGAGCGTGCGGTAGGCGTCGGTCTTCTGCGGCAGGTCGCTCGCGTTGTCGAAAATATACTGGCGCGTGCGCGTGCAGCTTTCCGCGTTGGCCTCCGTCGAAAGCGTCGCCAGCAGCAGCGCCGCAAGCAGCGACCTGCAAACCAAACGCGAATCGCAGCACGCGACCTTCACGCCGCCTCCCGCTTGTCTTGTGGGGGATGCTCATACGCGCCGCCATAGGGCTTGCTGTAATAGGCGTCGTAGAAGCGCATGCGACTGACATCGACGCGCGTCAGGACGGTGCCGATGATGCGGTCATAGACCGGCGCGAGGAAGCGAATCGCCCGCGCGAACACCTCTTGCGGCGTGTGATCCCAGCCAACGGTGAGGAGAATGCAATCCGCCTGCTCGGCGAGCGCGCGCCCGTCGACCAGCGGCAGGAGCGGCGGCGCATCGACGATGATCAGATCGAAATGCGGCCGCAACTGCGCGAGAATGCGCGCCATGCCGTCGGAGGGGACGAATTCGGCAAGCACCTCTGTGCTCTTCGGCGGCGGCGAGGGCAGGACCGCGAGGCGCGTGGAAGGCTCGACGACAATCGCCTGATGCAGCGGCACCTCGCCCGTCGCCGCCTCCAATAGGCCGAACTTCGCCCGCGGGCACAACGAGCGCGTCATTTCGGAATTGCGCAGATCGCCTTCGACCAGCGCCGTGCGCAAGCCGATCGCGGCAAGCGACAGCGCGAGATTGACGGCGAGCGTCGTCTTGCCCTCGTTCCCCACCGCCGACGTCACCATGACCACCTGCGTCTGGTGATCACGCACGTCACGTTGCACGGCCAAGCGGATCGCGCGCACCGACTCGGCGAAGGCCGACATCGGCTGCTCGATGGCGTAGCGCATCAGCGGCGGCTGCAAGGATGGCGGCAGCAGGCGCGTCGTTTGTGGATCGTAACGGTCGAGGGCCTCGCGGCCGCGCTGGGCGAGCCGCGCCAGCTCACGCGAACCGACGACGGGAATGGCGGCAAGGCCGGGCAAGCCCGACGCCGCGCTCGCCTCCTCGAGCGACTTGATGCGGCGATCGAAATGGTCACGGACCAAGGCGAGGACGCAGCCGAGCATGAGCCCCAGCACGACGGCGAGGCCGAGCGTCAAGGGAATCTTCGGGAACGAGGGGCGCAGCGGCACTTCCGCGGCCGTCACCACACGCGATTCCGGAAGTTCCAGGCTCTCCTGCGCGGTCGTCTCCTTGTAGCGCGCAAGGAAGGACTCATAGAGCGTGCGATTGGCTTCCGCCTCGCGCTGCAGCTCGCGCAAGCGCACCTGCGCCTGCCCGGATTCACTCGCCACGTCCTGCAGGCTGTCGAGGCTCTTCTGCAGCGACGCCTCGCGCGCGGCCGCGACGTCGTAGATGTGCTTGCGCCCCTGGAGAATACGCTCGATCTCCTTGTTGATGAGGCGCTGCGTGTCACGCATCTGCGCGCGCACCGGTGCGACCAGCGGATGGCGCGGACCATAGCGGGTCGCGAGATCCGCTTCGGTCTTGGCAAGATCGGCATATTGCGAGCGCAGGCGCGCGATCACGTCCGACGACAGCGCCTCGGCGACCGACCCGGAGTCGCCACCCGATTTCGCGATCTCCTTGACTTGCTCGTATTTCGCCTTCGCTTCGGCCGACTGGGCGCGCGCCTCAACCAATTTGGTGTTGAGATCGGTGATCTGCTGATCGTTGACAGTCACACCCTGCGAGGCCTGGAGATTGTTCGCGGCACGGAACTCCGCCACCGCTTTGTCGGCACTGATGACGCGCGCCTTGAGGTCGGAAATCTGCTGTCCCATCCAGCCGCCGGCAATCTTCGCCGCGTCGTATTTCGAGCGCACCTGCTGACTGAAATATCCGTCCGCCACGGCATTGGCGATGGCCGCCGCTTTGGCTGGGAATTTCGACGTCGCGCGGATGTCGACGAGGAACGTCGCCTTCTGGCGCAGGACCTTGATCGATTTCGCCAGCGTTTCGGCCGCGATCATGCGCGCCGCATCGTGGCGCGCCTTGGCCTCCTCCGGCGTCTCGGTGTGAAAGAGCCCCTTGATCGAGGAGAGCAGCCCCGGCTGTGGCGCGAATTCAGGGTCGTCGACCAGCTTGAGCTGATCGACGACGTGCTGCATGACGCTTACCGACTGGATCAGCAGGACCTGGCTCTCGATGCTCGAATCGTCGGTGCCGAAAGCCGGCTGCGCCTGATTGTTCTGTCCCTCGGCGACATTGGAGCGCCGCGGATCGATGAAGATCGTTGACGTCGCCGTGTAAAGCGGTGTCACGACGGCCACGAAAACGATCGAGAGGATGAGCAGAACGATCGGCGCCGCGACAATGATCCGCGTGTTACGCCGCAGGACGCGAACGATCTCGCGAAGGTCGAGCGAATAGGACGACGACGCCTGCTCCGCAGGCCACGCAGCCATGGCGTTGGTATCAGTATTGCGCTGTGACATTGATGCCGAGCTCATGCTTGTCATAGGTGAAAGCGGACATGTTGCTCTCGCGCGACAGGAAGCGATGGCGCAGTCCGACCGATGTGTGGCGGTTCAGCAAATATTTGAGTTCGGTCGTAGTCGACGAAACAGTGTCGCGCCGATCCTGACCAAAGAATTTGTCCAGCTCGTAGGTGTAGCCGAACGATAACACCACGTTGCGGCGAAACTCGTAGTCCAACGCGACTTGCATCGCGTCGGCGCGAATGCCGCTGACGCTCGTGTCTGAGGCCTCGGTGATGAGCTGTTCGGCATTGACGCGGATGTCGAGAACGCGTGAGGGGCTCCAGGTGAGTTGGGCACGGTAAGTGGGCCCTTCCACCGTTCCGATCTTCGCCGAATCAAATGTCTGCTTCGCATAGCCGACGCCGAACTCGCCGCGCACGAGCTTCGTGAACTGCAGATCGACGCCCGTAAGCGCCCGATACCCCGACGAGGATAGCGATTGCGTCGGCAGACCGCGAAGATCGCGTTCATTGGCCTGCAGCGCAGTGAAGATGCCGAGCTTGGGCGACAACACATATTCGAGCCGGCCGTGCACGTTGTAGATCGTGCCGTCGCGGCTATCCTGATTAATGATCGTGCCGTTCTGCGCGCGCGTCGTGCCGAAATCGTAGGTATCCACGCCAACGCCGATCGAGCCGATCAGTCGGTTGAACTGCTTGCGATAGGTGAGATCGCCGGTGAAGAAGTCATACGGCGTCGGCTGCACCGCGCCGAAGGGCGAACTCAGGCTGCCCACCTCCTCGTTGAGGCGGCCACCACGCAAGCTGACCAGCAGCGCCGAATAATGATCGATGTCGATGCGGCCGCGCCCTTTGAGCGTCGCGTTCGTGTAATTCAGGCTCGGGTTGTTCAGGTAGAGATACGACGAGACGTCCGCTTGCAGAGAGGCGGCATGCCGCTCCCAAAGCGATTGCACGTTCAAGGTCGGATGGATATTGGTCGCGATGTCGCTTTGCTTGCTCGTGTTCGACGCGAAGATGTTGCTGTCATAGATCGCGCCAGCCGTCAGCGACGGATAGAACATCCACGGGCCACTGCGCACGCCCACGGGCTCATATCCCGGTTGCTGACGGTATTTCACCGGCGTGTCCTCCGGCGCGATGGCTTCATCGTCACTCTCATCCCATTGCTGTGCGAACGGCCTCGGATCAAACAGCTTGATCGCGTTCCACGGCGGCTGCTCCGGAGGCATCGGCGGCAGAATCACTTGCGCACGCGCCGGCACGATGCCCGCGACACACACGATCAACGCAAGCGCGCCTCTCGCCACCCAACATGGTGTCGGCTTGACGATCAGAGTTCGACCTCTCTCAGACCACGAACACATAAGACGCACGCACACGGATTTATGCGCCGAAACCTTCGATCAGCTCTTCACCGCGATCGCGTGATCGGACGTTACAGTTCCGAAAAGATTCTTGTGCCTCACCATCCTCGCGGCGTGTGAGCATCACGCGCCGCTTCTCGTGTTCGTCGTGTCGTCACTCTGCGCGTCCTCGCGTACGTGTTTGCGAGTCAACGTGCATTGCGATGCAAACAGACGAATGCGACGTTTATGCGAGTGCGAAGCGACGCGATCTGCAAAAATCAAATCGCGTCCGCACACATACTGCGACCACATTTCCCCCTCGCCCTCACGACTGTTGCAGCAATACCAAGCTGACTGTTGCCGTCATGCACGGCACGCGCGACGCAATTCGTTTGGTTTTGCATCGCGTAACGCCGTCAGAAGAAGCGTTCTGGAATCTTGATGTTGTCGCCAGGTGACACCAGGACGGTGCGATCAAGCGGAAAAATAGAATCGGCTGTGTCGCCTGCACGACGAACCACTGCGTGGCCTTCGTCGGCGCGATACGTGAAGCCACCGGCCGTCGCGACCGCATCCATCACCGTGAGACCGGGACGATAAGGATATTCGCCGCTCTTCTTCACTTCGCCATGAATGTAGAAAGCCGCGTAATTGGACACTTGCACGTTGACGCGCGGATCTTTGAGCACGCCGCGGCTCAGACTTGCGGCAATCGCCTGCTCCAGTTGTCCGGCGGTGCGCCCTGACGCGCGCAACCGGCCGGCGAGCGGCACCGAAATATAGCCCGCGCTATCGACCTGATAATCGCCGGAAATGCTGGGCTCGTTGTAAACCTGCACGCGTAATTGGTCGTTGGGGCGCAGCGTGTAATTGCGCTCGACCGGCACATGCCGCGGGCCAACGCTTTGCGCATCGGCCACACGCACAAACGGCCCGTTCGCGGTCACCGAGTTGCAGCTCGCCAACGCCGTCAGACAGAGAAGACCGATAATGCGAGCAATGTTTCGTGACATGGCACCCCTCACGCATCTACGCGTGCGCAACGAAAGCTTTCAATGTGACGATAGTGTGTGCGCGATGTGGCGAGCGGAATTGCCGCGATGTCATCGCGAATTCGGCGAGACTGTGAAGCTGCTCAATTCATTGGCATTTCTTGCGTTGAATGCGCACGCCTCGCGTAATGCGCGAACATTTATGTCGGATGCCGCACACTTCTTGTGCGATGCGAAGACGAAAAGAAGTAACGTTCAACGCCGCACTTTGTTCGATGCGAAATTCGCATGGCGCAATGCAGCGCTGCGTCAAACATTTGCCATCGCAACTCGCACACTGCGCGCCGCCAACGAAGCTGCGAAACACGTCGCACGAAGGGAAGGAACGCCGCGTCTATGTGGGAGCGCCGAGACAACCTGGGTCAGATTCTCAAGCGAGATAGGCAATGACATCGACATCCTTGGCGTCGGCGCTGGGACACGCGCTTGTTCCAGACGGACATCGGTCGCGAGACCGAAACCGCGCGGCGAAGTCGTCGCGCTCGTATCGCTATCGTTATCGCACGCAACGGCGCACGGCCGATCCCTCGCAGGCCGCAGCGAAGCGCCTGTTCGATATTCTCGGCGGGCTCGCCGTCATCGCGCTGCTCTCGCCGCTGCTGATCGGCGTCGCCATCGCGATCAAGCTCACGTCGCGCGGCCCCATCCTTTTCACGCAGGGCCGCTACGGCTATCGCAACCGGCGCTTCCGCATCTACAAGTTCCGCACGATGTACACGCATCTGTCGGACCGCAGCGGACGCCAGCAGACAGTCGACGGCGATCCGCGCGTAACGCCGCTCGGCCGCGTACTGCGGCGCTTTAGCATTGACGAGTTGCCGCAGCTCCTCAACGTCCTCAAGGGCGACATGTCGCTGGTCGGGCCGCGGCCGCATGTGCCGGGAATGCTCGCGAGCGCGCGGCTCTATGAGGACCTGATCCCCTATTACTTCCACCGCCATTCGGTGCGTCCCGGCCTCACCGGGCTCGCGCAGATCAACGGTTGCCGCGGCAGCACGGCGCAGGCAAGCGCCGCCATCGACCGGATCGACTACGACCTGAAATATATCGAGACCTGGTCGCTCTGGCTCGACGCCAAGATCATCGCACGCACCGTACGGGCCGAAGTTCTTTCGAACGGGAGCTAGCCAGCCGCGCTGCAGGCTTTATTCTCCTCGGCACGTCGCATCGTCGGGCCGGCTCAGGCTCGGAACGGTGCGACGCGGATTTAACGGCGCCGTGAGATACGCCGCCTTGGGGAGCGATACTGCAGCATGGCCCATCGCCCGATCGTTCCGATCGTTCTCGCCGGCGGCGCCGGCGCCAGGCTGTGGCCGGTGTCGCGCGACGCGCTGCCGAAGCAGTTCCTGCCCCTCTTCGGCGACTTGTCGACCTATCAGCAGACGCTGCAGCGGCTGAGCGACAAAGCGCGCTTCACCGACCCGATCGTTATCACCGGTCCGCAGTTTCATTTCTTCGCGCAGCGCCAAGCCGAAGCGGTGCAGGCGAGGCCGCTTGTCGTCGTCGAGCCGGCGCGGCGCGATTCCGCGCCTGCGCTTGCCGCCGCGGCGGAGGTCGCGCGCCGCAAGTACAAGGACGCCGTGGCGCTCGCGGTCGCGGCCGATCACGTGATCCTCGACCCGGAGCTGTTCTGCGCGGCGGCGAGCGCCGGCTTCGACACGGCAGACAGCGGCCGCATCGTCACCTTCGGCATCAAGCCGAGCGAGCCGAAGACGAATTACGGCTATATCGAACCCGGCGCGCGGATCGACGGCGGCGACGTCTTCGCCGTCGACACCTTCAAGGAAAAGCCGGACGGCGCGACCGCCGCGCGCTACATCGCCGACGGCTTCTATTGGAACTCAGGCAATTTCCTTTTCAGGGCCGAGACGCTGCTCGCGGAGCTTGCAGCGTTCGAGCCGGCGATTGCGGCTGCGGCGGTCGCCGCTGTCGAAAAGGCGACCGAGGACCTCGGCTTCCTGCGGCTCGACAAGGCGGCCTTCGAGGCGTCGCCGGCGAAATCGATCGACCACGCGGTGATGGAGCGTACCAAGCGCGCGGCCGTTGTCGCCGGAAATTTCCGCTGGTCCGACATCGGCAGCTGGGATTCGCTTTCGGAACTTTTCGCGCCGGATGGCGACGGCAATATCTTCCACGGCGATGTCGTTGCGATGGAGGCCGAGAACTGCCTCGTGCATTCGAACAACCGGCTGACGACGCTCATTGGAACGCACGACCTCGTCGTGGTGTCGACCTCGGACGCTGTGCTCGTCGCCGACCGCGCGCGCACGCAAGGCGTCAAGCAGCTGGTCGACACGCTGAAGGCCGCCGGCCGCACCGAGGCGACGGACCATCCGCGCGTCCACCGGCCCTGGGGCTATTACGAATCGATCGACAATGGCGACCGCTTCCAGGTGAAGCGCATCGTCGTGACGATCGGCGGCAAGCTCTCGCTGCAGAAGCACGCGCATCGCGCCGAGCATTGGGTAGTGGTGCGCGGTACGGCCGAGGTCACGATCGGCGAGACCGTGCAGCTCGTGCACGAGAATCAGTCGGTCTACATCCCGATCGGCAGCGTGCATCGCCTCGCCAATCCGGGAAAGATTCCGCTCGAGCTGATCGAGATTCAAACCGGGAGCTATCTCGGCGAGGACGACATCGTGCGGCTCGATGATATTTATCAGCGGAGTTGAGCGTCGCGCAGGCGGGGCCGCAATTCCTAGTGCCGTCCCCGCTAAAGCGGGCAATTGTGTTTAGGCAGCGCTTGCACCATTGCGGCAAGCATGCGCGCGTCGATCCGGTCGGTTTTGGCCAAGATGCCGCCGCGCACACATCCAGATCATGCTTGGAAACGTCGATTCCGAGCCACGGGTTATGCGCCTCTCCCTGTGGTGCGAGGTCCGTGTCGGTGGCCTCGCGCAACTGTTCAGGTTGGAAGAAGCAAGGCGGACCGGGACTAAGCCCGCTCACGGTCTCACGACCAGGGACCCAACGATCTCCCGTCCGCCCCCATCCTGACACAGCCCAACACACAGGGACCCAGAGCCGGGACCTCCTGGATTCCCGCTGGAGCCTGTGCTCGAGCCGGCCGAAGGGCGGACCCGAGCACAGGAATGAGCGGAGTCAAAGGGTCGGGACAACTCCGGCCATGACCGTGCGAAATCCCAGTTCGATAGCAAGAACCGGATTGCCGCGGCGGTCGCCGCGATTTATTGCGCGGGCGATCGCCGAGGATGGAAGCCATGACGATGACCAGAAGCGCGGCGCCGCGGGTGATGGGCGGACGCGAATGGACCTTGCTGCTGGTCCTGGCGCTGCTCTGGGGCGGCTCGTTCTTCTTCAACGGCGTCGCGGTGCGCGAATTGCCGTCCTTCACGCTCGTTTGGCTGCGCGTCGTTGTCGCTGCGCTGACGCTTCTTCTGACGCTGCGTGTGCTCGGCCGGCGCATGCCGCGCGGACGCCAGATCTGGGTCGCGTTGTTCGGCATGGGGCTTCTCAACAACGTGCTGCCGTTCTTCCTGATCGCGTGGGGGCAGCACGCCATCGCCAGCGGCCTCGCTTCCATCCTCAATGCGACGACGCCGCTCTTCACCGTGCTCGTCGCGCACCTCCTCACGCCGGACGAGAAGCTCACCGCGCTGAAAGGGGCCGGCGTTGCGATCGGCCTTGTCGGCGTGACGGTGATGATCGGGCCCGACGCCCTGGGCGGCCTCGGCACCGACACGCTCGCGCAACTCGCCTGCCTCGGCGGTGCGCTGATCTATGCTTTCGCCGGCATCTATGGCCGGCGCTTCCAGCGCATGGGCGTGCCGCCGCTCGCGACGGCGGCGGGCCAAGTCGTCGCTTCGAGCGTGATGCTCTTTCCGCTCATGCTCCTCGTCGACAGGCCCTGGGCCTTGGCGCCGCCGCACATGGCGACATGGGCGGCCGTGGTCGGCGTCGGCGTTCTCTCGACGGCGCTCGCTTATGTCCTCTACTTCCGCATCCTCGCGGTCGCCGGCGCGACGAACCTTCTTCTCGTGACGTTCCTCATCCCGGTCAGCGCGATCCTGCTCGGCGCCCTCGTGCTCGGCGAGGTGCTGCTGCCGCGGCAATTCCTCGGCATGGCCTTGATCGGCGCCGGGCTCGTCGCGATTGACGGGCGCATGCCGCGGATGATCGCGCGCGCTCGCCTGGGCAAGGCCGCAAGCTGAGCGATTATCCCTTGGCGGAAAAGATAATGCAGGTCGTCGTTGCGTGCGCGTAGAGCGTGCCGGCGGCGTCGCGCAGATGCGCTTCCGCCGTTGCGACGCTGCGGCCGCGATGGATCACTTTCGCTTCCGAGCGCATCGCGCCCGTCTCGGCCATGATGGCGCGCACCATGTTCACCTTGATCTCGAGCGTCGTGTAGGCCTCGCCTTTCTTGAGCGTCGAATGCACGGCGCAGCCGAGCGCGGAATCGAGAAGTGTCGACGACCAGCCGCCATGCACGACGCCGATCGGATTGTAATAGTCAAAGCTCGCAGCGCTCTCGAAAACGGCGCGCCCATTCTCGACTTCGGTGAGCGCGAAACCCATGGTGCGCGTGATCGGCGGCGCGGGATGCCGGCCGGCGATCATGCCCTGCAGGAAGCTCATGCCGTCTTCGGCAAGAAGCGTGTCGCGGGTAACGACGCCGATCGATCTGCCTTCGCTCACGCGCTCCTCCTTCCCAACCGTCATCCTGAGGTGCTCGCCGAAGGCGAGCCTCGAAGGATGGCCGTATATTCCGGGCCGTCGTCCTTCGAGGCTCGGCGCTAACGCGCCTCGCACCTCAGGATGACGGTTCTAGATTGTCGCTTAGGATCGCGCCAGCCGATCGAATGCCTTCGCAAACTCCGCAAAATCGGGACCTTGCGGTGCCGCCGCGGCATGGCTACCTAGCCAGACACAACCGGATATTGCCCCGAAGCCGGCAGCCTCGCCATGAACCCCTTGAAGCTTATCGCCCTCGACAAGGAAGACATCGAAGTCGTCTCGGCGCACCTTCAGGATTCGATCGTGAAGGTCGGCGACATCCATTGGCGGCCGGCGGAGCGCCGGCTGGTGGTGGCGCTCGGCCGGTTCGACTGGGAGACCGCGAAATCGGGCTCGCCGCGCTATATGCGCCACCTCGCGGCGCTTCGTTTCGATCGGGTCGAGGCCTGCCAGTGCCGCAATGTGATGCAGCAGGCCAAGGACGCGGTGCTCAACCTCCTGGCCATCGAATTTCAGGAAACCGACGCGCCGGCCGGTATCGTCACCCTCGTCTTCTCCGGCGGCGGGGCGCTGCGCCTGCAGGTCGAATGCCTCGAAATCGAGCTCGCTGACCTCGGGCCGACCTGGTCCGCGACCTGCTGCCCCGAACACGCCATTGACGGATCGGCGCCGGGGGTTGACGCGCCACCCCTCCCGCGCCATTGACCGGACCGGGAGCGGTCCGCCGCGGATCGTGCCGACCGCGCCGTTTCCCGGCGGAATTTTCGAATGCCGATCCGGCTCGACACGCGCGACACGGACTTCGCTGCACGTTTCAAGGAACTTCTCGGGACCAAGCGCGAGACCGCGGCCGACGTTGAAGCCGCGGTGCGCACGATCATCGCCGACGTCATCGCGCGCGGCGATCGCGCACTTGTCAAACTCAGCCGCACCTACGACCGCGTCGACCTCGGTGCGCTCGGCTTGCGCGTCTCGCCCGCGGAGATCGCCGCCGCGGCGAAGGCTTGCGATGCGGAGGCGCTGAAAGCGCTCACCTTCGCGCGCGACCGCATCGAGGCGTATCACAAGCGCCAGCTTCCGAAGGACGACCGCTTCACCGATGCGCTCGGCGTCGAGCTCGGCCATCGCTGGACCGCGATCGAGGCCGTCGGCCTCTACGTCCCCGGCGGCACCGCCGCCTATCCATCCTCCGTCTTGATGAATGCCGTGCCGGCGAAGGTCGCCGGCGTTCCGCGCATCGCGATGGTCGTACCCGCGCCCGACGGCAAGTTGATGCCGCTCGTCCTCGCGGCAGCGCAGCTCGCCGGCGTCGACGAGGTCTATCGCGTTGGCGGCGCTCAGGCGGTGGCGGCGCTCGCTTACGGCACGGAAACCATCGCGCCGGTCGCCAAGATCGTCGGTCCCGGCAACGCTTATGTCGCCACCGCGAAACGGCTTGTCTTCGGCACCGTCGGCATCGACATGATCGCGGGCCCCTCGGAGGTGCTTATCGTCGCCGACAAAGGCGGCCATCCCGACTGGATCGCCGCCGATCTTCTGGCGCAGGCGGAGCACGACACCGCTGCGCAATCGATCCTCATCACCGACGATGCGGCGCTCGCCGCTGCCGTCGAGGACGCGGTCGTGCGACAGCTGCGCGCGCTGCCGCGCGGCGCGGTCGCCGGTGCCTCGTGGCGCGATTTCGGCGCCACGATCCTCGTGCGCGATTTCAATGAGGCGCTGCCGCTGATCGACGCCATCGCGCCCGAGCATCTCGAAATCGCAACGCAGGATGCCGAGGCGCTCGCCGCGCGCGCGCGCAATGCCGGCGCGATCTTCCTTGGCCACCACACGCCGGAGGCGATCGGCGATTACGTCGGCGGCTCGAACCATGTGCTGCCCACAGCGCGCTCGGCGCGCTTCTCGTCCGGCCTCGGCGTGCTCGATTTCATGAAGCGCACGTCGCTTCTCAAATGCGGGCCGGAGCAGCTGCGCGCGCTTGGGCCCGCCGCCGTCGCGCTCGGCCGCGCCGAAGGACTTGATGCGCATGCGCGCTCCGTCGCGATGCGGCTCAATCCCGGATGAGCGCGATGGCGGCGGACGAAACCTCATCACCGCCGACCGGGCGTCTCATCGCCGTCACGCTCGACGAAGCGTCGATCGGCCGCTCCAATCCCGACATCGAGCATGAGCGCGCCGTCGCGATCTATGATCTGCTCGAGGACAATCTGTTCGAGCCGGACGGTCGCGATGCCGGGGCCTACAAGCTGCATCTCGGCATCGCCGAGAATCGGCTCGCCTTCGATATCCGCGACGCCGACGACGCGCCCCTCGTCGTTCACATGCTGTCGCTGACGCCGTTCCGCAGCATCGTCAAAGACTATTTCCTGATCTGCGAAAGCTACTACCAGGCGATCCGCACCTCTTCGCCGCGGCAGATCGAGGCGATCGACATGGGGCGGCGCGGCCTGCATGATGAGGGGTCGCAGCTGCTCTTGGAACGCCTCAAGGGCAAAGTACGCGTCGATTTTGGCACCGCGCGGCGGCTCTTCACGCTCATCTGCGTTCTGCATTGGAAGGGGTGAGCGCGGTGGATGCGCCGGCCCCCCGCCGCAAGCCGCAGGCCATCCTCTTTGCATGCGGCTGGAATGCCGTGCGCTCGCCGATGGCGGCGGCGCTGCTGCGCCATGTGCTCGGCCGTTCGACCTATGTGGAATCCGTCGGCGTGCGCAAAGGCGACCCCGATCCCTTCGCCGCGGCCGTCCTCGACGAGATCGGCATCGACATCGGCAAGAAGCGTCCGCAGACCTTCGAGGAGCTCGAAGAATATGAGGGACTCAATTTCGACCTCATCATCTCGCTCTCGCCCGAGGCGCATCACAAGGCGCTCGATCTCACGCGCACACTGGCCGCCGATGTCGAATACTGGCCGACGCCAGACGTCACCGGCACGACCGGCAACCGCGAGCAGGTCATGGACGCCTATCGGGCCGTGCGCGACATGCTGCTCACGCGCATCCACGAACGCTTCGGCGCGCAGGTGCACGGCAGCTTGTGAGGGACGGGGCAGGGGCCCATGTTGTCCGGCGGGAGGCTTTCCGCTAGAGCATGGGCGTCCTACGGCTGTCATTACGGATCAAGTCCGATCCTCCTCCGCTCGTCCCCGCGAAAGCGGGGACCCAGGGCCAAGCAACACTGGATTCCCGCTTTCGCGGGAATGAGCGGAAATCCCAACGTTTGCATTGATCAACGCTAGGCCTCTCATCACCTCCATGATCGGACGTCCGAAACTGGTTCTCGCCTCCGGTTCACCGCGACGGCTCAGCCTTCTCAACCAAGCCGGCATCGAGCCCGAGCAGCTGTTGCCCTCCGACCTCGACGAGGTGCCGGCGAAGGGCGAGTTGCCGCGCCGCCTCGCCGCGCGCCTTGCGCGCGAGAAGGCGGAAGCGGCGCTCGCAACCGTCCGCAAGGACGAGGCGCTACGCGGCTCCTTCATCGTCGCGGCCGATACGGTGGTGGCGGTCGGCCGGCGCATTCTCCCCAAGGCCGAACTCCTCGACGAGGCGGCGCAGTGCCTGCGGCTTCTCTCCGGCCGCAGCCATCGCGTCTATACCGGGGTCTGCGTCGTCACGCCCAAGGAGACGTTCCGCCAGCGGCTCGTCGAGACGCGCGTGCGCTTCAAGCGGCTCTCGAAGGAGGACCTCGAGGCCTATCTCGCCTCCGGCGAGTGGCGGGGCAAGGCTGGTGGCTACGCCATCCAGGGCTTTGCCGGCACCTTCGTCGTGAAGATCATCGGCTCCTACACCAATATCGTCGGCCTGCCGCTCTACGAGACCATCTCCCTCCTCGCCGGTGAGGGCTACCCGATCCATTTCGGCTGGCTCAACGCGGTTTGATTTGCTGTCATTCCGGACGGCGCCCCGCGCCGGTCCGGAATCCATATCCCCGGTCTATGTTATTGAAGCGGGACAGGGGTTATGGATTCCGGGCTCGCGGCTATGCCGCGCCCCGGAATGACGGAGAAATACATTCATGAATCTCGCGCACTGGCTGCACCGCGTCGGCCTCAGTCACGGCGATGCGCCGGCGCTTGGTCTCGGCCCGCGCGCGGTGATGAATTACGGCGCGCTCGCCGAACGCGCGGCGCGGCTCGCGGGCGCGCTGCGCAGCACGCTCGGATTGCAGCCGGGCGAGCGCGTCGGGATCGCGGCAAAGAACGTCCCCGATTACGTCACCTTGATGTACGGCATTTGGCATGCGGGGCTCGCGGCGGTGCCGGCCAATGCGAAGCTGCATGGGCGCGAACTCGGTTACATCCTCGAACATTCCGGCGCGCGGGTGTGCTTCGCCTCGGCGGGAATTGACGACGAGATCGCGCCGCACGCACCGATGTCGCTGGAGAAGCTGATCCGTGTCGGCAGCGCCGATTACGAGAAGCTGTTCACCGCGGAGCCGATACCTGTTGCGCCGCGTGACGGCGATGATCTCGCCTGGCTGTTCTATACGTCGGGCACGACCGGACGGCCGAAAGGCGCGATGCTCACCCACCGCGTGCTCAACTGGGCGAACCATGCCTACGCGGCCGAGGTCAACCCGATGCCGTTCGGCGCGCCGATCCTGCATGCGGCGCCGATGAGCCACGGTTCCGGCCTTTACATGCTGGCGCATATCGCGCGCGGCGGCGCAAACGTCGCGGCGGAATCCGGCGGCTTCGAGCCCGACGAGATCTTCCGCATGTTCGACGCCTGGCCGCAGGCCTCAATGTTCGCCGCGCCGACAATGGTGAAGCGTCTCGTCGAGCACGGCGGCGACTGCGACCCGAAAAATATCCGCACCATCGTTTGGGGCGGCGCGCCGATGTATGTCGAGGACACGCTCGCCGCGCTTTCGCGCTTCGGCCCGCGCTTCGCGCAAATCTACGGGCAGGGCGAAAGCCCGATGACGATCACTGTGCTCACGAAAGAAGAGATCGCCGCGCGCGAGCATCCGCGCTGGCGCGAGCGCCTTGGCTCCGCCGGGCGGCCTTACGCCTGCCTCGAGGTCGATGTCGTCGATGCGCAGGACCGTTCGCTGCCGGTTGGGGAAACGGGCGAGATCATCTGTCGCGGCGACGTGGTGATGAAGGGCTATTGGCAGAACCCGGAAGCGACGGCGCAGACCTTGCGCGGCGGCTGGCTGCACACGGGCGACGTCGGCGCCTTTGACGCCGAAGGCTATCTCACGCTGAAGGATCGTTCGAAGGACGTGATCATCTCCGGCGGCTCGAACATCTATCCGCGCGAGGTCGAGGAGGTGCTGCTGCAGCACGCCAAGGTGCGCGAGGTCTCGGTGATCGGCCGTCCGCATGCGGATTGGGGCGAGGCCGTCGTTGCCTACGTCGTCGGCGACGCTACGCCCGCGGACCTCGATGCGTTGTGCCTGCAGCACATTGCGCGCTTCAAACGCCCGAAGGATTATGTCTTTGTCGACGCGCTGCCGAAGAACAATTACGGGAAGATTCTCAAGACGGAGCTGCGCGAGCAGGACAAGCTACACGCCAAATAGTCATCGTCATTCCGGATTGCCGCACAGCGGCAAGTCCGGAATCCATACACCGCAGCGCTGGGGATATGGATTCCGGGTTCGCGCTTCGCGCGCCCCGGAATGACAGGAAGAGGGAGGAGCAATGCCCAATCGCCTGAAGGACAAGGTCGCGCTGGTGGTCGGCGCAGGCTCGATCGGCCCCGGCTGGGGCAATGGCAAGGCGACGGCGGTCGCGTTCGCGCGCGAGGGCGCGAAGGTCTTCTGCGTCGATGTGAACCCGAAGGCCGCCGACGAAACGGCGGAAATCATCGCCAAGGAGGGCGGCAGCGCGCAGACGTTCCGCGCCGACGTGACGAAGCGCGACGACGTCGCCGCCATGGTCGAAGCGTGCCGCACGACCTATGGGCGCGTCGACGTGCTCGACTACAATGTCGGCATCGCCGAGGTCGGCGGCGCGGTCGAGTTGCCGGAGGAGCTGTGGGACCGCTCTTTCAACGTCAACCTCAAGGGTGCGTTCCTCACCTTCAAGCATGTGCTGCCGGTGATGGAGGCGCAGGGCGGCGGCTCGATCATCACTATCTCGTCGGTCGCCGCGATCCGCTACACTGGCGTGCCGTATGTCTCCTACAATGCGACGAAGGCGGCGCTGAGCCACCTGACGCGCACGACCGCCGCGCAATACGCGCCAAAGATGATCCGCTGCAACACGATCCTCCCCGGCCTGATGGAAACGCCGATGGTAGCGAACACCGCGGGCCTCGTGAATTCCTATGCCGGCGGCGATATCGAGGAGATGTGGCGCGTGCGCGCCAAGCAGGTGCCGATGGGCATCGGCGGCAGCGGCTGGGACATCGCCTGGGCGGCGGTCTTCCTTGCCAGCGATGAGAGCCGCTACATCACCGGCATTGATCTCGTTGTGGATGGCGGGCTCACGCTGAAATACGCGTGATCATTCTCTTTCGTCATTGCCGGACTTGACCCGGCAATCCATCTCACTTCGCGAAAGTTCTTCAATGATGGATGCGCGGGTCAAGCCCGCGCATGACGACGTGGGTCGCTCACGCATATAAGCACGTTCCGTTGTCATGCCCGCATCCGGGTCTGGCCTTCGGCCAGCTCGAGTACGAGCTCCAGCAGGCATCCAGCAACCCCTGTCTTTATCAGAATCGCGAGCGCACGGCGTACAGAGTCCCCGCTTTCGCACCGTCGAGCGGCGAATCTGTTGGCTGGGATACCCCAAAACGAAAATCGCCGGGACGAGCCCGGCGATAACGATACGAGCGATGGACGCCAGAGGCGAAGCGGTCACTCCGAGACGGTCGCGCGCAGCGCGAGCGGCCGGTTATGCGAGCGCGTGGCGGTGCGCATCATGTCGTTGCGGCCGTGGCCGCGTTTGACGAAATCGCAATAGGCGAAACCGAAGCCGGAAATGGCGCCGCGGAAGCTATGGTCGCTCGTTTTCACCAGGTTGAAGCACGGCTCGATCAGGAGGCCCTTCAGCGAGGCGCAAACCTTCTCGCCGCGCACCTGCAGCGTACCGGCCGGGAGGGCGGCGCGGCGGAGCGGCCCGCTTCCCGACATCTGGACCGTGCCGACGACGGAGCCGTCATGGGTGATGCGCCCGGCCCCGCGCGTTCCGTCGAAGCAACTGAAAGAAAAGAGCTTTCCGACGACGAAATGGCGCGCCTCGGTCGGCGTCATCTCTCCGGCCATGGCCGCGGTCGGCAAGGTCGCAGCAGCCAAAGCGAGGCCGACGCATGCGATACCCAAACGCTTTACCATTCCAATTCTCCAAGCGTTAACCATAGGCTTTCGGCGATAATGCCCGAAACTTCGTCACCTAATTCTGAACGTCGGAGCGGATTTTCACGACCGTGCGGCCGCGCACCTTCCCCTCCAGGATGGATTGCCCTGTCGCGATGACATCGGCAAGGCCGATTTCCGTCGCGATTGCGGCGAGCTTTGACCGATCGAGGTCGGTTGCGAGGCGCTTCCACGCATCGCGGCGCCGACTTTGCGGGCACATCACGGAATCGATGCCGAGAAGCGACACCCCGCGCAAAATGAACGGCGCGACCGAGGTCGGCAGGTCCATGCCGCCGGCGAGGCCGCAGGCGGCGATGGCGCCGCCGTATTTCGTCATGGCGAGGAGGTTCGCGAGCGTGCTCGAGCCGACCGAATCGATGCCGCCGGCCCAGCGCTCCTTGCCGAGCGGCTTGCCGGGCGCCGAAAGCTCGGCGCGGTCGATGATTTCGGCAGCGCCGAGGCCCTTGAGGTAGTCCGCCTCCTGCGGCCGTCCGGTCGAGGCGATGACGTGAAAGCCCGCCTTGGCGAGCAGCGCCACTGCGACCGAGCCGACGCCGCCGGCCGCACCGGTGACGACGATCGGGCCGCTTTTGGGGGTGAGGCCGTGGCGCTCCAGCGCCATCACCGAGAGCATCGCCGTATAGCCGGCGGTGCCGATCGTCATCGCCTCGCGGCCGCTCATGCCGGCGGGAAGCGGGACCAGCCAGTCGCCCTTGAGCCGCGCCTTCTCGGCATAGGCGCCGAGATGCGTCTCGCCGACACCCCAGCCGTTGAGGATCACGCGGTCGCCCGCCTTCCATTCTGGATGGCTCGACGTCTCGACCGTGCCGATGAGATCGATGCCGGGGATCATCGGGAAGCGGCGCACCACCGGCGCCCGGCCGGTGACGGCAAGCCCGTCCTTGTAATTCACCGTCGACCATTCGACCGCGACGGTGACGTCGCCGTCCATCAACTCGCTCTCGTCGAAATCGACGAGGCCGACGGTCTGCCCCTTCTCGGCCTTGTCGATGCGGATCGCCTTGAATGTCGCCACGCATGCCTCGCTTTTGGTGTGCGGCATTCATGGCGCGGCAACCGCATCGGCGCAAGCGTCGATCCGTCAGCTTGTCATCGCGCGGCGGCCCCATCATCTTCGCGGCGCCCGATTTTGCTGGAGAACCCGTGACGGAACCGCCGAACCCTCCCTGCCCGCTTTGAGCGCGCGGCCGCGCTTCCTGCCGGCCGGGACGCAGCCGTGGGGCGCCGTCGCGGCTATCGCCATCGCCGCCTTTGCGGCCTATGGTGTCCGTGACGGCGTGAACGGCGCCACGCATCATTTTCCCGCGGGCGAGGCATGGAATGCGCTCAGGCACGTCCTCGTCTGGGGTGCGCCGCTCGTCGTCATCCTTGTGGGCGTGCGACTGACGCAGATTCCGCTGCGCGACTATCTCGGCTGGACCATGCCGAGATTTGCGGACCTCGCGCTCGGGCTCGCGCTGGCGGTCGTGGTCGGGATTCTTCCGAACCTGCTGCAGTGGGCGGTCACGGGAAAGCCCGTGACGGCGCATCAAGTCGCCGACTATCGCAACGCTATCGCGGGCGGCTCGACGAATCTCGGACTGGTGCTCGCCGCCTGGCCGTGGCTTCTGCTGGTCCCGATCGTCGAGGAGACCGTGTTCCGCGGCTTCCTCTGGCGCAGCTTCGTCTCACGCCTCGGCCATGCCGGAACGCTGCTCGCGACGGCGCTCCTCTTCTCGGCGATCCACTATCCGCAAGCCATCATGCCGAACGGCTCGTTCAACGAATGGCCGCTGATCGATCACTTCATCGGCGGCGTGGCGCTCGGCGCGATGCGCTGGCGCAGCGGCACCAGCACGGTGCCGATCGCGATGCACGCCTGGCTCAATATCTGGGTCGCGATCGCCGTGATGGTGCTGCTGCCGTTCCTATGACCGGCAGTATTACGCTGGTGCGGGTGCAAGACGCTCGATCGGCTTCTCGACGATCGGCAGGTTGATGAGACCCGACATCACGCCGAAAGCAACGGAGAGCCACCAGACGATGTTGTAGGAGCCCGTCGCTTCGAACAGCACGCCGCCGAGCCACACGCCGAGGAAGCCGCCGACCTGATGGCTGAAGAAGGCAAAGCCATAAAGCGTCGCCATCCAGCGCGTGCCGAACATCAAGGCGACGAGCGCTGAGGTCGGCGGCACCGTCGAGAGCCACATCAGCCCCGTCACTGCGCCGAAGATGAGCGCGCTCGCCGCCGAAGGCGGCAGCAGCACGAAAACGGCGATCGCAAGTGCGCGTGTGAAATAGATGAAGGACAGGATGTAGCGCTTCGGCATGCGGTTGCCGAGCCAGCCCGAGGTCAGCGAGCCGATGATGTTGAACACGCCGATGACGGCGAGCGTCCATCCGCCGACCTCGACCGACAATCCGCGGTCGACGAGATAGGCCGGCATGTGGACGGTGACGAAAGCGAGCTGGAAGCCGCAGGTGAAGAAGCCGATCACCAGCAGCACGTAGCTGCGATGCGAGAAGGCGATCGAAAGCGTTTGGCGCAGCGACTGCGGCACGTCCGCTGCGGCGACCGTCGGCGTCGCGCCGCGCGGCGTCGCCAGCATCACAGCAAAGGGGACGATCGTCAGCACGACGACGGCGAACACGAGCAGCGTGTTCTCCCAACCGTAAGCGCGCATCAGATAGACGCCGAGCGGCGAGAACACGAACTGACCGAGCGAGCCGGCGGCGGTGCCCGCCCCCAACGACAGCGAGCGCCAACTCGGCGGCACGAGCTTAGCGAAAGCGGCGAGCACGATGTTGAACGAACACCCCGAGAGGCCGAAGCCGATCAGCACGCCGGCGGAAAGGTCGAGCAGACCGGGCGTCGACGCAGAGGTCATCAGCGCAAGGCCGGCGGCGTAGAGGATCGCGCCGATCGTGAGCACGCGCACGGTGCCGAAGCGGTCGGCGATCGCGCCGGCGAAAGGCTGGCCGATGCCCCACAGCAAATTCTGAATCGCGAGCGCGAGGCCGAAGACGTCACGGCCCCAGCCGTGCGAGGTCGACATGGGGCTGAGGAAGAAGCCGAGCGTCGAGCGCGGACCGAAGGTCACCGCCGCGATAATGCAACCGGCGAGGATGATGAGGCCGGGCGTACGCCAGGCGCGCACCGCGCCACTTGTTTCGATGGACGACATAGGTGCGCTCCTGCATGGGCACGCGAGGGACCAGAAACATAGGGATCGTGCGCGCGATGCCAAATTGAAGTTTGTGATCGGATCAATGCGCGCCGTGCATGGGTTCGCGCGCATCCTCCCCCGTGAAACGGGGGAGGATGGAGCGAATCCGTAAGCCGCTCTCTATGAGCCTAAAGCTTTTCGATGGGCCTAAAGCTACAGCTTCGCGGCGGCGTCGGCGGTGACCGCGGCATGCGGCCAGGAGGGCTCGTCAGAGCCGTCGCCCCATTTGCGCGGGCGATAGAAGCTATGCAGGCCGATCTTCGAGAGGCGGCGCATCGAGCGCACCCAATAAGGATAGACGTAGGACGCGTGATAGTGCGTCGCCTTGCCGACCTCCTTCACCCACAATTTGCCGTCGAGGGTGAGATGCGCGATGCGCTTCGCGCGCTCCCACTGCTCGGGCTCGGTGACGATGTCGGGGATGCCGTCGCAAGCGAAGGTGAACTGGCACGACAGGTGGCGGCGCGCGTTCTGATAGACAACGCCGCAGATGTCGTCGGGATAGTAGCCCGAGAACGCGCGGTTGATGACGACCTGGGCGACGGCGATCTGGCCGCGCACTGGCTCGCTGCGCGATTCGAAATAAACGGCGTTGGCGAGGCACTTCTCCGCTTTCGCGCGTGCCTTGAGGCTCAAGCCCAACCGTTCGGCCGGGCTCTTCGGCCGCGCCGCTTCAGCAGTGACCTCGCCCTTGCCGGCGACCGTAACGGCGTCGCGCTCCGCCTTCGACTTGTCGCTGAGGCTGAGCGCGCGCGCCGGCTCTTTCGGCGACGGCGTGTCCGTGTTCGCCTCGGCGACCGCGGGCGCGCGCGGCAGCATGACGATCGGCGCCTCATCGGGCGCCCAAGGCTCAACCTTGCCGATCTTCGCGCCCATCGGGCCGCCATCGAAATAGATGCGCCCGACCGTGTAGATCCGCGCGAGCTCACGTTCCGGCGCGGTGTCGGCGGTCGCCGCTTCGCTGTCCGGCTCGTCCTGGCCGGGGCCCGGCACCTGCGGCGACATTTCGAGCGAGAGCGCGATGTCGAATTCGGGAAACGACTCGAAACGCGCGGCCGCCTCGAGGTCCTCGACCTCACGGCGCGGCGGCGCCCCGCGCCGCGCCTCCTGGCGCACGATCAGAGGAATATCGTCGGCGGGCTTGACCTGCAGGACGATCTCGCCGGCCGGCGCGATCGCCGCCGGCTCGGGTTTCGCGGCGGGCACGGCCGGAGGCTTCGCGCCGGGCACGAGCCGATCGCCTTTCAGAGCACGGTTGACGGCCGGGTAGACGCGGGCGGTGCGATCGGCATCCTCGTGGAAGCGGCGCGGGAGCGTGCCCGTCATCTCCGGGTCGGCGGAGGTGAAATTGACCCGCTCGATAGCCGGCGGCGCGGGAATAAACGTCCCAAGCGGCTGCGGCAAGGAGAAGGTCGCGGCATGGAGCGTGCCGAA
>JBFWXB010000021.1:0-77674 GCA_050187875.1 Variibacter sp.
CTTCCGCAGATCATTGGAAAGAGGTCGAGCCATCAGATGCTGGCCTCCAGCCCAGCCAGCATCTTGAATCACAAACCCAAGTCCTAGGGAATCCCCGCGATTCAATTAAGCCGTGAACCGCTCTAGTGAATTAGGTATCCGCCGTCGACAACGAGATTGTGGCCCTGCAAAAACGTGACGCTCGTCGTCGCGAGGAATTCAATGATCTCCGCCATTTCCTCGGCGCTCCCGTAGCGGCCCGCCGGGATATAGGCGAGCTTCCGCGCCAGCAGGGCGGGGTCTCGCGTCGTCCGTTCGCGATTGTATTCAGTCATCGTCGGGCCGGGGCTGATGGCGTTGACGATGATGTTGTCCGACGCCAATTCGTAGGCCATCGAGCGCGTCAAATGGATGAGCGCGGCCTTCGTCATTCCATAGAGCGTAGACCCTCGCTCTGCGACCTCGCCCATCTGGCTCGCGACGTGAATGATGCGGCCTCCGCCTTGCTTGCGCATGATCGGCACGACCGCCTGGCTCGCAAACAGCGGCGCCTGGAGATTGACCAGAATCATATCGTTGAATTCCTGGTGAGAGAATTGACCAAACGGCTGCCGGATGCGGATCGCCGCATTGTTGACGAGAACATCGATCCGGCCGAACGCGGCGTAGGCCGCTTCGATCATCGTCTCCGCAGCGCGGGGATCGAGAAAGTCGACTTTCCCGAATTCAATTCGACCGATAGCGCCGCCGCTGCGGCAATGCCGCACGGTCGTATCGAATTGCTCTGCCGAGTCATTGGCTGCCAAAAAAATATCCATTGTGCTGAAGAGTCTCTTCGCGGTCGCGGCTCCGATACCGCGCGATCCGCCTGTGATGACAGCGACTCTGCGTTCCATGTTACGTCGTCTCCTTCGGTCGCGTCATCGCCCTTTAAGCATCTTCCGTTTTCGCAGAATGCGGCGCGACAAGACGTTCGTTCGACGCGATGTGTCGTTGTCGACGCGGCAGGGGAGCATGCTTGATTCTCGCAAGCAAGGTGTTGCCGATGCCGGCCGCGCATGCGCTAAGTACTCCCCGCATGATCGCGGCGCCTGCGCCACTTATTGAGGGGGACGATGACAATGCAACTCAGAAGCGCAACCGAACGATTGATGACGGCTGTCGCGGGCATCATGATCGGCATGTCCGTCTGCGTGCCATCATCTTTCGCGGAAGACACGTGGCCTTCGCGACCGGTCACGCTGATCGTTCCGTTCGCAGCCGGCGGGCCTGTCGACGCCATTGGGCGTATTCTGGGGGCCGAGCTCTCGCCGAAGCTTGGTCAGCAGATTGTCGTTGAGAACGTCGGTGGCGCCGGTGGCATGATCGGCGCCACGCGCGTGGCCAGAGGACCGCGCGATGGCTATCAACTCATCCTTGGCAACGTCGGCACGCATGCCAGCAATCAGACACTCTACCGGCACCCACAATACAACGTGGCGACGGATTTTGTGCCGGTGGCGCTCGTTGCTCAAGCGCCGATGGTGTTGTTGGCGCGCAAGGATTTTCCCGCCAAGGACATTCCGAGCTTCGTCGCTTACATAAAGGCGAATGAGAAGACGGTGCAGTTCGGCTCGGGCGGCGTTGGGTCGACCACCCATTTGAGCTGCGCGTTGTTCAATGCGGTCACAAATCTGAAGGTGACCCATGTTCCCTATCGCGGCGGCTCGCCCGCGGTCCAGGACCTCATCGGCGGCCGGATCGACTACGTCTGTATCGAGCCGGTGGTTGCGGCGCCGCTGATAGAGGCAGGGACGGCGAAAGCGATCGCGGTTCTATCCGCCGCACGTTCCCCGAGCTTGCCCAATCTATCGACCGCTCAGGAGCAAGGCCTCGCGGGTTTTGACGTGACCAATTGGTTCGGGCTCTTCGCGCCGAGCGGTACGCCTGACGCGATTGTCACCAAGCTGCACGACCTAACGGTAGCTGCGATGGCGACGCCATCGGCCAAAGAGAAATTGAAGAATATCGGCGCCGAGCCGATCGCATCGGAGCGGCAATCGTCGGCCTATTTCAAATCGTTCGTCGAGAGCGAGATCAAGAAATGGGAAGGGCCGATCAAGGCGAATGGCCTGCAAATCGATTGAGCGGGCGTGCGATTGGGGCGCTGGCGCTCATGGAGCGCCGGCGCTTTGATGCGCGCCATTGGATTTAGAAATTTGCTTGCTGGTCGGGATCACGCCGCCTCATGACAATAACGTTGCAAGAGACCTTCCGTGCTTTGTTCTATGCGCCGTTTTACGCCGCGCTATCGCTCGACGCCTTCGCGGATGAAGACGTTTCCGTGGAGTTCCGCGCAGGGCAGATCCCGGGCGGGGCGCATGTGAGCCTGCTGCAGGGAAGCGTCGACGCGATTTGGGGCGGGCCGATGCGCGTGATGTCGGCGCATGACTCGATCCCGAACTGCGACCTTGTCTGCTTTTGCGAAGTCGTCGCGCGCGATCCCTTTTCTCTTCTTGGGCGAAAAGCCAAGCCGGATTTTCAGTTGACCGACCTTGCCGCTATGACGCTCGCGACGGTCAGTGAGGTTCCAACGCCCTGGATGTGCTTGCAGGAAGACCTCCGCCGGGTGGGCGTGGACCCGGCGCAGGTGCGGCGCAAGCCGGACCAGTCGATGCGGGACAACCGTCTGGCCCTGATCGAAGGCGCGATCGATGTGGCGCAGCTCTTCCAGCCCGACGTCTACGAGCTCGTCGCGCGCGGCGACGCGAGCGTTTGGTACGCGGCTGCGAGCCGCGGCGCCTGTTCCTACACCACGCTGTATACGCGGCGGCCTGTTCTCGAGGATCGCAGCGCCGAGTTTGAAAAGATTACGCGCGCCGTCTACCGGACGCAGAAATGGGTCAAGGCCGCGTCACCGGCGGCGATTGCGCGCGCCATCCGCAGCTATTTTCCCGACCTGCCGGAAACGACGCTAGCGGCGTGCTGCGCCTGGTATCGAGACATGGGCGTGTGGGGCGATGATCCGATCCTCCCCGAGGACGGTTACAACCGGCAGCGGGCCGGCCTTTTGTCGGGAGGCCTGATTAAAAGGGCCATCCCATTCGAGGAGGCCGTGGACAACCAGATCGCGCAGCGCGTGGTTCAGCAAGATCCGCCCATGCTGGATCGCAGCTTGACGGCCTCCTGAGATCACTCACCGCCGCGACACGCAGAACGCGCATCGCAGCGGCCGCTTCTATTCGCTCACCCCAATATCGGCATGACGAATTCGGAGCCCGCGCGAATGCCGGTCGGCCAGCGCGAGGTGATCGTCTTCAGCCGCGTATAGAAGCGCACGCCCTCGGGGCCGTGCATGTGGTGATCGCCGAAGAGCGAGGCCTTCCATCCGCCGAAAGAGTGGAACGCCATCGGCACCGGGATCGGCACGTTGATGCCGACCATGCCGACCTTGATGTCGTGAGCGAATTCGCGCGCCGCGTCGCCGTCACGCGTGAAGATCGCCGTGCCATTGCCGAACTCGTGCTCGTTGATCCATTTCGCCGCCGTGGCGTAACTGTCGGCACGTGCGACGGAAAGCACCGGACCGAAGATCTCCTCCTTGTATATCTTCATCTCCGGCCTGACGTGATCGAACAGCGTTCCGCCCAGGAAATAGCCGTTCTCGTAACCCTGAAGCTTCAGGCCGCGCCCATCGACGACGAGCTTGGCGCCTTCCGCTTCGCCCGCGTCGATATAGCCCTTCACCTTTTCGAGGTGCGGCTTCGTGACCAGCGGACCCATCTCGGCGTCAGGATCGGTGCCGGGGCCGATCTTGAGCGCCCGCACGCGCGGCTCGAGCTTGGCGAGAAGCGCATCCGCGGTTTTCTCGCCAACGGGGACGGCGACCGAGACGGCCATGCAGCGCTCGCCCGCCGAACCATAGGCGGCGCCCATCAGCGCATCCACCGCCTGATCGAGGTCGGCGTCCGGCATCACGATCATGTGGTTCTTCGCGCCGCCGAGCGCCTGACAGCGCTTGCCGGTCTTGGCCGCGGTTTCGTAGATGTAGCGTGCGATCGGCGTCGAGCCGACGAAGCTGACCGCTTGGATGTCGGGATCGGTCAGCAGCGCGTCCACCGCCTCCTTGTTGCCTTGCACGACGTTGAATACGCCGTCGGGCAGGCCGGCTTCGGTGAGCCACCGCGCCAGGAGGAGGGACGCGGATGGGTCGCGCTCCGACGGCTTCAGGATGAAGCAGTTGCCGCAGGCGAGCGCGACGGGAAACATCCACATCGGCACCATCGCGGGGAAATTGAATGGCGTGATGCCGGCGACGACGCCGAGCGGCTGGCGCAGCGAATGGCTGTCGACGCGCGTGCCGACGTTTTCCGTGATCTCGCCCTTGAGAAGTTGCGGGGCACCCGTCGCGAACTCCACGACTTCCATGCCGCGCTGAACTTCTCCCTTTGCGTCCGAAAGCACCTTGCCGTGCTCAGCCGTGATGACGGCGGCGAGCTCATCGATGCGTTCTTCGAGAATGCGCAGGAAAGCGTTGAGGATGCGCGCGCGCCGCAGCGGCGTCGTATTCATCCATTCGGGCGCGACCTTCTGTGCGGTTTCGACGGCATGGCGCACATCGGCCGCCGAAGCCATGGCAACGCGTCCGCTCTCTTCGCCGGTCGCGGGATTGAAGACAGGCGCATTGCGGCCGCTCATGCCGGCGACCTCACGGCCGCCGATATAATGATTGATGGTCCTGGGCATGAAGGGTCCTATGGGGTTATGCGGCGCGCTGAAGGGCGTCACCGAGGATGGAAGCCATTTCGCCGATCTGGTCGCTCTCCACAATGAGAGGCGGCGACAACGCGATAATGTCCCCGGTAACGCGGATCAAGAGTCCGCTCTTGAAGCAATCGACGAACACATCGTGCGCGCGGGCACCGGCCGCGCCGGAACGGGGGGCGAGCTCGATCCCGGCGACCAGCCCGATGGTGCGAATGTCGATCACGTTTGGCGCGCTTTGGAGGCTGTGGATGGCGTCTTGCCATGCCGGCTCGAGGCTCGCCGCGCGCGTCCACAAGTTCTCGCGCGTATAGATGTCGAGGGCCGCAAGCCCTGCGGCGCAGGCCGCCGGATGCCCCGAATAGGTATAGCCATGGAAGAGCTCGATGGCGGCTTCCGGGCCCGTCATAAGGGCGTCATGGACCGCGCGGCTGGTGAAAACTGCGCCCATCGGGATGGCGCCGTTGGTGAGACCTTTCGCCGTCGTCACGATATCGGGGACGACGCCGAAATGATCCGTGGCGAAGGACGATCCGAGCCGGCCGAAACCGGTGATCACCTCGTCGAAAATCAGCAGAATGCCGTGCCGCGTGGCAATGTCGCGGAGCCTCTTGAGGTAGCCCTTCGGCGGGAGAAGCACACCGGTCGAGCCGGCAACCGGTTCGACAATAACCGCTGCGATCGTCTCGGCGCCGTGCAAGGCAACGAGGCGCTCGAGATCGTCGGCGAGCTCGGCGCCATACGCGGGAACGCCACGGGTGAAGGCGTTGCGTGCGAGGTCATGCGTATGTCGCAAATGATCGGCGCCCGGCAGCAGCGGAAAGACCCGGCGATTGTTGACGAGACCGCCGACGGAAATGCCGCCGAAGCCGACGCCGTGATAGCCGCGCTCGCGGCCGATAAGGCGCATGCGCGTGCCTTGTCCGATCGCCCGCTGATAGGCGATGGCGATTTTCAGCGCGGTGTCGACGGATTCCGACCCTGAATTCGTGAAGAACACGCGGTCGAGCTTCGCCGCCGGCCCTCCGGGCGAAACGGCAGCGAGGCGTTCGGCAAATTCAAAGGCGAGCGGATGGCCGAGCTGGAAGGACGGGGCGTAGTCGAGCGTCGTCAGTTGCCGCTCCACGGCGTCGGTGATTTCCTTGCGTCCGTGGCCCGCGTTGACGCACCACAGGCCGGCCGTCCCGTCGAGCACGCGGCGCCCATCGGATGTCGTGTAATGCATGCCGCTCGCCGCCGAGAAAAGGCGCGGCTCCGTCTTGAACTGCCGATTGGCGGTAAACGGCATCCAGTAATTGTCGAGCGTCTGGGTGTTGCGGCGCGCGGTCGCGGTCATGCTCTCGTCCCTTGCAAAACAAAGCCGTCGCGCGACAGTGCCTACGATCGCTTGAGACCAACAAGTCCTTTTCTGCTATCAGCTAACCATCTGATAAATATAAGATGGTGTCATGCAGCGTTGAGATATTCGCAACAGGCTCAACAGGCCCAAGGACGCCAGACAGTGATCGACGATCTCGGGGGACGGCTGCGCTATGTCCGTCAGTTTCACAAGCTGTCGCAGCGCCAGCTTGCCAAGAAAGTCGGCATCACCAATTCCACGATCTCGTTGATCGAATCGAACAGAAGCAATCCATCGGTCGGCGCGCTGAAGCGGATCCTCGACGGCATCCCGATCAGCCTCGCGGATTTCTTCGCCTTGCAACCGGAGCCGCCGAAGAAAGCCTTCTATCGGCAGGATGAACTGATCGAGATCGGCAAGGGCCCCATCTCGTATCGCCAGATCGGCGAGAATCTTTTCGGCCGCGCCTTGCAGATTCTCATGGAGCGCTATCAGCCGGGCGCCGACACCGGTGTGATCCCGCTTGTGCATGATGGCGAGGAGGGCGGCATCATTCTGAGCGGACGTTTGGAAGTGACCGTCGATGGCGATCGGCGGATTCTCGGTCCGGGCGACGCTTATTATTTTGAAAGCCGCCGCCCGCACCGGTTTCGCTGCATCGGTCCGCGTCCATGCGAGGTGGTGAGCGCCTGCACGCCGCCGACGTTCTGAGTTGCGTGCTGCGCACGGCCCTTGCGTCCGATCGCCCGTGTGTTATCGACGCGACGATCGACCGCGAGGCGTTTCCGCCCGTTACCAACTTCGACGCCGTACTCCAACGGGAGCTGTGATGCCGCAAGACGAGCGACTGCGTCCGCGTGACGTTTTGACCTGGGCCTTCGCCATCACCTTGCGTGAGGATGAAGCGGCGCGGCTCGATGCAGGTGCGAACCGCGTCGTCGCACTCGCGGGGCCGAAGCTGCTGGCGGATGATCCGGCGCCTTGCGGTTTTGCGACGGGCGGGGCTGCGCGGCATGGATGACGTTCTCGACGGCGATCTGCGCAGCGCCGCGCGCCTTCTTGCCAAGGGCGAGGTCTCGTCCGTCGCGCTGACGCAGGCCGCAATCGCGCGCATCGAGACGTCGCCCGCTGCGCGCGCCTGCTTCCTGCGTTTCGAGCCGGACGTCGCCTTGACCGCGGCGCGGGCTGCCGACGAGAAGCGTGACGGGGCGCGTCCGCTCAACGGCGTGCCGCTGGCGCATAAGGATTTGTTTGCGCGCGCGGGCCGTACTATTTCCTGCGCCACGCATCCGCAATTGCAGCAGACGGGCGCCGGCACGGCGGATGTTCTACAGATGCTCGATGCGGCCGGCGCTCTCGATCTCGGCGGATTGCATCTTTCCGAATTCGCGATGGGCCCCGCCGGCTGGTCGGAGCAGTACGGTTATCTGCAAAATCCGCGCGACCCTGCGCTTGTGACGGGCGGCTCCTCCAGCGGCAGCGCGGCCGCGGTCGGATATCGTCTGGTCTTTGCGGCGCTCGGCACCGACACCGGCGGCTCGATCCGCATCCCGGCGGCTTTCTGTGGCGTTGTCGGCTTCAAGCCGACGGTCGGCCGCGTGCCGACGCGCGGCTGTTTCCCAGTTTCCGAAAGCCTCGACACCATCGGGCCGCTGGCGCGCACGGTCGGCGATTGCGCGATGCTGTTCGACACGCTTACCGGAGCGACGACGTGCGCGGAGATCGACGCGCCGTCGAAGCGGCCCTTACGCTATGGCGTGCTGTCATTGGCTTCGCTGCCTGTCGCGCCCGATGCAGCGGTTGCGGCCGCGCATGAGAATGCGATGGCGAAGCTGCGCGCCGCCGGCCTCGATCTGCGCGAAGTGACGATCGACAACTATGCCGAGCTCAATGCGCTGTGCGGTATGGTGTTTCTCACCGAGGGCGCCGCCGTGCATGCGACGCGCCTGCAGGCGCAGCGCGACCTGATGGGTCCGCAAGTCGCGGAGCGGCTGCTGCAAGGGTTAGCCTTCCCCGGCGCGCTCTATCTGCGGGCGAGGGACGCACGCGAGCGTCACCGTGCGCAGCTGCGGCAGCGCGTGTTCTCCTCGGTCGACGTGATGCTGCTGCCGGTCAGTCCGATCCTGCCGCCGACGCGCGCCAGCTACGCGGCGCTGGGCGACACTGGCGCCATCCTCAACTTCAACGGACATCTCGCCGCCTATACGCCGGCCTTCAGCTATCTCGGCGTTCCCGTTGTCGCGCTGCCGTTCCCGCACCAGGCGGCCGGCACTGGCGGATATGGCCTTCAGGTCGTCGCCGATTTTGGCGAGGACGCAAAGGCCCTTCAGGCGGCGGCGGTCATCGAGCGCGTGCGGAACGCTTAGCGCGCCGTTTTCGGCCACAGTGCGCTGCTGCCCTTCCGTGCCGGCGCGGCATCTGCGCCAGTTGCGCCCGGCCACGCGCGGAAACGCCGATGATTGTCTGGCAGAAGCGGGTGCGTGAAGCTACTCAGCCGCCGAGAGCGTCGCGCGCCGTCCGATCTCTGCGATGACGTCGTCGGTCGACGCGACGCGTCCCCACAGCCGGCGGAAGCCCGCCAGCGTCAACTCCTGCATCTCGTCGCTGCAGGTGCCGGTGGCGTCCGAAACCATAACGACGCCAAAGCCGCGATCGGACGCCTCTCGTGCCGTTGTCTCGACGCAGTTGTTGGTCGAAACGCCGGTCACGACGATCGTCTCGATGCCGATTGCGCGCAGCGCAACTTCCATGCCGCTAGAAGCGAACGCACCCTGCGTGCGCTTGTTGATGACGAGCTCACCCGGCTCCGGACGAAGCACATCGATGATGTCATGCTCGCGCTGGCCGACGGTGTTGTTGGTGGCCTGGAAAAACGCCTTCGTGCTCGGCGGTGCATCGGAAAAATCCGGAAGCTCGCATCCGAGCGTTACGTAAATGACGCGGGCGCCGGCGCCGCGGAAGGCCTTCAGGAGCCGCAGCGTGTTCGGAACGACGAGTTTGTCGATGCGGTCGAAACGGTAGCTCGCCTCATGCAGGCGGCCTTGTCGCGCGAGGAGCGCGCCCAGGCCGTGCTCTCTGCTGCCGGATGCGTACTGCAGATCGACCGGCACAAGCGCCGTCGTCGCGAGATTGATTGAGACTTTCCGCGTGAACATGTCGACATATTCAGGATGCATCGCAGTTCTCCTTGTCAGCCGAGCAGGAAGGCCCAGGGCACATAGGTGATGATGAGCAGGCCAAGCGCCAGAACAATGATGTAGGGCACCACACCACGCACGACGGTTTCGAGCGGCGTCTTGGATATGCTGCTGATCACGAACAGGTTCATACCGATCGGCGGCGTGATCGAGGCGATCTCGATATTGACGGTCAGGATGATCGCAAAATGAATGAGGTTGACGTCCAGTGCGCGTAGGCTGGGGAGCAGGAGCGGCGTCACCACCGTCAAGATCGTGATGCCGTCGAGGAAGCATCCTAGAACAAGCAGAACGAGATTGACGACGAGAAGAAACTGCCACTTCGAAAGCGCGAGCGTGCCGACGGCGTGCACAATCGCTTGCGGAATGCCAGCGAGGGTCGACAGCATGCCGATGAAAAGCGCGCCGGCGAGGATGATCAGCACCGTTGCCGTCATGCGCGCGCTTTCGGCGAAAAGGCTCGGCAAATCCTTGAGCGTGAGGCTGCGATACACGAACAGACCGACCGCGAGCCCGTAAAGGGCGGAGACGGCTGCGGCTTCGGTCGGCGTGAAAAATCCACCGTAGATCCCGCCTAGCACAATGCCGGGCATTGCCAGCGCCGGGATGGATTTGAGGCCTGTCTCGGTGAGCTCCGATAGCGACCAGCGATCGGCGACGTTCCAGCCGTTGCGGATGCAGAGCCCGAACGTCACGATCCCGATGAGGATCGTCAGGAAGATGCCCGGTGCGACACCGGCAATGAACAGGTCGGCGACGGAGACCTGCGCCATTGCGCCATAGATGACGAAAACGATGCTGGGCGGGATGAGAATGCTCAGCGTGCCGCCGGCGGCCATGACGCCCGCGGAAAAGCTGCGCGGGAAACCCAGCCGGTCGAGCTCCGGAATGGTCACGCGCCCAAGCGCGGCCGCGGCTGCAGCCGAGGAGCCGCTCATCGCGCCAAAGATCGCCGAGGCGAGCACGGCGCCGATGGCTGGCCCGCCGCTGATCGGCCGCGTCAAGGCGCGCATGAAGCCGTAGAGATACGCGGCGAGCTGCCCCCGCACCATGACGTTTCCGGCAAGCACGAAAAACGGGATGGCGAGAAGGACGAAGCTGTCGAGATTGGCGAACTGCGATTGCGCAAGCTGCGTGAGCGACGTCGCCTGGAAGAAGACGATAGCCCCGAGGCCGATGATGCCGATCGCGAAGGCGACGGGAACGCCAAGCGCGAGAAGGACGAACAGGCTCGAAACGATATAGAGCGCCATGGATCGCCTTCAGTGGTTGGGAATCGGCGCTTCGGCCAACGCCTGTACGGGCGCATGTCCGCGCACGAGCATGTAGGCCTGCGTCAGAAACCGAAGCGCCATGATGGCGAACCCGATGGGCACGCTGAGCTGGAAGACCCAGATCGGTATCACGAGCGAGCTCTCGGCGGAGACGAGCCCGAGATTCACTGTGTCGTTGACCCACTGACATGCGGCAACGGCAACGGTCGCGCAGTAAAGCGCGCAGGCGATGGTCACGAACGCTTCCAAGAGTCGACGCCATTTCGGCGGCAGGAAATCGATCAGCAGCTCGACTCGGATGTGGTCGCGGCTGCGCACCGCTGCCGCGGCGCCGAAATAAGTCGACACGATGATGAGGTAGCGGGAAAGCTCCTCCGACCAGCTGATGGCGATGCCCAGATACGATCGGCTGATCACCTCGACGCAGACGATCGCAAAGCATGCAAAAAGCATGAGCCCGGCGATCGCCTCGTCAGCCCTTTCGATGAAGCGCATCATCGGGGGCCTCCCCCTTTTCAAAAGGCTATTGCGAGTAAGAGCGCAATTTGCCGATGAAATCCTTGCCGAATTGGCCTTCGACGCTCGTCCAGACGCTGGCGGACGCGTTCTGCCAGGCTTCGCGTTCCGCGTTGGTCTGCTCATGAACATTGACGCCGGCCTTGCGCAAGCTCGCGATGGAATCCTCCGCAGCTTTTCGCGCGCGCGCCCGGTGGTCCTGAGCGACTTCGATGGCCGTCTTCTGGATCAATGCTTGATCGTCGGCCGAGAGCTTGTCCCAGAATTTCTTGCTGACGGCCCAGGGGTAGAACGCAAAGTAGTACTTGGCGTAAGTCACATTCTTGATGATGTCGGTCCATTTATAGGTCGCGTAGACGTCGATCGGCGTATTGAGCCCGTTGATGACGCCCTGCTGCAAAGACGTAGCGACCTCCGTGATATTGATCGGCACGGGAGTGGCGCCGAACGCTTGCAGCGTCGCGCTGTTGACCTTGCCGATTGCGCGCATCTTCTGGCCCTTGAAGTCGGCAAGGTCGATCAGGGCCTTGTCGCGTGAGCCCGGCACGACATAGTCGTAAGGCAGCATTGCCAGCACCTTGACGCCCTTCGACTCCATTTCCGAGAAAGCGAGCTGTCGCAACCCCGCGTCGTCGGCGGCTTTGTAGAACGCCTCGTGCGTCGGGAAGGCGTAAGGCAGATCAAAGGCCGACACTTTCGGGGAGATGGCCGCCCAGTAGGCGGACACGAGCGTCGTCATGTCGGCATCGCCGCGAACGATCGCCTGCAGCAGGTCGATGCCTTTGTACAAGCTGCCGTCCGCATAGAGCTCGACCTTGATGCGGCCGCCCGACGCCTGCTCGAGGCGCTTCTTGAAATCCTGGTTGGCAAGACCGGGAATGACATCGATCGAATACTCGATGGGGAATTTGATCGTGACCGGCTTGCCTTGCGCGAAGCCGACGCCGGGCACCCCAAGCGTCAATCCGGCGCCAACGAGAAGCGTGGTGACCGCTCTCCGAGAGATATGTTTCATGCGAACGCTCTTTCTGCTGCTTGATACGTTTCCTGCCGTCAAATCTCATCGGGGCGCATGCGGCTTGGCCACCGCTGTGCGCTCCGCCATATTCATCATGCGGCCAGCCAGTGTCGGGAAAGCTGGTCGATGCATTCCGATGCCGTGGCGATATCGGCGTAGCGCCGCCCGACATCCAGCAAATTGGCCCGATGCGGCTCCACCTCCATGTCGCCGACGCAATCCTCCGGAACGATCGTCCTGAAGCCCCAGGAGAAGGCATCGATGATCGAGGCGCGCACACAGCCCGACGTCGTGCAGCCGGTGACGATGACGGTGTCGACCTGCGCCTTGGTCAGATACGACACGAGCGGCGTGCCGAAGAAGATGGACGGCGCGGCTTTCGTGAAATTGACGTCGTAAGCGGCATCGTAAATGCGTGCGTCCATCTCGGTCGCCGGATCGCCGATGAGGAGGCCGGAGCTGATCGATGCCGTCTTCCAGCGGATCACGTCCTTCTCGCTGCACCACGCCGTGCGGCAGGAAGCGACGGGAACGCCGTGCAGGCGCGCCACTTTGAGGAGCTTGGCGGTCGCTTCGACGGCTTGATGAATATGCGGCGAGCGCCCGGTGACGAATGTCGGATCGGTGAAAGCGCGCTGAAAGTCGACAACGACGACCGCCGGCTTCGTCCCGAAGCCGACCGGTATCATGCCGTAGCCTGCATCATCGAAGCGATTGCTCATCGAACGGGCCTTTCAAAGTCTCCCATCCTCGTCATCACCGGCCGCCGTTATGCAGGCCGCTTCAGTGTGACGCCGAAGCGGGACAGGAACGCGCGCTCGAGACGATCGAATTGAACGCCAATGCGAACCACGGAGAAGTCACGAAAATCGATGATGGTGCTGGAGCGGCCTTCGTCGTTTGCATACTTCGATAGGCCGTAATCGAAGGCGATATCGGCGGCCGCACGGACATCCGCCTCCACGTCGCCGAGCCGGTACTTGCTGCCCATCAGCGAGGTGTTCGCCGACGAACCGAACACCGGCTTTTGCGCTTTCCACGCTTGCCGAGCGATCTCGTCGTGGAAGGAGCCGGCGTTGAGCAGCATGTCGATCGTCCCGGCCTTGCTGGAATTGGCCATGACGAAGGGATCGACAGACTTGAAGAAGCGGTGATCCGTGCGGAACGGCGCGACGACGGAGAACGGCAGCCGTTCCTCCTCGATCATCTCGCGGATCATGCGGCGCTTTGCGTCCGGCAGGATGTGGATCTTGTCGCTGATGTCGGCATTGGCGAGCAGGCCGCTCGGCTTCTCGTAGGAGCGCCGCTTCGCCGCGAAGATTTTTCGAATTCCGTTTTCCTTGTGGCCGACGATCGCATAGGCAACGTCGAGCGGTACGATCGCGACCCCGCCGCCGTACACCGTCTCCAAGGCCTTGTTAACGTCGGCTTCGAGCCGCGCACGGGAAACAGGGGCGTCGGTGCGCGCGATGGCGTCTTCGGTCTGCGGCAGATCGTTCATGACCGAGCCTCTTGCCGCGTCTGCGCCCATGGCGCCGCAGTCGGCAGGCGTTTGCTAGCATCGGGCGGCAGGCCGATCTTGAAGAAGCGCGCCAAAAGGTCGGCGATAAGCTCGTAGCAGGAGCCGACACGCACCACATTCATCGTCGTGATGTCGAGGAGCGTCGATGATGCCGCGTAGTGGTGATACTTCCGCAGGCCGTAGTCGATGACGACATCGGCGATCGAGCGAACGTCCGGTTCGATATCTTCCACCCGGAATTTCGTGCCCTGCATCGATCGGTTGGCGGAGGAGCCAAACAGCGGATGAACCTCTTCGCGGCTCAGCTTGCAGATGGCGGCGTGGAATGGGCCGGCATTGAGGAGCATGCAGACCGTCGCGGCGCGCGTGCTGCGCGACAGGCCACGATCGTCCATCTTGCGCAAAATCGGATGATCCATGCGCGCCGGCGCGATCAGCCCCAGCGGAAGATCCTGGTCCTCCGTGATGGCGTCCACGATGGCGCGTTGGCGCGTGTCGAGCTGGTGCAGGTCGAGCGATAGCTCGCGATCGCCGAGCATCGCGTTGAGCTTCGACTCGGCGCGCTGCTTCGTTGAAAAAATCCTGTCGAGTCCGCCGGTCGAGCCGCTGATCAGCGAATAGCCGACATCCATTGGCAGGATCGCGATGCCGCCTTGCTTGAGTGTGTCGAAGGCACGCCGCGCATCGGCTTCAATGTTCATCAAGCCCAATCCGAAAAGGTCTCCGTGGGCAAAACGCTAGTGGCGCACCGCCGTTAAGAGAAATATATTGTTCCAATCAATTCATTTGGTGTAATTATGAATGTCTCGATCCGGGAATTCCGCGCGGCACTCGCGGTGCTGCAGCATCGCAACTTCAGCCGCGCCGCCCATTCCCTCGGCGTCAGTCAGCCGGCGCTCTCGGTGACGATTGCGGAACTGGAGACACGTCTGGGCATTCCGCTGTTCCACCGCACGACGCGCTCGGTTCAGCCGACCGAAATCGGAAAGTCCTTTCTGGCCAACATCTCCCGGGTGCTCGACGACCTTGATCTTGTCGTGCGCGATGCGGAAGACCTGAGCCGGTCAAGACGCGGCCGCGTTATCGTGACGTGCTTGTCGTCGATTGCCGGGCGCTTGATGCCGCGTGTCATCCGCGCCTGTGAGGAGCGTTACCCGAAATTGGAAATCGTGATTCGCGATGATGTCGCAAGCCGCGTCCTCACCGCGGTCAGCGACGGGGACGCGGATTTCTCAGTGACAGGGTCGCTGCATATTCCGTCCAATCTCGTCAGCGAAAACCTTGCTTCGGACCGGCTTCACGTCGCCTTCGATTGCAACCATAAATTTGCGCGGAGGAAGGAGGTCACATGGAAGCAGCTGAACGGTGAGGTCGTTATCATCCTTGCCACGAATAGCGGCGTGCGCGCGCTGATCGACGGCGTGCTGGCCACGACGAATGTGCAAGTGAAGCGCTATATCGAGGTGTCGCAACTTGCGACCATTCATGGCATGCTGGAGGAGCGTCTCGGGGTGAGCATCTTGCCGGCCCTTGCGCTTCCGAACCCGCGGCACCCCTTCCTCGTATCCCGCCCGCTGGTGGCACCCATGCTCGCGCGGCCTATCCGGCTGCTTTGGCGACGAGACCGAAGCCTGTCACCGGTCGACCACGCCTTCATGGACGTGCTGCGCAGTATAAGTGCGTAACGGAATGGGACGACATAACCACAAGGAGAGCGGCGCTGTGCTAATTTGCCCCATCCTTGCTGGTTTATTGTACGACAAATTGTGATAAATTGAGCTTACGCGTGTATCAGTAGACAGTGCTCGTATCATGTTTGGGCGTACGCTGTCGTTAGATCGGCCGGGCTGGGATTTTTCGGGGCCGTTGCCGCGCTACGCGCTGTCGTTTCTAACGATCTCAGCAGCAAGCCTCGGCAGCGCCATTCTCGATCTCGTAAGTCCGGGGGCTCACAACCTTTTCCTCTTCTTCGCCGCGATCGTTGTGACCGCTTGGTACGCCGGCGCAGGCCCGGGTTGGTTTTCGGTTCTTTTGTCGGCGCTCGTGGTCGACTATTTTTTCGAGCATCCCCTTTATCGTTTCCAGTTCGGGATCGAAGGGCTTTCGTGGTTTGTCGCATTTGCTGTGTGCGGTGCGGCTGCGAACGCGATGAGCCTCAGGCGCCGGCGTGCGGAGCAAACTCTACGCCGCACGCGCGATGAGTTGGAAGATCGGATACGGGTGCGCACGCTCGAGCTTCAGAAGCTCAACGAAAAGTTGATCGAGGAGATGACGGAGCGCACGCGCGCGGAAGCGGCGCTGCGCCACACGCAGTGCGAGCTGGCGCGAGCCGCCCGCATCATGACGGTGGCGGAGCTCACTGCCTCAATCGCACACCAAATCAATCAGCCGCTGGCGGCGGTCGTTTCGAACGGAGAGGCCGCTCAGAACTGGCTGCGTCGCTCTCCGCCGGCAATCTCCGAAGTCGCCGAGTCAATCGCAGCCGTCGTGACGGCCGGCGTACGCGCCGCGGAAATCATCACGCGGATACGCCGGCTGATCACCAAGACCATTCCGCGGCAAACAACGATCGAGGTGAATGAGTTCGTTGGCCAGGTTTTGGCCCTCGTGCGTAACGACCTCGCCAGACGCAGCGTCGTTGTGAAGTGTCATCTTGCGCCGGAGCTGCCACCCATCGCGGGTGACCGCGTACAGCTGCAACAGATGCTGCTCAATCTGGTTAATAACGCGTCCGACGCCATGGCCGAGATATCCGACCGTAAACGCGAGCTCATAATCGAGACCTGCGCTCGTGGCGAAAACGTGATTGCCATCACGGTTTCCGATTCTGGGCACGGATTTTGCCACACCGATACGAGCAAGATCTTCGAGGCGTTTCATTCGACCAAGCAGGGCGGCATGGGAATCGGTTTATCGGTCTGTCAAACGGTCGTTGAATCGCATGGTGGTTCAATCCGTGCGGCCGCACGACAGCCTCATGGCGCTATACTGGAGGTCGAGCTTCCCGCAGGGCGTCGTCATGAACCAGGCTGATTGCATGGTTTTCATCGTCGACGACGACGCGCAGATCCGCGCGGCGCTGACAAATCTCTGCTCGTCCGTGGATCTGCCGGCGCAAGCCTTCTCTTCGGCACAGGAGTTTCTCGACGCCAAGCGCCCGGATGTGCCGTCGTGTCTCATTCTCGACGTCCGCTTTCCGGGCGCTGGACCAAGCGGCCTCGAATTCCAGCGCATGCTGACGGCAAACCATGCGGCGCTACCCATCATCTTCATCACTGGCCATGGCGACGTCCCGATGTCGGTTCAGGCGATGAAGGAGGGCGCGGTCGAATTCCTGACAAAGCCCGTGCGTGAGCAGGACCTGCTTGATGCAGTGCGAAAAGCGCTCGAGCGCGACCGGCAGCGACGGGCTAGCGAAGACGCGCTTGCGACGCTTCGCGGCCGGTTCGACTCCCTGACGGTGCGCGAGCGCGAAATCATGCATCTCGTGACACGCGGTCTTCTCAACAAACAGATCGCGGCCGAACTCGGCCTAAGCGAGGTCACGGTCAAATTCCACCGCGGGCACATCATGGAGAAAATGCAAGCCAGCACGCTCGCCCACCTCGTGCGCATGGCTGATCGGCTTGTCGTAGGTTCCGAAGCTTCTGGCACCAAGGTATGATGGCCTGCCGCTACGCACATGCCTGCAATCCACAAATTTAATCTTTGTGTAGTGGAAATCGCTTGCGAAATGGCGTATTTCCGGACGCGGGGGATTTTGCTTTGCGCAAAATGATGCGGGGGGTTTTGCTTTGTGCAAGATGATCGCCGTCATCGACGATGCTCCGCTTGTGCGCGAGAGCGTCCAGCGTCTTGTGAGCTCGATGGGCTTTCAAGCCGAGCAATTCTCGTCGCCTGACGACTTCTTCGCTTCGTCTTCGTGCCGCAAAGCCCGCTGTATCATCAGCGATGTCGGAGTCGGCGGCTCCACCAGCAAGCGCCTGCATCAGCGTTTGACCTCGCGTGGGCTGGATATCCCGGTCATCTTCATGACCGCGCTTCCAAGCCAGGCGCGGGACAAGAAGCTGATCGAGGACGGGGCGATCCGCGTGCTGCCAAAGCCCTTCCGCAGCACGGCCTTGGCCGACTGCATCCGCGCGGCGCTTCAGCTTTGATTTTTTGATGCTGGCGTGCAGACGCGCGACGCTCGCCGCGGGCTGATCGCGCGGAAATTCAAAGCTCTAACGCCATAAAATCAGCAGCGGCCGTAGACGTCGTCCATCCGGACGATGTCGTCCTCGCCGGTGTAGGAGCCGACCTGCACTTCGATGAGTTCGAGCGGAATTTTGCCCGGATTTGTAAGCCGATGGACTGCACCCATTGGAAGGTAAACCGCCTCGTTTTCGCCGACGATCGTGACCCGATCGTCCACCTGTACCTCGGCCGCTCCCTGCACGACCACCCAATGCTCCGCGCGATGAAAGTGCTTCTGCAGTGAGAGGCGCCCGCCGGGCTTGACGCAGATGCGCTTCACCTGGAAGCGCGTGCCGAGATCGACGCGCTGATACCAACCCCACGGCCGATACGTCCGCATGTGTTCGTCGGCTTCGGCGCGCTTCTTTTTCCGTAGCGATGCGACAAGGCCTTTGACCTCAGCCGAGCGCGCGCGTGTTGTGACAAGGACCGCATCGGGCTCGGTGACGACGACGATATCGTCCACGCCGACGACCGCCGTCAGCATGTGATCGGAATGCACGAGGCTATTGTGCGTTTCGGCGAGCGCCACGTCTCCGCGTAGCGCATTTCCGTTTTCGTCGTGCGGTGAAGCCTCCCACAAGGCGCCCCAGCTTCCGACATCCGACCATGGATAGCTTACCGGAAGCACCGCAGCGCGTTTCGTGCGCTCCATCACCGCATAGTCGATCGAGGTCGCCGGCGCCGCCCTGAAGGCGTCGGCGTCGAGACGGAGGAACGCGCGATCTTGCCGCGCGTGGTCAAGGGCGTCCCGCGCCGCAGTCAAAATTTGCGGTGCGAAGCGTTCGAGCTCCTCGAGCATGATATCGGCGCGGAACACGAAATTTCCCGTGTTCCAGAGATAGCCGCGCTCGACATAGTCTTGTGCAAGGGCGGCATTCGGCTTCTCGACGAAGCAGTCGACCACAAACGCATCCGTCTCGTCGATTTGCCGGCCCCGCTTGATTTAGCCGAAGCCGGTGGCGGGCTCGCTCGGCGCGACGCCGATGGTCACGATATATCCGCTGCGCGCAACGTCTGCGGCCGCCGCGACGCAGTCCCGGAACGAAGCTTCGTCGCCGATGACATGATCGGCCGCAAGCGTGAGGAGGACGGCCGTCGGGTCTTTGCGCGCCGCGTAGACGGTCGCCGCGGCGATCGCCGCAGCGGAATCCCGTCGTTCCGGCTCGAGCACGACATCCGTTGTGAGCGAAATGTCTGCGAACTGCTCGTCAAGAAGAAAGCGATGCTCGTTGCTTGCGAGCACGAGCGGCCGGTCGAACAGGGGCGAGCCTACAACGCGCCGCAGCGCGGATTGGAACGTCGTGCCGTTGCCGAGAAGGGGGATGAATTGCTTCGGCCTGGTCCCCCGCGAGGCGGGCCACAGCCGTGCACCTGCTCCGCCGCAGAGCACGACGGGAGTGACGCTCCCGCTCGGGCGGTTGACTGTGGCCGCGCCTTCGCGACGGTCCGCGCGAGGAGGCTGCTCGAAACTGATGACGTTCGGTGGAGCGAAATTCATGAGGCACCTCGGCAGGGCGCAGTGCTATTCGACGGTGACCGACTTCGCGAGATTGCGCGGCTGGTCGACATCTTTGCCGATCAAGAGCGCGGTGTAATAGGCGAGGAGTTGGACGGGCAGGGCATAGACGATCGGCGACACGATCGGATGCATATCGGGCATCACCAGCGTCGCGAGCGTGTCGATTCCGGCCGCCTTGGCGCCGCTCGCGTCGGTGATGAGAATGATCCGCCCGCCGCGCGCCGCGACCTCCTGCATGTTCGAGGCAGTTTTTTCGAAACACGCGTCGCTCGGCGCGATGACGATGACGGGAAGCGTGCCGTCGACCAGAGCGATGGGCCCATGTTTGAGCTCGCCCGCGGCATAGCCCTCGGCATGGATGTAGGAGAGTTCCTTGAGCTTGAGCGCGCCCTCCATCGCGAGCGGATACGCCGTGCCGCGGCCGACATAGAGGACGTCCCTGGCCTTCGCGACTTCGCTCGCCAGCGCCTCGATCCTGGATGCGCTCGTCAGCGCGCTCGCCATCTGCCGCGGCAGAGCCTGCAGCGCCGCGACGATCGCCTTTTCCTCGCTTTCGCCGAGGACACCGCGTGTGCGCGCGGCGTGAACGGCAAGGCAAAGCAGCACCGCCAGCTGGCACGTGAATGCCTTGGTCGAAGCCACCGCGATTTCAGGGCCAGCGAAGGTCGGACAGACGATCGTGCTTTCGCGCGCGATGCTCGAGGTCGGAACATTGACCACCGAAAGGACAGGTTCGCCGAAGCTCTTGGCGTACCGCAGCGACGCGAGCGTGTCCGCCGTCTCGCCGGACTGCGAGATGACCATCATCAGCGCGTCAGGATCGAGCGGGGCGTCGCGGTAACGGAACTCCGAGGCGAACTCGACCTGCACGGTGAGGTGCGCCAGGCGCTCGAACCAGTATTTGGCGATCAGCCCGGCGAAATAGGCCGTTCCGCAGGCGGCGATCGACAGGCGCGAAAGCGCGCGCCAATCGAACGGCGCATCCTTGACTCCTACGACGCAGCCTGATGCAAGGTCGGCGTAATGTTCGAGCGTGCGCAGCACGACCTCCGGCTGCTCGTGGATCTCCTTCTCCATGAAATGCCGATAGCTGCCGCGATCGCTCATCGCGCTGCCCTTCGGCATCCCGATGACGGGGCGCCTCACGACGCGGCCTACGGCATCGCGAATTTCGGCCCCGCGACGGGAGAGGATCGCCCAGTCGCCGTCCTCGAGATAGATGACGCGATTGGTGAGCGGCGCGAGCGCGAGCGCATCGGAGCCGAGATAGTTCTCGCCGTCGCCGAGGCCGATCGCGAGGGGTGGGCCGTGCCGCGCGCCGATCAGGAGGTCTTCTTCGCCGGCGAACAGAAAGGCAAGCGCGTAAGCGCCGTGCAGCCGCGGAAGGATGGCGGCGACGGCATCGGCCGGAGAGCGTCCGTGACGCATCTCCTCCGTCACCAGCCGGGCGACGATTTCCGTGTCGGTCTCCGTCTCGAAACGCACGCCGGCCGCTTCGAGCTCGCTTCGCAGTGCATGGAAGTTCTCGATGATGCCGTTGTGGACGACGGCGAGCTTATCGGTCGCATGCGGATGGGCATTGATCTCGTTCGGGCGGCCATGCGTTGCCCAGCGGGTGTGGCCGATACCGATCGCGCCGGAGAGCGGCTCCTGCGAGAGGCAGAGCTCGAGGTTACGCAGCTTGCCGGCGGCGCGCCGCCGCTCGATGCGTCCATTCTCGAGCGTCGCGACGCCGGCCGAGTCATAGCCGCGATATTCGAGACGGCGGAGCGCATCGACCAGCTGGTCGGCGACCGCGGCTTTTCCGAGAATTCCGACAATCCCGCACATCGCCGTCTCGCGTATTGCCGGCTATGGCAACGTATTTGCAATGGTCGGGGGATTAAGCGCCCCCCGTGCGCTGGCCCGTGCCTTCGGCCGATTGCGCTGGCCTCAGGCTTTGGAGGAGGATCGGAGCCTTCGCGAAAATTATCACGCGCGTGAGGGGTGGCGTATTCCTCTGTCGGGGACGCCCGTTCTTGCTGGCCGCTCTACTCACATCGGAGGAGTTCAGGACCTGAAATAGCAAGCTGATATGCGGCCGTTCTTTGATAAAGCGAACCGATGTCTGCGCGCACATTTTTGCGGAAAGCGGCGATCCGATTGACGTTGGACGCCCTTTATTTTAGCGGCGCATTTCGCCTCTTACGCGGGCGCTGCGGCGGTGCCGGCGTCATCTTGACGCTGCATCACGTGCGGCCCGTGCGCGCCGACGCGTTTCAGCCGAATCGATCGCTCGAGGTCACGCCGGAGTTCCTGGAGGATGTGATCGACGCGCTGCGCCGGGAAGGTCTCGAGTTTGTCAGCCTCGATGAGATGCATCGCCGCCTGTGCCGGGGCCATCCGCGCCGCTTCGTTTGCCTCACCTTCGACGATGGCTACCGCGACAATCTCGAATGGGCCTATCCGATCCTCCGGCATCATCGGGTTCCCTTCACGATCTTTGTCGCATCCGATTTTGCCGATCATCGCGGCCATTTGTGGTGGCGCACGATCGAAGAGGCCGTTTTCGCAAATGATCATGTGACTATCGCCATCGACGGAACGGAACGCACCTTCATCTGCCGCACACCGGCGGCAAAAGTGGCGACTGGGCAGACGATCCATCGCGCGCTCAACGATCTCCCGAGCGAAACGGCGGTGCGGACCGCGGTGGACGTGCTCGCGAGCCGCATGGGGATCGATACGGCCGCGCAATGTGCGGCCGCATGCATGGGCTGGGATGAGCTTGCCGCGCTTGCCGCCGATCCGCTCGTAACCATCGGCGCGCATACGCTGTCCCACCCGCGGCTTGGGAAACTCGCGCCTGCCGACGCGCGGCACGAAATGGCGGCAAGCGCCACGCGCATCGAGACCATGATCGGCCTGCGTCCGCGGCATTTCGCGTATCCGTTTGGCGATACGGCGGCGGCGGGCCCGCGGGAGTTCGCGTTGGCGGCCGAGCTCGGTTTTAAAACGGCGTTGACGACACGCCCGGGCGTTCTCTCCGCAGGCGATCGCGAGCGCCTCACCGCGCTCCCGCGCATTTCTCTCAATGGGGATTATCAAAGGCTGCGCCACCTTCGTGTGCTTGAATCCGGCGCAGCCACTGCCGCCTGGCACAGCTTGCGGCGGCTTAAGGCGGCATCAGCCGGATAGGCACAAAGACGAGTCCGGCTGAAATTTTGCTCTTCCGGCCCTTACTGCGGCGCATAGAACCGCTGTGGCGAAGCCAATCCCTCCGCTGACGCGCTGGAATCGAGCGCACGCAGCCGCTCGCCGATCTCGCGCGTGAGCGCATCCACATGCGTCGTGATGCAACCCCAATGCCCGCCGGGAATAGCGACGATTTCGACATTGGGACCGAGATAACGGACATCCTTTCCGTCGTTTTCGGCCGCGAAATAGACGATCGGAAGCTCCGTCTTTGGGGGAATGTATTTTCGGAACAGCCGATTATAAATCCGCGCCATGTCCTGCTCGCGCCGGCGCATATCGGCAGGCAGCTTTGCGAGGTCGGGCCGTGCGTACTTGGGTTCACCATGCTCCCGACGCACAAGCTTGGCCATGGCGTGGCGAAGCAAAGCGGGATCACGCCGATAGACCTGTAGATTGGCGACCTGGCGCCAGACGAGATCGACAGCGGCGGCAAGAGGCCGCGCCTGTTGCTCCCAGGTGGGACTGATCGCGTCGAGGCGCTTGGTGAGCCCCTGGAAGAACATGCGCGCCGCCGGACGGAAGTTCAGTGTGGGCGTGTCGATCAGGAACACCGCATCGACCTGCCGTCCGGCCTCGGCGAGCAGTTTCGCCAGGCTGAGCGCCACCATCCCACCGTTGCAATAACCGGCCAGACGAAACGGGCCCTCACGTTGCGAGTCGAGAATGAGGCGCAGGCGATCGAAAGCCATGGCTTCGATCGTTTCCGGAATGGGCTCGGGGCCGAGTCCGTGTGGGGCAACGGAGATGAAGGGCTGTTCCTGCCCCAGCAGGCGCGAAATCCGGCGCGTATAATAGCCGCCGTCATAGTCGCCGTGGAAGAAGAACAGCGGCGGACGAGAATTTCCTCCTTGAAGCTGAATGAGCGGCCGCGCGTGCGAAGGCCCCCCACTCATCAGGCCCGCCGCGAGCTGGGCGATCGTGGGATGATCGACAAGCATGGAATCTGGAATGGGATGCCCGACGATCTTTTCGACTTCGAGCAGCATCTGCACGGCCATCAGCGAGTCGCCGCCCTTCTCGAAAAAATCGTCGTCGAGGCCGATCGCCTCCGACTCCAGCGTGTCGCGCCAAAGCCGCAGCAGTGCGTTTTCAAGGCCGCTGCCGACGCGCGGTTCGACACTCGCGGCGCCCTCGGACGCCTCGGCGTTCACCACCAATTGCTTGTGCAATTGGCTGCGCTGCACCTTGCCGGTCGGGCCTTTCGGAATAGCGTCGACCACCAGGATGCGGCGCGGAATCTTGAACGCAGTCAGACGCTCCCGCAGGAAAGACTGGAGATCGGTGGGGGTCGCATGCGCGCCCCGGCGCATGACAACGGCGGCCGCGACTTCCTGGCCCAATGTCGGATGCGGAAAGCCAAAAGTTGCTGCCTCGCTGACGTCGGAATGGGCAAGCAGAACCTGATCGACTTCGAGCGGTGCGAACTTTTCGCCGCCGCGATTGATCTGTTCCTTCAGCCGCCCCGTGAGAACGAGGTAGCCGTCGTCATCGAAACGCCCCTGGTCGCCGGTGCGGAACCAGCCGTTCGTGAAGGCGCTGGCATTTGCCTGCGGATTGGCGGCGTAGCCGCTCATGACGCTCGGGCCGCGAATGACCACTTCGCCGGTTTCGCCTTGCGCGAGCACGCGGCCCGTTTCGTCCATGATCGCGACATCGGGACCTGCGGCGACGCCGACGGTTCCGCGTTTCTGCCGCCCTGCGCCGAGCGGATTGCAGGTCATTTGATGCGCCGCTTCCGTCATGCTGTAGGCTTCGAGAACGGGCGCACCGAAGACGTTTGTGAGTTGATCAAAGAGTTGCGCTGGAAGCGGCGCCGACGACGAGCGGATGAAGCGAAGCGGATGGCGCGCGATGAGATCGGGATGCGCCTTGGCTTCGTTCGCGACCATGCGGTGCATCGTCGGCACGGCCGTATACCAGGTCGGCGGCGTCGTCTCCATCCAGCGAATGAAATCGCCCGGCCGCAAGCTCGGCGGGCAGACGGTCGATCCACCGCCGGCGAGCGGCGCAAGAAGACCACCGATAAGGCCGTGGATGTGGAACAGCGGCATGAGATTGAGGCATCGATCGGAAGGCGACAGGCTCAGCGTCCGCACCATGTTGCGCGCCGACGCGACGAGATTCTGGTGCCGTAGCGGAACGAGCTTCGGCCGCGATGTCGTGCCCGAGGTGTAAAGATAAAGCGCGACCGTCTCCGGATTGAGGGAGCCGAACGCCGCCTGTTTATTTACGTGCGACGTATCGAGCGAAAAGCGTCCGGGAATGCGGCCGTCCTCTTCGCATTCGATCACGGGAATTTCGAGTCGCGTAGCGACGTCGGCCGCGGCAGGCGCTGCGCCGTTCCGCGTGATCAGGGCTTTGACGCCGAGATCGCCCAAATAGAAAGCGCATTCGTCGGTCGTATAGGCTGTGTTGAGCGGCGCGCAGCCCGTGCAGTTGGCGACGCTGAGGAAGGCCGCGGCAAGCGTCGGCCCGTTGGGCAGCGCAATCGCAACGCGATCGTTCGGCCCGATACCGATGTTGCGCAGCGCCGCGCGCGTGCGCACCAATTGCTGCAGGAGCTGTTGCCACGTCATTGCGCGGCCATCGGCCGCGAGGATGCAGGGCGCGGTCAGCCGATCGCGGGACGCAACACAAAGAACTTGTTCGAGCGTGATCTTCGACCCGGAGACGACTGAATCATGCAGCTGGTCGCGCGCACTTTCCACTGTAGGCGATCGCATGCCGCACTCCCCTTCTCGCGCGTTGCGTTGATTTCGTGATGCGCACCCGACCCTCGGCCAGAAGGTGCTGACCGTGTGCAGATGTGGGACAGAAGATACGCCGCGCGCTTCGCAGTGAAAGGAGGTTGTCGAGGTACTCCGAAGTAGACCTCGGCCTGCGAGCTTGCGCGGTGTGGTCACGAAAAAAGGTCTGCTTACGCCGTCGTAATCGCGCGCGGGCCGAGGACGCGCTCGTAGATCGCCATCAACCGTGCGTGGTTCGTGTCGACGGTATAGTCGCGCTCGAACGCCGCACGCGCGCGCTTGCGCATCTGCTGCAACTTGACGGGGTTGGAAAGTAGACGCCTCGCCTTATCGGCGAGATCGTTCGCGTCGCCCGGTTCGAAAAGAAGACCATTCTCGCCATGCGCGACGATCTCGCCCAACCCACCGATATTGGCGGCGAGAACAGGCGTGCCCTTGGCGAAGGCTTCGGCAACGACACGCCCGAACGTTTCGAAACATTCGGATGGCACGATCAGGAGGTTGGCGCGACCAAGAAGATCGTAGACGGCCTCCGGCGCGCATTGTCCGAGAAGTTGAATATTCGGATTTCCCGCAGCCGCCGCTTGCACTTCCGAATCCATCGGGCCCGCGCCGATGATTTTCAACGGCAGCCGGAGCCCCGGTTCCCGCCAGGCGCGCAGGAGCGTCAGCAGTCCTTTTTCCGCCGAGAAGCGCCCGACAAAGAGACAGTATCCGCCGCCGCCCGGCCCTTCGCCTGGATCGGGATAGATGAAGTTCGGCTTCACGGCGATGCGACGCGCGTCGAGCCCGCCTTCAATGAGCTTGGCGCGGCTTGCTCGGCTGAGTGCAATGTAAGTGTCGATGGCGTTGCGCCAGGTTCCGAGCGCCTTGTGCGCGCCGATCATCGCGGCGACGGCGGCGCTCGCAGCGCGACTTCCCCGATAGCATCGCTTCACTATCCCACGCCACGGCATGGGACTATGGAGGCAGGCCTGGCAGATCTTGCCGTCGATGAAGAAAACGGCATTGCAGCAGAACCAGCGATAATTGTGCAACGTCTGCACGACGGGAATGCCGGCGCTGCGCGCGGCGTAATAGGCGGCCGGCGAGATAAGCGGAAAGGTGTTGTGGAAATGCACGAGATGCGGCCGCGTTTCGCGGAACAGCGCACGAAACTCGCGGTAGGCGGGGGCGCTCCAAAGCGTACGCGCGGCAAGATCAACGCGCGACATGCCATTGATCGTATCGTTTGAGACGGTGTACGGGATCACTTCGTGCCCGTGCGTCCGCAGCATCGCGAGCTCCGCTTTGACGCACGTGTCTTCGCCGCCGCTCTGCTGATACACGTTGTGGCCGACGACGATGCGCAGTTTCTCGTTCGCTTCGCGAAGTGAAACAGGGCTTGCGCGCTCTCGTGGAGACGCGGCGAGCGTGCTCATGGCTTTGTCATCGATGCGGTGAAGTCGGCGCTCGAGGCTCCGGCTGCGAGGGTCGCCGTACGCGATGCGGAGAGCCGGCAAACTTCGCCATTGGTGAGCGCGGGAATGGCATGGTCTCGCTCACCGAGAAACCGCAGCACATCGTCAAGGCGCCGCCAGGCTCCAGCCTCCTCGATTTCCCAGGAATGCGCCCAGAGATGAAAGACGCCGCCGCGCTGCAACGTCTCGGCGAAAAGAATGCGGCTCAGCTCCGGCCAGTCGACGGCGCGGCCACACGCAACATAGCGCCAGAGATTGCGCAGCGCGCCGCGCTTCGCCGCGTTCTGGAGGTAGGAGCGCGCATCGTGGGGCCAGGCTTGAATGCTCGTGGGCATCGAGAGGAGGGCGCCGGTGCGCCGCGGCCAATCGAGCGACAGGAATTCGACGGTGCGGATCGCGCTATATCCCGCGTGCTCGATCATCCTCAGGTGCCGTGCGCCGTATCGGCCGCCCGGCGGGCAGAAGAGCGAGCACGGCTGGCCCGTTACGTCTTCCAGCCAGCGCTTGGCTCCGAATATTTCACGGCACGCCTGCCGGTCGCGCGTACGAGTGAGGATCACGTGCCCGAGCGTATGCGCACCGACTTCGAAAACCTGCGCGAGCTCACGGATCTGCGCAACGGACATCGTCCCACGCTCGGCGCTTCTGGGAATGTAGAACGTCCCGCGCAAACCGTGGCGCAACATCATCTCGGCAATGTGCGCATCGAGCGGATGGCCGTCATCCCAGCTCAAGGTCATACATGCAGCTGGTTGCATGCGCGTCCCCGTCAGCCGCTTTCATTTGCGAGTTCGGCCGCGCGCGGTCGGCGGAAGAAGCTGTAGGTGTGCCGATGCGCAGTCGCGGTCACGAACTCTGCCGTTTTCAGCAGAGGAAAGACGAATGGGCGAAAATCGCGCAGGCATTGCCATGAGGGCAAAGGGCAGGGGTTGAGATGCGCGACGTCATCCCAGCCGATAATCAGGATGCCGTCCTCGCGCAGGCTCTCGCGGCAGGCTGAAAACGCGGCCTCGATGTCCGCGCGCTCGTTGAGCCCCCAGCCGTACACACCGTTGCAGATGATGAGATCGATGGTGCCGGGACGGAAATGTCGCGTGAGGTCCTGAAGCGGCGCCGTGATATGGCGCTTTCCCCCGTAGCGGCGCTTCCAGCGCGCATTGTCGATCGTCCAATAATTCTTCCGGCGCTCGAAGAGCTTGTTGTACCCCCGCGTGCACCAGGAGCAGCCGACGAACAGCACGGTCATGTATGCGTCGTCGTGAAGGAAATATGGAAAAATCACTTTCTCCAGAACGCGCCGGTCTTCGTTCACCAGATAAGAGTCGATTCCGACGAGGTGTTTCAGCTCCGCGGTGGCAAGATGCAGAACGCGGCTGAGCGATTGGCCAATGCCGGCGCCAAGACTCCAATCCTGATTGCGAAACCACCGCCGCCGCTCGTTTCCAGCGCTTGCCGGGACTGGCGGGTTCGGTAGTGCATCGGCAGCGAACGCCAAACGTTGGCGATCATCCCTGTTGGCGCGCGGCTTGCGGAAAAACAGAAACCGGTGACGATAGGGCGTGGCGGTCAGATAGTCGGCTGTATCGAGTGGCGGGAAAATATAGGGCGCGAAGTTCCGCAACGCGTCGGATGTCTCGAGTGCATAGGGCCGCCGCTCAGCGACGCCATCGACACCGACAACGAGAATGCCGCCGTCGCGCAACGTCTCGTAACAAGCGCTGACGGCTTTCTCCACGTCGGACGGGGCATCGAGCCCCCAACCAAACACGCCATTGCAGATGATGAGATCCAGTGTTCCGCGTGGAAAATGGCGTGAGATGTTCTGCAGGCTGCCGACGATGTGCTGTTCTGCGCCGAATTTGCGCAAGGCCGGATCGACTTCGATCGTCCAATAGTTCTTGCCCACAAACCACGGCGTATAGCCTTTGGTGTACCAATCGCATCCGACAAAGAGGATGCTCTGACACGCCTGGTCATTCAGAAAGTACGGAAAGATTATCTGCTCCAGCACGCGCCGGTCCTCGTTCCGCAAAAACGAAGCGAGGCCGAGCATGCTCCGGGCTTCACGCAGCGCGCGGCCGGCGAGGCGTGACAGCAATGCGCGCCGCGGCATCTTCTCGAGCGCTGTGTCCGCCGGAAAGATGCCGAAATGCCGGACACCGTTTTTAAGCACACCGCTCATGACGTTCCTCGGCAATCGGTGGATTGTGAGAGCCGGCGCTTGACGCGTCCAAGCGCTGCGCGCGACAGGGAGCTTCGGATGCTCTCGCGATCTCTTGCTCCATGTCCTCGAGAATGGCGTTCATGCGTGCCAACGCGACCGTGCGCTTCAAGGCCTGCCACAAACCGCGCCGTAGAGACGTGGGCGCGGCGAGATGCGCTCGCGCGCAGCGGCCGAGCGCGGAAAGAAATGCCGCGCGGGCTTTCGATGATGGTTCGGCCTCCAGCGCGACGCGCAAGACGCCCTCGATAAAACGCCGGCGCTGCCGCCATTTCGAGCGGCCCCATGCCATCAATAGTGTTTCGCCTTCGTGCGCAACGAGATGCGCGAGATCGTGTACGGCAAGGTCGCGCCAATGGTGAGCTGCGGCATAGGCATCGCATTCGGATTTCGGGCCACAGTCGACGAAGGAAAGCGATCGCGCGCGTTCGTCGCAAAGAATATTTTCAATCGTCAGGTCGCCGTGAGACAAGCCGGTGCGCCACAGCTTCATCATCGCGGTCGCCACCGCCATTGTCGCCGGATGTTCTGCCGCGGTTCCCGTCGAGCGGCCATAAAGACAGGCGACGAGCTTTCGCCCGGGGACTTGGGCCATCACCAACGCAAGTGGCGTCTCGGAGACGAGTACCGGCGCAGGGATGTAGATGGTCCAGCCACAAATGACGTGCCCATTCAGAATTGTGTGCAGGTCGCGAAACGCCTCGTACTGCGCGCGGATTTCTGCGGGGTCCACGTTGCGGTCGGGCCTATAGAGCTTGATGATGTGTGCGCCGCAGGCAAACCTGTTTGAGCTCTCGGGCATCGCGGCGAAGATATGGCCTTGGCACCCGTTGAGGTCGATTGCCTCGACTTTGAGTGGCTCAGCGTCTTTTGGCAGGCGATGGAGAATGGGCGCGAGCGTTTTGAGGCCGGCTTCGCTGACCTCGGTCCCGTCGGCGCTCCGCAGGAGGACGAGCACGGCCCCCCAGCGGATGATGAGGCGGAGCGTACAGCCGATCAGGATGCCGTAGGCCGCGCCGATAACGCCCCAGTGAAGGACGAGCGGCCAAACCAGCACGCCGATCAGCGCCGTCTCGACCGCGGCAACAAGGAAATTCGTGCGCACATGTCCCATGCCGGCGAGCGCGGTCGAGGCGGGCATGCCGAGGCCATAGAGCAACTGACCAAACGCGAGGACGGTGACGACATCGCCATGACCTGCATAATCGTTCTTGGGGTAGAGCAGGCTCAATACGTCGTCGCCCCAGAGCAAGATCGCGAAGCAGAATACGCCGACGACGGCGCCGAGCTGCGCCGCGTCGGCGATCGATTCGCGCAAAAGCCGCGCGCTCCCGCCCTCCTGGAAGGCGCGCGCGGCTTTCGCCCAGAGCACGTTGCTCAGGCCGAGGATGATCGGATTAGCGAATAACGCGATGCTCATGCAGGCGGTGTAGATGCCGGTCGCCGCCGTGCCGACGGAGAGCGCCACAAACCACAGGGTCATTTGCGACTGCAGCGCGGCGAGGAGCTGGTTTGCAAACAGCCATTTGCCTACGGTCCAGCTGTTGCGTAGCGTCTCAGAAAACCCCTCGCGCATGAAATGGAAGCGATCACGCACGAGCACGAGCCAGAAAACGACCGAAGCGGCGCAGGCAAAACCAAGCGCCGCGAGTGCGGTGACGCTGGTCAGATGGCCCGTCCAGGCGAGCCAGCCGAGGGCGCCGAGCTGCAGCGCTACAATCGCGCAATCGAGAGCGAGCGCCTCGATGTTGTGCAGGTCGGCGAAAGCGAAGCGACGCGCGAAATCGCGATGAATGACGAAAGGCGCCACACCCGCCAGCACCCACAGGAGAGGGATGGCGCTCGTGTGCTTCCCCAAAAAGACCACGGCGATGATCGCCAGCCCGATCGCCATCACCGTCAATATGGATAGGAGGCCGCTGAGGGCCAGTGCCTGGCCTGCTTGGATAGCTGCCAGTGCGGGATCGCAACTGCGCCGTATCGTATAGGGAAGTGAGACGAGCGACTCCTGCGCGTTGGTGAGCCATATGAGGGTTGCGCCGGCAAGCGCATAAGTTCCGAGTTGATTGGGAAAGGTATGGCGGCCGATCAGAACGGTCGTCATGAAGCTTGCCCCGCTGACAAGCGCCTGGTCGGCCAGTGCCAGAACCGACGGTGCCGTAGCGATCCGCACGACCTTCGCCAGGACGCGTCCGAGCAATCCCTTGCTCGCGCGTTCATCGAAATCGACGAGGGATGTCGGTCTCGCTGAGGAGTCGGTCACCGTTCGCCTCCGCGGGGCTTATGATCGAAACCACCGGATTGTCATTTTGGGCCGGCGGAATGGGCACGAGGCAGGTCGAGGCGCAACGCGCGGGCGGCGAGCTCGCGTGCGGTCAGCAATGCAAATCCAGGCACGATGTAGAGGTAACGTCGCCACAGACGCCGGGGCTCCGTGAGGAGACGGAAGAGCCATTCGAGTCCGTTCCGTTGCATCCATTGCGGCGCTTGGCGCTTCGTCCCGGCGAGGAAATCGAAAGCGGCGCCAACCCCGATCATGACCGGCGCGTCGATGCGCCCGAGATGGCGCGCCATCCAGAACTCCTGCTTGGGTGTGCTAAGCCCCACCCAGACAATGTCGGGGCACGCCGCATTGATGCGGGCGACGATCGCGCTGTCTTCGTCAGGCGTCAGTTCACGAAACGGCGGCGAGAGCGTGCCGACGATGGTGACGCCGGGATAAGTGGCTTCCATCGCGTCTTTCAGCTTTTCTGCGACGCCCGGCGGGCCGCCGTAACAAAAATGCCGGTAGCCGCGCTCCGGCGAGATCGCCATCAGCGCCCGCATCAGGTCAGGGCCATAGACGCGCTCGGCAGGGGCGTTGCGGACGAGGCGCGAAAACCAGACGAGCGACATGCCGTCCGCCGTCACCATGCCCGCTTGGTTGAGAATGCCGCGAAGCGCATCGTCACGCCGGCTTTCCATCACGCCATGCGCCCCGGTGATGCACACGTAATGCTTCGCTCGCTGGCAAATCCAGCGCTCGACCATCGTCACGGCCTCGCGCAAGCTCGTAACGTTAACGCCGACGCCGAGGACGTTGACGCGCCGATCCTGCGCCGCAGCTACGGGCTTCATGAGGCCGACCTCCACACCAGCTTCTTCGCTTCGGATCCGCCAGAGAGAAGCTCGTCGAAATAAGTGATGGTTTTGGCGAGTCCTTCCCTGAGCGGGACGGCCGGCGCCCAGTGAAGGAGCGCTTTGGCGCGGCCGATGTCCGGACATCGCTGTCGCGGGTCGTCGGCAGGCAACGGGCGAAGCACGACCTTCGACGACGAGTTCGTCAGCGCGACGATCATCTCGGCGAGCTCGCCGATCGTGATCTCGGCCGGGTTCCCGAGATTGACGGGCGCATCGAGATCGCCGTCAAAATTCATGAGGCGCGTGAGGCCATCGATCATATCGTCGATGTAGCAGAACGCCCGGGTCTGCTCGCCCGAGCCGAAAATCGTGATCGGCTGGTTCTGCAGCGCCTGCATGATGAAGGTCGAGACGACGCGCCCATCCTGCGGGTGCATGCTCGGTCCGTAGGTGTTGAAGATGCGTGCGACGCGGATGGCGAGGCGGTGCTGGCGCCGGTAGTCATAGAACAGCGTCTCGGCGCAGCGTTTGCCCTCGTCGTAACAGGCGCGCGGACCGGCGAGATTGACAAGACCCTGATAGCTCTCCGGCTGCGGATGGATGTGCGGGTCGCCGTACACTTCGCTGGTCGACGCTTGCAGGATGCGCACGCGCAGCCGTTTCGCAAGCCCAAGCATATTGATCGCGCCGAGCACGTTCGCCTTCGTCGTCTGCACCGGATCGAACTGGTAGTGGACGGGCGAAGCGGGGCAGGCGAGGTTGTAGATTTCATCGACTTCGACATAGAGCGGAAAAGTGATGTCGTGACGCATCACTTCGAAGCCGGGCATGGCCGAGAGCGCATCGATGTTTGCGCGACTTCCAGTGAAGTAATTGTCGACGCAGAGCACTTCGCAGTCCTGTTTCAGTAGCCGCGCGCACAGATGCGACCCGATGAATCCTGCTCCGCCGGTGACGAGTACGCGTTTCTGCACGACGCCTCTCCCAAGCCTGAGTTCCGGACGGGAAATACTGTGTGACGGCGCCTTCGATGAGAATTGCGCATTCGAGTGCGAACGCGACTCCGTTCCACGCGACGATGGGAGTAGCGGCGGGCGAGGCGGGCGTACTCCCATCGGACGATGAAGGGCGCATTATTTCCGACGGCGATCGGGCGCGTGGCGGCTATCGTTCAGGCTGGGCAGCCGCGGCTTCGCGCGCTTCGCCGATGCCGGTTCTGCGTTTGCCTCGCTCGATTTCGAGGGAGTTTGTCATGCGGCGCACAGATGCCGGGCCAGGGGCGACTAAGACGCGAATTGGCGCTAGGCACTCGCGGCGCGCTTCGTTCGCTTTGCTTGCCGCGCTTGCGCTTGCAACGCCGGCTGCGGCGCAACCGGCGCCGACGCCGCAAACGTACAAGCTCGCGCCCGGCGACCGCATCTCGGTCGTAGTGTTCGGTCAGACCGAATTGTCCGGAGATATGCTTGTCGATGTGACAGGCAATATCCGGCTTCCCTTCGTCGGCCCGATCGAAGTCGCCAATCTCACGCTTTCGGAATGCCACCAGCGTATCGTCGATCGTCTCGCCGACGGCATCTTGAACCGGCCGTCCGTCAACGTGCAGATCAGCGAACTACGGCCGATCTTCATCCTCGGTGATGTGCGCACAGCCGGCGCGCATCCGTTCAAGTTCGGCATGAATGTCAAAATGGCGGTCGCCGTCGCAGGCGGGTTCGGTGTCGTTGCTCCTATGCAAGGCTCCGCCGTAGCCGATCTTCTCGCGAGCGAGGAGAGGCTTCGCCAGCTCACGCTGCAAAAGTCGATTCTGACGATCCGCAAGACGCGCCTCGAGGCGCAGCGCGACGGCGCGGCGGCTTTTCCCACCGCAAATCAGGCCGGTGAGCGCATCGACGAAAATCTCGCCGACATCGTCGCCCTCGAGAAGGAGACGTTCGACTCGCAAATGGCGATCCAGCATTCGCAGCTCGATCTCCTCCGGGCACAGAAACCGCGCATCGAAAGCGAGATCGAGGCGCTGGGCGCGCAGATTGCGACGCGCAAGAAGCAGCTCGATCTCGTTCGCCAGCACGCCGACCAATACACCCGGCTCGCGAAGCAAGGCCTCGGGCTTGCGGCGACGGAAATGCAGCTCCGGTTGACGGAGACGACCTATGAATCGGAGATATGGAACCTCTCCGCGCAAATCGCACGCCTCAAGATGGATCTCGGCGCGCTCGATATCCGCATCCAGGAAGCCGACGCTGCGTTCAAGCGGCAGGTCCTGCTCGATCTCCGCGACGTGCGCGACAAGCTCAAAGAGCTCGACGTGACGTTGCCGACGGCGCGTGAAATCCGCGATGCAAAGCTGCAGCAGGCGGGAAACATTGCCGATATCGCGACGCCGCGCACGATTACCGTGACGCGCATGCGTAACGGACAGCCGTCGAGTATCTCCGCCGACGAGACGACACTGCTCGAGCCGGGCGACATCGTCGAAATTCAACTGCGGCTCACGCGTGGCGCGACGATGGTCTCTGCCGCGATGCCGCAAGTCAGTTCAGGTCAGCCGCCGGGGGCAAGGCGCGAAGCCGCCGCGCCTGCGGCCGGAGGGCCGCACTGATCCTTTGCCGCCGTCACGCGGCGCCCTGGAGAGAGGGCCGTGCGTAGAGAGGGATCGTCGACCGTCGAAGGGCTTGGCCACGCGGACGCGCGGTCATGGAGCGATCGCTATCTCCTGTTTCTCATTTGTGTGCTCGCCGGCTATGCCCTGATGGGCAAAGGCTTCGCCTATCTCGGCGTGCCGCCGATCTTTATCGGCGAGATCACACTCCTCCTCGGCACGCTCGTTTTCCTGCGCATGGGGCTTCTGTTCGCGTGCCTGACCACGCTGCCGAGTCTGATCCTTGCCGCTTTAATGGCTTGGACATTGCTGCGGACCGTGCCGTTCGTTCGCTCCTACGGTGCCGACGCGTTGCGCGACAGTGTCATCGTCATGTACGGCGCCTTCGCCTACATCGTCATCGCGCTTCTCTTGGAGGATGCGCGGCGGCTCGACATGCTGCTCCAGTATTATTCGCGCTTCCTGCGCTTTTTTGTGCCCCTCGTGCCGCTCCTTTTCGCGCTCTGCCAATACGCGCAGGAGAGCTTTCTTCCAAACCTGCCTGGCACGGACGTGCCCATTCTTCTGCTCGGCGCCGGTGAGGTGCCGGTTCACCTCGCGGGCGCTGCCGTGTTCGCGCTGGTTGGCTTCTACCGGCCGTCGGCGCTCTGGGTCGTGTGTCTCGTCGCGGCCGTGCTGATGGCCAGCGCGCTCAATCGCGGCGGCATGCTCGCGTTCGCCATTCCCGTCGTCGCCGCGACAATCCTCACCGGCAAAACGCGTTCGCTTGTGCGGCTGCTTCTCGCGGGCATGATCGTCTTCGGTGCGTCTTATGCGGTTGAGAAGGCGGTCACCAACCAGTCCGCGACCGCATCGAAAGAGCGCGAGCTTCGTCCCAGCCAATTCGTCGAGAATGCCGAGAGCATCTGGGGGCATTCGGACCCGAAGCTCGAAGGTTCACGCCGCTGGCGTCTCGAATGGTGGGGTCTCATCATGAAGGACACGCTGTACGGCGGGCCGCACTTCTGGAGCGGCCGTGGTTTCGGCCTCAATCTCGCGGTCGAGGATGGCTACGGCGGCGACCGCCAGGCAAGCCCCCTGCGCAGCCCGCATAACGCGCACATGACGCTGCTTGCGCGGGCCGGCGTACCCGGTCTTGCGCTCTGGATCCTATTTCTGATGGCGTGGCTCGGCATGATGGGAGGAGCCTTCATCGACGCGCGCCGGCGGCGCGAGCAGGCTTGGACCGGGCTGTTCCTCTTCGTGGCCTGCTATGCGAGCGCCGCCATCATCAATGCGACCTTCGACGTCGCGCTTGAAGGCCCAATGCAAGGAATCTGGTTCTGGTGCCTCATCGGCTTCGGTATCGGCGCCGTCATGATCTTCCGCTTTCAGCACCGCCAGCCCTTCGCTCAGCGGAGCGCGCCGTGAAGGTGCTGATGAGCGCATTCTCCTGCGGCCCCGGGCGCGGCTCCGAGCCCGGCGTCGGCTGGAATGTGGCGATCGAAACGGCACGGCTCGGCCATGACGTCACCGTCCTCACGCAATCCGAATTCGCCCCCGAGATCGAGAAAGAAGTCGCGAACGGCGAGCTCCCGCCGGGACTGCGCTTCGATATCTACATGCCGCGTTGGCTCGCCGCGTTGCGCGATTTCGGGCTGCGTCACGGACAGCCGGCGCTCACCTGGCACCTGACGAGCCTCGCCTGGCAGTTCTGCGCACTGCTGCATGTGCGGCGGCGCTATCGCGATGCCGGATTCGATCTCATCCATCACGTCACCTTTGCCGGCATACGTCACCCCACCTTGCTGACGTTCCTGAATATCCCGACCGTTCTCGGCCCGCTGGGCGGCGGCGACGCCATACCCTTCGCGCTTCGCAAGTCCTTTCCCTGGAAATATTGGCTCGTGGAGTTCCTCCGCGGCCTCCACAATTGGTCGCTGCGCGCCGATCCGATGACGCGTGCGGCGTTTCATCGCGCGCAGATCATCTTCCTGCGCACCGAGGCGGCGATGGTCGCGGTGCCGCGCCGCGATCGTGGCAAAGTGCGCGTCCGCGTCGGGCTTGGCGTCGCCGATGTCGCGACGACGGAGCCTGTGCCGCGGCGGCCCGGTGAGCCACTGCATCTGCTTTATGCCGGTGCTTTGCTGTATCTCAAAGGAATCCATCTTGGCCTGCGCGCGCTGGCGCATGCGCGAGCGGAGGGTGCCGACACGGTCCTGACGATTGTCGGCGACGGCCCTGCGCGCGGCGACCTCGAGCGGCTCGTGCGCGAGCTTGGTCTGACGCCGCATGTCACGTTTTGCGGGCAGGTCACGCGGCAGCACCTGCTCCACATGTATCGCGATCATCATGTGATGCTCTTCCCGAGCTTGCGCGACGCCGGCGGCATGGTGGTCTTGGAAGCGTGGAGCCAGGCCCTGCCGGTGATCTGCTTTGCGCTCGGCGGGCCGGGAAAAATGGTGGATGAGACATGCGGGCGGGTCGTTCGCGCTACGAGCCGCAGTGAAGCGGAATGTGCCGTCGATCTCGCCGATGCGATTGTCAGCCTCGCGACAGACGAGCGACTGCGCCTCTCGCTCGGCCATGGCGCGATCGCGCGATACCGGCATTTTTCCTGGCCGGAGATCGTCGCCGGCCTCTATGGCGAGATCGATGCGCGGCTGCAGCGCGACACGCCACCGGCGGCTAAGGCAGTGCGGTTTGCACGTCCTCGGCAAGCGGCTGCGCCACAGGCGGCAATCGATCCCGGCTGTACGAGCCAACGCGGATGACCGGCGCGTGGCCTCACGGCGTCGTCTCGTCGTTACTGATTCCAGCGTTGCTCCTCGTGACGATGCCGTCGTGTCGGGCAGACGACAACTTGCACTGCCCCCCGGGTGCGCTCGCCATCGCGCCGGGCCAGTCGCTGCAAGCCGCCGTCGATGCGGGGGCGGCAGGCGCCTCGTTCTGCCTGAAAAAGGGCGTGCATCGCCTGCAGGCGGCGCGCCCCAAAAGCGGCCAGCGCTTTTATGGCGACGGGCACACCGTTCTCAACGGCAGCCGCGTCCTCACGCGCTTCATCCGGGACGAGACTTATTGGGTCGCCGAGGGGCAAGAGGCGCGCAGCCATCGGCAAGGTCACTGCATGAAGAACTTCCCGACCTGCAACTTTCCCGAGACGCTTTTTATCGACGACCGGCCGCTTATTCGCGTGCTTCATAAGGACGACCTTGCGCCTGGCCGTTTCTTTTTCGACCAGCCGGCAGCACGAATCTATATCGCGGACGATCCCACCGGGCGGACGGTCGAGCTCGCGACCGCGGCGTTCGCCTTCGCGGGTCGCGCGTCCGGCGTTCACATCAGCAATGTCGTGGTCGAGAAATTCGCGAGTCCAGCGCAGCGCGGGGCAATCGATGCCCAGAACGGCAAACGCTGGACCGTGGAGAACTGTGAGCTGCGCCTGAACAGCGGCGCCGGCATTTCCGTCGGCGAAGGCTCCGTCGTTCAGAATTGTAACATCTATCACAACGGCCAGATCGGGATCACCGGCGCGGGGAACCATATCCGCATCGAGGGAAATCGCATTGTGGCGAACAATACGCGCGGCTTTTCTTTCGGGTGGGAAGCCGGCGGCGCGAAAATCTCGTTGGCCGATGACGTGGTGTTCCGCGCCAACGAGGTTCGCGATAATCGCGGTCCTGGCCTCTGGTGTGACGGCGACTGTCGCAACGTCGTCTACGAAGATAACATCGTGGAGCGCAATGACGATGCCGGCATCTTTCACGAAATCTCGTTCAACGCCGTCATCCGCAACAACGTGCTGCGGCATAATGGGGCAGGAAGCGACGGCTGGTTCTGGGGCAACGACATCACGGTCGCGGCCTCGGAGGGCGTTGAAGTACACGGTAACAGCGTGACCGTCAGTGCCGGCCGCTGCGCAATCATGCTGATCGACCAGGCGCGGCGCGACAACGGCCACCTCTACAAGACACAGAACAACAGCATTCACGACAACGACGTGCGTTTTGAAGGGGCGCCTTGTACGGGCGGCGCCTCCGATGTGAAGGCGGGCGATGAGAATTTCGCGATCATCGCCGAGGGCAACAACCACTTCGACCGCAACACCTATCATGTGCCGCGTGGGATCGGCGCCTACCGTTTCGTTTGGGGACGCGACGAGGGGCTCGATTGGAAAGGACTGCGTGGTCGAGGGCTCGAGCCGAACGGCCAGTTCATTCTGTATTGAACGCAGCGCCGCTACTCCTTTGGGAGTGCCACGATCGGTGGGGCGGTGAAGCGCGATGTGTCCATACGCGTCAAATTCCTCCTTTCGCTATACTCCGAACGCCCGCTTTGCAGAGCATCCGTCAGGCGTTTGAATTTGCGATCGGCGCCGTGCGCCGTGCGTTCGCATCGTTTCCGCTTTTCAGGACTTGGCATGGCCCCGCATCTCAAGCTCAGCTCGGACGAGGTCGCGCCGTTGCGATCGCATTATCAGGGCGTTGCTCATGACGTGTTGCGCATCTTGTGGCGCTACAGAATCCTGATCGCGCTCTTCTTCGTCTGCGGCCTTGTGATGGCCCCTATAGCTGTCGTCATCTTGGCGCCACGCTATACCAGCGAAGCGATCCTGCAGGTGAGCTTCAATCGCGACGAGCCGAACACCACGACCAAGACGCAACGGATCGCGTCGATGGAAGCGGCCGCTATGGTCGAGAGCACTGTGCGCATTCTTCGCTCGCGCGCGCTTGCAAGTGCCGTCGTGTCACGCCTCGGCCTCGCGAATGATCCGGGCTTTTCCACGCCGTCGCGGCTCTCGTCTCTCGTCCAATCGATGCGCGAAATGCTCGGGCTTCCGGTCGTCATTCCGACAGCAGAGGACATAGCGGCCGAGCGGCTTGCCGGCGCATTGCAGATCGCCATCGTTCCGCGCTCTTACGTCATCTCGATTGCAATCAGCGCCGGGGAGCCTGAACGGGCAGCGCAGCTCGCCAATGCCGTCGTTATTGAATATTTGCGTGGGCTGCAGCTTCAACAACTTGCGGAGATACAGCGCAATCTCGAGCGGGACATCGCCGACGTATCCGCGATCTATGGTGCTCACCATCCGCGCAGTCTTGAAGCTAGGGACAAGCTTCGCGAATTGCAGGTGCGGATTTCCGGCTTGCGCCGTGCAAACATGTCGGCCGACGTAGCGGCCGCCGCTGGGGCCGGCGAGTTTCTCCCGGCCGAGGCGGTCATGATGCCGTCGGGGCCAAGCGCACCCATCGTCATCACGCTGATCCTCTTGGCCTTCCTCCTCGCGTGCGGCGTGGTCATCACAGTTCTCGAACTCAAGCCGCTTGCGAGGTATCGCCTTCGGTTCTCGGCGCATCCGGTGGAGAGCGACGCGGGCGCGCCCGTGGTGACGGCGCATAGCGCCGCGCCGGAGCAACCCCCCGCGCGCCGGCTCGCGTAAGCGCGGCCGGCAGAACGCGCAGCCTTTTCTTTGATCAACTGGACGCGATCGCGAGGAGCGACGCTGCGCGCAGGCGGCCGTGCGAGTGCGCTAGCGAAGCGGCCCGTTGGTGCTACTCCGTCTTCTCATTTTTCATCGCATGCGTTCGGCGCAAGACTTTCATCTTCAAGGGAGCACAGCGATGTCGACGAAAAAAACCGCACTCGTCACCGGAGCCGGCGGCTTCATTGGCCATCACCTTGTGAATTATCTGATCACCAAGGGCTACAAGGTCAGAGGCGCCGACATCAAACGACCGGAATACGGCCGCTCCGCCGCGCACGATTTTGTCGTTGCCGATCTGCGTAACGAGCGAAACTGCAATGAGGTTACGCGCGGGATGGACGAGGTCTATCACCTCGCCGCCGACATGGGCGGCATCGGATACATCACCGCCTTTCACGCCGAGATCGCGACCAACAACACCCTCATCAACACGCATATGCTGCAGGCGGCGCGAGCAAACGGCGTGAAGAAATTTTTGTTTTCATCCTCCGCCTGCGTCTATCCGCAGTGTCTTCAAACATCCGCGGACGTTGCTCCCCTCGCGGAGGAAGACGCGTGGCCGGCCGACCCCGAGGAGGGATACGGCCTCGAAAAACTCTACATGGAAAAGCTGTGCCAGTATTTCATGGAAGACCACGGGCTCGAAACGCGTGTGGTGCGCTTCCACAATGTGTACGGCCCACTCGGCACCTATAGCGGCGGGCGCGAAAAGGCGCCGGCTGCCATCAGCCGGAAGGTCGCGCTCGCGAAGGATGGCGGCTTTATCGACATCTGGGGCGATGGCCAGCAGACGCGCTCCTTCATGTACATCGACGATTGCGTTGCCGGCATCTATCGCATCATGCGATCCGACTATCGCGCCCCGCTTAACTTGGGCACGGACGAACTGGTCAGTGTCGACGAGCTGGTCGATCTCGTTTGCGAGATTGCCGGGAAGTCGCTCCAGAAGCGTCACGATGTCACGAAGCCGCAAGGCGTGCGCGGCCGCAACAGTGACAATTCGCGACTACGCGTGATTCTCGGCTGGGAGCCGAGCATTCCGCTGCGCAAAGGGCTTGCGCCGACCTATCGGTGGATTCGCGAATGCCTCGCGGCTGAAGCGCTTGAAGGAGCAACCGTCGCCGCCGAATGACGTCCGAAGGCCGTCGCAATAGCCCCGAGCGGAGTTCCGTATGAGTGACGTGAGCATCTTTCTCCAACAGGACGCGGCGCGCGGACACGGTCGTTTCGGCTACGAGGCGATTAAACGCGCCATGGATATTTGCCTGACGGTCCCGCTCGCTCTCGTTGCCTTGCCCATCACGGCCATGACGGCAATGCTCATCGTCGTTGTGAGCCCTGGCAACCCGTTTTATCGACAAGAACGCATCGGCCGCGGCGGAAAACCGATCCGGATTCTCAAGTTGCGCACGATGTATGCCGACGCCGAGCGCCGGCTCGAGGCGCATCTTGCGCAGAATCCAGATGCGCGCGCGGAATGGGAGCGCTTCTTCAAGCTCAAGCAGGATCCGCGCGTCATTCCTATGCTCGGCAATTTCGTTCGGCGCAGCAGCCTCGATGAGCTTCCGCAGCTTTGGAATATCTTGCGCGGCGACATGAGCCTGGTCGGCCCGCGGCCGTTCCCGGCCTACCATGTGCGCGCCTTCGATCTCGAATTCCAGGCGCTGCGCGCGAGCGTCAAGCCCGGACTCACGGGGCTCTGGCAGGTCACGGTCCGCAGCAACGGCGACATCGACGTACAGAAGGCGCAGGATTCCGCTTACATCAACAATTGGTCGTTGTGGCTCGACTTCTCCATTCTTTTGCAGACGCTGCCCGCCGTCTTGCGCGGTGACGGCGCACGGTGAGGCGCAACCATGCGCGTCGCGATGATCGGCACCGGCTATGTCGGCCTCGTCTCCGGCGCCTGCTTCGCCGATTTCGGCCATCACGTCACTTGCGTCGACAAGAACGAAGATAAGATCGCTGCGCTCAACAGCGGCGAGATTCCGATTTTCGAGCCAGGGCTGGCCGAGCTCGTCGCCACCAATCTGCGCCAGGGCCGGCTCGTCTTCACGACCGACCTGCGCGAGCCGGTTGCGGCCGCCGACGTCGTGTTCATTGCGGTGGGAACGCCGGCGCGCCACGGCGATGGCTTTGTCGACCTCTCGCAGGTCTACGGCGCCGCGCGCGAGATCGCTGCGGCGATCGAGGGCTTTACCGTCATCGTCACCAAATCGACCGTGCCGGTTGGCACCGCCGACGAGGTCGAGCTGATTGCGCACGAGGTGCGACCCGATGCGGAATTCGCTGTGGTCGCCAATCCGGAGTTCCTGCGCGAAGGCGCCGCTATTCGCGATTTCAAGCTTCCGGATAGGATCGTGATCGGCACGGATGACCCGCATGCGCGCGAGGCGATGTCGCAGCTTTATCGGCCGCTCTATCTCAACGCCTCACCCATTCTCTATACCGATCGCCGGACTGCGGAATTGATCAAATACGCCGCGAACGCATTCCTCGCGACCAAGATCACCTTCGTCAACGAGCTCGCCGACCTTTGCGAGCAGGTCGGCGCCGACGTGCAGCAGGTGGCGCGTGGAATGGGCCTCGACAACCGTATCGGGCCGAAGTTCCTGCACGCCGGGCCGGGCTTCGGCGGATCGTGCTTCCCGAAGGACTTGCTGGCGCTCATGCGGATCGCGCAGGATTACGCGACACCGATGCGGCTCGTAGAAACGGTCGTTGCCGTCAACGATGCGCGCAAGCGCGTGATGGCGCGCAGAATTGCCCGGCTTTTCGACGGCTCGTTGCGTGGCCGGACGGTGGCCGTGCTCGGCCTCACGTTCAAACCGAACACCGACGATATGCGCGAGTCGCCGTCGATTCCGCTGATCGCGGCGTTGCGCGACATGGGAGCGAACGTGAGAGCCTACGATCCGGCCGGCATGGCGCACGCGCGCGCGCTGCTGCCCGAGGTGACTTTTTGCGACGGGCCTTATGCCTGTGCGGAGAATGCCGACGCCGCAGTCATCTGCACGGAGTGGGAGCAGTTTCGCGCACTCGACCTCACGCGCGTCGGCCAGTTGATGCGCCAGCCGGTGCTGATCGATCTGCGCAACATCTATGACGTCGAAGAGGTGGAGCGGGCTGGTTTCATCTATAGCAGCGTCGGCCGTCCGCGTTCACTTGCGCAGCTGCGGCGTATGCGCGAGAGCAAGACCGTGGAAACGAACGCACAACGTAGCGGCGATGCGATCGTGCTTCCGTTTCGCGCGGATCGACACGTCACAGCGGTGCCCTCAGTCGACGATCTGGATGTTTCGCTGCCGTAGAGCCGACACGGCGCGCCACCATTCCCAGCATCGCAAGCAGCGAGGCAGAGGATGGTGGCGCGCCGTTCCGCTTCACGCGGTCAGAGTCGCGCGACGCCGCGCCCGTATCCGTCACGGGGTGTAGCAGCCGTTACCGCAGGCACCGCATTCGGTATGAGTGGCGCCTCGACGGCGATATGAGCGTCCGGCTCGCTGGCGGTGACACCGAACGGGTTGGAAAGGTGGTCGAGCCCCCAAATCGCGGCCTGCGTGCGGTTCGAGACCCGCACTTTGCGCAAGATCGCTTTCACGTGGACCTTGACCGTCGTCTCGGAGATGTCGAGCTGGCGGCTGATTTGCTTATTCGAGTCGCCGTGCACAAGGCGCTTGAGGATTTCGATCTCGCGCGACGACAAGCGGCTTATCCGTTCCGTCGGGGCGCTGCGGTCGGGGCCATTCGTGCGATTTTGCTCCGGCTCGACAGTCCCGCAGGTGAAAACGCCGCGCGCAATCGAAGCCGGGAATATCACTTCGCCTTCGAGCACGAGATCGAGCGTCTGTACGAGGACGCCCGCTGAAACGGAGCGCGGCAGATAAGCGGCCGCGCCGGCACAGACGGCGCCCCTGACAAGCTTTGCATCACACTGATCGGCCAAGACGACGACCTTTGAGCGTGCGGCCATTGTCTCGATTTGGCTTGCGACGGCGGCCGGCTCCGTCATCATTCCGCTCAGGATGAGAATGACGATCGCCGGCAGTGGCTTGCCCGATACGACGATGGCGTCCCAACCTCCCTTGCCTGCAATTGGCCTGTAGCGAGCCCCAGCCAGAATGCCGAGCAAGCCGGCGCGTGACAGTTCGTCGGGCGCAACAATAAGGGTCGGGACGATGTGCTTCATGACACTACCACCCTACTACTAACGGAAATTTGGAACGGAACACGATGAACGCAGACGCGGACGCACTTAACTGGATGGTAATCAAGTGCACGTTCTCGCAATGCGAGCCATTGTACTGAGGGCAGATCGCGGAGTCGCAAAACCACGGCGTTGGTAGCATCGCAATACTTTCGTATCGCTCGAAGGAATGCGTTATTTCTCGCCCTTACGTTGCATGCCACCACTAATTGTAGCGCAGGCACAGAACCGAACAGCGTCATACTCCGCGGTCTGCGGGGATTTAGCGATCCCGGCGAGCCATGGCGGATGTTGTTATGACGAGCGCTGGCGGTGATGTCTCGGCTGCTGTCCGGATATTTGAAGCGGGCCGCGGACCACGTCGACGATCTGGACCTGGCCCTCAGGATTGATCACCGGTCCGTTTCCTGAGGGGAGCGAGGCGCCGAAACGTAGAGGCCCAGTTGCTGCATCTGGTCTTGCGAAAGATCATAGCCGACCGGAAAGCGCCACCCTTCTTCCCTGGCCTCGATCTCGGCCTTCTCCTTCGTGTCTGCGGAAATCGCGGCGACGTCGGTCTCGGCTTCCTGAAACTGGTCCAAAAGACCGTCCAAAGTCTTTAGGTACGTGCGACAGATCGGGCAATGCTTGCCCCGATAGACTACAAGCATTTGCCACTTGCCGCCGTTTCCGATGGTCATGGCACCGCCACCCGCCTTAGGAAAGGAGAGCTGCGGTATCTTCGATCCAGGATGCAGTTTTTGCGTTGCCATCAAGATTCCTCCGGCTGCTATTGCGGAATTCGCACGATCAACTGGTGATGAGCATTCACGCCAATTGCGCCGCGTTAGGTTCCATGATCCTGCCCATCGCTGTGAAAGACCAGCAACACAGCATTCACGTGGGTCGGCATCTTTGGAGCGTCCAGCCGCGAGTCACTAGAACGCCGCATCGATCAAATGAATTCGGCTAACGTCGCGCGAAGGTTACCTTGATTAGAAAAAATTGCTTCCGACGTTCGGCACCGCAGTCGAGCACGCAGTTTTGAACTCGACGCGGCTCTCCCGGTTGCTAACAAGGCCACTGCGCGAAACGTCCGCCTGCGAGCGAGCAGCTATCATGTCGTCAAGCGAACAAGTCGACCTTTGTGTGATTGGGGCCGGAGCGACTGGCCTCTCAGTCTCGGCTGCAGCGGCACTTTTAGGATTGAAGGTCGTGCTGATCGAGCGCGGCCCAATGGGCGGTGAATGCCTCAACACCGGGTGCGTGCCTTCGAAGGCGCTTCTCGCTGCGGCGAAGACGGCCCACACCATCCGCAATGCCGAGACGTTCGGAATCAACGCGACGCCATCAATCGATTTCAAGCTCGTGCACGAGCACGTACAGGCGGTGATTAAATCTGTCGCTCCGCACGATTCGGTCGAACGATTTGAGTCGCTAGGAGTCGAGGTGGTCCAAGGAACAGCACATTTCCTCGACAGCCGCACGATATCCGTAAACGGACGCAGCATCTGCGCAAGACGCGCCGTCATTGCGACTGGCTCGGAACCTGCGACCCCGCCGATTGCAGGCTTAGAAAAGGTGCCGTTCTTCACGAACGAGACGATTTTTGACAGCGACGTGCTGCCGAAGCACCTGATTATCCTAGGCGGCGGCCCGATTGGCGTCGAGATTGGCCAAGCTTATCGACGTCTCGGTGCTGCCGTGACTATCCTCGAACGCGACAGGGCAATGCCCAAGGATGATCCGGACCTCGCTCGCTCCGTGTTGCGGCGACTGGCGCAGGAAGGAAGTTCTATTCGGGAGAACGCGGAAGCGAAAGCCGTATCTCAGGATGGCGACGAGATCGCCGTCTCTATACAGGCGGCAGGGCAAACGACAGAAGTGCGTGGATCACACATTCTCGTCGCCACCGGACGCAAACCGAGGACTGCCGGACTCGGGCTACAGGCGGCGGGTGTCGAATACGATGACAAAGGCATCAAAGTAGATCGGCACCTCCAGACGACGCGGCGCGGCATCTATGCCGCAGGCGATGTCGTCGATGGGCCGCGGTTCACCCATGTGTGCTCCTATCATGCGGGCATTGTCATCAGGAACGCTGTTTTTCGTCTGTCCGCGAAACTCGATTATCGATCGCTGCCGTGGGTAACCTATACCGATCCTGAACTCGCGCAGGTGGGGTTGACTGAGGCTCAGGCGCGGAGGCAGCACGGAAACGACGTGCGGGTCGTGCAGGTACCGTATGGCGATAACGATCGCGCCCATACTGAGCACCGCACCGATGGACTGCTGAAGTTGATCGTCAGCCGTCGAGGCTACGTCATGGGCGCTTCTATCCTCGGAGCAAACGCTGGAGAATTGACTCATATCTGGGTGATCGCGATCGAACAGAAGCTAAGAGTTCGCGATTTGGCGCGAATGATAGCGCCCTACCCAACATGGAACGAGCTCGACAAGACGGCGGCATTCGAATTCTCCAAACCGCTGCTGAAAAGCCGAATGATACGCGGCGCCGCGCGCCTTCTATCCTGGTTGCCTTGAACAAAGAGGCCCGATCATGAGCACTGATAGCGAACAAGATTGGCATCAACGGCGTTGCGCCTATCCCGCATTCAGAGCGGGCGGCTGAACGATAATGGCGCAGGACCGCGGCGGTCGGCACGAGTACGCCTATCCACCGATTCGCGACTACGGGCTGATCGGTGATCGCCACGGCGCTGCGCTCGTCGGCCGCAATGGATCGGTTGATTGGTGCTGCTTGGGTCGGCTGGATTCCGATCCAGTGTTCTGCCGGATCCGGCGCAAGTTCAATATCCAGCAAGCTCTTGATGGTGTCTTCAGGGACCCTGAACGCTTGCGCCACGCAAGAATGCGTCCCATGGCAAGATCGGCAGCTGTTAACGCCGGAGACATAGGGTCGTCTTAGCGCGCCACAATCTTGCGGCGAATGTTCTCAGTCAGGGATTTCCAATTGAGCAATAGCCCGCCGGCCCATCCGGCGAATGCCGTCAAAATGAAAACCGTACCCATCTGCCAGATCAGCACCATGATGCTGGCGTCCTGCGGATGAAACAGCCGCAGCCCGAAGTTACCGATTCCCGCTGCTGCCAACCCACCCAAGGCCGTTGTCAGATGCGGCGTTAATGGAGCGCCGCGCCGAACCATGAGCGCCATGGTGATCGCGGGAATCATGCCGACCAACACGATTGCCGGGAAGCAGAACCAATCAGGCTGGATCGATAGGCCGGCGGCGCCGACCTGAATCCATGACTGCAGGCAACCGAAACCCAAGATTCCGAGCCAGACCGCAAAGGGAACAAGCGGCAGGAGGAGGCAGCGTCTGTCATAAGCAGGCACTACGCTTGCGAATGCTGCGAAGCCCGCTGCAAAACCGGTCGCAAGCGCGGCGAGCTGTTCAACGATATAACTCGGATCGGTAAGTTTGGCCGTGAGATCTGGGCGCGGCGACATCGCCAGCACGACAAGCGCGACATACGGAATTCCCAGCGCAAGCCAGCGCGCAAGTCTAACCGGTGGTGAAGGAAGTCGCGAAACTGGTTCGGCCCTGGCGACGAGACCCTGAATGAGCTTGTCCGTTTCCATGGCAATCACCTGCTCAGTTTCCGGCGGAGCGCAATCATCGCTCGATGAACCGAAACCTTGAGCGCTCCAACACTTGTCCCACTCGCTTCAGATGCCTCCTTCAGTGACATTTCACGTAGCTTTAACATCTCGATAGCCTCGCGCTGAGCCCGAGGGAGTTGTTCGATTGCTTGCCTCAGCTTTTCAGGATCGCCCAATTCCTCAGCTTGAGTATTCGCATTTTCCGCTGAGAAGGTTACGGCCATCTGCCGCCTCTCTTCGTCGGTGGCCGTTCGACGACCGTAGCGCCGCGCCGCATCGGCCAAGCGATTGCGCGTGATCACAAGCAACCAGGGAACAAAGGGGCGGTTGGGGTCATAGGTGCTACGCACAGCGTGGAGCGACAGCAAGATCTCCTGAACGAGATCCTCGATATCGGCATGTTGGAGGAAACGCCGTTGATTAGAAATAATCTGCCGCAGTCTTGGTGCAACTGCGGCCAACAGTTCGGCGTAGGCGTGCGAGTCGCCGGCCTGAGCGGCGCTCATCAGTGTCCTGAGCCGTTGATCGTTCAGCATGCTCATTTCGTATGCCCAAGCCTGCTCCTGAATTTGGCCCGGAAGGAGGTCGTAGGTACATGTAACCTTTTTCGACCCTCGGCGAATTCGGTCTTATCGAGCCGACGTCCCAATTTTGGAGGGTCCCAGATATGTTCACCAGAGCCCGCGCGGCCATTCTTGGAGCTTCATTCCTGGCTTGTCCGCCAAGCTTAGCGCTAGCGGGGAAACCTTTCGATAGCCAGGCGTTCCAGAGCGCTCAGGCGGCGGGGAGAACCATCCTGGTGGACGTCAGCGCAACTTGGTGTCCAACCTGCAAGGCGCAGAAACCGATCGTTCAGGACATCGAGCACGCTAATCCCCAATTGATTGTCTTCGATGTTGATTTCGATACCGCAAAGGATGTGCTCAAGCGGTTTCGCGTTCGAGCGCAGAGCACGCTGATCGTATTCAAAGGCAAGAAAGAAATTGCGCGCTCGACCGGGGACACCAATCCTGACAGCCTGCGGAGCTTGGTAGCGAAAGGGTTCTGATCGTGACCGGAATAGGTGGGCTCGCGCTGAGCTACGCCGCCGGCGCTCTTTCCACGCTCTCTCCCTGTGTGCTTCCGATTCTGCCAATCATGCTTTTCGGCGTGGTGGAGCGGAATCGGTGGGGTCCGCTATTGCTCGCGTCCGGCTTGGCAGGTTCTTTCACGGCGACGGGGCTCTGGTCGCCACGTTCGGGTTCAGCATCGGATTCGATCCATCAATGTTGCGGTTCGCCATCGCGGCGCTGATGGTGGCTGTCGGCATCGTGCTCCTCGTACCATCCTTGCAAGGATGGCTCGCCTCCCAGGCAGCGTCAGTCACTGCCGGCGGTCAGACGTTGATCGATCGCATCCAGCCTGCGGGCACGTTTGGCCCATTAGCCCTCGGCGCCATGCTCGGAGTCGTGTGGTCACCTTGCGCCGGACCTACACTCGGGGTCGCCGTCGGCCTTGCGGCTCAGAGCGAAACAATCGGCAAGGCAGCGCTCCTGATGGGGATTTTCAGCCTTGGAGCGGTCACCCCAATCCTGCTCCTTGCTTACGGCTCGCGACGCGCGATTGCCGCTCGGCGTGAACTCCTCGCAGGCATCACCAGGATTGCAAAGCCTGTCACCGCAGGAGCTCTCATTGTGCTCGGAGCCTTTGTGCTGACCGGAATGGATAAGCGACTTGAGACTCTCCTGACGGATGCCATGCCAGCTTGGCTCGTTGGCCTCACGACCAGCCTATGATTCCATGCAGCGAGCAGTGCATGGCCTGACATGAAAATGAACCAGCAACGGCGAAAATTTGCGCTCGGCTTGGCTGCAGCCGCTCTTTGCGGGATGCGCGCATCCAGTTGCCTTGCGCAGGAAAACTGATCGAATTTTATGAAGTCCTGTTGCGAGGACCGACTCCTTTCAGTGAAGCCGAACGCGAGCTCATCGCGCATATTTGAACCCGGCGCCCGAGCGCTTGGTGAAAGACGGATATTTGCCGCTGCTCGAGCTCATGAAACGATAGATTTCTGTCGCACCCGCCCGATCATAAACGGTCGAGTCGGCGTAACCTTTAAGGGGTGGTTGGCGAACCCAACATTGCAGGCCGACTGGCGGCTTGACCGTGGCTTGCGTGGCCGCGGGATCCCATTCGACTGGAGGAACCGCAATGTCCAATCGCACGATGTCTGTCCTGGTTGCCGGCGCATTCGCCGCGGCCGTTGCTTCGCTCACGGCGCCTGCTGTCCTGGCTCAGGGGATGAGCCATCAGGACATGGAAAAGATGATGAAGCAGAAGCAGGCGGAGACCTCGAAACAGCTCAAGACCGGAAAATTCGAGAAGTGTTACGGCGTCGCCCTGAAGGGGCAGAACGACTGCTACGCCGGCGCCGGTACGACCTGTGCCGGCACCAGCACGGTCAATTACCAGGGCAACGCCTTCAAGCTGGTCGCAAAAGGCACCTGCACGACGATCTCGACCCCGAACGGCCACGGCAGCCTGACACCGACAAAAGCCTGAGTTTCGATAATACGACTTAAGCAACAGCCGCGGCGGGAAGCCTGCCCCCCGCGGCCGTCTGCACCAACAGTGAATTTGTCCGCAGAGGAGCAATGGCCATGGGAGAACTACGAATTGCTCCGACATCAATTCCCGTGCGCGCTGGCGTGGGCCTTAAAGCCGAGCACTACAGGACGATTCTAGAAGCAAAGCCAGAAATCGGATTCTTCGAAATCCACGCTGAAAATTATATGGGGGCCGGGGGGCCGCCGCATCGCTACCTGACCGGAATTCGTGAGCGCTATCCGATATCGCTCCACGGCGTTGGTCTATCGATCGGCGCCGACCGTCCGCTCGATGACGATCATCTCGGCCGCTTGAAGAATCTCATCGAGCGCTACCAACCGGGTTTGTTTTCGGAACATCTCGCCTGGTCGACGCATGATACGTCGTTCTTCAATGACCTGCTGCCGGTGCCCTATACGCGCGAGACGCTGGCGCGCGTCTGCGAGCACATCGATGAAGTGCAGGAGGCGCTTGGCCGGCAGATGCTCCTCGAGAATCCCTCGACCTACATTCAGTTTGCCGAGAGCACCTATTCAGAGATCGATTTCATTGGCGAAATCGTGCGCCGCACCGGCTGCGGCCTGCTGCTCGACGTTAACAACGTGCATGTTGCGTCCGCCAACCAGGAATGGGACCCGCTGCGCTATATCGACGATTACCCACTCGCGCATGTGCAGGAAATTCATCTCGCCGGACATACAAGTGAGGCCGATGAGCAGAGCCGACCGCTGCTCATCGATACGCATGACCGTCCGGTCGACGAGCTGGTCTGGGACCTATTCGCACACGCGATTGGGCGGCTTGGGCCTACGCCAACCTTGATCGAGTGGGACGCCAAGGTTCCAGCCTGGTCGACGTTGCAGGCTGAGGCCGACCGGGCCGACGCGATCATGTACACGGCAACTTGCAACGAGGTCCTCCGTGCGGCTAGTTGAACGACAACGAGAATTTGCAAGAGCTTTGCTTGATCCAGTCGCGACGGTGCCGAGCGGCATCGTCGGGCCGGATGGTTTGCCAAGCAGCAGACGCTTTGCGGTGTACCGCAACAACGTCGTGGTCGGCTTGGTCGAGGCACTACGGGCCAACTTCCCCGCGACCTATCGACTCGTCGGCGAAGAATTTTTCCAGGCTATGGCCCGCGAATTCGTCGTGCGCAAGCCGCCGAACTCTCCCATCCTTCTCGACTACGGCGTGGCATTCCCCGATTTCGTTGAAGGCTTCGAGCCCGCCGAATCGTTGCCTTATCTGCCTGACGTGGCCCGCATCGAGCGAGCATGGACGGAATCCTATAATGCGCCTGAAGCTCTCGCGCTTTGTGCCGATGCTTTCGCCGACTTGCCAAAGGATCAAACGCCTTCTCTTCGGTTCGAATTGCATCCCTCGCTGCGGCTTGTCCGCCCGCGCTTTCCGGCGCTGACGATATGGCGCATGAACGTCGCGGATGGCGTTCCGGCGCCCATTGATCTCGAGGCAGGCGGAGAGGACGCTCTGCTGGTGCGGCCTGATGCGGACGTCGAGGTGCGGTTGCTGCCGCCAGGCGGCGCAGAATTCATAGTCGATCTCTCTCGGGGACACTCGCTGGCGGATGCCGTCAAGGCGGCAATGAGCATCCCAAGCTCGTTCGACTTGGCAGCTAATCTCGAAACCCTGATCAGTGCTGGCGTCTTTGTCGGGTTCAGTCTGCGTGAAAGCGCCGACGCAGCTCTTGTTGGACTTGAGATGCGATGAACAGGACCTCAACATTGACATCGAGCCTTGTCCAGATTGTCCAAGCGATAATCGGTGGGCTCGCCTTCATTGCTGGTGCAATCGCGCCTCTGCTGCTTCGCATCGCGCTTGCAGTCCCATTCTTCAAATCGGGGCTGACAAAATGGGACGGCTTCCTGGCTCTGTCGCCGGCAGCGCAGTTCCTGTTCGAAGACGAATTCAAGCTGCACATCTTCGGCCAGGCCTATGGCTTTCCCGTGCCGGAGTTCTTCGCCTGGGGAGACGCATTGGCCGAGTTCGTATTGCCCATCCTGCTCGTTATCGGACTTGCGACTCGCTTCAGCGCGCTCGGCCTCCTGGTGATGACCGGAGTTATTCAGCTTGTGGTGCCTGAAGGCTGGGCTAATTTCCATCTGCCGTGGGCAGCCCTTGCGGTCGCGATTATCGCAATCGGGCCTGGGAAACTTTCTCTCGATCACGTGATCAAGCAACGCATCCACGAGCCGGTGCGTTATCAGGGCAACGGTCGCGAACCGCACGTCGAGCGTTTGACAGGCGCAAGTCATCAGAAATGAATACACAGCTCTTGTGCATTGACGGGCCGGCAATTGTCTTCGGAGGGCCGTATAGCAATCTCGAAGCGACCCAGGCGCTGTTCGCGGAGGCAGCACGTCTTGGAATTGGCCCTGCGCGCATGATCTGCACCGGCGACGTAGTCGCCTATTGCGCCGATGCCGCCGCCACCGTGGCGCTTATTCGGTCGAGCGGATGTCACGCCGTCATGGGGAATTGTGAAGAGAGTCTTGCGAGCGGCGCGGCCGATTGCGGGTGCGGCTTTCCGGCCGGCAGCAGCTGCGAGCGCCTCTCGACAGCCTGGTTCGGGCATGCACTGAAGCAGTTGGACGCGGATGCACGAGCATGGATGGCCCGGCTGCCGGGTCGAATCGACCTCGAAGTCGCCGGTCTGCGGCTTGCTGTGATCCACGGAGGCGTTGAGCGGATCAACCAGTTCATTTTTGCTTCGACCGCAGCGGCCGTCAAAGATCGTCAGCTCTCGCCCACAAATCTCGACGGCATCGTGGGCGGCCATTGTGGTTTGCCATTCTCGCAGGTCATTGGCTCAAAAATTTGGCACAACGCCGGCGTGATCGGCCTGCCGGCCAACGACGGTACGCCCCGCGTCTGGTACAGCATGCTGGTCCCCTCGGAAGACGGCCTTTCGATCGAGCATCGCGCCCTCAACTACGACTTCGCTCGAGCTGCGGACAAGATGAGGCGCGCGGAGCTGCCGGAGGAATACGCTACAGCGCTTGAAACGGGCTTATGGCCGAGCTGTGACGTTCTTCCCTGGAAGGAGATCCGAGAGCGTGGCGTTTTTCTCGAAGAAGGCCGCTGCGTCTGGCAGCACGCAGTAGCAAAGCGAGTTGGAAAAAAGCCCGTTGCGCTACGCCAGCTATGGCCCTCCGCCGACCGCGACGCCGTGCCCAAACTCGACCCGCAGAAATTTTGCGACCCTCGTACGACCGTAAGCGGCGAACGACGCGCCTCTGTAGCGCTTCTGCAGCTGCAGACGCTTTGGTTTAACACCGGCACATTGTGCAACATCGCCTGCCGCAACTGCTACATCGAATCGAGCCCGCGCAACGATCGTCTTGTTTATCTCACACTGCAAAATGTCACCCGCTATCTCGACGAAATCGAGCGTGACGACTGGAGAACGGAAGAAATCGGATTCACCGGCGGCGAGCCATTCATGAATCCTGAATTTCTGGAAATGTTGGAAGAATCTCTCTCGCGTGGGTTCCGGGTGCTTGTGCTTACGAACGCGATGCGTCCGATGCAGCGCGTCAAGAGCAGACTTCTAGACCTCAACAGACGGCTTGGCGCGAAGCTGACGATTCGTGTTTCGCTCGATCATTTTACTGCTGAGCGACACGAGGACGAGCGCGGACCCGGTACGTTCAAACCAACCTTGGAAGGACTGATTTGGCTCGCTCGGGCAGGGTTCAAGGTGGCGGTGGCCGGCCGGACCATGTGGGGCGGCGATCCCGAGGCCGAACGAGCCGGCTACGCTCGGTTGTTTGCCGAGCACGATATTCCAATCGATGCCTATGACCCCACAGGGCTGGTCCTCTTTCCTGAAATGGACCCGCGCGCGGACGTCCCGGAAATTACGGAGTCATGTTGGAAGGCGCTTCGGAAATCCCCGACCGATGTGATGTGCTCAAGCTCGCGTATGGTCGTGAGGCGCAAGGGCGAGTCTGCCCCGGCAATCCTTGCTTGCACGCTTATTCCCTATGACCAACGGTTTGAACTGGGCGCTACGCTGAGGGATGCAAGCCAGCCCGTGCCGCTGAACCATCCGACCTGCGCCAAATTCTGCGTGCTCGGAGGAGGGTCGTGCAGCGCGAACACTTCCGAGAGGGTCAAGCAGGGGACACTGCATTCAAGGGCTCTGTCGACAGCGAACGTTGGGTAGCGCACGTGCAGACAAAGACAGTGCAAGTCCGACACGTCTCAACGGCTGCGATCCTGGCATTGATCTTGGCTGGCGTTGTGCTCGCCTGGTTCTCGTTGCCGATCCGAGAATGGCTGGAGGCGCTCGTTGGTTGGATAAGAGCTCAGGGTATCTGGGGAGTTGTTGCCTTTGCCTTAGCTTACGTCGTCTTGGTGGTCGCGCTGGCACCGGCCGAGGTCATGTCCATTGCGGCAGGCCTCATCTACGGCGCTTGGGGATTCCCACTTGTCGTCTTCTCTGCGACCATCGGAGCAATACTGGCCTTTCTCGTATCGCGCTATATGGCCCGCGAATTCGTTCGAAGGCATCTTGAGCAACGACCCCTATTTCGAGCATTGGATCACGCGATCGCGCAGGAAGGCTGGAAAGTCGTCGCATTGTTCCGACTTAACCCACTCATTCCATTTAATCTGCAGAACTACTTCTTCGGCGCGACCGCGATTGGGTTTCGCGGCTACGCGCTCGCAACCCTGTTCGGCATCATGCCGGGTTCTGCCGCTTTTGTGTATCTCGGCACGCTCGGGGCACTCGCGGCCGGCGGCGAGCAGTCGGGCGCGCTCAAGATCGGCTTCGTTGTCATCGGCTTGATCGCAACCGTCATCATCGTCGTCCTTCTCGGTAAGGCGGCGAAGCGGAAGCTTCGAGAAATCAACGTCAATGATAGCAACCCCTGATGCACTCCAACCCAATCGCGGTACGCAGTCCCCGGCGATACCGCAAGGCCGATGCATGGCTTCGAGCAGACAAGCGTCAATCTCCATCATCGTTCCAACCTTGAACGAGCGGGAGACAATTGTGGGAGCGCTGACTCCGCTCCAGCGTCTCCGGGGAAAGAGCATCGAAATCGTCGTGATCGACGGCAGAAGCGCGGACGATACCATCGAGCTCGCGCGCCCGCTGGCCGACCGTGTTGAGATTTCGAGACGTGGGCGGGCCGCTCAGATGAATACGGGCGCCTTACTTGCGCGCGGTGACGTCTTGCTGTTTCTGCACGCCGATACCCGGCTGCCGCCAGACTTCATCACCTTGATCCAACGCGCACTCGATGGTGGCCGAGCTTGGGGGCGCTTTAACGTTCGGATCGATTCGCGTCGCTTGCTATTGCGTATTGTCGCCCGAATGATGAATGCCCGATCCCGGTTGTCGGGAATCGCGACAGGCGATCAGGCGATCTTCGTACGTCGCGGGGACTGCGAACGGATCGGTGGCTTTCCAGACATTCCGCTCATGGAAGACATTGCGCTCTCGAAGTCGCTGAAGCGACTGAGCTGGCCTGCGGTCATTCCTGTTCCCGTCCTTACGTCGGCTCGGCGATGGGAGCGAGATGGCATTGTGAAGACCATCATTCTCATGTGGTCTCTGCGGTGGGCGTATTTTTGGGGTGCCGATCCGGCCGGGCTTGCCATCCGATACGAAAAGGCTCCCCGCCGTGACTAGCCGTGTCGCCATCGCGATCTTTGCAAAGGCGCCCGTCGCTGGATTTGCTAAGACGCGTCTCATTCCGCGGTTCGGGGCCGAGACAGCCGCAAGCCTACAGCGGCTTATGATCGAGCGCGCGATCCGCACCGCAGTCGAATCCCGCGTTGGTCCGGTCTCCCTGTGGTGCGCCCCGGATTGCAGCGCTGAAGTCTTTTCGTCGCTGGCCGCAAAATACTCTCTTGAGCTGCACTCTCAGTCAGGGCGCGATCTCGGTGCACGAATGCTGCACGCCTTTGAGGTGCTGACAGTCGTTTGCCCGGTCATTGTGATTGGTTGCGACTGCCCGGCTCTCCAGCCATCTCATCTCCGGAAGTGTGCGCGCGATCTCGGCCACGGCCACGACGCCGTGTTCATCCCCACCGAGGACGGGGGCTACGCGCTGATAGCCGCGGCCAAACCCTGGCCTCAACTGTTTAGCGACATTCCGTGGGGCTCATCAGAGGTCATGTCGAGGACCCGAACCCGCGCGATAGCAACAGGTTTGCGGGTTGCGGAACCGGTGATGCTTTGGGATGTGGACACGCCCGAGGATGTCGATCGCGCCGCCGCGCTCGGCCTGTTGAATCGTACGTGCGAGGTTTGAAAGACGCGGGCGCTCGCGCCCTGGTTGGTTCTTCTCATCTATTGTCTGTTGACGTGGTTTGTGACGCCGCGGCGCGTGAGCTCGCCTCAGTTTTTCGACGGACGAAGTAGAACAGGCGGTGCCCCTTGCATCTGGCTGGTCGCCGTGGGCGCGTGTCGGGCTTGGCCGTTTGCTCGATAGGTTACTTGGTGGGCGCAATGCTTAGTCGGCGCGGCGTCAGTCTCAGCCGATTCCGTCACGCACACGAGCCGAGATCAGCTTTATGAGGTCATCAACGACAAACTTGGATTCCACCAATTCGAGGCCTGCCTTCGGCACCCACTCTTCGGTGCGGCGGTCGAAGCCTGCGCCATATGCCCAGCTGATCCACGGCTCCCATGCCTTTGCCATTGCGCGTCGAAATGTTCCTCGCGGGCGCACATATTCCAAGGTGCGGATGGTGCCGCCGGGCTTCACAACACGGCCGAGTTCGCGCAGCGCATCGATCTGCAGATCGTCAGGAAGAACGCAGAACAAGAAGGTCGCAACCGCGGCATCGAAAGTTGAATTAGGAAACGCTAGATGGGCGACGTCCATTTCCACGAGCCTCACCGGAGCCGCCGACGCTCGCACGCGGCTTGCCGCCCGGGCGAGCATGGCGGGACTGAGATCAATGCCTGTGACGCTTGCGTTGGAGGGATAGAACGGAAAATTCCGCCCTGTGCCGACGCCGGCGTCCAAAATCCGGCCTGAGAGGCCACGAAAGAGCAGCGGTCTCAACTGCCGATACCGCCCGTACTCGAACGGCAGATCGAGCAGGTCGTAAAGCGGCGCTATTCGCTGATAACGATCGCGGTTGGTGATCATGGCCATCCGAATATCTTGCTTGGCCCCCGAACGAGAGAGCGTCGACCGGCTTAGGAATGCAGATACCGGAGGTGACGCATGACAGCATATGATCTTATCGTGATCGGGACCGGAACGGCTGGCCAGGTTGCAAGTGCCCGCGTCCGAAAGGTCGGCTGGAAAGTCGCCATCGTGGACCACCGCCCATTCGGCGGTACATGCGCCCTGCGCGGCTGCGATCCGAAAAAAGTGTTGATCGGTGCCGCCGACGTCGTTGATGCCGCGCGGCGGATGGACAGCCATGGCATCACTGGTGGGCTTCGGCTTGATTGGAGCGAACTCATCGCGTTCAAGCGGAAATTTACCGATCCAGTCCCGCAGCGACGAGAGCAGACATTTTCCGAACAGGAAATTGATGCTTTGCATGGACCGGCGCGCTTTGTCGCGCCGGACACTATCGAGGTCGGAAAAGACGCTCTGAAGTCTCGCCATATCTTGCTGGCGAGCGGCGCCAAGCCAGTGCGGCTCGGGATCGCAGGCGAAGAACACCTGACCACAAGCGACGCCTTCATGGAGCTCGAGCACTTGCCCGAGCGGATCATCATGGTCGGCGGCGGATACATCGCGGCCGAATTCTCTCACATTGCCGCGCGCGCTGGAGCGAAGGTGACCGTGCTCCAGCGCGCGAAACGAATGCTGATCCCATTCGATGCAGACCTGGTCGGCTGGCTCATGGACAAATTTGCCGAGATCGGAGTCGAGGTGCATGTGGAAACCGCCGTGCAGGCGATCGAACGCGTCGGCGATCGTTATTTAGTGCAAGCACAAGCCGCCGACGGCATTAAGAAATTCGAGGCCGATCTTGTCGTCCATGCGGCAGGTCGCGTTCCCGATATTGACGATCTCAACCTCGCTGCGGGCCATGTGGCCGTGGAGCACGGGCGCTTACAGCTCAATGACTATCTGCAAAGCGTATCAAACCCGATCGTCTACGCGGCCGGCGATGCGGCGCAGAAAGGTCCTCCCTTGACGCCGGTTTCGAGCCGCGACGGCCAAGCGGTTGCGGCCAATCTGCTCAACGGCAATCGACATCGGCCGGATTATCGGGCGGTGCCGAGCGTGGCCTTCACGCTGCCGCCGATCGCGTCGGTCGGAGTTTCGGAGAGCGACGCGCGTCAACAAGGTCTCAAGGTCCGGGTAAATTCTGCAAGGGCGTCGGATTGGTACACGGCACAGCGCGCCCGCGAACCCGTCTATGGATACAAGACCATCGTCGACGAAAAGAGCGGGCGGATTCTCGGCGCCCATCTGGTTGGGCCACACGTCGATGAGGTGATCAATCTCTTCGCAATGGCCATCCGGCATGACCTCACGGCCGAGGACATCAAGGCGACGATCTTTGCCTATCCTACCGGCGCCTCAGACATCAGCTACATGCTTTAGAAAGGGAGAGCGTTCATGCAGATGGAATCCGTGATCGCCTGCCCCAGGTGCGGAACAGCAAAGGCGGAAATCATGCCGCTGGACGCCTGCCGCTTCTTTTACGAGTGCACCGGATGCGGAGAGCGACTGCGGCCGAAAGAAGGTGACTGTTGCGTGTTTTGCTCGTATGGATCGGTCCCATGCCCTCCGATGCAGGCTGATCGCACAGTTCCCGCCGGTGAAATCAGCGACAAGTCATCTTGAGCCGTTCGGGTGAAGAGTTGAACGCCGACGAATCGTGGCTGATACGACAACCTCGCGATATTTCACATTCCGCTTTTCACGCCCCATCTGACCAGCAGCCAATTGGCGGGATAAGTGGTCAAGAAGCCAAGAATCATTCCGACCTGCATGACAAACCAGAACATGATGGTCGATGCATTGGGCCGATTGGCCGCAAGCAGCACGAAATAGACCGACGCCATCCAGGCGAATATCCGGCGGCGCTTCTATGGGGGCAGCCTGGAAGGCGATGCGCGCGGGCACCGGCAATATGGACTGCTGGTTTCACTCGGCGCATAGGTTGCCTACTTCGACAGCGTTTAGTTGACGCTCGCCGAACCCGGCGCCCACTCTATTTCGTGGCGACCGTGGTCGTCATCGCCGTGATCATGGTGGGCCGCTGGCTTGAGGCGCGCCACGCGCCCGACCAACGCCGCCATCCAGGCGCTGCGACCAGCATCGGGGTTATCAACGCATCAATCACGGGTGCGTGTTGCCGACCGATGTGCACAGGCGCGCGTGACGCGTGAGAATTGGCGGCCGAGATGGGAGTCGAACTCTCGGTACGGAATCGAGTCTTGACTCTTGTAATTTCAATGGCTTACGCGGGACGAATTTGTGCTGGCCAGAGAATGTTCGCCTCCTTCGATCGATCACCAACGCCACTGATGCGCATCAACTGCGGAGGTTTCGGGGGCAAGTCCGCCCTGAGGTAAACCATACGTGCTCTCCGAGCATCCCGGCATTTTCGGGTCTGACTCACGGCGACCGGTCAACCAAGTGCGTCACTCTGGTTGGCGTCGGTCTCTTTCAAGGGCTGGAATAGGCCGCTACAATTATCCAACGTGGCGGCAGTTTCGATGCCGCAGGTTGCGTCAAAGATTGGGGAGAGGAAATTACCGGCTCATCTCGGTATTGGCTCCAAAGGGAGGCAACGATGGCAACAGCATGGCGTCTATCGGGAGACTATTTTGAGAACTGCAGCTGCAGCGTCGTCTGTCCTTGCTTGATATCGCCCAAACCGCAGCTCACCGCGAAGCCGACGCAAGGGGTCTGCGACGTCCCGCTGGCTTTCCATATCGAGACTGGCAACTATGGTGACGTACGCCTGGATGGGCTCAATGTCGTCGTTGTCGTGCACACGCCGGGCCCGATGGGTGAGGGCAACTGGACCGCTGCCGCCTATATCGACGAACGCGCTGACGACAAACAAACCGAGGCGCTCGGTGCAATCTTCACTGGTGCAGCTGGCGGCCCGATGGCGGTGCTTGCGCCGCTCATCGTGACCAACCTCGGGGCCAAGAAGGTCCCAATCAAATATCAGGTCGACGGCAACAAGCGCTCCGCAGAAATTCCCGACGTCCTGAAAATGGCGATCGAGCCGCTACCGACCATGCGCGAGGACGGCGAGATGTGGGCTGCGACCGGTCACCCGGTCAATCCGGACAAGCTGTTTTTCGCCGTTGGCACGCAAGGCAATACATTCACCGACCATGGGATGCGCTGGGACAATTCCGGCCGCAACGGCCATTACGCTCCAATCAACTGGTCGAACTAGAATCGCGCTTGCACGCTTTTGTCGCGTTGTCGATGAGCTCGCCCAACTCGTTCCCATCTTCCGGAACGGTGGCAACGTGACCATGCGTGTAGAACGCCGATGAGCGCCCTTGAAGCCTTGCTGCGACGCGATCGCTCAGTGGTCGTGGCTGCGCTTGCGATCGTTACAGCGCTGGCATGGGCCGATCTTGTTTGGCTTGCGAACGATATGTGGATGGGCGGCATGGACATGACCGGCTTCCGCATGATTCCGGCTGGCCAAGGCTGGATGATGCCCGTCGGCACACCTTGGCAACCGATCGAGTTCGGTGCCGTATTCGCGATGTGGGTCGTCATGATGATCGGCATGATGACGCCTTCCGTGGCGCCGATGATCCTCGTCTATGCCCGTATTGGGCGTCAGGCAGCCGGGGAAGACCGGCCGTTTGCCGCGAGCGCGTGGTTCGCACTCGGCTATCTGCTGTCGTGGACCGGCTTTTCGATTGCGGCAACGTTCGCTCAGTGGGCGCTGCAGCGTGCCGCGTTGCTGACCCCAATGATGGAGAGCGCCAGTAATGTCCTTGGGGCCGCAGTCCTGATCATTGCGGGCATGTACCAGTGGACGCCCCTTAAGGACGCATGTCTGTCGCACTGCCAATCGCCGCTCGGGTTCGTCCTTCGTTATGGATTTCGCCGCGAGCCAACGGGTGCCTTGGCGCTCGGCTTTCGCCATGGCCTCTATTGCATAGGTTGCTGCTGGGCGGTGATGGCGCTGCTGTTTGTCGCCGGCGTCATGAACCTCTTTTGGATCGCCGCGCTTGCCGCATTCGTGTTGGTCGAAAAGGTGGCACCGTTTGGCCGGGTCGTCTCGCGACTTGCAGGGATTGCCTTCGTCGTGGGCGGAGCCTGGCTGCTGACGCAGAGTAGTTGAACTGACTCTATGTCGGTTTCTGGCCTTAGGCGACATCGCTACACATCAATTCGACGCTCGCACCCAGGACAAGAGCAGAAGCGCACGCTGAGACGCGATACACGTGACGACGATCGTGAGCATTTGCGCGTGCGATTCTGCGGCTGCGAGCACGCGCTGGCGTTAGACCCTGCCCGGCAATTAACTTGCCAACTAGGCAATCGATGCGCAGCAGGTCCGTACAAGCGATCCGGAAAAACGAAGCAACATCAAGCGCGGAATTCTAATTCTCTGCTCTTCGTTCCCCAAGAGTTCTTGCGAAAAGTGCGGAGGTGAGAGGATCAAAATACGCGGAAAACAATAACTTACTAAAACCGTACTAAATCCGCGCAGTCGGAAGGTTTAGAGAGAAATGGGCTAACGGAGAGAATTTCTGGCTTGAGCCGTGGTCGCATTGTGCGGAGGTTTCTTGGAGAAAGTCCACGAATTCTGGGGTTCTTCGCCACGTCCTATGGCGCGAGAGAAAATTCGACATAGCCAGGCTGGCGGAGAGAGAGGGATTCGAACCCTCGATACGGTTGCCCGTATACACGCTTTCCAAGCGTGCGCCTTCAGCCACTCGGCCACCTCTCCGCGACGCTGCGGATAGCCGCAGGCGCGCGCAATATATCGGCGGGCATCCGCATGACAAGCCGAATGCCTTCCTAAATCAAAGGATTTGCCCCGGCTTTCAGCGCCTCCGGGCTCATCAAAGCCGCTAGAATGAAGGCTGAAGGGCAGCGCTTGACATCGTCGGCCGTCCAATGTATTTAACCATTAAGTTAATTAACCAGACGGTCAATTCTTATGTCTACGCACCGCCTCGACGCCACCTTCGCCGCCCTCGCGGATCCCACGCGTCGTGCGATCCTGGCGCGGCTCGCTTTGGGAGAGACATCGGTCTCGGAGCTTGCCGAGCCTTTCGCCATGAGCCTTCCGGCGGTCTCCAAGCATCTCAAGGTGCTGGAGCGGGCGGGGCTCATTTCCCGCGGCCGCGCGGCGCAGTGGCGGCCATGCCGCATCGTTCCGTCGGCCCTGAAAGAGGTCGACGACTGGCTCGAGCACTACCGCAGCTTCTGGGAAGCGAAGCTCGATCGGCTGGAGGAGTTCTTGCGCGAGAGCGAGGAGGCTCCGGCGTCGAAAGACGAGCCGGAATAGACAGCCCGATCCCCGCATTATCGGTCCACTTCAACATTCAACAAAGCAACGGAGGACGACCATGAACGAGCAGAACAAGATGCCGCCTGTGACGCCTTATCTGACCGTGAAGGGCGCCGCCGACGCGATCGCATTCTATCAGCGCGCCTTCGGTGCGACGGAAAACGTGCGGCTGCCGGCGCAGGATGGAAAGCGGCTCATGCATGCCGACATCACCATCAACGGCGGCCGTGTGCTCCTGTCCGACGAGTTCCCCGAGCACGACGACAGCATCGCCGCGCCGACCGCGAAGACACCGGCGCCGGTCGCCATCGCGCTGCATCTCACCGTGCCGGCGGAGCTTGACGCCTTGTTCCAGCGCGCGATCGCTGCCGGCTGCACGTCGACGCTCGATCCGCAGGACATGTTCTGGAACGCGCGTTTCGCGATGCTCCGCGATCCCTTCGGCCATCGTTGGATGATGAACGCGCCGCTTTCGTAACGCCGTCTTTGTCCCTGACCGAGTGCGAGGATTTTCCCCATGGTTACGCTCTGCATCGTCATCCTGGTCTTTCTTCTGATCGGCACGTCGCTGACGACGACGGCGTGAGGGAATGTCCTCGCATTTTTTCGAAGCTCACAATCTTCGGCAGACAGACCTTCCCGTTTATTCCCGCGTCCGAAGGAGAATTCGCTCATGACAAGCACAGCGACGCCGCAGCGCCCGGAGCGTAGCGTCACGATCACACGCGTCATCAACGCGCCGCGCGCGCGCGTCTTCGACGCATGGACCGATCCGCGAAAGATGGCGCAGTGGTGGGGGCCGAAGCATTTCACCAATCCGCGATGCGAGATCGACGCGCGCCCGGGAGGGACGATTTATATTCTGATGACCGCGCCCGACGGCACGGAATATCCGATGCGCGGCACCTTTCGCGAGGTCGTCTCGCCGGAGCGCCTCGTCTTCACGTCGGTCGCCGAAGACAGCGAGGGTAACGCGCTGCTTGAGGCGACGACGACCGTGACCTTCGAAGATCAGGACCGGAAGACAAAGCTCACCGTCGCTGCGCACGCCATCGGCATTTCGCCGCTCTCCCCGCAAATGCTTGCCGGCATGGAGCCCGGCTGGATGCAAACCATCGACAAGCTCGAAGAGATGTTCGGATAATGTGTTGCGCGCGGCTAGCGCCGCCGCTTCGCAACCTCGGCCTCATACGCCGCCTGCAATGTCGCGCCGACCGAAGGGCCGGCGCGACGGCGTTTGGGGTGGCCGAGATGGATCTCGCGCAGTTCGTCCATAAAGGCGTCCCACATCTTCGGTCCACCCTCGGCGAGGAGCTGCGCGCGGATGCCGAGCTCTTCCGTCACGGGCAGATATTTCCGGCCCCAGCCGCCGATCTGCGCGAGGATCGGCAAGAGCTCGATTCCCTTCTCGGTAAGGCTGTAGACGCCCTTCTGCTTGTGCGTCGGATCGTCCGCACGCGTGATGACGCCCTCGTCGAGCAATGTCTTCAGCCGGTCCGCGAGAATGTTGGAGGAGATGCCTTCCTCCGATCTCGTCAACAGCTCGCGAAAGTGCCGCCGGTTGCCGAAGATGATGTCGCGGATGACGAGGAGGCTCCATTTGTCTCCCAGAACCTCGAGCGTGAGATTGATCGGACAACCCGAGCGGTGAACGTCGTTCATGACAGCCTCGAAAAAAAACCGCTTGCAATATGATATCATTCGTGCCAATTGCAACCAGTTTCAATATACAATCAGTAAGGTCGCGAGGAAACGACGATGGCGCTCACGCTTTATTTCCACCCGCTCTCGAGCTTTTGCCAGAAGGCGCTGATCGCGCTCTATGAGAACGACACGCCCTTCACGCCGCGCGTCGTCAATCTCATGGACGAGGCGGATCGCGTCGCGTTCCTGAAAATCTGGCCGATCGGGAAATTTCCTGTATTGCGCGACGAGGGCAGGGGGCACACCGTGCCCGAAGCGACGCTCATCATCGAATATCTGGCGCAGCACTATCCGGGACGCACGAAGCTCGTCCCGGCGGACGCAGACCTTGCGTTGCGCGCGCGGCTCAACGATCGCATCTACGACCTCTACGTCAACGAGCAGATGCAGAAGATCATCGGCAATCGCCGCCGCCCCGCCGATGCGAAAGACCCGCATGGCGTGCAGGAGGCGCGCGCCCGCCTTGCGAGCGCTTACGACGTCCTCGAGAAGGACATCGCGGACAAGACCTGGTCGGTCGGCGAAGAGTTCACCATGGCGGATTGCGCCGCATGTCCGGCGTTGTTCTACGCCAACATGGTGCAGCCGTTCGATAAGACGCATCCCAAGCTTGCGGCCTATTTCGAGCGGCTGAAGGCGCGGCCGTCCTACGCGCGGGCCTTCAAGGAATCCGAGCCGTTCCTCCATCTCGTGCCGCGAGAGTGACGGCCGCGCGAGGCGCGCCGTCGTCGCGTGCCTTGCGTCATCACATCTGCGTGGGTGTCCGCGCCGCGTAAGGCAAAGCGCGGTCCGGCGACATGCAGGCCGCTCGTCCGATCTTACATTCCGGGTGAGGAATGCTACGTTTGCATCATGGGCGGCGGCGCGTCTCACGAGGCCTTTGATGCAGATTGGACTGATCGGATTGGGCCGCATGGGCGGCAATATCGCCCGGCGGCTGATGCGCAACGGCCATGGCGTCGTCGCCTATGATCGCGATCAGAAAGCCGTGTCGGCCTTGAGCGCCGACGGCGCCGCCGGCGTGCCGTCGCTTGCCGACCTCATTTCAAAGCTGCCGAAGCCGCGCGCCATCTGGATCATGCTGCCGGCGGGCGACGTCACGGAAAGCACGATCCGCGAGCTATCGGCGGCGCTCGACCGCGGCGACATCATCGTCGACGGCGGCAACACTTTCTGGAAGGACGACATCCGCCGCGCGCGGGACTTGAAGCCGCGCGGCATTCATTATGTCGACGTCGGAACGAGCGGCGGCGTGTGGGGCCTCGATCGCGGCTATTGCATGATGATCGGCGGCGAGAAGGATGTCGTCGATCATCTCGATCCGATCTTCGCCGCGTTGGCGCCGGGCCTGGGCGACATTGCGCACACGCCGCACCGCGACGGCCGCGATCCGCGCGTTGAGCGCGGCTATCTTCACGCGGGCCCGAATGGCGCCGGACACTTCGTCAAGATGGTGCATAACGGCATCGAGTACGGTCTGATGCAGGCCTACGCCGAGGGCTTCGACATCTTGACCAACACCGACAAGAATCCCGAGCCTGAAGCGCAGCACTTCAATCTCGATGTGGCGGAGATCGCCGAGGTCTGGCGTCGCGGCAGCGTCATCACGTCGTGGCTGCTCGACCTCACGGCGACGGCGCTGGCGCAGGATGGCAAGCTCGAGAGCTACGAGGGCTTCGTCGCGGATTCCGGCGAGGGGCGCTGGACGGTCGCCGCCGCCGTCGACCAGGCGGTGCCGGCGGAAGTGTTGACCGCCGCCCTTTTTGCGCGGTTCCGCTCGCGCCAGGAACACACCTTCGCCGAGAAGATCCTCTCGGCGATGCGCAAAGGATTCGGAGGGCATATCGAAGCCGGGCCGAAGGAGCCCGCTCAAAAAGGATTGGCGGCCAAACGCGGATGAACTTTTCTCCCAAAGCCAGAAAGTCGCGGCCGGCGGACCCTTGTAGCTTCGTGATCTTCGGCGTGACCGGAGATCTCACGCATCGCTTGCTCTTGCCGGCGCTTTACAATCTCGCGGCCTCCGACCTCCTGCCGAAAGAGTTCGCCATCATTGGCGTTGCCCGCAGCGAAATGTCAGCCGACGCCCTTCGCGCGGATTTGCGCAACGGCCTCGATAAATTCGCGACGCGGCCGGTGGAAGCGGCGACGGCTGAACGTCTGTTCGCGCATGTGAGCTTCGTCGCAGGCGAGGCGGACGACCCGAAGACATACGAGCGGCTGGGAAGCGAGCTTGAGAAGATCGAGAAAAAGATTCCGACGAAGGGCAATCGCCTTTTCTACCTCGCAACGCCGCCGGCGGCTTTCGCTCCGATCGGCCGCAGTCTCGGCGAATCCGGGCTTGCACGCGAGGAGAATGGCGCGTGGCGCCGCGTCATCATCGAGAAGCCGTTCGGCACCGATCTTGCGTCTGCGCAAGCGCTCAATCGCGCGCTGCGGCAGGTGCTCGACGAGCATCAGATCTATCGTATCGATCATTACCTCGGAAAGGAGACGGTGCAGAACCTGCTTGTTCTGCGCTTCGCCAATGGGCTGTTCGAGCCGATCTGGAACCGCAACCACATCGACCATGTGCAGATCACGGTGGCGGAGAGCATCGATGTCGGCCGCCGCGGCAAGTTTTACGACGCGACCGGGGCGTTGCGCGACATGGTGCCGAATCATCTCTTCCAGCTCCTCTCGCTGATCGCGATGGAGCCGCCGTCGCGCTTCGAAGCGAAGTTCGTGCGCTCGGAGAAGGCGGATGTGCTCGACGCGATCCAGATGCTGAGTGAGAAGGAAGCGCTGCGCAACTCGGTGCGCGGGCAATACGCTTCGGGGCAAGTCAACGGTAAACACATCGACGCCTATCGCGATGCGCCAGGCGTGCGTCCCGGCAGCACGACCGAGACCTACGTCGCGCTCAAGCTGCTCATCGACAATTGGCGCTGGGCCGGCGTGCCCTTCTATCTGCGGACCGGGAAAGTGCTGAACGCGCGTCTGACCGAGGTGGCGATCAAGTTCAAGCAGGCGCCGTTTGCGATGTTCCGCGACATGCCGATCGACACGCTGGCGCCGAATTTCCTCGTCGCACGGATTCAGCCTGAGGAATGTATCGCGCTGCAGTTCAACGCCAAGGTGCCGGGCCCATCGATCTCGATCGACGGCGTCGGCATGACGTTTCGTTACCAAGATTACTTCGCAGCGACGCCGAGCACCGGTTATGAGACGCTGATCTACGATTGCATGATCGGCGATGCCATCCTCTTTCAGCGCGCCGACGGCATCGAGGCGGGGTGGCGCGTCGTTGAGCCTTTCCTCCAGGCATGGAAGCATGCTGACGCGAACGGCCTCGACCTCTATGCCGCGGGGACGTCCGGACCGAAGGAGGCCGACGCGCTCATCGAACGCGACGGCCGCGAATGGCGGCCGATCGCGTGAGCGCCGAAAAGCAGGAAGGCCGGCAGATCATTGTCGCGCCCGACGCCCAGGGCGTTGCCGACATCGCAGCGGACCGATTGCTGAGCCGACTGACCGGTGACCGCCCGAGATGTGCGGTATGCCTCACCGGCGGCTCGGGCCCGCTCGCGCTTTTCGATCGGCTGGCCGCGGCGCCTTATCGCGATGCGATTCCCTGGGCGCGCGTGCATTGGTTCATCGGCGACGAGCGCTTCGTGCCGGCTGACGATCCGCGCAATAATATGCGCGCGGCGCGGCGCGCTTTTCTCGACACGCTGGCGCCGCCAGAGAATATCCACCCGATCGACACGTCCGCGCCTAACCCTGACGTAGCCGCGCGCCTCTACGAGCAAATGCTGCAGGATTTTTATGGCGCACCGCGGCTCGATCCAGTGCGCCCGCTCTTCGATCTCGTGCTGATGGGCCTCGGCAGCGATGGCCACACCGCCTCGCTCTTTCCCGGAAGCCAAGCCCTCGACGAGCGCCACCGCTGGGTCGTCGGGGTCGAGCACGCAGGGCTCGAGCCCTTCGTTCCGCGTGTGACACTCACGTTGCCCGCGCTTGCCTCGACACGGGAGATGCTTTTCCTCGTTAGCGGCGCCGGCAAGCGTGCTATCCTCGCGCGCGTCTTGACGGGTGACGTTCTGCCCGCGTCCCGTGCTTATTCTGATGGTGCCTTGATTTGGCTGGTCGACCGTGCGGCCGCCCCGGATTGATCGACATGCCAGCTAGCTCTCCTTCGGTCGATCCCTCCGTGCTCGTCGTCATGGGCGTGTCGGGCTCGGGAAAGACGACGATCGGAACGAAGCTTGCGGAGCGGCTGCATTGGCCTTGCGCGGACGGCGACGAATTCCATCCGCAAGCGAACATCGACAAGATGCATTCAGGGCATCCGCTGACCGACGAGGATCGCTGGCCGTGGCTGCGCGCCATCGCCGCCTATATCGACGGACTCTGCGCCAAAGGGGAGTGCGCGGTCATCACCTGCTCGGCGCTCAAGCGCGCCTACCGCGATATTTTGATCGGCGATCGCGCAGACGTGCGGCTTGTCTATCTGAAAGGGGAGCGTGATCTCATTGCGAAGCGCCTCGCGTCGCGGCACGGGCACTTCATGCCGCCGGAGCTTCTCGAGAGCCAGTTCGCCGCGCTCGAGCCGCCGGCCGATGACGAGCATCCGATCGTCGTGTCGATCGACGCCACGCCGGACGCGATTGTCGATGCCATCGTCGAAGCGTTGCCACAAGCCGCGTCGCTGCCGGCCGCCGGAGGTTGAGGCGTGGCGCCGCGCATTTCGCTTGTCGTCTCCGATGTCGACGGGACGTTGGTCACGCCCGACAAGCGGCTCACCAACCGTTCGGCGCAGGCCGTGGCGAAACTCGCCGCGCAGGGCATCAAATTCACTATTACGAGCAGCCGCCCGCCTTTCGGCGTGCGGATGTTGATTGCGCCGTTGGCTCTGAAGTTGCCGATTGGCGCGTTCAACGGCGGATGCGTGGTCGATCCGGCGTTGAACGTTATCGAGCGCCATTTCATTCCGGAGGACGCGGCGCGCAAAGCAATCGATCTCTTCGAAGCACGCGGCATCGACGTCTGGCTCTTCACGGCGGACGCCTGGCTCCTGCGCGACGGCGACGGCGCCAATGTCGAGCGCGAGCGCAACACGGTTCAGGCTTCGCCCGTGATTGTCGAGAGCTATGCGGCGGATATGGGCCGCGCCATAAAGATCGTCGGCGTCAGCAATGATTTCGATCAGCTCGCGCAGTGCGAAGGCGAGGTGCGCGCCGTCCTTGGGAGCAGCGCGTCCGCCTCGCGCTCGCAGCGTTATTATCTCGATGTCACGCCGCCGGGCATAGACAAAGGAACATTCGTCGCCGGCGTCGCGGCGCGGCTTAGCATCCCTCGCGAGGAGATTGTGGTCATCGGCGACATGGATAACGATCTGCCAATGTTCGCCACGAGCGGGCTGTCGATCGCGATGGGCAATGCGCAGAACCACGTCAAGGCCCAGGCGAATTATTCGACGACGTCGAATGCGGACGATGGTTTTGCCGACGCCATCGAACGCTTCGTGCTACCAGCGACCGCACCGAACACAAGCAAATTCAAGGATGATGGATTGAACTCATGAATCGCGCCCCTGCCGAGATCGGCGATCCGATCAGTGACGTTGAAACGCCCGCCCTCGTCATCGACCTCGATGCACTCGACCGCAACATCGCGAAGATGGCGGAGCATGCGCGCGTCGCGGGCGTGCGGCTGCGCCCGCATGCGAAGACGCACAAGTCGCCCGCCATCGCGCGCCGCCAGATCGCGCAGGGCGCCATCGGCCAATGCGTGCAAAAAGTCGGCGAGGCGGAGGCGCTCGTTGCCGGCGGCATCAAGGACATTCTGGTGAGCAATCAGGTCGTCGGTGAGAAAAAGCTGCGGCGCTTGGCGGCGCTCGCCGCCGACGCGACGGTTGCGCTTTGTTTCGATGCGCCGGAGCAAATCGACGCGATGGCGGCCGTCGCACGTGAATTCGGCGTCGAGGTCGGCGGGCTTGTCGAGATCGACGTCGGCTCCGGACGTTGCGGCGTCGAGCCGGGCAAAGCTGCAGCGAGCCTCGCCAAGCGGATCGCCGATGCTTCGCATCTGAAGTTCCGTGGCCTGCAGGCGTATCACGGTCGCGCGCAGCACCTCGCGACCTATCAGGAGCGCACGCAGGCCATCGCCTCGGCCGTCGACGCCGTGCGCGAAACACTCGACGCGCTCGCGCCTTCGACCCTGGTCTGCGAGATCATTGGCGGGGCCGGCACCGGCACCTTCGCCATCGAGGCGGCAAGCGGCGTCTATAACGAGCTGCAGGCCGGCTCGTATGTGTTCATGGACACCGAATATGCGCAGATCAGGAACCAGGCCGGCGAGGGCTATAGCGAGTTCGAGCACAGCCTGTTCGTCCTCGCCTCGGTGATGAGCGTGGCGGGGCGCGACCATGTCGTCGTCGATGCCGGCCTGAAGGCGATGAGCGCCGAGAAGGGGTTGCCTTGGGTTTGGAGGCGTGAGGGCGCGAGCGCGACCGGCATTTCCGACGAGCATACGAAGATCGCCTTCGGCGCCTCACGGCCGAAGCTTGGCGAGCAGATCTGGCTGATCCCGGGCCACTGCGATCCGACCGTCAATCTCCACGATTGGTATGTCGGCGTCCGCAACGGCCGCGTCGAGGCGCTGTGGCCGATCGCTGCGCGAGGCGCGGTGATCTGACCGCCGCCGCGTGCGAGGCGGCTCACTCTGCCGCTGCGGCCACCGCGTCAGCCGCCGCGATGGACGGCGAAAGGTAAGCCCCCTGGCGCAGCAATTCGCGCTGGATCGCGCGCGGGTCGAGCGCCCGCGGTTGCAGCGATGCATTCGCCGCCAGCGCCGCGGCAACGCCCGCCGCTTGGCCGGTCATCCAGCACTGCGGAATTTCGCGCAGGAAAGAATGCGAGCTCGCGTCGCATGCGACGTGGCGACCGGCGCCGAGCGCGCCGTCGAGTCCCATCGGTATGAGCGAGCCATAAGGGACCGAGATGTTTTTCCATTTCGGCGCGAGCGACGTCGAGACGCCGATCTCGTCGTCCCAGACTGTCCCTTCGTCCCATTGCGCGCGTGTGACCTTCCGCGTTGCGGCGAAGCGGCGGCTATGCCGCACGCCGACCTGCGGCGCGCCGAGGAGGAGATACGCGTTCTCGAATCCAGGCGCGGTAGCGCGATAGATTTCGAGATGCCCCACGGCGAGCGCGCGCGAGCGGATTTCGACCTCGGTCAAGTCTTCGACGTCGATTGCGCTGTAGCCGGAGAGGCGCGGTCCCATGAAAAGCGCGATGTCGGGCCGCCAGGAGAAGAACGGCTTCTCGAAAAACTGGAGCTTGTCGCGGCCGCGCTGCATGAAATCCGCAAAGCCCTGCTTGTCGTCGCGCCGGAACGCCGTCCAGCGCTCCATATCGACGCCGCCGAGGAGGAATGCGGTGTTGATGCAATGATGGATGTCGGATGTGTCGATGTCTGAATCCGAAGCGACGCCGGCACGCGCAAGAAGGTCGGCATCGCCCGTCGTGTCGACAACCACTTTGGCGAGGATGGCGTGGCGGCCTTCCTTGCTCTCGAAGATGGCGCCGCGCAGGCGATTGTCTTCGACGATAGGCTGAACCGCCCAGGCATGCAGCGTGAGCTTCACCTTGTTCTCGAGCAGCATGCGCATCGAGTAGGTTTTGAGCGCTTCCGGATCGATGGTGGGCGACCAGGTCACGGTGTTTTGGAACGCGGCGGTACGATACGCCCAATAGTCCACCGTGGCGGCATCCTTGGCGCCCCACGCCGCGCGCGGCGGCCCCATCACCGCATCCTTCGGCAAGCGGTCCAGAATGTCGCGCGCGAAGCCCGCGATCACCTGCTTGCCGCTCCAGTCCGTCATGCGGTCGATCCAGATGACAAGCCCGCCGGTCGAGAGGCCGCCGAGATGGTTGTAGCGCTCAACGAGCATGACATCGGCGCCGAGCTTCGCGGCGGACACCGCGGCCGCAGTGCCGGCAGGTCCGCCGCCAACCACCAGCACGTCCGTTTCCGCAAAGACCGGGATCTCGCGGGCCGCTTCGCGATAGGTTGCGGCGGGCCGTTCGCGACGCCTGCGCGCGTCTGCGCCGCCGAAAATCTCGAGACCTTGTTCTTCATTGATGATGTTCGTCCCGGACATTGGTCCTCCAAGCCGGCAGCGGGGCCCGGCGTTCAATCCGCATGGTCGCACCGAGCTTCGCAATCGTTGGCGGCTATTGCAATTGCAGATTCAGCAGAGACAGAATGCGCGACGCAAGGCCGCTCCCGAAACGCTTTCGAGATCGGGCGAAGTGGCGCATACAAGGCATTGGTGGAGGCGCTGATATGGATTCCGTGCGCGTCAACGAAAAGCTGGCGGTGTCGAAGCAACCGGAGCTCACGTCGTTCTCCAAATTCGCGACAGACGGCTTCAAGGGCATCGTGAATAATCGCCCCGACGGGGAGGACGCGGCGCAACCAGGCTCGGCAGCGGAAAAGGCGGCCGCGGACAAGGCCGGCCTTGCCTACGCGCATGTACCGGTCAGCAGCGCGACGATCACCGAAATCGATGTGATCAGCTTCCAGAAGGCGCTCGCTGCCGTTGATGGTCCGGTGCTCGCGCATTGCAAGGGCGGGACGCGCTCGTTGACGTTATGGGTGCTGGGTGAGGTGCTCGACGGACGCATGCGCGCCGAGCAGGTTCGCGCCTTCGGCGAGCAGCGCGGCTTCGACCTGCGCGGCGCAGAGACTTGGCTCGCGCAGCGCGCGGCCGGCGGGCAAAAGCCGTGACGGAGGTCAGGCAGGAGATCGCTCCGGGTGCATCGACGGCGTGCGCGGATGTCAAAGCCTTCTACGATCCACGCACGTTCAGTATTCAATACGTCGTCACCGACCCGAGCACGAAAATCTGCGCGATCATCGATCCCGTTCTCGATTTCGACGAGAAATCGGGAAGCACGGCCACCACCAGCGCCGACGCGATCCTCGCCGACGTCGCGCAACGGGGCCTGCGTGTCGCCTGGATTCTCGACACACATCCGCATGCGGACCATTTCTCCGCCGCCCATTATCTGCGCGAAAAGACGGGCGCGCCCAAAGCCATCGGCGAGCGCATCGTCGACGTGCAGAAGCTCTGGAAGGACATCTACAATCTTCCCGGCATCCCGGCCGACGGCTCGCAATGGGACAAGCTTTTCGCCGCCGGCGAGCGCTTCGCCATCGGCAATCTCGAAGCGCGCGTGATGTTTTCGCCGGGGCACACGCTCGCTTCGGTGACGTATGTCATCGGCGATGCGGCCTTTGTGCACGACACGCTGTTCATGCCGGATGGCGGCACCGCGCGCGCTGATTTTCCCGGCGGCAGCGCGTCACGACTGTGGGACTCGATCGCGGCTATTCTCGCGCTTCCCGACGGCACGCGCGTCTTCACCGGCCACGATTATCAGCCGGGCGGGCGCGCGCCGAAGTGGGAGAGCACCGTCGCGGAACAGAAGCGCAGCAACATCCACATCGCGGGCAAGGACAAGGCGTCGTTCGTCGAATTGCGCGAACGTCGCGACCGCTCGCTGGCGATGCCGCGCCTGATCCTTCACGCGCTGCAGGTCAACATTCAGGGCGGGAAGCTGCCGGAGCCGGAGCAGAACGGCCGGCGCTACCTCAAATTTCCTCTGGATGCGCTCGGCGAAAAGCCGTGGAGCTAGGCGGCTGGATCGAAAATGGAGCGCTCGCCTCGGGTCGATCTTGAGATCAAACCTTGGCCTGCGTTTCGCCGGCCGGACGCTTCGCTTGTTTCAAATAACGAAACAGCAGATAGGCGGAGATCATCAGGCCCCACCATAATATGCCGTGATCGTAGACGATCGGTCCCTCGAATGGCAGCTGGGAAAAGAAATAGCCAGCCAATCCTCCCATGATTCCGATCGTTGCTGCGGTCGCGCTCGACGTCACGGGAAGCGCCATGAACGCACCCAGCACGATCATCGTCAGCGTGATTTCGACGAGAGCGCCGGGCCACCCGCCGAGCGCATAGCCAGTGATGTGAACGGCCGCGGGCGCCGTGCCGATGCCGGCGAATTCGTCTTCGCCGTACATCTTCTCGTAGATGAGATTGCTTGGCTGACAGGGGTTGGTCTTGCGCAGAATACGATCGACGATCGTCCCGCAAATCGGGCCTTCGCGGCTGAACGTGGCATAATAATAAGGAACCGGCAGCGCCATCCGGTTGATGACTTGCAAGAGGAGAAAGGGTGCATTTTCCGCGGAGGAGAGCAGAACGCCGCCGGTGTCAGGGCGATACTGGTTTAACGGGCGCGCGCCCGAAGACGGCGTCTGGATCTCGTGCCGAACGGATTCGAGGGGAGGCGCAAGGCGAAGGACCGCGACCGATACGACGAGATACACGCCGACCGAAGCGACCGCCATCGCCGCCGCGCTCAGCAGCGGGCGCGCGCGCGCATTGAAAAACACCGAGAGCGTCAGCGCACCGCATAGCGTCATCATCGGCCATTTCATGTTCAGCGACACCATCAAGGTGGCGAGCGACACGATATTTATGACGGACGCGACAATCCAAAGCGCGCGCCGGGACTTGAGGGCGCGGATATAAGAATAGATGGTCAGAAACACCAAAGGGGATTGCAGCGCCATCCTGGCCCAAAAGCCCAGGCGGTCCAAGATCTCAAAGCGCGCTCTGACGGAAGAGAAAACATCGTTTCCTACCCACGCCAGCGCCAGCACATCGGCACGCCAGAAGGAGAAGACGACGAAGCCGTAACAGGCGGCGAGCATAAGGACATAATGCCAAGGCTCGATGTCTGTGATGTGCGGCGCAAGCTGCCGTGTGGCGGGCGCAAGGAGGCGGCGAACCGCAAATGCGATCGGCGCTGCGACGAAGGGCAGGGCCAACAACAGCCAGAACGCCGCATCGTGCATCTTGGGCATATTGCTGGGGTCTGGAAGGACCCTCTCCAGCGATGTGCTGATGAGGTCCGAGGTGTAGAGGAGGTTTCCGGCGACGGTGAGGAAGAAATAGGCGGCGAGGAATACGGCGAGTGGAAGGACGCGGTAAAGACTCTCTCTAATATTCGCCGCCGTCATTGCAGGGTTGCGACCTCGATCATGCGCCCGACAAGATGCGCCATACGACGCTCAAGTCAATTGAACTGACGCTCCGAGAATCGAAGCGCTTCTCTGCGATCTACCCAGAGATCGTGGATCGAAAAGGGTCGATGTCTTGATTCGTGGCATCGATGCGGCGCGATTGCATTGGTCCTTAGTCACCAGACCGCTAAACTCGCCTCGGCTTTTTGTTGCCAGAGCGAGCGTTGCGGTTGGCCCTCAATCACCAGACCGCTAAACTCCAAGGACCTGATAACGCTGACCGGTTACTGTTGCGGTTGGCCCTCAATCACCAGACCGCTAAACTTGCGAGCCGGAAGCGGTCACGAAGGCGACGGGTTGCGGTTGGCCCTCAATCACCAGACCGCTAAACTAGCCTTCAGGTCGCATCAGACGCCGCCCCGGTTGCGGTTGGCCCTCAATCACCAGACCGCTAAACTGGCGTCTTCGCTGTCGATCGCGGGATCTTCGTTGCGGTTGGCCCTCAATCACCAGACCGCTAAACTGGCGTCTTCGCTGTCGATCGCGGGATCTTCGTTGCGGTTGGCCCTCAATCACCAGACCGCTAAACTCCGATCGAGTTCGCCACGCCGCACCTTGCCGTTGCGGTTGGCCCTCAATCACCAGACCGCTAAACTCACGGAGTCTGACGATGCTTGCGATCATCGGTTGCGGTTGGCCCTCAATCACCAGACCGCTAAACTAGCAGTCGGACGAAATCACGCGGCTTTTGAGTTGCGGTTGGCCCTCAATCACCAGACCGCTAAACTGCACTGACCTAGGGGGGGGTCAAAAGTCGTTGCGGTTGGCCCTCAATCACCAGACCGCTAAACTTGGACCGACATCCCGCCTGAGATCGTCATCGTTGCGGTTGGCCCTCAATCACCAGACCGCTAAACTATCGTGCGCGACCGTGTCAACGTAGCCCTGGTTGCGGTTGGCCCTCAATCACCAGACCGCTAAACTCACGGAAACGAAATGGTTCCGTCTGATCTGGTTGCGGTTGGCCCTCAATCACCAGACCGCTAAACTGCTTAGCGCGACAGCCCCTCACCGCATCTCGTTGCGGTTGGCCCTCAATCACCAGACCGCTAAACTGGCGCCGGCGACCAGCAGCAGGCCCGGCGCGTTGCGGTTGGCCCTCAATCACCAGACCGCTAAACTAGGCCGGCGCTCGAACCGCGCGGATAGGTGGTTGCGGTTGGCCCTCAATCACCAGACCGCTAAACTGAAGACGACCGACTGGGCGGACTACACGCAGTTGCGGTTGGCCCTCAATCACCAGACCGCTAAACTACAGGCGAAATCCGGGAAGCAGAAAAACGTGTTGCGGTTGGCCCTCAATCACCAGACCGCTAAACTTTCGATGCGACGCCGCCGGCGGTGACGCCGGTTGCGGTTGGCCCTCAATCACCAGACCGCTAAACTAAGTGCCACATTTGCACCTTTATCTTGCGCGTTGCGGTTGGCCCTCAATCACCAGACCGCTAAACTTTCGATCAGCTTGCCGACGATGAGCTCGTCGTTGCGGTTGGCCCTCAATCACCAGACCGCTAAACTACGCAGGTAGTTCACGCTTTCGAGTTCGATGTTGCGGTTGGCCCTCAATCACCAGACCGCTAAACTCAGATCGTCTACGCCAACGTCTATGGCAGCGTTGCGGTTGGCCCTCAATCACCAGACCGCTAAACTTCGCGCCGCGGTTATCGCATGCGGTCGGAGTTGCGGTTGGCCCTCAATCACCAGACCGCTAAACTAAGCTGAAAGAGCACGAGCACAAGCAGAGGGTTGCGGTTGGCCCTCAATCACCAGACC
>JBFWXB010000022.1:0-75812 GCA_050187875.1 Variibacter sp.
CGGACAGTATCTCTTCGTCCCCGGCCGCCCGGTGCGCGACCAGCTGCTGCTCGGCGCGGTGCGCGGCGCCTCTGCCGACAATCTGCCGCGCGCCCGGCATCCGCTCGTGGCGCTGTTCGTCACGCTCGACCCGCGCGAGGTCGACGTCAACGTGCATCCGGCGAAGACCGAGGTGCGCTTCCGCAACGCCGGCTTGGTGCGCGCGCTGATCGTGCGCGCGCTGCTCGACGGGCTGGCGCGCGATGCGCGCCGCGCCGCCTCGACCGGTGGCGGCGCGACCATCGCCGCCTTCCGCCCGCAAGGCGTGCGGCCATCGCAGAACTGGGATTGGCGCGCGTCTCCGTCGGCGCCGGCGATGCCGCGCGCCGGTGCGCCGTCCGTCGGATTTGCCGAAGCGGCGCAGGCGGCGTTCGATGTCGGCGGCCCGAGCGCCGCCGTCGCGGCAGTCGAAGAGAACGCACCCGATCTCGTTACGCGCCCGCTCGGCGCGGCGCGCGCGCAGGTGCACGACACCTATATCGTCGCGCAGACGCAGGACGGCATCGTCGTCGTCGATCAGCACGCGGCGCATGAGCGCCTCGTCTACGAGCGCATGAAGGCGGCACTCGATACACGCGGCGTCGCGCGCCAGATCCTGCTGATCCCCGAGATCGTCGAGCTCGACGAGGCCGATGTCGAGCGCCTCGCATCGCGCGCCGAGGAGCTCGCGCGCTACGGCCTGATCGTCGAGCCGTTCGGCCCCGGCGCGCTCGCGGTGCGCGAGACGCCGTCGATGCTGGGCGAGATCGACGCCAGCGCGTTGCTGCGCGACCTCGCCGAGCATCTCGCCGAATGGGACGAGACGTTGCCGCTCGAGCGGCGGCTGATGCACGTTTCCGCCACCATGGCGTGCCACGGCTCGGTGCGCGCCGGTCGCCGCCTCAAACCGGAGGAGATGAATGCGCTTCTGCGCGAGATGGAGGCGACGCCGAATTCCGGCCAGTGCAACCACGGCCGCCCGACTTACGTCGAATTGAAGCTCGCCGATATCGAGCGCTTGTTCGGGCGGCGATGACGCCCCCATCTTTCATTCGTCTCCTTGCATTCGTCAATTTTTGTGGATACATAAATTGCGGATCACATACGACCGGCGAAGCGCGATTGGACTTTGCGCGAGCGCGGCGTGGATTTCGAAGACGCGGCTGAGGTCTTCGCCGGCCTGGCGATCGATATTCCGGACCTGCGGCGCGATTACGGAGCTTCGCATCCAAACGGTCGGCCACCTCCGCGGGTGCATGGTGATCGTTGTATGGACGCCGCACGGTGATGCGCTTCATGTCATTTCGATGAGGAAAGCCAATGACCGGGAAAAAGCGCGCTTCGGGCACCGATTGGGCGAAATTTGACGCGCACGAGATCACGCCCGAGGACTACGAGGAAATTCCGGAACTGACGGACGAGGATTTCGCGCGAGGCGAATGGCACATCGGCGGCGTGCCGGTGCGGCGCGGCCGTCCGAAATCCGATGCGCCGAAAGAGGCGGTGAACATCCGTCTCGATCCCGACGTCCTTGATCATTTCCGGGCAGGCGGACCCGGCTGGCAAAGCCGCATCAACGCGGCGCTGCGCAAGGCCGCGAAACTGAAGGCCAAAGCGGGGTAGAGCCGCGACGCGTCGGTGCAGCGGTTCACGCCGGCAGCACCAGCCGCCCGTCGTCGGTGAAATCCATGCCCGGCGCGCGCACCGCCTCCCACGGATGCCCGTCGGGGTCGGCGAAGTAGCCGCGATAGCCGCCGTAATCGGTTGTGCTTGCCGCGCGCAGCAAGGTTGCGCCGATCTTCAGCGCATGCGCCATCACGGCATCGACCTCCGCATCGGTCTTGCAGTTGCGCGCGAGCGTCATGCCGCGGAAGGCCTGCGGCCGCGGCGCGTCGGGCGTTGCGGCGTCGTCGGCAAGGAGATGCCAGGGATAGAGCGCCAGCACGACGCCGCCGGCGTCGAAGAACGCGATCTCGTTTCCGGTCGCTTTCATTTTCCGCGTGAGCCCGAGCGCTCTGTAGAACGCGGCGCTACGGGCGACATCGGCGACCCCGAGCGTGACGACGGTGAGGGGGAAATTGGAACGGTTCATATGGCCTCTCCGTCAGCACGCGTCACCGAGCTCCGATCCGTCATCCTGAGGTGCGAGGCGCGTTTGCGCCGAGCCTCGAAGGACGACGGCCGGTGTGCGCGGCCATCCTTCGAGGCGCGCAAGAGCGCGCACCTCAGGATGACGGGTACCGCGTTCGGCTCGCCCTCAAAACAAATTCAGTTGCTCCGCGCCTTTCACCGGCGGCTGGAAATGCTCCGTCGAAAGTTTCGAACGCGTGGCGTTGATGCCGAGCCGTTCGCAGGCAAGCTCGAAGCGCCGCCCGATCGTCCAGGCGTAAGGCCCGGCGCCGCGCATGCGCGCGCCCCAGTTGGAGTCGTAATCCTTGCCGCCGCGCATGTCGCGGATGAGCTTGAACACGTGCTTGGCGCGGTCGGGATAGTTCGCTTCCAGCCACTCCTTGAACAGGTCGCGCACCTCGAGCGGCAGGCGCAGGAGCACGTAGCCGGCCTCGCGCACGCCGGCGACATGCGCGGCGTCGAGGATGCGCTCGATCTCGGCGTCGTTGATCGCGGGGATCACCGGCGCGACCATCACCGAGGTCGGGATGCCGGCGGCGGAGAGTTGCCGCAGCGCCTCGAGCCGGCGCATCGGCGTCGCCGCACGCGGCTCCATCGTACGTGCGAGTTTCGGGTCGAGCGTCGTCACCGAAAGCGCGACCTTGGCGAGGTTGCGCTCCGCCATGCGCGCCAGGATGTCGATGTCGCGCAGCACCAGCGCCGACTTGGTGACGATGCCGACCGGATGCCCGGCGCGCTCCAGCACTTCGAGGATGCCGCGCATGATGCCGTGGCTACGCTCGATCGGCTGATACGGATCGGTGTTGGTGCCGATGGCGATCACCCGCGGCGTGTAGCCTTTCGCGGAGAGTTCCTTCTCCAGCAGCCTCGGCGCGTCAGGCTTGGCGAACAGCTTGCTCTCGAAGTCGAGGCCGGCGGAAAGCCCGAGATAGGTGTGGGTCGGCCGCGCGAAGCAGTAGACGCAGCCGTGCTCGCAGCCGCGATATGGGTTGATCGAGCGGTCGAAGGAGATGTCCGGCGATTCGTTGCGCGTGATGATCGTGCGCGTCGCGTCGTTCGTCACCGTCGTCGCGAACGGCGGCAGCTCCTCGATCGAGCGCCAGCCGTCGTCGAAGGCGATGCGGGCGATCGGCTCGTAGCGCCCGGACATGTTGGAAAGGGTGCCTCGCCCACGCCGGCGATCCCGGGAGACTGAGACGCCCAGGAAATCGCCTACGGGCGCCGGGGGGCGCGGCGCGACGGGGGGACGGCGAAGGGCGGCGGAGCGAGGCATGACAGTAATCCTAGTGGGTCTTTCTGTACAAAGCAAGAACATTAAGAGAACATTCTTGAAAAAAGCCTCCGGCGCACAGCCGTAAACGCATCATATAGGGGGGTGGTTGGAACACCTCCTGCATCTAGTAAGTGGTAAGAGAGGTATTTGTTCCGCGGCGGGCGTGAGGCGCGGCCGCGAGTCGCCCGTGTTGAGCGAAGCGAAACGCGGGGATCCCCACGCGCATGGTCCCGGATTTCGCTTCGCTCAATCCGGGCCTACAAGGCATCGCTCGGGGAAACGACAGCCGCGTCGCGCGGCGCTTTCAAGCGAATCAGCGGAAGGTCTGCCAGCGGCTCTCGAAACTGCCGGTCGGCATGACCGGCGCGGCGCCTTTCATCAGGCCGGCGGCGCTGGACGGCCGTTGAGCGGGAGCTTCCGCCTCGGCCGTTTGGCGGCGGGCGGGGTCCGCCTTCTCGGCCGGCGCAGTGCGCTTCGCCCTGTCGGCGTTGCCGTCATCCGTCGCGTGCGGCGCCGGACGGGCGACCCGCACCGGCTGGCTGGCCTGGGCCGGCCGTGCGTGCGGCGTATGCGCGGCGTGCGAACGCGCCACCGGCATCGGGGCCGCCTGCTGCGCCGGCGCCTGCAGCGCCTTGGCCGTCGATGGCTCGTCGCGGCCGAAGCCCATGGCGCGTGCGAAAGACGATGCCGAGCGCCCGATATCGAGCTTTTCCCCGTCATCCTCGCTCTTCGACGAGAACAACTTGTTGAAGAGATTGCCGGAGGGCGTTCCCGATTGGCCGGCGGACGCCGTGGTGACGGTGGACGCTGTCGTGTCGGGGGCGGCGGCAATCGCATGCGCGCGGTTCGGAACCGGTCGCGGCATCGGAACCGCCGCGCTGACGGACGCCGATTGCGCGGCCGCGCCCGCGGGAACATCCGCCGGGTCGGCGCTCGCCACCTGCGGCGGCACGCGCAGGTCGGCCGCTTCGTCGCGCGGCGGCGCGATCTTGCCGATCGACATGTTCATCGGCGGGTTTTCAACGGCCCAGCGCACATTGCCCTTGCCGTCGCTCACGAGCTGCGGGTTGAGCTTCGCCACGAAGATCGGATGCATGCCGCCGTCGCGCCCGGTCTTGATCGGGGCCGTTTCCATGCCGCGCTGCACGTAGCGGGCGAACTCGGCGTCGTCGCGCTTGGTTTTCGCAGCCACGGCCTGGGCGATTTCGGTCGGGATCGTATAGGCGGGGCAGCGGCCGGCCGGCTCGAACCGCGCGCCTGCGGGCGCCTCGGCGTCGAAGACGTAGCGCTTTTCGCAGACGTCCACTTTCGGCTGCTGGCGCGTCACCTCGAAGGTGTCGGAGCCCTGCTTCAGCATCTTCCAGAACGCCAGATGCGGGCTGTTGCGATGCCGGGCCATGTTCGCGGCCGTCATCCGGAACGGATAGGCCTGCACCTGGAACTGCTTCTGTCCGCCGAAGAACGCCTCGCGGCCGAGCGCGAAGATTTCGCCGATCTGCTCGTCGGTCATCGAATAGCAGCCGGCCGACGAGCAGTTGCCGTGCACCATCAGGTGCGAGCCGGTATAGCCGTGCGACCGGTCATAGGCGTTGGGAAAGCCGAGATTGAACGACAGGTAATAAGATGAATTCGGATTCATCTGCGCCGGGGTGATGGTATAGAACCCCTCCGGCGCCTGACGGTCCCCTTGCTTCATCTTGGGACCGAGCTCGCCGGACCAGCGGCAGATCGGATAGATCTTGAGCAGGGCGAACTGGCCGCTCGCGTCCTGTTTCCAGACCTCGAGCTCCGATTCTTCCTTGTAGGCGCGGATGAGGATCGGCGCCTCCTTGGTCATCCCCTTCTTCTCGAGGGTCGACACGATCTCAGCCGACAGCGGCATGAGATGCTTGGCGCTGATCTGAATTCCTTCGGTATTGCACCCGGACAGGCCGATCGTCGCCGCGAGCGCGGCCGATGCGAGCCAAAGGCGGGCGAATCGCCCGCGATGGGGGGCCGAGCGGCAAATCAACGAAAGAGCCTCCGGACGAGGTACCTGCACGCCAGCATCTGATGATCGTTATCGTTAAGAATTCGCTATGGCAAGGCCGTAAAAACCGACGTTTCGGCCGCACCGTTTCTAGGGTGAACGGTCCGTAAAGGCCGCCCCCGCAAGACCTGCCGGCCGCGACGTCTCCTCGCGAGCCGCAATTCTTGCGCAAACCCCTTTGCCTGTCGATTGCGGCGCGAGCGAGACGCCGAGGAACCGAGACGGAACACCAGGCTTTCCGCGCCGTTGTCACCGGAAAGCCTCGCCATGGGCGCATTCGCATCTCGCGCTTGTCCCGAGCGGATGCGCATCGCTACAAGGGCTGATAGATTCGGACTTGTGGGATTCTGGACTGAGGAGAATTCGTTCCATGCGTTGGACCACATTGACCGCCGCTTGCGCCGCGCTCGCCCTCGTTGCGATCGCGTCGTGGTCCTCCGCCGACGCGCAGACGCGCCGCGGCACGCGCGCCTATGCCGGCGACCGCAACGAAGTAAGCCGCGCCGACGTGGAGCGCGCGCGCAGGACGCGGGCGCCCACGCGCATCACCGTGCGCCGCGAGCGCTCCTTCCTCGACCCGGGGCCGGAGATCAATCCGGGCAGTCGCTCCTATACCGACTATGCGATTCCGCCGAACACGCGCCCGTCGGTCACCGAGCGGTGGAACCCGACGCGCGAATGGGGCTATCCGGGGCCGGATGCGCTGTCCCTGCCCGGCTGCTGCCTCGATTACTGAGGCACGTTGCGCCGCGCGCAGAGCGTGCGTCCGTCTTCATCATGCGCGGGCTTGACCCGCGCATCCACCGTTTCCAGTGAATGATGGATTGCCGGGGCAGGCCCGGCAATGACGGACGGTGCAGGCTTCGGGCGTGGCCCGGATCGAGCGAAGCGAAATCCGGGAACCCCTGCATTCGTAAAAGCAGGCCCGCATTTCGCGTTGCTCGATGCGGGCTACATCCCACAAGCGTCGTTACGATCCGTAGTTCTTCTTCAGATACTCGGCGATCGCCTTCGCGTCGGCTTCGTCGATCGGCGCGCCGTAAGCCTTGATCATCTTTGCGACCTCGGCGTCCCACATCGCGGCGGAAGGAAACGGCGAGTTCATCTGGATGTAGTCGAGGCTGTGGCAGGCGGCGCAGTTCGCCTCCACTTTGTCGAGGCCCGGCGCTTTCTTCAGTTCGATCGGCTTTTCCTCGGCGAAGGCGCCGGTGACGAGCGCGGCGGAAGCGAACGCGGCGACGAGCAGGGCGCAAACGGTTTTCATGGCTCCCTCCTCAGGCTGCGTTCAATGTGATGCGATGCGGCAGGTTGTGATGGTAGCCGGCGCCGTTCGGCACCAGTTCCGTCGTCTGCCCCTGGCCGATCTTGTTGGTCGCGCGCGCCACGATGACGTTCGCGCCGCGCTTCGGTGAGAACGCGAAGCTGAACGGGCGGAACGCATACGGCCCGAGATTCTCGCCGAGCTTCGCCGCCGTCCACGTCTTGCCGCCATCGACGGAGACCTCGACGCCGGCGATGCCGTAGCCGCCGTCCCAGGCGATGCCGCCGACCGTGAGCGTGCCGCCGCGCTTCACCTTTGCGCCGTCGGCGTGGCTGGTGAGGATCGAGTTCACCATCATCTCGGTGATCGGCGTGGCCGTCGCGCCCGGCGCTTCCTGCGACGTGAAGCGCGCGACCATCGGGAATTTCCCGAGCGGCACGCGATAGGCCGTCGTCATCCAGAAATTGTTGAGCGGTGATGTGCGCGCCTCGAGCGAGACGATGTGCTTCATCCAATAGGTGCCGGTCCAGCCGGGCACGATGAGCCGCGCCGGGAAGCCGTTGAAGTGCGGCAGCGGCGCGCCGTTCATCTCGTAGGCGATGAGCGTCGCATCATCGAGCGCCTTCCAGGCCGGGATGCTCTTGATGAAATCCGGCGTCTTGTCGAAGGGCGGCCCGTCGGCGCCGTTGTAGGCGATCTCGACGGTCTCTTTCTTCAGACCGGCTTTCGCCAGCACGTCCTTGAGCTTGGCGCCCTTCCAGCGCGCGCAGCCCATGGCGCCGTAGCCCCACTCGACGCCCGGCACATGCGGCTGGAACAGGCCGCGGCGATTGCCGGAGCACTGGTTGACCGCGACGACTTCCGTGGCCGGCATCGCCTTGAGATCGTCGAGCGTGAGTTCGGCTTGCTTCTCCGCGCCGTCGCCGCTGATCGCGAGCTTCCAGGTCTTCGCGTCGACCTCGGGGATGTCGGAGAGATGGTAGCGCACGAAGAACGCGTCGTTCGGCGTGATCGGCGTGCGGAAATATTCGAGCGGCGTTTCGTAGTTCGGCGGCCGGTAGCTGAGCTTGATCAGCGGCTTCTTGCCCGGAAGCGCTTCCAGAACCGCCTCGGAACGCGTGCCCGCGGGCAGGCCGGGTTCTTTGGCTGCACCGGCAGCCTGGGCATCGTCCGGGAACGGGAGCTTCAGGCCGGTGACGGCCAATGCTGCTCCCGCGCCGACGCTCCCCATAAGGTGACGTCGCGTAATCATTTGAACCTCCATAACGGCGCATGTCGCCGCTGCTTAGAAAGCCTCCAGATTGAGCGCCCGAATGCGCGCCGCGTCAACGCGCCGCACGACGTTCACACCCAGTCTTTCGTCGCAAGCGTTCGGGAGAGGTCAATCGACGATGACGGCGATCCGGTGCATCGGATTGGCGCCGTAGCCTTGCGGATTCCAATTCGCCGGCACGTGCGGCTGCGCGACGCCGTTGATGTCGGTCGCGCGCGCCCAGATCTGATAATAGCCGGCCGCCGGCCGCGCGATCGTCGCGGTCCAGCGGTGCCAGTCGTAGGCGTTGCGTTGCGGCAGCAAGGTTGCCGGTTGCCATGTCGCGCCGTAGTCGATCGAGACGTCGACGCGCGCAACGTCGATATCTCCCGCCCAGGCGGCGCCATGCACCGCGACGTGCGAGGCGCCCGCCGGCAATGTCGCGCCGTCATGCGGGCTGGTGATGATCGAGCGCACCGGCATCGATTCGAGATCGCGCAGGTTGTCGGGATCGGGCGTGCTGCCGGGCACGACGGGCCGGATCGGCACGCGGTAGCTGGTCATGCCTTTCTCGTCGTGGCGGCGGTCGCGCACCCAGACGCGCGTCAGCCACTTCGACGACACCGAGCCTGGCCAGCCGGGAATGACGAGACGCAGCGGGAAGCCGTGGATCGGCGGCAGGGGCGCGCCGTTGATCGCCCACGCGACCAGGTTGTTCTCGTCGAGCGCTTTCGCGATCGGCACGCCGCGCGACATCGCCTGCTTGGCCGGATCTTTCAGGTCGCGGTCGGCGCCGTAATGGCCGGTGAACACGGCGGACGGTTTGACGCCGGCGGCGAGAAGAAGGTCGCGCAACCGCACGCCCGTCCATTGCGCGCAGCCGACGCCGCCATTGGTCCAGGCATTGCCGGCGGCCGGCGGATCGTAGAACGAGCGTCCGTTGCCGCCGCATTCGAGCACGAGGTGGCGCGTCACATGCTCGAAGCGTGACTGGATTTCGTCGAGCGTCAGCGCCAGCGGCGTCTCGACTTCGCCGTCGATGGTGAGCGTCCACGCCAGCGGATCGGTTGCCGGCTCCGGAATCGTCCCGTTGTTGCGGATGAAGAACTTTTCCGTCGGCGTCGTCTCGTCGTCGAGGTGATGCGCCGGCGTTTCCACGACCAGCGGCGTGTCGCCGAGCGGCGTGAGCGTGGCGCTCTTGCCGGGATGGACGATCGACACGGACGAATCCTGCCGGTTCAGCATCTCGTCTCTGCGGCCCGTCACGAAAGGGAACGCAGGAGACTTCGCATCGGCTTTGGCAGCATCGGCTTTGGCAGCGTCGGCTTTGTTCGTGTCATCCGCACCTCGGCGTTCGAGAACTGGCCCCTTCGCTCACGACGTCCCGGTCCCTGATTAGGTTCCGTGGCGACTTGCGACATGCCAAGAGCGGGATGAGGAAAAGTGGGGAGTGGTTTTCCGCCCGCATCCCGCTCCAAATATTACGTATCGATCACGTTCGTGACTTTGGATCGATTCGATCTAACGACGTCGTGATCTAGCATGCCGTATTTGCATCGCGTCCGAAAAGGGGCTGCCGCCTTATGCCTCAGCCGTCATTCCGGGCGAGCGCGAAGCGCGAGACCTGGAACCTAGACTCCGCATCGCTGAAGCGAGGCACAGCCGCGGCTGCATCCTCGAATATGGGACACGTCAGCCCTTCGTTTTCATCCGCAATGATGATGATTCTGGGTTCCGGCTCGCGGCGGCTGCGCCGCCTTGGCCGGAATGACCACGGAGAGCTTGACGTGTGATAGGAAAATATGCATATCGAGGTGTGCTCCACCGCGTCTCGAGGCGATGGAGCAGCGGCTTCGAAAGGAGCCGCGATGGAGCGCCGGGAGGCGCTGGGCCTCCGATCGCAAGGAGGCCCGCGCGCCCCGGATCAGGCTTCGCAACCCTGGTCCGAATCCGGCGCGCATGAGCGCGTCTCGCAAACCCGCTGAGGGGCCTCGCAAGCCCCTGGCGCCTCCCGGCGCTCCATCCCCCTTTCGGGGAAACGGAGAAAGGGATCCTCGGCGCGCCCGGCGCCGTAACTCTCGGGCCGATGACGCGTGCCTTTAGATCACGATGATTTTGGATCGAATCGATCCAAAGTCATGAACGTGGTCGATTCTCATAACTTGGAGCGGGATGCGGGCGGAAACCGCTCCACGCTTTTCCTCGTCCCGCTCTTAGTCCGCCGGGCTTCTTTCTCTCCCTTGCTCGCTTTATGCCGCGCATCCACGTCTTCCTCTATGCGGCACGCAAGACGTGGATGGCCGGGACAAGAGGGCGTTCACGCCCGTCTTCGGCGGGCTATGCCCGGCCATGACGACGTCGGAAGAGCGAAATCGGCGCTCACGCCGCCAGCGCTTCCATCTCCTTCAGCACGGCGTCGCCCATGCCGGTGGTGCCGACGACGGTCGCGCCGGGCGTCGCGATATCCGACGTGCGCAAGCCTTTCGCCAGCGCGGCCGCGATCGCGGCGTCGATCAGGTCCGCTTCCTTCAGCATGTTGAAGGAGTAGCGCAGCGCCATCGCGAACGACGCCAGCATCGCGATCGGGTTGGCGACGCCCTTGCCGGCGATGTCGGGCGCGGAGCCGTGCACCGGCTCGTACAGCGCCTTGCGCTTCTTCGTTTTCGGATCGACGTCGCCGAGCGAAGCCGACGGCAGCATGCCGAGCGAGCCCGTCAGCATCGCCGCGACGTCGGAGAGCATGTCGCCGAACAGGTTGTCGGCGACGATCACGTCGAACTGCTTCGGGTTGCGCACGAGCTGCATGCCGAGCGCGTCGGCGAGCTGGTGCTCGAGTTCGACGTCGGGGAATTCGCGCTTGTGCACGTCGCGCATCACCTCGTTCCAGAGCACACCCGTCTTCATCACGTTGCGCTTCTCGGTCGAGGTCACCTTGTTGCGCCGCTTGCGCGCCAGCTCGAAGCCGACGCGGCCGATGCGCTCGATCTCGTAGGTGTCGTAGACCTGCGTGTCGACGGCGCGCTTCTGCCCGTTGCCGAGATCGGTGATCGTTTTCGGTTCGCCGAAATAAACGCCGCCGGTGAGTTCGCGCAGGATGATGATGTCGAGGCCGTCGATCGCCTCGCGCTTCAGGCTCGAGGAATCGGCGAGCGCCGGATAGCAGATCGCCGGGCGGATATTGGCGTAGAGCCCGAGGTCCTTGCGCAGGCGCAGCAGGCCCGCTTCCGGGCGCTTCTCGTATTCGACGCCGTCCCATTTCGGGCCGCCGACCGAGCCGAAGATCACGGCGTCCGCCGCGCTCGCCTTCGCGACGGTCTCGTCGGTGACCGGGATGCCGTGCGCATCGATGGCGCAGCCGCCGACCAGCGCCTCTTCGGTCTCGAAGGTTCCCATGCCGTGCTTGTTCATCCAGTCGATCAGGCGCTTCACCTCGCCCACGACTTCGGGGCCGATGCCGTCGCCGCCGGCCAGCAGCAGTTTATGGGTCGCCATCGTGTCGTCTCCTCGCCTGATGCGCTTCACGTCATGCGCGCCCGCGGGCGGCACCCATCCCTTAAGAAGCAGTCATGCGCGATGGGAGACCGGTGGGCCGGTCACGACGGGTGCCGATTGCTATCGGGCGCGCGGCGGCTTGGCAAGAAGCCGCGCGGCGGCGGCATTTGTGCTATGCGATGTCGGGTTCAGGGCGGGGGTGCAGGTGCGCGGACGGTGGCTTGGCCGCATCGGGGTGCTGACGACGCGCGAGTTCTGGAGTTTCCGCGTCATCCACGCGGTGCTCGGCGGACTTTTGACCGTCGGCGCGGCCTGCTCGGCGATTGTCGTCGACCGGACGGTCAGTGCGCGCATCAAGGAGGCCGACGACGGCATCGCGCGGGCGCAGGAGCGGATCGGCAGCATCGAGCGCACCCTCGCGCAGTTTCGCATCGTGCAGAGCAACGGTGTGATGCTGGGAGCGCTCTCGCAGGGCGAGACGCTGCGCGCCGACTATCGCCGGCCCTATATCGAGCTGATGTTCACGCTGCGGCGCGGACCGACGCTGGCCATGCTGGGCGAGCTTTACAACCACGACCTCAAGACGTTCCAGGCGGAGCGCGAGGCCTTCACACAGAAGATCGACGCCGCCATCGCGCCCGATGCGTCGCGTCAGAGTTGGGCCGACGTACTCGCGTTCGAGATGTCGCGCGAGAGTAAGCTCATGGGTCTGCAGGATGCGTTTCGCGATACACTGTTCAAGCTGAAGGCGCGCAAACGTGCCGACGAAGCGACGCTGAGCACGGCGACGCTTTCGGCTTTCGTCGTGCAGCAGATCGGCTTCGTCGTCGTGCTGATGGCGGGGCTTCTCTATCAATATGGCCGTCCGCCAGAGCCGGCGCCGTCCGGGCCCGGCAAGTCCGAGGATCGCGCGGCGGCAAGAGCGGGATGAGGAAAAGTGTGCAGCGGTTTTCCGCCCGCATCCCGCTCTAAAATATGAGAATTGATCACGTTCATGATTTTGGATCGATCCGATCCAAAATCATCGTGATCTATGGCGTGACGGCGCGCATGTGCTCGACGAGCTGGCGCGCATAGGGCGCGAGCGCGTCGATGTTGCGCACGCAGATGGTGAGCTCGCGCTGCGCCCACGGGTCGTTCAGGTCGACGGAATTGATCGCCATCGCCTTCTCCGCCCAGCGCACCGTCGTCTCCGGCACGATGCCGACGCCGACATTGCGTTCCACCAGCCGGCAGACGGCGTCGAAGCTGCGCAGTTGCACCCGCAGCCGCAACGGCCGCCCGATGCGGCTTGCCTTGCTGGCGAGGAAGCGCTGCAGCGCGCTCGCCCGGTCGAGGCCGACGAAGTCGTAATCGAGCACCTCGGCGAAGCTGATGTTGTTGCGTTCCGCCAGCGGGTGATTGCGCGCCACCACCAGCACGAAGCGGTCGCTGCGGAACGGATAGGTGGTCAGCCGGCTCGCATCCACGGTGCCGGCGACGATTCCGATGTCCGCGCCGCCCTCGGCGATCAGACCGACGATCTCGTCGGAGAGCCGCTCCTCGAGGTCGATGCTGACCTGCGGGTGCTCCGCCAGGAAAGAGCTCAGCGTCTCGGGTAGGAATTCAGTCAGCGCGTTGGTGTTGGAGAGGATGTGGACCTGCCCCGCGAGCCCGCCGGCATAGGCGCCGAGGTCCTCGCGCAGGCGTTCGGCCTGGGCGAGGATCGCGCGCGCATGCTGCAGCAGGGTGCGGCCGGCCTGGGTCGGTGTCACCCCCTGGCGGCCGCGCGTGAGCAGGAGGGCGCCGAGCGCTTCCTCCATGTTGCGGACGCGGGTCGAGGCGGCCCCGAGGGCGAGGTTGGCCCGCGCCGCGCCGTGCGTGATGCTTCCGGCCTCGACGATATGCCGGAAGAGACTGAGGTCGGTGAGATCGAAACGCATGGGTGCTTTCGCGAAACGCGAAGGCACATTACGCCAAAGAGGGATTGTAAGCGAGGTTTTTGGGGCGCATGTTCGCTCCGGGCGAACCTGCGGTCCCTAGACGCGGGCTTGTCCATCCACCCGGAATTCGGCTGCCGCGAAAGTCGTTTCGACGAGCGGCTCCGGCCACCTCGGGTTTCGGATACGAACAATTCCAATAAGCGGTTCCGGCCGCCCTACGCTTGGTCCTCGCATGTCCGACAGCCGACCTCTTTCACCGCATCTTTCGATCTACCGCATGACGCTGACGATGACGATGTCGATCGTGCATCGCATCACGGGCGGGGCGCTCTATTTCGGCGTCCTGCTGATGACCTGGTGGCTGCTCGCCGCCGCGTCCGGCCCGGCCGACTACGCCTCCTTCCAGGCGGCCGCCGGCTCATGGATCGGCAAGCTCGTGATCCTGCTCGCCACCTGGGCGCTGCTGCATCATCTTCTCGGTGGCGTCCGCCACCTTATCTGGGATCTCGGCTACGGCTTCGGCCCGGCGGAGCGTGAGTGGCTCACGCGCGCGACGCTGATCGGCTCGATCGGCCTGACCGTGATCCTCCTTGTCGTCTACCTGGCCTTGGGGCGCGGATGAGCACCACACAAAACAATTCGCAGGATATGCGCACGCCCGTCCGGCGCGTGCGCCATCTCGGCGCCGCGCATTCCGGCACGCGGCACTTCTGGCATCAGCGGCTCACCGCGGTCGCCGCCGTCCCGCTGACCCTGATCTTCATCGTGGTGGCGATGACGCTGATCGGGCGCAATCACGCCGCCGCCGTGCAGATTCTCGGCTCGCCGCTCGTCGCGATCGTGATGATGCTGTTCGTGTTCACGACCGTCTATCACATGTGGCTCGGCATGCAGGTGATCGTGGAGGACTACATCCATCACGAGTTCGGCAAGATCGCCTTGATCATGGGCAACACCTTCTTCTGTGTCGCAGTGGGCGTCGCTTGCGCGTTCGCGCTTCTGAAACTGAGCTTCGGAGTCTGACGCTATGGCCGGTAACGGCAAGACCAACGGAAACGGCCATGGCGCGCCGGCGGTGAACGGCCGCGCCTATCCGATCGAGGATCACACCTTCGACGTGGTGGTGGTCGGCGCCGGCGGCGCGGGCTTGCGCGCGGTCGTCGGCTGCAGCGAGGCCGGCCTGCGCACCGCCTGCGTGACGAAGGTGTTCCCGACGCGCTCGCACACCGTTGCGGCGCAGGGCGGCATCGCCGCCGCGCTCGGCAATATGGGCGAGGACGATTGGCGCTGGCACATGTACGACACCGTCAAGGGGTCGGACTGGCTCGGCGATCAGGACGCCATCGAATACATGGTGCGCAACGCGCCGGCGGCGGTCTACGAGCTCGAGCATTGGGGCCTGCCGTTCTCGCGCCGCGAGGACGGACGCATCTATCAGCGCCCGTTCGGCGGCATGACCACGCATTACGGCAAGGGCACCGCGCAGCGCACCTGCGCCGCGGCGGACCGCACCGGCCACGCCATGCTGCACACGATGTACGGGCAGGCGGTGAAGCACAACGCCGAGTTCTTCATCGAATATTTCGCCATCGATCTCGTCATGGACAACGAAGGCCGCTGCCGCGGCGTCGTCGCGCTGAAGCTCGACGACGGCACGGTGCACCGCTTCATCGGGCAGACGACGATCCTGGCGACCGGCGGCTACGGCCGCGCTTACTTCTCCTGCACCTCGGCGCACACCTGCACCGGCGACGGCGGCGGCATGGCGCTACGCGCCGGGCTGCCGCTCGAGGACATGGAGTTCGTCCAGTTCCACCCGACCGGCATCTACGGCGCCGGCTGCCTGATCACCGAGGGCTCGCGCGGCGAGGGCGGCTATCTCGTCAACTCCGAGGGCGAGCGCTTCATGGAGCGCTATGCGCCGTCCGCGAAGGACCTCGCCTCGCGCGACGTCGTCTCGCGCGCGATGACCATCGAGATCCGCGAAGGCCGCGGCGTCGGCAAGGACAAGGACCACATCTACCTGCACCTCGACCATCTCGATCCGAAGGTGCTGCACGAGCGGCTGCCGGGCATTTCCGAATCGGCGCGCATCTTCGCCGGCGTCGACGTGACGCGCGAGCCGATCCCGGTGCTGCCGACCGTGCACTATAATATGGGCGGCATCCCCACGAACTATCACGGCGAAGCGCGCCGCGATGCCGATACGCTGGTGCCCGGCCTGATGGCGCTCGGCGAAGCGGCGAGCGTGTCCGTGCACGGCGCCAACCGGCTCGGCTCGAACTCGCTGATCGATCTCGTCGTGTTCGGCCGCGCCGCGGCGCTGCGCTGCGCCGATGTGCTCACTCCCGGCGAGACTCAGGGCGAACTGCCGAAGGATTCCGCCGACCGCGCGCTGGCGCGGCTCGATCGCTTCCGGCACGCCTCCGGCGGCACGCCGACCGCGGAACTGCGCTTGAAGATGCAGAAGACCATGCAGACGAACTGCGCGGTGTTCCGCACCGGCGACGTGCTGCAGGAGGGCCACAAGCTCATTCATGACGTCTTCGCCAGCATCTCCGACGTCCATGTCACCGATCGGTCGCTGGTGTGGAATTCCGATCTCGTCGAGACGATGGAGTTCGACAACCTGATTTCGCAGGCCGTGGTCACCGTCGATTCCGCGCTCAACCGCACGGAAAGCCGCGGCGCCCACGCGCGCGAGGACTATCCCGATCGCGACGACGCCAACTGGATGAAGCACACGCTCTCCTGGCTCGACGACAAGGGCAAGGTCACCCTGAATTATCGCCAGGTGCACAGCTACACCCTTTCGAACGACGTCGCGTATGTCGAGCCGAAGGCGCGGGTTTATTGAGCGAGCCGACGCAAATCGAGTCCCCGGTGTTCGGCGCCTACGCGCCGAGCGCGCTCCAGCAGCGCATTATCGCGTTCGCGCGCGCGACGCCGCTGCATCACGGCCGGCTGCGAAACGGAGTCGTGCGGCTGCTGGCGCACGTTCGCCCAGGACCGATCGATTGGCGGGTCGGCGGCGGTGCGTTTCGATTGCGCCTCGATCACAACGGGACCGATCGGGCGTTGTTGCTCAAGCCGCAGTTCGAGGCCAGCGAGGTCGCGTTTCTCGCTGCGACGGCCTGTGATGGCGTATTCGTCGACATCGGCGCGAATGTCGGGGCCTACACGATATTGGTTTCCGCGGCGACCGACGGAGGTTGCCGGGTGCTGGCGATCGAGCCGCTCAAAATCCTCGCCGATCAGTTGCGCGCCAATGTCGCGCTCAGCGGCTTCGACAAGGTGACGGTGCTCGGCCATGCGCTGAGCGCTAAGGAGGGAGAACTCGCACTGCGCCTCGATGCGGCCAATCTCGGCGCGAGCGCTGTTCGCGGCGAAGGCGACTACGTGGTGCGGGCGCGGCCGCTTCTCGACACGGTTTTGGACGCCGGGATTGACGCCATCGATGCACTGAAGATCGATATCGAAGGGCATGAGGACCACGTCCTCGTGCCGTTCTTTTCAACTGCGCCTCGCGCTCTCTGGCCGCGGCGGGTCGTGATCGAGCACCTGCACCGTGCCGGATGGCAGCACGACTGCATCGCCGACATGGTGGCGCGCGGCTATGCCGTCATGGGCAAAACCCGCACCAATTTGCTGCTTTCGTGCACTTAACGCTCGTCCTTAGAACTGAAAGACTGATGATATGGTCGAACTGACGCTTCCGAAGAACTCGCGGATCACCGAGGGCAAGACGTGGCCGAAGCCGATGAGCGCGGCGCGCGTCACGGAGTTCAAGATCTATCGTTGGAGTCCCGACGAGCAGAAGAACCCGCGGATGGACACCTACTACGTCAACCGCGACGACTGCGGGCCGATGGTTCTGGACGCGCTGATCTGGATCAAGTCGAACATCGATTCGACGCTGACCTTCCGCCGCTCCTGCCGCGAGGGCATCTGCGGCTCCTGCTCGATGAACATCGACGGCGTCAACACGCTCGCCTGCACGCGCGGCATGGACGAGATCGACGGAACGGTGAAGATCTATCCGCTGCCGCACATGCCGGTGGTCAAGGACCTGGTGCCGGACCTGACGACCTTCTATGCGCAGCACGCGTCCATCCAGCCTTATCTGCAGACGGTGAGCCCGACGCCGCAGCGCGAGTGGAAGCAGTCGGAGCCCGAGCGCGGCAAGCTCGACGGACTTTACGAATGCATTTTGTGCGCCTGCTGCACGACCTCATGCCCGAGCTATTGGTGGAACGGCGACCGTTATCTCGGCCCTGCGGCGCTGCTGCAGGCGGCGCGCTGGCTCAAGGATTCGCGCGACGAGCAGACAGGCGAGCGCCTCGACTTCCTGGAGGACCCGTTCCGCCTCTACCGCTGCCATACCATCATGAACTGCACCAAGGCGTGCCCGAAGGGCCTCAATCCGGCGCAGGCGATCGCCGAGATCAAGGCGATGATGGTCGAGCGGCAGACGTAGCGCCTTCGGGGAAAGCAGCGGTGTCATTCCGGGGCGCCGCTCTTGCGGCGAGCCCGGAATCCATAACCCCAGATCACGATGATTTTGGATCGAATCGACGGCCACGATATCGAGGCGGTTTGTCACGCGCCGGCGTAAGCCTTGGCGCATATGAGCGCGCAGCAAACGGCCGGCGCAACGCCGGCCGTTTGCATTTTTAACGGTGTGCGGCGCTACTCGCCGTTGATGCCGTCTTCTTCCTCGTAGCGGTTCTGCCGCACGATGGAGCCGGTATTCTCGTCCTCACGTGGCGTCGCGTAGCCGCGATACATGGTGCGAGGCCGCGTGTAGTAAGGCTCGGAGAAACGTCCGTAAGTATTACCGTAGTTCGAGCCGCCGGGGTCGCTCTCGTTGACAGCCGGATAGTTGTTGGAAAGGTCGGGAGAGCCCTCGCCGGCGAAAGCCTGCGAGCCGAGCGCCGTCAGCGTGAGGGCGGCGGCGAGTGCGATCGTCTGAGTCGTCTTCATGATCATCTCCATTGCGAACGAGCGTGACGCACTTGCCCCGATTCCGAACGTACCGGGATACGTTCGGAAGATTCCAACTTGAGGGTCACCGTTCTGGTTGACGCCGCAGGAGACATCCGGTCAACGCCGCCGTCGCCTTGCAGCCTGCCGCCAGATAACGCGGACGGCGATGATTGGAAGGCGCGGCGCGGCAGCCATGCAAATGGTGCAAGTGCGAACACAAACGCGCGAGCCAAAGAGGGCTCTCGGGTCTGATCCAACATTGAATCAGACCCGTCGTTATCGTTTTGTTTGAGCATGGTCCGCCGGATCGGGCCCGAGGACATGCTTTTCAGAAAACCGGTTTCCACTTTTCGGGATCATGCTTTAGGCGTGTTTCAACAATCGCGCCTGCACGTCGAGCACGGCGGTGGCGAAGCCGAGGGTATCCACCAGCGACTCGCGCATCAGCGACAGCGCCGTCGGCTGCGGCGCCTCCACATGCGCGGCGACGCTGCCGAAATCGAATTGCAGATCGGCGTCGAATTTTCGCGCCAGCCGCTGCATCACCTTGTTCTCCGCGAGGCACGCCATGTAGAGCGTTCGGATACGCCGGTTGCGTGCGCTCAAGATCGTGTGCCGCAGCAGCACGGCGCCGACGCCATGGCTTTGCCACGGCTTCTCGATGCTGAACGCGGCCTCCGCCTCGTGTGCCAGGTGCGGGCCGAGCGGGCGCAGTTCGGCGACGCCGCGCAGGATGCCGTCGAGAAAGAAGCCATGCATTACCGTGCGGAGGTCGCGCGACATCGACGCGTAGTTCTCGATGAAGGCATCCGACACGGCGCCGCTGAAGCGGCTGCGGCGGCTTTCAGGGTCGAGACGCAGGAGATGGTCGCGATAGGCGGCGTGATCCGCGGGGGGGAGCTTGCGAACGGTGCCGGCGTGCGGGAGAGGTTCGTGCGTCATGAGGGTTCGCCTTCGTTGAAGGCTCTCGCAGGTGCGCTTCCTCACGATGCATTCGCCGACGCCCGTTCCGGGTCTTGTCATGCGGAGCTAGATGTAAGGCTGCGATCGTGGCCGTTAAATGAATCCGCGCGAAAAAATGCCGTGGCATGGGGTCGCAAGAAAACGGCCGGCGCCGGGCCGGCCGTTTCGGGTGATCCTCTTGCGCGAGCCGCTACTCGTCGTAGTCGGGCTCTGGCATGCTTCTCGGCACGTAGCCGGTATTCTCGTCCGCGCCGATGACCGGGGCGGAGACCGCATAATCCGGCGTCCCGTAATAACGCGGCGTCTCGTAGCCCGGCACGACCACGATCTCGGGCGCGGCATAGCGGGGCTCGTATTCGTTCGGATATTGCTGCGTTCCGATCACATTGTTGTCGGAGTCGACGGATCCTTCGCCCGCCTGGGCGGTGGCGGCCAAGCCGACCGCGAGCACAGCCGCGAGCGCGGCCTTCATCGTGTTGTTCATCCCGTTCTCCTTTGAAGGATGGTTTGTTTCTGGCGCGCGAGGCCGTTGTTTGCCGGCCGGTTGGCGCGCGCCGTGCGCTGCCTGGCACTTGGAGCTAACGAGGGCGGCGCGGCGTGGTTCCGGCCACATCCGGGGCCAGCTTCACCGGTCCGTGAGGACGCTGCTCGCACGCGGCTTATAACGCCCCGAAAAAAAGCGCTTTCCGCCGTGGGAAACGCGCGGGGAGAGCGGAACCGGGTTTCGCTCCATCGCGTCCCGCACTATGAGAGAGCCACCCGCCACCGAGTTTTTCACCTCACATGCAAGGCGCTCTTTCGAACCGCTACGACGCGCTGGTCGCCGCCGGCGAAATCGAACGCGACACCGCGCAGGAGGCGATCCTGGGCCGGTTCGAACGGCTGTGCCAGGACCTGGCGGCGCGGCGCAACAGCGGCAAGTCCTCGGCGCTCGGCTGGCTGCTGCGGCGAAAGGGCGAGCGCGAACCGGTCAAGGGCGTCTACCTCTACGGCAGCGTCGGACGCGGCAAGACCATGCTCATGGATCTGTTCTTCGCCGTCGCGCCGGCCGAGCGCAAGCGGCGGGCGCACTTTCATGAGTTCATGCTGGACGTGCATGAGCGCGTGCACGCGTACCGCCAGAAGCAGAAGCGCGGCGAGGTCGGCGAAGGCGATCCGATCTCGATGGTGGCCGCGGATATCAGCGAAGAATGCACGCTGCTCTGCTTCGACGAATTCCACGTCACCGACATCGCCGACGCGATGATTCTCGGGCGGCTGTTCACGCAGCTCTTCGAGGCCGGTCTTGTCGTCGTCGCGACCTCGAACGTCGCGCCCGACGATCTTTATGCCGAGGGCCTCAATCGCGCGCTGTTCCTGCCGTTCATCGCGCTTCTCAAATCGCGCGTCGACGTGATGCGGCTCGATTCGCGTACCGATTTCCGGCTGGAAAAGCTTGCGGGCGCGCCGGTCTGGTACGTTCCCGCCGACGCTTCCGCCGACGCCGCGATGAACCAGGCGTGGCGCCGCCTGACGACCGGCGAAAATGGCGCGCCGGTCGATCTGCCGATCAAGAGCCGCGTCATCCATGTGCCGCGCGCGGCGATGGGCGCCGCCCGCTTCGCCTTCAAGGACATCTGCGGCGTTCCGCTCGCCGCCGCCGACTATCTCAAGATCGCGCATGAGTTTCATACGCTGCTGATCGACCACATCCCGGTCATGGATTACGCGCGCCGCAACGAGGCGAAGCGCTTCATCATTCTCATCGACACGCTTTACGACTACGGCGTGAAGCTCGTCGCTTCCGCCGCGGCCGAACCCACGGATCTCTATACCGGCGAGAATGGTTACGAGGCGCTGGAGTTCAGCCGCACGGCGTCGCGATTGATCGAGATGCGCTCGGAAGAATATCTCGCGCTTCCGCACGGCTCGCGCGCCGCCGCCGGCGAGGTGCGCCCCGGAGTGGTCGATACCTGAGGCCCGCGTCGACTTGCAGTCCGTCGCCCGGGCTGAGCGCAGTCCGCGTGCCCCGTAGCCTGGATTGAGCGCAGCGAAATCCGGGAGGCGCGCCCGGCCCGGACGGTTCCCCGCGTTTCGCTGCGCTCAACACGGGCTACGACGTCGTGCCCGGCCGTCAGTCGTGCCCTCTCCTTCTCCTCCGTCGTGCCGGCCGAGCGCTGTTGGCCTCAGCATTATCGAGAGCATGATGGTTCCGGTTTCTGGCTCGCGGCGGCGTTGCCGCCTTGGCCGGAATGACGGCCCTGTGCATTGCACCACAACAGGGCGGCGAAAGGTGCTTGTCATTCTGGTATAATGTATAATAGTTTTTTGAGAGCGCGATGCAGGATGGCTTTGCCAACGGCATCCTGGCTTGTGTGGAGGGCGTTTAAGGATTAACCCAGCGACGGCTGCGGTTCGGCAGCGTCTCATCCATCTTCGAAGGTTTTTCCTCGCATGGCACGCAAAAAGGTTGCCTTGATCGGCGCAGGCCAGATCGGCGGTACGCTGGCACATCTCGTGGGGCTCAAGGAGCTCGGCGACGTTGTGATGTTCGACATCGCGGAAGGCATTCCGCAGGGCAAATCGCTCGATTTGGCGGAGTCTTCGCCGGTCAACGGCTTCGACGCCCGCTTCTCCGGCACCAACACATACGACGCGATCGAGGGCGCTGACGTGTGCATCGTCACCGCCGGCGTGCCGCGTAAGCCGGGCATGAGCCGCGATGATCTCATCGGCATCAACCTCAAGGTCATGGAGCAGGTCGGCGCCGGCATCCGCAAATATGCGCCGAACGCCTTCGTTATCTGCATCACCAATCCGCTCGACGCCATGGTCTGGGCGCTGCAGAAGTCGAGCGGCCTCAACAAGCACATGGTCGTCGGCATGGCCGGCGTGCTCGACTCGGCGCGCTTCCGCTACTTCCTCGCCGACGAATTCAACGTCTCGGTCGAGGACGTCACCGCCTTCGTTCTCGGCGGCCACGGCGACGACATGGTGCCGCTGGTGCGCTATTCGACCGTCGCCGGCATTCCGCTGCCCGACCTCGTGAAGATGGGCTGGACCAGCCAGGCGCGCATCGACGCAATCGTCGACCGCACGCGTAAGGGCGGCGGCGAGATCGTCAACCTGCTCAAGACCGGCTCGGCCTTCTATGCGCCGGCGGCGTCGGCCATCGCGATGGCCGAGAGCTACCTCAAGGACAAGAAGCGCGTCCTGCCTTGCGCCGCCTATCTCAACGGCGAATACGGCGTGCGCGATCTCTATCTCGGCGTCCCGGTGGTGATCGGCGCCAAGGGCGTCGAGCGCGTCGTGCAGATCGAGCTCTCGCGTGCCGAGCAGGAGATGCTGACGAAGTCGGTCGGCTCGGTGCAGACGCTCGTTGACGCGTGCAAGAAAATCGTGCCGGACCTGGCGAAGTGAATGAGCTTGATGCTTGGAGCCCGTTTCCCGGGCGCGGCGCAGCGCGAAGCGATGCAATGCAGACCCGGGAACCCGGTGTTCCGGAAGACGACCGGGGTCCCGCATCTGCAACGCGGCGCCTAGAGCGGGATGAGGAAAAGTGTGGAGCGGTTTTCCGCCCGCATCCCGCTCTAAGTTATGAGAATCGATCACGTTTATGATTTTGGATCGATTCGATCCAAAATCATCGTGATCTAGGCGCTGCATCGCGTGCGGGACACGAGAGGGCGGAAGCATGAACATCCACGAATACCAGGCGAAGGCGGTATTGCGCGAATTCGGCGTGCCGGTGCCGCGCGGCGTTCCCGCGCTGTCGCAGGAAGAAGTGGCGAAGGCGGCGAATGAGCTCGGTGGCCCGGTCTGGGTGGTGAAGGCGCAGATCCACGCGGGCGGCCGCGGCAAGGCGGGCGGCGTCAAAGTCGTGAAGTCGATCGGCGATGTCGAAAAAGAGGCGAAGCGCCTGCTCGGCTCGACCCTGGTGACGCATCAGACCGGCCCCGCCGGCCGCAAGGTGCGCCGCCTCTACATCGAGGAAGGCTCGGCGATCGATCGCGAGTTCTATCTCTCGATGCTGGTCGATCGCGGAACCTCGCGCGTCGCCATCGTCGTGTCGCGCGAAGGCGGCATGGACATCGAGGAAGTCGCGGCGAAGACGCCGGAGAGAGTGCATACGCTTACCGTCGATCCGGTGACCGGCGTGTCGCCGTTCCACGCGCGCCTCATTTCGGAAGTGCTCGGCCTCGACGCCGACCTGCAGAAGCAGATGGTCGGCCTTCTCTCGCGGCTCTACAAAGCCTTCGTCGAGAAGGACATGAGCATGCTGGAGATCAACCCGCTCGTCGTCACCAAGGAGGACAAGCTCCTCTGCCTCGACGCCAAGGTCGGCTTCGACGACAACGCGCTCTATCGCCACGCCGACATCGTCGCGCTGCGCGACCTCAACGAAGAGGACGAGAAGGAAGTCGAGGCCTCGAAGTACGACCTCAACTATGTCGCCCTCGACGGCACCATCGGCTGCATGGTCAACGGCGCCGGCCTCGCCATGGCGACGATGGACATCATCAAGCTCTACGGCGAGGAGCCGGCGAACTTCCTCGATGTCGGCGGCGGCGCCAGCAAGGAGAAGGTCGCGGCCGCGTTCAAGATCATCACCGCCGATCCCAAGGTGAAGGGCATCCTCGTCAACATCTTCGGCGGCATCATGAAATGCGACGTCATCGCCGAAGGCGTGGTCGCGGCGGTGAAGGACGTCGGCCTGCGCGTGCCGCTGGTCGTGCGCCTTGAAGGCACCAATGTCGAGAAGGGCAAGCAGATCATCAACGAGTCGAAGCTCAATGTGATCTCCGCCGACGACCTCGACGACGCGGCGCAGAAGATCGTCAAAGCGGTGAAGAAGGCGGCCTGATGTCCATCCTGATCGACGCGAACACCAAGGTCATCTGCCAGGGCTTCACCGGCAAGAACGGTACTTTCCATTCGGAAGCCGCGATCGCCTACGGCACCAAGATGGTCGGCGGCACCTCGCCCGGCAAAGGCGGCACCATGCATCTCGGCCTGCCGGTGTTCGACACCGTCGCGCAGGCGCGTGAGGAGACGGACTGCGACGCGAGCGTCATCTACGTGCCGCCGCCCGGCGCCGCCGACGCCATCCTCGAGGCGATCGACGCCGAGATCCCGCTGATCATCTGCATCACGGAGGGGATTCCGGTCGCCGACATGGTGAAGGTGAAGCGGGCGCTCTGCGGCTCGAAGTCGCGCCTCGTCGGCCCGAACTGCCCGGGCGTGATGACGGCCGGCGCCTGCAAGATCGGCATTATGCCCGGCAACATCTTCAAGCCCGGCAAGGTCGGCATCGTTTCGCGCTCCGGCACGCTCACCTATGAGGCGGTGTTCCAGACCACGCAGGAGGGCCTCGGCCAGACGTCCGCCGTGGGCATCGGCGGCGACCCGGTGAAGGGTATGGACTTCATCGAGGTCCTGGAGATGTTCCTGGCCGACAAGCAGACGGAAGCGATCGTCATGATCGGCGAGATCGGCGGCGCCTCCGAGGAGGACGCGGCCCAGTTCATCAAGGACGAGGCGAAGAAGGGCCGCAAGAAACCCATGGTCGGTTTCATCGCCGGCGTCACCGCCCCCCCTGGCCGCCGCATGGGACATGCCGGCGCGATCATTTCCGGTGGCAAGGGCGATGCCGGCTCGAAAACGGCCGCGATGGAGGCCGCCGGCATCAAGGTCTCGCCGTCCCCGGCGCGGCTGGGCAAGACCCTGGTCGAGGTCTTGAAATCCACGTCCTGAACTCGAAGTCCTGAACTCGAAGTTCACTCCTTTGGCTTTACACGCCTTACACGCGTCTTAAATAAATGCTGTAAGAGCAAGGGTAGCTCGCGCGGCGGGCTTTATCCCGATTCGGGCGGCGGCCGGACGCCGCACCGTCAGCCAGGATTGACGATGTCTCGCCAGGATACCAACGCGGCTTTCGCCCTCACGTCGTTTCTCGACGGGGGTAATGCCCGCTATGTCGAAGACCTGTACGCCCGTTACGCCAAGGACCCGAACTCGGTCGACGGCCAATGGCAGGCCTTCTTCAAGAGCCTCAAGGACGACAGCGCGCGCGTGCGCGAGGAGGCGGACGGCCCCTCCTGGAAGCGCGGCGATTGGCCGCTGCCCGCCCGGGATGAACTGACCGCCGCGCTCGACAGCGACTGGCGGGGGCTGGAAAAGAGCACCGGCGACAAGATCAAGGCGAAGGCGCAGGGCGCCGGTGTCGCGTTGAGCAATGCCGACGTGCTGCACGCGGCGCGCGACTCGGTGCGCGCCATCATGCTGATCCGCGCCTACCGCATGCGCGGCCATCTGCACGCCAACCTCGATCCGCTGGGTATGACGGTGCAGCCGCCCGATGTCGAGCTCGATCCGAGTTCCTATGGCTTCACCGACGCCGATCTCGACCGCAAGATCTTCATCGACAACGTGCTCGGCCTCGAATTCGCGACGATCCATGAAATCGTCGCGATCCTGAAGCGGACCTACTGCCAGACGCTCGGCGTCGAGTTCATGCACATCTCCTGCCCCGAGCAGAAGGCCTGGATTCAGGAGCGCATCGAGGGCCCCCACAAGGAGATCACCTTCACGCCGGAGGGCAAGCGCGCCATCCTCAAGAAGCTCGTCGAGGCGGAAGGCTTCGAGAAGTTCTGCGACGTGAAGTTCACCGGCACCAAGCGCTTCGGCCTCGACGGCGGCGAGGCGATGATCCCGGCGCTCGAGCAGATCATCAAGCGCGGCGGCGCGCTCGGCGTGAAGGACATCATCCTCGGCATGTCGCATCGCGGGCGCCTCAACGTGCTGGCGCAGGTGCTGGGCAAGCCGCACCGCGTCATCTTCCACGAGTTCAAGGGCGGTTCCGCATCGCCCGACGACGTCGAGGGCTCCGGCGACGTCAAGTATCACCTCGGCGCGTCGTCCGACCGCGAGTTCGACGACAATCGCGTTCACCTCTCGCTGACCGCCAACCCCTCGCATCTCGAGATCGTCGATCCCGTGGTGCTCGGCAAGGCGCGCGCCAAGCAGGATCAGCACCACTGCACGCCGGACGATCGTACGGCGGTGATGCCGCTGCTCATCCACGGCGACGCGGCGTTCGCGGGCCAGGGCGTGGTGGCGGAATGTTTCGGTCTCTCCGGCCTGCGCGGCCATCGCACCGGCGGTTCGGTGCACTTCATCGTCAACAATCAGATCGGCTTCACCACCTATCCGCTCTACAGCCGGTCGTCGCCCTATCCGTCCGATGTCGCGAAGATGATCGAGGCGCCGATCTTCCACGTGAACGGCGACGATCCGGAAGCGGTGACGTTCGCGGCGAAGATCGCGACCGAGTTCCGGCAGAAGTTCCAGAAGCCTGTCGTTATCGACATGTTCTGCTATCGCCGGCATGGCCACAACGAGGGCGACGAGCCTTCGTTCACGCAGCCGCTGATGTACAAGGTGATCCGCTCGCATCCGACCGCGGTCGAGATCTACGGCAAGAAGCTGGTCGCGGAAGGCGTCGTGACGCAAGCCGATGTCGAGGCGATGCAGGCGGAATGGCGCGCGCATCTCGACGAGGAGCTGGAAGCGGTGCAGAGCTTCCGTCCGAACAAGGCGGACTGGCTCGACGGCCGCTGGTCCGACGTCAAGATCGCGCACGGTTTCGACGATCCACGCCGCGGCAACACCGGCGTCGCGCTCGAACGGCTGAAGAAGATCGGCGAAAAGATCACCGCCGTTCCGGAGGGCTTCCACCTCCACCGCACCATCCAGCGTTTTCTCGAAGCGCGGCGCAAGACGATCGAGAGCGGCGAGGGCCTCGATTGGTCGACGGCCGAGGCGCTCGCCTTCTGCACGCTGCTGCAGGACGGGCACCGTGTGCGCCTATCGGGTCAGGACAGCGAGCGCGGCACCTTCTCGCAACGGCATTCGGTGCTGGTCGACCAGGAGAACGAGGACCGTTACACGCCGTTCAATCATCTTGGCGGCGATCAGGCGCGTTTCGAAGTCATCAACTCGATGTTGTCGGAGGAGGCCGTTCTCGGCTTCGAGTACGGCTATTCGCTCGCCGAGCCGGATGCGCTGACCCTGTGGGAGGCGCAGTTCGGTGACTTCGCCAACGGCGCGCAGGTCGTGTTCGACCAGTTCATCTCCTCGGGCGAACGCAAATGGCTGCGCATGTCCGGTCTCGTCTGCCTGTTGCCGCACGGCTATGAAGGGCAGGGGCCGGAGCACTCCTCGGCGCGGCTCGAGCGCTACCTGCAGATGTGCGCGGAAGACAACATGCAGGTCGCGAACTGCACCACGCCGGCGAACTACTTCCACATCCTGCGCCGGCAGTTGCGCCGCGAAATCCGCAAGCCGCTCATCCTGATGACGCCGAAGTCGCTGCTGCGCCACAAGCGCGCGGTGTCCTCGCTCGCGGAACTCGGCCCCGATACGTCGTTCCACCGTCTGTTGTGGGACGATGCGCAACTGCTCGACGGCGAGAAGATCAAGCTCGTGTCCGACGAGAAGATCCGTCGCGTCGTTCTGTGCACCGGCAAGGTCTATTACGACCTCTACGAGGAGCGTGAGAAGCGCGGCATCGACGATATCTATCTGCTGCGCGTCGAGCAGCTCTTCCCGTTCCCGACCAAGGCGCTGGTGGCGGAGCTTACGCGCTTCAAGCAGGCCGAGATCGTCTGGTGCCAGGAAGAGCCGCGGAACATGGGCGCGTGGTTCTTCGTCGATCCGTTCATCGAATGGGTGCTCAACAACATCCAGGCCGAACACCGTGTTCCGCGCTACGCCGGACGACCGGCTTCGGCGTCGACGGCGGTCGGTCAGATGTCGAAGCATCTTGCGCAACTCAAGACGTTCCTCGACGAAGCATTGGGATAGTTTATTTCTGCCGTCGTCCTGAGGCGGCCGCGAAGCGGCCCTCGAAGGATGGCGACACGGCACGGGTGCCCTTCGAGGCTCGGCACTCCGTGCCTCGCACCTCAGGGTGACGATTGAGAATATGGATAGGCAGGAAGCAGCATGACTGAAATTCGTGTTCCGACACTGGGTGAGTCCGTTACCGAGGCGACGATCGGCAAGTGGTTCAAGAAGGCGGGCGATGCGGTCGCGGTGGACGAGCCGCTGGTCGAACTCGAAACCGACAAGGTGACGATCGAGGTGCCGGCGCCGGCCGCGGGCACGCTCGCCGACATCGTCGCGAAGGATGGTGAGACGGTCGCGGTCGGCGCGCTGCTGGGCCAGATCACCGAGGGGGCGGGCGGCGCCAAGTCTACGGCCAACAAGCCGGCCGCGAAATCGGACGCGCCGAAGCCCACCGGCAAGCCGGAACAGAAGTCGTCGACCACGGCGCCCATCGCCGCCGGCCCCGAGGAGGTGAAACCCCGCGCCGCGGATGTGCCGGAAGCGCCGTCGGTGCGCCGCCTCTCCACCGAGAGCGGCGTCGATTCTTCGACCGTGCCGGGAAGCGGCAAGGACGGTCGCGTCACCAAGGGCGACATGCTCGCGGCGATCGAGAAGGCGGCGGCGCAGCCGACGCCGGTCGCGCAGCCCGCCGCCGCGATCCAGGTGCGTACGCCCTCGCCGGCGGACGACGCCGCGCGCGAGGAGCGCGTGCGCATGACGCGCCTGCGCCAGACCATCGCCAAGCGCCTGAAGGACGCGCAGAACACCGCCGCGATGCTGACGACCTTCAACGAGGTCGACATGACCGCGGTGATGGCGATGCGCAACCGCTATAAGGACATGTTCGAGAGGAAGCACGGCGTGAAGCTCGGCTTCATGGGCTTCTTCGTGCGCGCCTGCGTGCAGGCGCTGAAGGAAGTGCCGGCCGTCAACGCCGAGATCGACGGCACCGATCTCATCTACAAGAACTACTATCATATCGGCGTCGCGGTCGGCACCGAGAAGGGCCTCGTCGTGCCGGTGGTGCGCGACTGCGATCAGAAGTCGCTCGCTCAGATCGAGAAGGACATCACCGACTTCGGCCGCCGCGCGCGTGACGGCCAGCTCAAGATCGACGAGATGCAGGGCGGCACGTTCACCATCTCGAACGGCGGTGTTTACGGCTCGCTGATGTCGACGCCGATCCTCAACGCGCCGCAGTCCGGCATCCTCGGCATGCACAAGATCCAGGAGCGTCCGATGGTCGTCGGCGGCAAGATCGAGGCGCGGCCGATGATGTATCTCGCGCTCTCCTACGACCACCGCATCGTCGACGGCCGCGAGGCCGTGACGTTCCTGGTGCGTGTGAAGGACGTGCTGGAGGATCCGGAGCGGCTGGTGCTGGATTTGTGAGGCTACAAGGTGACTCCTGAGTTGACCGGCGGATTACTCGGTTTGATTGGCGGATTAATTTCCGGCGCGCTTGCTGCATTGGCGGCTGTCTACATCCACCGAAGTCAAAATGCGGCACTGGAAAAGGACGAAATACGAAAGAGAAAAGTTGAGGTAATATTCAAACTTCTTGGGTCGAGATATGTGCTTTCCGAGAGCTACAGTGCAAGCGCCCAAGATGTTCATTCCTTCAATACCGCCATCGCGCTCTTTACCGTCTATTTCTCCGATAACAAAGAAATCATGCGTCGGTATGACGCGTTTATGCAGGACAAGTCCAATACCGACAAACTAGTCGAACTGCTGAGAGAGGCTGCAAAGGAGGCAGATTTAGATTTGCTAGATTCGAGCGTTCGTAGGGTGCTTACAGTCAAGACGCAAGCACCGACTTTCGTCATTCAAACAGCGCCTGCGGGGAAAAAGTAAAGATGAGCTTCTGCGATGTCATCGGCATCAAGCCTGGCCTGGATAATGCAAGCTCACAGGCCGGTTGGAGACCTGTCATGAAAGCTAAGAAGCTATCGCGCATTGCGAATGCCGAGCCGGTCATTCACGGCGTCCTCAAGCTGAAGTTCACGGACGGCTACGAAGGTGTCGTCGATCTCCGGCCGCTCATTGCGCGTGGGCGTATTTTTTCGTGGCTGCAAAAAGAGAAGAATTTTCAGAAGATGCAGCTCGAAGAATATGGTCATCATGTTTATTGGGTCGACAGCAAAGGTCAGGAAATCGATCTCGGCGCGGAAGGCCTTCGGCGTGACGCGGAAAAGCAAGTCTAGCTTCATTTGTTGATTGCAAGCTGAAGGAAGTCATGTCCTACGATCTCATTGTCATCGGCACCGGCCCCGGCGGCTATGTCTGCGCCATCCGCGCGGCGCAGCTCGGCTTGAAGACGGCGGTGGTCGAGAAACGCGCGACGCATGGGGGCACCTGCCTCAACGTCGGCTGCATTCCCTCGAAGGCGCTGCTGCATGCCTCGGAACTGTTTGAGGAGGCCGGAAAGAGTTTCGCCAAGATGGGCATCGGCGTTTCCGCGCCGAAGCTCGATCTCGCCGCCATGCAGGCGTTCAAGGACGCGGGCGTCGACGGCAACGTCAAGGGCGTCGAGTTCCTGCTGAAGAAGAACAAGATCGACGCGTTCCGCGGCACCGGCCGCATCCTTGCGCCCGGCAAGGTCGAAGTGAAAGGCGAGGACGGCAAGGCCCAGACGCTGGAGACGAAGAACATCGTCATCGCCACCGGCTCGGACGTCGCCAAGCTGCGCGGCATCACGATCGACGAGAAGCGCGTCGTGTCGTCGACCGGCGCGCTCGCCCTCGACAAGGTGCCGGGGCAACTTCTCGTCGTCGGCGCCGGCATCATCGGGCTGGAGCTGGGCTCCGTGTGGCGGCGCCTCGGCGCCAAGGTCACGGTCGTCGAGTTCCTCGACCGTATCGTGCCGGGCATCGACGCCGACGTCGCGAAGAACTTTCAGCGGCTTCTCCAGCGCCAGGGCATCGCGTTCAAGCTGTCGTCGAAGGTCACCGGCGTCGACGCGTCGGGCGACAAGCTCAAGGCGACGATCGAGCCGGCCGCCGGCGGCGCCGCCGAGACGATCGAGGCCGACATCGTGCTCGTGGCGGTGGGGCGCGTGCCTTACACCGAGGGCTTGGGGCTGAAGGAAGCGGGCGTCGCGATGGACGATCGCGGCCGCATCGTCACCGATGCGCATCTACAGACGAACGTGAAGGGCATCTACGCCATCGGCGACGCGGTGGCCGGGCCGATGCTCGCGCACAAGGCCGAGGACGAGGGCGTCGCCGCCGCCGAGACCATTGCCGGGAAGGCGGGGCACGTGAACTACGAGGTGATTCCGAACGTCGTTTACACCTATCCGGAGGTCGCCTCCGTCGGGAAGACGGAGGAGGAATTGAAGCAGGCCGGCGTCGCCTACAATGTCGGCAAGTTCCCATTCACCGCGAACGGCCGCGCCAAGGTCAACGGCACCACGGACGGCTTCGTGAAGGTTCTCGCCGACGCCAAGACCGACCGTGTGCTCGGCGTGCACATCCTCGGGCCCGATGCCGGCAACATGATCGCGGAAGCCGCGGTGGCGATGGAGTTCGGCGCGTCGTCGGAAGACATCGCGCGCACCTGCCACGCGCATCCGACGCTCTCGGAAGCGGTGAAGGAGGCAGCCCTCGCCGTCGAGAAGCGCGCCATCCATATGTGAGGCGGCGGGCGTGCACCGCCCACCTCGTGTCATGCCCGCGAAGGCGGGCATCCGGTAATACCTGCGGAGCTTCGATTCGGGAGCGCCGCGGCGTACTCGGTCCCCGCCTATGCGGGGAGGACACCACTCTATGCCGCGCTCGTGAACGTGCCCTCGCCGGCGGTGAAAGCGTGTGCCCTGCCGCAGTGGGGACAGCGCACGCGCAGGCCGATGCGCTGCAGGTTGCGTAGCGTTTCGTGATCGGTCTCGATCCCGCTGTCGATGATCGCCTCCGTGCGCGGGCAGCGGAAGGTGAGAGTTCTCATTGACAAAATCCTTGCGGCCACATGCGGCGCGGCCGTGCGCTCTGCCCGCCCATTGCCCCGCCCGCGTCGAGCGCGAACCGCGCAGGCTGCCGAGGGTGCTATAAGTGGCGGGGAGGTTGGACGCGTCATAGTTAACGAACTGTTAACGGGCCATGGGATCGGACGAATGCGACGCTGGTTGAAGCCGTTCTGGGTATTGCTTGCGCTCCTCTTCCTCTTCGAGGCGTGGCTTTGGGAAAAGCTGCAGCGCGCCGTCGCCTGGCTTGTGCGGCTGTTGGCGCTGCCGGTCTTGCGCGCCAAGCTCGCGGCGGCGATCGGGCGGCTGCCGCCGTGGGCGACGTTGATCGTGTTCGTCATCCCGGTGTTGCTGCTTCTCCCGATCAAGATCGCCGGCCTCTGGATGCTGGCGCATGGGTCCTGGCTCGGCGCCATGGCGATGCTGGCTGTGGCGAAGATCGTCAGCGTCGGCGTCACCGCCTTCATCTTCGACGCGACGCGGCCGAAGCTCTTGCAGATGGCGTGGTTCCGCCGCCTCTACGACTGGATCATGCGCGGGCTCGTCTGGGCGCATCGCCTCGTCGACCCGGTGAAGGAGGAAGTCCGTGCCTGGATCCGCGAAACCACCGCGCCGTTTCTGCGATGGGCCCGTGCGTTGATGCGGCGCGAGGGCGGCGGCCGCTTCTGGCGTCAAGTGCGGCGCTTGCGCCGCCGCACACAGCGGGTGTGAATCCATCCCCCCGGTCATTCCGGGGCGCCACCGATCTCGGGTTTACCCGAGACGCGAAGTCGGCAGTTTAAATGCACAGGTCGGCAACAGCCGATGTGTGACAGCGCGAGCCCGGAACCCATAGCCCCGGCGCTGCGGCGTACCGATTCCGGACTTGCCTGCTTTGCAGGCAATCCGGAATGACAAGCCTCTCACCCCAGTGTGCGGCCGATGGCGAGGAACTTCTCGCGCCGCTGCCGGCGGATCGCGTCGCGGTCGAGGTGGGAGAGCCCCTTGAACGCGGCGGCGATCGCCTCGCCGGTCGCGGCGATGGCGCTGGCCGGATCGCGATGCGCGCCGCCCATCGGTTCCGGCACGATCGAATCGATCACGCCGAAGCGGATGAGGTCCTGCGCGGTGATCTTCATGTTGGTCGCGGCGTCCTGCGCCTTCGTCGTGTCGCGCCAGAGGATCGAGGCCGCGCCCTCGGGCGAGATGACGCTGTAGACCGCGTGTTCGAGCATCAGTACGCGGTTCGCCGTGGCGATGGCGATGGCGCCGCCGGAGCCTCCCTCGCCGAGGATGACGGCGACATTGGGCACGCTGAGTTCGAGGCAGGCGGCGGTGGAGCGGGCGATCGCCTCCGCCTGTCCGCGCTCCTCCGCGCCGATGCCGGGGTAGGCGCCGGCGGTATCGACGAGCGAGATCACCGGAATGCCGAACCGGTCGGCCATGCGCATCAGCCGCACCGCCTTGCGGTAGCCCTCCGGCTTCGCCATGCCGAAATTGTGCTTGATGCGGGCTTCGGTGGTGGAGCCCTTCTCGTGGCCGAGGATGCAGACGCTCTCGCCGCCGAAGCGCCCGAACCCGCCGACGATGGCGTCGTCGTCGCCGAAGGCGCGGTCGCCGGCGAAGGGGGTAAATTCCGTCACCAGGGCAGCGATATAGTCGATGCAATGCGGCCGTTGCGGGTGGCGTGCGACCTGCGTTTTCTGCCAGGGCGTGAGATCGTCGTAGAGGTCCCGCAGGGTCTGCGCGGCGCGAGTCTCCAGGCGGTGAAGCTCGTCGCCGACGGAAACCCCCGCCTCGCCGCCTTCCAGCGCGCGCAGTTCCTCGATCTTGGCCTCGAGCTCCGCGACCGGCTTTTCGAAGTCGAGGTAACTACGCATCAATCGGCGAGCCTGGAGATTGCGGACGCAAGGGGTTGTGGTTGAGGGCCGGACACTGGCCTTGCGCCGCGCCGGAAGTCAAGCAATCGGCGATAGGGGAGGAACGCGCGGCCGGGCCGGATTGCCCATCACCGTTGCGCCGGCTGGGACATCGCGCGTCACCACGCTCCCCGCCCCGACCACGGCGTCGTCCCCGATACGGATGCCGGGCAGGATGATGGCGCCGCCGCCGATCCAGGCATTGCGCCCGATATGCACGGGCCGGCCGAATTCGAGGCCCGCCCGCCGCGGCTCCGCCTCGCGCGGGTGGTCCGCCGCATAGATCTGCACCGCCGGGCCGATCTGCGCGCCCTCGCCGATGCTCACCGCGCAGACATCGAGGATGACGCAGTTGTAGTTGAGGAAGGCGTGCGCGCCGATGGCGATATTGAAGCCGAAATCGCAATGGAAAGGCGGGCGGATCACCGCGCCTTCGCCGACGGCGCCGAAGCGCTCGCGCAGCAGGGCCCGCCGCTCCTCGGTCGACTGCCCGAGCGCGGCGTTGTAGCGGACGAGCCAGGCCTTGGTGGCCGCCAGATCCGCCTGGATCTCCGCGTCGCCGGGACGATAAAGCTCGCCCGCCAGCATCTTCGCCTTCTCGCTTTTGTCCATTCCGCCAAACCTCGAGGGTGCCGCTGACGCGCATTCCTGGCTTTGCAATGTGGCGGCGCGATGCCTAAATGCGTGCGACCTCCCGTTCACCGAGTTTTCAGCATCATGTCCCCAGGCCCGGCCCAGCCTTCGTCGCCGCTCGATCCGTGGCACGGCACCACGATCCTCACGGTCCGCAAGGATGGTATCGTCGCTATCGGCGGCGACGGGCAGGTGTCGATCGGCCAGACCATCATCAAGGGCAATGCGCGCAAAGTCCGTCGTCTCGGCAAGGATGGCGCGGTGATCGGCGGTTTCGCCGGCGCGACCGCCGACGCGTTCACGCTATTCGAGCGGCTGGAGTCGAAACTGGAGCAGTATCCCGGCCAGCTCATGCGCGCCGCCGTCGAACTGGCGAAGGACTGGCGCACCGACCGCTACTTGCGCCGGCTGGAAGCGATGATGATCGTCGCCGACGCCAACGTCTCGCTGGTGCTGACCGGCAACGGCGACGTACTCGATCCGGAGAACGGCGTCATGGGTATCGGCTCGGGCGGCAATTACGCGCTCGCCGCCGCGCGCGCGCTCACCGACAGCGGCCTCTCGGCCGAGGAGATCGTGAAGAAGGCGATGGCGATCGCCGCCGACATCTGCGTCTATACCAACCGCAACGTCACCATCGAGACGCTGAAAACGGTGTAGCGGGCGGTGCGGCAGGGTGACGCCAATGATCCGCGAATCATGAAAGCGGATCGATCGTCCTGGGCGATGACGCCGGAGCGCGTCGCCGTCGCGGTGGTCGTGCTGCTCACGGCGCAAGCGGTGATCTTGTTGGCGATGGGCCGCGTGCCGATCTGCACCTGCGGCTATGTCAAGTTCTGGCATGGCGTGGTGACGAGCTCCGAGAACTCGCAGCACATCACCGACTGGTACACGTTCTCGCACATCATCCACGGCTTCCTGTTTTATTTCCTGACGTGGCTCGTGTTCCCGCGCGCGAGCGTGGCGGCGCGTCTCATCATCGCAATGCTGATCGAGGGCGGCTGGGAAATCGTGGAGAACACGGATTTCATCATCAACCGGTACCGCGAGAGCACGATCTCGCTCGACTATTACGGCGACAGCGTCATCAATTCGCTGAGCGACACCGTCGCCATGATCGTCGGCTTCGGGCTCGCGTCCAAGCTGCCGGTCTGGCTCGTAGTGACGGCCGCCGTGGCCATGGAGCTTGTCGTCGGATACGTCATCCGCGACAACCTCACCTTGAACGTCATCATGCTGCTGCATCCGTTCGAGGCGATCCGGCAATGGCAGTCCGCGCCGCTGTGACTATATGCTCCCAAAGCCGTATCTGCGTTCCTGAAGGAAAGAGCCGTTTGTGAATATCGAGAGCCAGCCGCAAGCCTCCGCTCCGTCCGCCTCCCGTCCCGCCGCGCCGGAAGCGGCGGCGATGAGCGCCTTCTCGCCGCGCGAGATCGTCTCCGAGCTCGATCGCTACATCGTCGGGCAAAGTGACGCCAAGCGCGCGGTCGCCATCGCCTTGCGCAACCGCTGGCGGCGGCTGCAGCTCGACGAAAAGCTGCGCGAGGAGGTGCTGCCGAAGAACATCCTGATGATCGGGCCGACCGGCGTCGGCAAGACGGAAATCTCGCGCCGCCTGGCGCGGCTTGCCGGAGCGCCCTTCATCAAGGTCGAGGCGACGAAGTTCACCGAGGTCGGCTATGTCGGCCGCGACGTCGAGCAGATCGTGCGCGACCTCGTGGAGGCCGCGATCCTGATGACCCGCGAGCGCAGGCGCAAGGACGTGTCCGCGCGGGCGCATCTTGCGGCGGAGGAGCGCGTGCTCACCGCGCTCGTCGGTGAGCATGCAAGCCCCGCGACGAAGGATTCCTTCCGCCGCAAGCTGCGCGCCAACGAGCTTGACGACAAGGAGATCGAGATCGAGGTGCAGTCGTCCGGCGGCGGCATGCCGCTGTTCGAGATTCCCGGCATGCCCGGTGCGCAGATGGGCGCCATCTCGATCGGCGATCTGCTCGGCAAGGGCTTGGGCCAGAAGACCAAGACGCGCCGCATGACGGTGCGCGACTCCTACGGCACGCTGATCAACGAGGAGTCCGACAAGCTGCTCGATCAGGAGCAGCTCGTGCAGGAGGCGATCCGGTCGGTCGAGAACAACGGCATCGTCTTTCTCGACGAGATCGACAAGATTTGCGCGCGCGAAGGCCGCGCCAGCGGCGATGTCTCACGCGAAGGCGTGCAGCGCGACCTGCTGCCGCTGATCGAAGGCACGACCGTTTCGACGAAGCACGGCCCGGTGAAAACCGACCACATCCTGTTCATCGCCTCCGGCGCGTTCCATGTGTCGAAGCCGTCGGACCTGCTTCCCGAGTTGCAGGGTCGGCTGCCGATCCGCGTCGAGCTGCGGGCGCTGACGCGCGACGACTTCAAGCGCATCCTGACCGAAACGGAAGTCTCGCTGATCAAGCAGACCGTGGCGCTGCTCGCGACCGAGGGCGTCACGCTCGCGTTCTCCGACGACGCGATCGACGCCATCGCCGACATCGCCGTCGAGGTGAATGCGAATGTCGAGAATATCGGCGCCCGGCGGTTGCAGACGGTGATCGAGCGCGTGCTCGACGATATTTCGTTCTCGGCGCCGGACCGCTCCGGCGAGACCGTCGCGATCGACGCGACCTATATCGAGGAGCACATCGGCGACCTGGCGCGTAACGCCGACCTCTCGCGGTTTATTTTGTAAGGCGGGCTCCCCCGCTTGTCGTCCCCGCGAAGGCGGGGACCCGTACGCCCCAGCCTCGCGGGTTAAAGCGTGCGCGACAGGCAGTACTGGATGCCTGTCTGCGCGGGCATGACAGCCTCGGTAACCGCGATCAATTGTCGTCGTCGTCGGACTCGAAGTCGTCGTCGTCGTAGTCGCCGTCCTGCTCCTCGTCCTGCAGGTCGTCTTCGTCCTGCAGGTCGTCCTGGTCCTGGTCTTCGTCCTGCAGGCGGTCGGCTTGCGCCATGTTGGCGCTCCCGCCCCGTCCGATGTCGCCGACACCGGCGTCCTGCGCCAGGCTGCTGTTCGGATCGCTCTTTGCGCCGCCGCCACGGATGAGGTGATCGAGCGCGCCGCCGAGCGGGTTGCCTTGCCCGCCGGCCCCACCCGTTGCCGCGCCGCCTTGCCCGGCAAGCGCCGAGCGGATGCCGTTCATCAACAGGCTGCCGCCGATGGCGCCGGCCGCGACTGCCGCCGCCGTGCCGAGGAAGCTGCCGCCTCCGCCGCCCCCAGCGGGCCCCCCAGGACCGCCAAAACCAGGACCGCCAAAACCAGGACCGCCGGGCCCTCCCGGCCCCGCCGCATAGCCCGGGCTGGCGTCGCGCGCCCGGCCCCAAGGGTCTCCCCGCGAGTCGTCGCGCCGTTCGCCATAGCCCGCCGGCGCGCCCATCGGCTGGCCGCGGCCGACCGAGGGCACCGAGCCGCTGCGCGGCTCCTCGCGGCCGAAAACCGTGTCGCGGATACCGTCGAGGAAGCTGCGCGATTGCTCGTTTCGCCCGCCTTGCGGGGGCGGCGCCCCACGGTTCAATTCGTCTTCAAGGTCGGCGATATGGTCGTTGGCGGCGCGCAGCGCCTCGTCCTGCACCAGCACGGTTTGCACCAGCGCGTAGAGCGCGTTCGGGGCGCGCTGCAATCCTTCGCGGATCGCGCGTTCGGCGTCGGCGTCGCGCGGGTTGCGCTCGAGCTGCGCCAGCCGGTCGAAAAGATCGGCAATGAGATCACGTTCCTGCGGGGTCATCGGCTTTCTCCTCTGCCCGTGACGCCGGTCATGTAGAGTGCCGTTTGCGGCTCGGCCATGGCGGACGCAAAAGAAACCTTGTCGCAGCCTCAAACCGGCGGTGTCGCCAGCGAAACCCCGGCCGCGGCAAGGTCCTGCGCGAAGGTATCGCCGGCGAGATAGGCGTATTCGCGCTCGCGCAGCGTCGTCACCGGGTCGAGCCGGGCGAGCTCCGCGTCGACGAAGCCGGGATGGCACATCACCACCCCGCCCTCGGCCAGGCCCTCGAGGAAACCGGGAAAGAGCCGCGCGAAATCGGCGTCCTCGCGAAACGCGTAGGTTCCCGCGAAGCCGGAATTGGTGGCGATCTGGCGTTGCGCGGCGAGGCGGCGGAACTTGACGCTGAGCCGGTCGATCAGAATCCCCTTCGGGTCGGAAAGCGACAGGGGCATTCCGGAGGGGCGTCCGCATTGGCGCACCCACGCATGCGGGGTGAGCGTCTGCATCGTCGTCAGGACGCAATCGCGGATCTGCGGAAACAGATGCACATGCTGGTGCCCGTCGACGAAGTCGGGCATGCGTCCGAACGCATGATGGAAGGCCGCGAACTGCGCCTCCACTTCCGCCCGCAGCGCCTTCGCGTCGAGGCGGCGCGCCATCGCACGCAACAGCGTCGTCCCGAGCGGCAGGAAGGCGCCGTCCTCGCCGGCCGGCGCATAGCCGGGCGAGAGCGGCGCGAACGGCGCCGTCAGCGTCACATGCAGGCCGATCGCGGTGCGTGGCCGGCCGGCGTTGAGATCGACGAGCGGGCGCGCCTTGTCCCAGGTGAATCCCGGCGCCACGACCATCGCGGAGGCGGCGTTGAGGCGGCCGCGCGCGATGAGGTCGCGGATCGCGGCGCTGACGCCGGGAGCGATGCCGTAATCGTCCGCGCACAGCCAAATGCGCCGTGTCGTCGCCTCGCTCATTCCGCCGCGGGCCGCTGCGAGGGGTTGGAGGTGATATCGGTCATCGTCTCGGCGGTCATGGTGTCTGCGGTCTTGGTCAGGTGTTCGGCGATGAAATAGACCGGCCGCGCTTTGATCTCCGAGAGAATCTTGCCGATATATTCGCCCATGATTCCGATCATCATCAGTTGCACGCCGCCGAGCACCATCAGGCCGACGATCAGCGACGGATAGCCCGGCACGCTTTTCTCGAACACCAGCGTTTCGATCAATATCTCCACGCCGAAAATGAAGGCGCCGAACGCGAGCAGCAGCCCCGCGAGGCTCGCGAGGCGCAGCGGCGCGACCGAGAAGCTCGTCAGTCCCTCGATGGACAGGCTGACAAGCGCGCGCGCATTCCATTTCGTGTCTCCGGCGACGCGCGCCGACGGATCGTAGTCGACGCGGAGTTGCCGGAAGCCGATCCAGCTCGAAAGGCCCTTGAAGAAGCGGTTGCGCTCCGGCATTTGCCGCAGCGCCGTTGCCGCGCGCGGCGAGAGCAGCCGGAAGTCGCCGGCATCCTCGGGAATCTTGTGGCGCGCGCCCCAGTTCAGCGTGTCGTAGAAGATGCGCACGCCGAGCCGCCGCAGCCAGGATTCGCCGCCGCGATTCGCCTTGGCGGTGTAGACGACGTCGTAGCCGTCATCGAGCCAATGCGAGACCAGCCTTTCGGCGAGCGCCGGCGGGTGCTGGCCGTCGCCGTCCATGAACAGCACGGCGCCGTAGCGGGCATGGTCGAGTCCGGCGAGCAGGGCCGCCTCCTTGCCGAAATTGCGCGACAGCGCGACGACCTGGATGTCGATCCCCGCGGCTGGGAGAGTCTTGGCGATGGCGAGCGTCGCGTCGCGGCTGCCGTCGTCGACATACACCACCTCGCAATGCAGGCCGCGGCGGGCCTTGAGGCCGGCAGCCATGGCGGCGACGCGCGCATGCACCTCGGCCAGCCCCTCCGCCTCGTTGTAAGCGGGAATGACGATGGAAAGCCCCGTCGGCCGCGGATTGCGCGCGTGCTCCAGTCTTTCGGGTATCCATCGGCCGGCGTTGGGATTCATGGTCCTCGGTACTCGTTTACGAAGAACGCGCCACGCTACATCAGATCGTGTTGGATTGTCCCTATCCCCGCTTTCCCGCCGCGACCACCTCGGCGGGTCGGTGCGAACGTGTTAAGCGGGCGCGTCATGATCTTGCCATCACCGCTCCAGCACGCCCTTGAGCGCCACCTGCCGTGGGTCGCCGAGCGCCCCTTTTTGCTCAAGGCCGCGAGCTTCGGCCTGATCGGCGTCCTCAATGCCGCGATCGACGCCGGCGTGTTTTTCCTGACGCTCGCCGTCGCGACATCGTCCCTGGTCGCCGCCAACCTCGCGGCCTGGTTCACGGCGGTGTCTTTCTCCTATGTGATGAACTCACGCATCACGTTTGCGGCGGAATCGGGTCGGCAATTCCGGCTGCGCGATTATCTCCGCTTCGTAGCGTCCGGCATCGTCGGGGTCGTGGCGAACACGGCCGTGCTCCTTCTCGCCGCGCAGCACTTCTCGCTTTGGATCGCGAAGGGGCTGGCGATCCTGGTGAGCTTCGTCGTCAATTTCTCGCTCTCGCACTTCGTCGTGTTCCGCACGCGCCGGTGAGAGGCCGCTCAAACCGCCGCGAGCGCTTCCGCGAGCTTGGCATAGAGCGGATTGTCGCGCGTGAAGACGTAAGAGATCTCCCCGACCGTCACCGCTCCGGCGCCGCGCTCGCGCAGGAAATCCGCAAGCCCGAACACGTTCTCCGGCGGGCAGTGCAGCGTGAGCATCCCTGAAGACGTCGGGCTCCCGAACGGCGACTGCACGCCGAAGGCGCCGCGCGCATGCTCGAGCACTTCGTCGTCGCAGCTCGGGAAGCGGGTGCGTACCTCGCGATAGTTCGCGGCGCGGTCTTGCGCCGCGATACGGTCGAGAATCGCGCGGGCGGCGGCGCGCTCCTCCGCGCCCCAATGCGCCTCGCGCGCCGCGACGAGGTTGGCCTGCGAGCGCAGCATCACGCCGTCGTCGAGCACCTTGAGGCCGTTGGCGGCGAGCGTCGCCCCCGTCGTCGTGATGTCGACGATGAATTCGGCCGTGCCTGCGGCCGGCGCGCCTTCGGTCGCGCCGAGGCTTTCGACGACGCGATAGTCGCTGATGCGGTGCCGCGCGAAGAACGTGCGCGAAATATTGATGTATTTGGTCGCGACCCGCATCTTGCGGTCGTGGCGCTGGCGGAAGGCGCTCGCGACGTCGTCGAGATCGGCCATGGTGCGCACGTCGATCCAGGCCTGCGGCACGGCCACCACGACATTGGCGTAGCCGAAGCCGAGCGGCGCGAGCAGCACGACCCGTTTGTCCGCGTCGGCGATCATTTCGCGCACGAGGTCTTCCCCCGTGATGCCGAAGTGCACGGTACCTTGCGCGAGCTGCGAGGTGATCTCGGAGGCGGAGAGGTAGGCGATCTCGACACGGTCGAAGCCGGCCAGCTTGCCGCGATATTCGCGGGCGCCGCGCGGCTGCGTGAGATTGAGGCCCGCCCGCGCGAAGAACGCCTGGGCCTGCTCCTGCAGGCGCCCCTTGGAGGGGACGGCGATGATCAGCGGCGCGCTCATGGCGTGCCTCCCAGCATCGCCAGCCGCTCGATCCATACGGCGAAGCCGACGGCGGGGATCGGCTCGGCGCTGCCGAGCCGCGCCAGCATGCCGTCGTAGCGCCCGCCGGCGACCAGTTGACGGGCCACGCGTTCGGTCGGGTCGCGAAGCTCGAACACGAAGCCGGTGTAGTAGTCGAGACCGCGCCCGTATGCCGTCGAGAAACGAATCCCGGCGACATCGACGCCGCGCGCCGCGAGGAAGCCGGCGCGGCTGTCGAACAGGTCGAGCGCTTCGTTGAGTGAAATTCCGGCGTCGCTCGTCAGCGTGCGCAGCGCCACGCTCGCGTCGTCGGGATCGCCGACGATCGCGAGGAAGCGCTTGATCAGCGCCCGCGTCTCCTGCGGCAGCCGAGCGCTTCCCCCGAGGGCGGATTGCTCGAGGAAGCGCGCGGCAATCTCGTCGACGCTGCGCCCGCCGACCGTGCTCGCTCCGGCGATGGAGAGGAGATCGGTGACGAGCGCGCGCGCCGCTTTCGGGTCGGAGCCGGCGAGCGCGGAGAGCACGCCCTGATATTCGAGGCGCGGCGCGGCCGCGTCGGCGACGAGCCGGTCGAGGTCGTGCTCCAGCGTTTCGGCGCGGTTGAAATCCTTGATGAGCCGGCGCTTCCATGCGGAGGGCAGATCGAGCGCGAAGACGAGCGCCTGGAACAGCCCCACGTCGCCCATCATGATCTGCGGCTCGGCGAGGCCGTAATGCGCCGTCGCCTCGATGCCGAGCGCGAGGATTTCGGCGTCGGCGGCGGCGACGTCCTGCCGGCCGAAGGATTCGATGCCGCCCTGGAGGAACTCCGGGCTGGCGTTGCCGCGGTCGCGGAACACCGGCCCGAGATAGCAGAAATTCGCCGGCGTGCCGGCGGCGGACGACGCCAGGTAGTCGCGCGCGACGGGGATCGTCAGATCGGGACGCAGACAGAGCTCGCGCCCGCCGGTGTCGGCGGTCAGATACATGCGGCGGCGGATGTCTTCGCCCGAGAGGTCGAGAAACGGTTCCGCGGGCTGCAGGATGGCCGGACGCGCGCGGGAATAGCCCGCGCCCTCATAGGCGGCGAGCAGCGCCTCCGCGCGCGTACCGCTCGAGGCCGGCGTTATGGTCGTTTCGTTCATGATGGTCGCCGTCGCTCAAGGTCTTCGCGCCCGCGGTGATAAGGAAGCGCCGCCTTTATCACGGAAGGCGGCGCCTTTCGATGACAATCGCCGGACGGGCTTAATGGAACGTCGGCCGTGCGCCGCCGGCCCCGTGCCACCCAAGCAGAAAATGGCGACTTATCAATAAATTATCGGCCTTTCGGCGTCACGGTTTCCGGGCGTCTCGCGCGGGAGGCGGGGGCGCGGTCAAGGCTTTTTGGCGGCGCGATAGGCGTCGAGCAGCGCCTTTGCTTCCGGGCCCGCGCTCTGTTCCCATGCGGTGATGGAGTCTTGCGCGGCTTGCCGCAGCGCATCCATGACCGCGGCCGGGGGGTGCTCGTCGATCGTCACGCCGTTCGCGCGCATGCGCGCGAAGTTCTGATCGGTCCGGTTTGCGAGCGCGTCCCACTGCCTGTCGGTCGTTTCCTTCGCCGCCTCGAGAACCGCCGCCTGCGTCTTCGCATCGAGCGCGTTCCAGGCCTTCAGCGAAACCGTCGTGAAGCTCAGCGGCACCGCGTAGAGGATGTCGGAGAAATTATGCAGATATTTCCACAATTGCCGGCCGGCCCCGCCGTCTCCCGACGAGAGCACCGCGTTGATCTCGCCGGATTCGAGTTTGGGCGTGAGATCGGAGAAGGAGATGACCGCGGCGCTCGCGGCGACACGGGAAAACACTTCCGTCCCGGTCGTGTCGTAGGTCCGGATCTTCAAGCTCTTGAGCGCCTCGACGCTGTTGACCGGCGTGGTCGACCAGATGCCTGACGCGGGCCATGGCGAGACGTAGAGGAGCTTCTGCTCATGCGCGATGAAGGCCTTCTCGTAGAGCGGCTGCGCTTGCGCCAGCAGCGCGCGCGCGTCCTTCGGCGACGCCGTGACGAAGGGCAGCGACGAGAGCAGGAATACGGGACTCTGCTGGCCGAGCGAACCGCCGAAGCTCGAGGCCATCGCGAAACGCCCGTCCGCGACCGCTTTGAGATGCTCGCGGCTGCGCAGGCCCGAGGCGGCCTCGGGAATGGGACGCACGACGACGCGCCCCTTGGTCTGTTCCTTCACCGCCTGCGCGAAGAAGGCATCGCCTTCCCCGGTCAGCGACGTCGCCGGATACTCGTTGATGAGGTCCCAGATGACCGCCTGCGCATGCAGGGGGGCGGTGAGCGAAAAGAGCGCGAGGACGACGAAGACAAGGTGGCGGCGGATGGTCATGGGTCGCTCGTTGTTGCTGCTTGCGCCTCGCGCGGGTGCGGTCGACGGCGTAGGCACTCTGCGTTAAGTGTAGGGCATGAGCGGTTCGGAAGCCATCGGAGACAAGAAATGCCCGACCTGCGGCAAGCCGGCACAGGAGAAGTGGCGGCCTTTCTGTTCGAAACGCTGCGCGGACATCGACCTCAATCGCTGGCTTTCGGGCACTTACACCATCCCTGTCGTCGAGGACGAGGACGCGATCAGCGCCGTGCCGAAATCCGACGCCGATCGTGATCCCTGATCGATCATTCCCCCGTTAAGGAGGCCTTGAATTGTCCGTTGCAAATGCGGCGCGCGCGCAAGCCGCGCCTTGGCAAGATCAATTGTTCGATGCGGTGAAAGCCGCCGGCATTCGGCAGATGAGCTATGTCCCGGACGCGGGGCATGCGCGGCTGATCCAGCGCTGCAAGGACGATCCGGACATCCGCGACGTCGTGCTCACGACCGAGGAGGAGGGCGTCGCGCTCGCTGCCGGCGCCTGGCTCGGCGGCCAGCGCTCGCTCTTGCTGATGCAGTCGAGCGGCGCCGGCAACTGCATCAACATGCTGTCGCTGATCCAGACCTGCCGCTTTCCGTTCGTGACGTTCATCACGATGCGCGGCGAGTGGGCCGAGTTCAATCCGTGGCAGGTGCCGATGGGCTCGATCGTCGAGCCGACGCTGAAGCTCGCGGGCGTGCACACCTATCGCGTCGAGCACCCGGACGATGTCGCCGAGACGGCGGCCGCCGCGATGGATATCGCCTTCTCCGGCGACCTCGCGGTCGCGGTCATCCTCTCGCAGAAGCTGATCGGCAAGAAGGTGTGGGTGAAGTGATGTTGAACCGCCGCAAAGCCATCGCCACGCTGCTTGCCAAGCGCGGCAAGGACCTCTTCATCGTGCCCGGCCTCGGCTCCACCACTTACGACGTCGCCTCGCTCGGCGACGACGAGCGCGATTTCTATCTCTGGGGCGCCATGGGCGGCGCCGTCATGATCGGGCTCGGCGTCGCGCTGGCGCAGCCGAAGCGCAAGGTCGCCGTGATCACCGGGGACGGCGAGATGCTGATGGGTATCGGCAGCCTCGCGACCGCCGGCGTGCAGGCGCCGCCGAACCTCGCCATCGTCGTGTTCGACAACGGCGAATATGGCGAGACGGGACAGCAGCCGAGCCACACCCATGCCAGCAATGCGCGGGGAAGCGTCGCGCTCACCGGGGTGGCGCAAGCCTGCGGCATCGGCGAGACCTATGAGGTCGCGAGCGAGGGGGAACTCAAGGTGCTGGCCGATCGCCTGGCGAACTTCGACCGCACCTTCTTCGCCCTGGTGAAGATCGCGTCGGAAGAGACGCCGCGTGTCCTGCCCGTGCGCGACGGCGTCGCCCTCAAGCACCGTTTCCGCCGCGCCATGGGGGTTGGCGAGAAGGGACTGTAGTTTTTTCTCCGTCACCTGAGGGGCGAGGCGCGTCGGCGCGGCGCCCTCAGGGCGGCGGCCATCCCCTGACTTCCGCGTCATGCCTGGGACTTGATCCGGGCATCGATCTTCTGAGTGAAGAGCGATGGGTTGCCGGGTCGAGCCCGGCCATGACGGTTGCAGGCCCTCCGTCCTGGACAGTCCGGAGGGGAGCCTCTATAACGCCCGCGCTTCTGCCAAGGTCCGCGCGCGGGCCCGGCGCCCAGGTAGCTCAGTTGGTAGAGCATGCGACTGAAAATCGCAGTGTCGGTGGTTCGATTCCGCCCCTGGGCACCACCCGTTTCCTAACCCTTTGATTTGAAACGGTTTTCCGGGAAAAAGTCCCACTCCTGCGGGCCGGTGGGACAACCTTTGTTCCCGATATGAGCGTGTCCATAGCTGCGGCGGCGAGGCGCTTTTGCTCGGCGGCCTTCGTGTAAACCTCCGCTTGCTTCAGCGTCTTCCACCCGAAGATTGCCATCAACTGATGAGCCGTCGCGCCGTTCTCGGCGGCGATCGTCGCGCCCGCCTTGCGCAAGCCGTGCGCCGTGCAATGCGGGAGTCCGGCTTCGTCGCACCATTGGCGTATCTTGTTGCCGATCCCGGCGTCGCTGAACGGTTTGCCGAAGTCTGTCTCCAGCCACGACTCCTTGCCAAGTGGCGACGCGTCTAGCACGTCACAGAGGCATGGCAGGATCGGGAGCACGAGATGCGTCGGGGAGCGATTGCGGCCCTTAAACTGCGTGAAGGCGAGCGTCCCGTCCCGCTGCACGTGCCTATCGCTAAAGCGGATCATGTCGGACCGGCGTTGGCCGGTGAAGAGTAGGAGCGCGAGCGCGAGCCGCGCCTTCGTCCCGATCGGATGGCGCTCTTCGAACTTGCGCACTTCGTCGACGGTCCACGTGTGCCAGCCGGTCGAACCGGATTTGAAGTAGCTAACCGTCTCCGTGGGATTGACCGCGACGAGTCGGCCGCTACCGTCTTTCTTTTTGCGCGCCCATTTGAACACTTGCCGGATCGCCTTGACGCGCGAGTTCGCCGCTTCCGGAAATTCGATCTTACGATCGCGGAGCACTTCGACGGCGTTTTCGTCGAAGTGCTTCACCGGCATGTCGCCGAACGTCTTGTCGGCGCCGGGCCGCACGGGCTCGTCGTACGTTCCCTCCAGAATCAGTTTCCGCACGTGCGCCGTCCGCTTGCTTAGGCGTTTGAACTCGGCGCACTCCAGCATGTAGCGCATGCAAAGCCAACGCCACGTCCCGGCGGCGGGCATGCGCTTGGAGACGAGCGGCGGTGCGCCCGTCTTCGCAGCTTCGTATTCGGCCATGAACTCCGGCGTCCACGGCGTGCCGCGGAGCCGGACCTTGCGGTGCCCCTTGGCGCGATAGTACACGCGCGGGTTCCCGTGACGGTCCCGATCTTCAACACATCCTGGAGGTAGACGTTTGGGCATGGCCGGTTCTAGCATCTTCAAGTCTCGGTCCGCCATTCGTTTGTCGCCATAGCCAAAAAAATGCGCTCAATGCGTGACCTTCAACACCACAGTTGGAGGATGCCGTGTGTTCATTGCCCGAAGCCGAGTTCGTAACCGCCGCGCAACTTCGCGCGCGATACGGCGGCGTCTCGAAGATGTGGCTCGAACGTCGCCTGGAGTCTCCGGAGTTTCCGCGCCCGGTTCATCTAGGGACTAGGCTCCGCCACTGGCGCCTCTCTGAAATCCTGAAGTGGGAACGCGCGACGATCGCGGATAACGCCGCGCGTCGGCTCATCGCGCCGAACCGCAACGCACGCCGACGCTAAGTCCGCTTGATCGTACGATACAACGCGGGCCACGACGATGCGTGATTCCACGAGTGCAACGCGAGCGGCGATTGCGCGCGACGATCAGGAAGCCGATGCGGCCCTTCGTTCCGCCGTCGACTCAATACTCTTAGCCGATGCGCAGCCGTCCGCCGACGCACTGGCGCCCTTCCGCGATCCGCGACGTGCCGCGGATTCGATCTCTTACACGGCGCGCGTCATCCGCGCCGTTCAATGGCGGTCGCCGCCGTTGCGCATTCTGCGTGATCGTCTCGCGCGCGACGTTCTGGCGGGGCGGCTCGCGCGAGCCTTTGGCGCGGTGAGATTCAGCGAACTGGATTTGCGCGCGGAGCCATTTACAGGCGCGGACCTCCGACTAATCGCCGCCGGTGATGGACAACGCGCAGCGGGCGCGCGTCGCGCGCTGGCCTGTCTTGGTGAAATCGCGTGGCGCGGTGCCTCGCGAGAAGAGCGTGCCGCCTGGTTGCTCGGCGCTCTTTGCCGCCTGGCGCGAGGCGAAACGCCGTGAGCGTCGATCGTCTCCTCGAAGAGATAGAGCGGGACGGGCATCTCGGCGCCCTCGCCGACCATATGGAAGAGAAAGACTATCCGTCCGACCTATGCGACGCCGTACGGCACGCGCGATTGGAGACGGACAATTCCCGCCGCGCGCGCGAGATGCTGGAGCGGAAGATCGCGGCGAAAGCTTTTTATATCGAACTCGGCCGCGGCATTCCGGCGGAAAATCGACTCCAGTTGGCGGCGGACAAGTTCAATCTCCACGTCGAAGTGCTTCGAAATTTCGTCAACAAAGGCGATCCGGCGCTTCGCCAAAAACCCCGAAGAATCTTTTCGGGGTCGGACGCGGCGTGATGGTGGCATGACTCCGGCCAGAGAAACCGGAGTTGCCCAAATGGCCGTATTCGAGAACATTGCACCCGCAACCGTCTTCGGCGTCGACACGTCCGAGCGCGTCGCGGACGTGATCGACGCCCTTCCGCCGCACGCGCAAAAGATTGCGGAGCGCATCCAAGAACAAGATCGCAATATCGCCGGAGCGCGCGAGGCGAACCGCCTCGAACGCGAGCGCCTTCGCGAACGCCGCGACGATCTCTTGCGTGAAATTCAACGCTACGAGGTCGTGCCCAAGTATGCGCCGGAAAAGCAGGCCGCGCGCTGGTACGCGGAAACCGACAAAATCAAGCTGAAGATCGACGAGATCGCGTCCGTCACTTGGCCGAATCGCTTCGCGTTCGCGCAAATTCAGAAATGGGCGATCCAACTTCCGTCGATCGTCAACTTCGAACCGGTCCCCGTCGAATTGCCGAAAGGCGATCATGCGAACGCGCTCGAAAAATGCCTTGCCGCTCGTGCCGACTTCTTGGAGCAACGTCGCGCGATCGACGCGGCGCCATTGACGATCGACGAAGCGCGCGCCGCGATGCGAGCGGAGATCGAAAAGCTCGTGGGCCGTGGCCGCCCGCGCGTTGGCGCCTTGTTCCGCCGTCATGCAAACGTTTCAGGGCGACGATCGCAGGGCTCCATTCGATGGCTCGGCCAATTCGAATCGCACGAAGACTCAACGATGCGCCTTAACGACACTTTGGCACTGGTAGTGTGGGCAAACCGCGCCGCGATAGAAAAAACGCTGGATGCGATGCTTGTCGACGCGGCGCCGGAGAACGGCCGCCCGCTCGAAGGGCGCTCCGAAGAAATCGCCGAGATCGACGGCATTTTGGAAAAACTGGAGCGTGAAGAAGGCGCACTCGTCGCCGCGCTGGAAGCCGATCCGAAGATAAACGTGCTCCGCCGTCACGATCTGTCCGTCGAAGCGGCGCTCGGCGTTCGCGTCGTCGTTCCGAAGCCGATCTCGCTCGAAGAGATCAAAAGCGCGTGGGGCGCGTTCCGAGCGAAAGCGGGATACGACGCGGCGAACGCCGTCCTGAAGAAATTTCGGATCGATACCGAAGGCGATTTGAACTGCGTCGAACCCGACGAGCGCGCGGCATTCCTGGAGGCGTGCGCGACTTAACGAGTTCGCGGCGTCGTCCTCCAGGAAGGGCGACGCCGTGGAACGCCCGTGCGCTCCTCACGGGCCGCTCGCGGTGTGGATTCCGCCGAGCAAAGCGCCGCCGGGCTTCGTCACCCCGGCGGCGCGAGCTTCCAGACGAACGAAGGAACACGACATGATGACAAACCCGGACGACCACGTAGTAACGAAATTGCCGACGCCGCGACTCGGCACGCAATGGGTGAGAATCAACCATGACACCCTGATGCGCATTCCTGACGATCAGTTGTCGCTCCGCATCGCACTGTCTGCCGTTCTCCTCTCCGCATTAACGCCAGAAGAGAAAGAGGTGATCGCCGCGGTGATCCGTCCGAAGATGGACGAGCGAATTCGAAATCTCGATCCGGATTTAATCCCGGCGGCGTGGTCGACCGGCCCGATTCGCCTCAAACCAACGCCCTGACAGGCGCCGCGCGGCGTGAACCTGCGCACAGACAGTCAATCCCTCAATCATCGGAGTCTTCAAATGGCTGTCACAGATACACAATTGCGCGACGCGCGTCGCGCACACGCTTCCCGACACGGGCATCCTTCCGCGCGCGCGATCGACGCCGAGTTCGACATTGACAACGCCGACTTCGCGACCGTCACGAGCGACCGCACGCGGCGCAATCTTCTCGCCGCCTATAAGGGCGGCCGGAAGAGCGCCGACGATGGCGGAGAGTTCGAAACACCAAAATCCGTCGCCGACCTCGACCACGCCGCGATTTGGGCGAAGTGGAACGCCGCCGGGCGGAACCGCAAGGGCGAAGACGATGGCGCGGGCTCGTGAAGTTCGGCGCGCGAACGCTGCGGCGGAACGCGTATCAAAATTGTTTGGCGCGCTGACGAGGCGCGCCGGACACGCCCATGCGCGCCGTGCCTTAGAGCGCGCGTGCGGCACGGATCAACCGTCAAAATTGCCGGTTGCGAAGTGGCAACGTGCCGCTCTCGCGCTACGAATCGAATTGCAAGCGGTGACGGTCGCCGATCGCGCCCTCGCGATCGTGCGTTCGCGTTTAGTGGACGACGCCGACGATGCCGTGACGGCAAAGGCGCGGCGCGTGGTCGGGGTGCATCTCGCCGAGTACGCCGACGCCGCGATCACATCAGCGATCGAGCGGCACGATCGGGCGGCGCAAGCTTTGGAGGCGAACCGGCGCGAGGACGAGGAAGCGGCTTCGCGCGAAGCAGCGAACAACTTCCGCGCGAACTCCGAAGGGCTGTCAATCGTCGACGAGGGCGTGACGCTTCCTTGGCTTGTCGTGTGGCGCGCGCGGAGCCTCTTCGACGAAGCGCACGAGCCCGCGAACCATATCAAGGTCGACGATCCAGCACCCGACGCGCGGATCGCGTTCGATATTGGAAACGAGATCGGCACGGCGCGTGTCGAGGGCGACTCCGTTCGATTCGTCTTTTCCGATGGGCCGGAGTTCACGGTTCCGCGCGACACACTCGGCGCGGGTTTCGAGATCGCGGCGGCGCGCCAATGGTTCGACTACGGCTGGCGCGACGATCCGGTCGATGCGCACCGCTACGGCGACGGCGCCGGATGCTTTGTGACGAGGTGACACCATGTCTTCCGCAATCATCCCCGCTTTGCCGGGCTTCTCAATGATCGGATTCGACGAGCACGGCGCAATCGAACGCGTGCCGATCGTCGCATGGGACATTGCCGATCACGGTGTCGGTCAATTGACGCCGATCCCGATCGCGCTTCGCCATACCGACATCATCGGCTTCGCGTTGCCCGTCCTCGCGCCGGACGGGACCGTTTCCGAATGCGACGGTGAACGTCGGACGTGGCGTAGCGTCTCCGCCTTCTCGCGCTCCGCGCGCGCGATCCGCCGGAAGTGACGAGCCGACAGTCAAACAAAAGCCCGCCGCCGCGTGGGAGCGGCGACGGGCAGGAATGTGAGGCTGTCTTGCATGAGTACCGAATCACGACGACACGACGCAACCAACAAAGAGGAGACGTGGATCGACACGCCGCCCTCCTCTCCGCATGACATGACGAAGGCCGCGATCGCGGAGGCGCTCGGCGTCTCCCTGCCGATGCTCTATGTCATCTATAAGGATGGCACGGCGAGCCGGGAGCGGGCGCAAAAGCTCGCCGACATCCACGGCAAGCCGATCGAAAGATTTCTACGCCAAGGTCGCACGCGCGGCCGTCCGCGGGCGGCATTGCCCTTCCCGTTCGAAGACTTTTGCAAGGAGGCGGCGGACCTGTCCGAGTTCGAGGCGGCGCCGCCCGATCCGCTCGTCGCCGGGCTGTACTCCCGCTTTCGTTATGCCAAGCCGCGCGAGATCGAAGGCGTTGCCGCTCTCGTCGCATGGCTGCGGGAGGTTGACAATAAGGTTCAGATTCGAGACGTGCAGACGGTGTGGCGGGCGTTCCAAGCTTGGCGAATTGAGAAAGCGGCAACCGCGTTGACGGACATCATCGCAAACGGCGACGCCCTGTCAGATGACGCCATGCGTTCGATGCTGAATCTTGTCGGACGCCTGGAGCGCGACGACGAATGGGATCGCGCGCGATTTTAAAATCGCGCGCGCTCTACGCGCGGGCGTCTACCAATTACCGCAGCAAATGATTAGAAGGTCGCGCGCAACGTCGGCGTCGCGGACTTCTACCTATTTTGCTGTCTAATAATTAGAAGCTTTGTGCGCTGTCGCACGTGTCATCGTCGATGCCGGAAGAGGAGCGCGCTTACAGGCACGTGCGAAAAAGCCTTATAAACCGGGAAAAACGCTGTAAGCAGTAAGAGCCTCAGATTCTATATTAAGAAAGGTCTCAATATCTAATATATAATAAAGGGAAATTATATATTAGACATTCCGACCTTTTAACGAAACGAATTCGGACCGCTTACAGCTTACACCGGCAACTGGAACTCTCGCGGCGCGCATCACACATGCGCCAAATAGCGCAATAGTTTCAATAGGTTGGACGTTTATTAGGCGCTTAGGAAAAAGAATTTTTCGACGCGATCGCCTTCTCATTAATCTTCTAAGTACCTGATATTGCTACATAATTCACGGGTCCTTCCGTGAGAAGAACCCTATGCGGGCAGGCGGCGAGCGCGGGCCGCAAATTTGAATCGACGCGCGACATTTGAAAAACTCCGGGAGCGTAAGTCGTCACAAACTTCCCGATCGCGATTTGGGCGAAGTGGAACGCGTCCGGCAAGCGCGGATTGATGAGAGAACCTGTCACCGATGGTGACAGGTTCGAGCCGTTCAAGGCGCGGTTACGCGGCGCGCAATTTCTGTCCCCAAAGGGGACGGAAATTCGTCGCATCTTGCGACGAATTTCGGCCCATCAATCCCGTTCGTTGGCTGAAGTGGCTCGGTTAAAAATCTACACCTTCCTCGTCAAGGAAGGTGATCCATGGGACGGAAAGCTAGAAACTCGGATGCAGTGCATGTCACGTTTGTCGTGCCGAAGTTCGTCGCGGAAGCTGTCGCCGACTTCGCCAAGGATGAAGGGTGCAACCGCGCGGAGGGCTTCCGGCGCCTCGTCGTGAAAGGTTGGCTCGGACTGCCTCGAAAGGATTCGAGAGAAACCCTGGCGCGCGCATTCCGCGAGGCTTTGCGACCGTGAGCGGCAAGCTACTATCCCAACGGGAAGCGGCCCGCGCGCTCGGTATCTCGCGTTCGAAGCTTGCGCGCATGATCTCGGACGGCCTCCCCGTTGCGATCAAGGACGACAAGCTCGCGATCAACCTCGCCGCCGCGCGACGATGGATTGAAAAGAACGAGTCCGCCGGAACGAAGCGAGCGCCCGTCCTTCATCCTGCCGATCCTCGCTATCGTGAGCGTACCGCTGCCGCCGCGATCCAAGCGATTGAAGCCGACCTCGAAGCGCATCGCGCGTTTTCCATCGACTACTGTAGCCTTCGATGGAAAACGGAACTGATTGAGCTTCGTAGCGCGCTCTTAAACATCCCGTCCCGCGTCTCCGGTGCCGACACCGTAGACGATGCGGAGCGCGCGTTGACGGCACTCGTCGACGAAGCATTTTCCGAACTGAAGATCGACGATCCGACGACATGGCCTGCCGCCGTTGATGCGAACGGCGGCTGGAGCGATGACGACAACGAATTCGAAACGCCCGACACTTTGCCGATTCTGGTGAGCGGCGATCCACGCTACAGCTTCGCTCGCGCAAAGGCGGTGAAGGCCGAAGGTCGGTTTGAAGCATTGCGTGCGACCGTTGTCGACCGCGCGTTCGCGTTAAAGTGCGCGCGCAGACAATGCCGAATCGTGCGCGATATTTTTCGATGCGTTCCTTTCGACGCCGTGTTGAAGCTTGAGGGCGACGGCCCGTTCGACGCCGCCGCCGTGAGTGACGCCGCAAGGGCCGCGATTTACGGAGGGCTCGAAGCAGCGTCGTCCCGCGATTGATTCGTTGGCTGACTGCCTCCCCCTGCCCGACGCATGCTTCGCGCCATGTCGAAGAAAATCGAACGCCCGCCGCGCCGCGTAGTGCGCCCCTCGTTGACGAAGCTTGAAGTCCGGCTCCCGTCGAACATGGTCGAAGCCGTTGATCTTGTCGCGGCGGAGATGGTGTGCCCGCGCGCCGCGGCGCTTCGTGCATTGCTCGCGCGTGGCCTCCGATCGCAATCGTCGGAGGCGCGCTGATATGGCGAAGAACATTGTCCAACGTATCGCGCTCCAAGGCGGCGACGAGATCAAGAAGCAGTTTCAGGATATCGGCAAAGCTGGCGCGGAAGCGTTCAAGCAATTGTCCGATGCGCAGGGATTGCAGTCGGGCTTGAACAAGCTCGGCGCCGGGTTGACGGCGATCCGGGATCGCGCGGCCGGACTCGGCGACGCGTTCAAAAATGTCGGCGAACGGTTCACGACGTTCGGCCAGAATGCCGCGTTGACGGGTCGGACGATCTTGCAAGTCGGCGCCTCCGTTACTGGAGCGGTCACGGCATTCTCCGGGCTTGTGATTTACGCCGCGAAAACGAGCGATGAACTTCAGAATACGGCCGCCTCGATCGGGCTCACGACGGAGCAATTTACGCGACTCTCCTACGCCGCTAGTGCCGCCGGGCTTTCCACGGATGAATTTACCCGCGCCATGCAAGGCATTGCGCGAACGATCGACCGCGTGGATCAGCAAAACGCACAGTTCGCCAAACGCCAGTCGGACCTTTCCCGCGACTTTGCGCTTGGACGCATCAACGTGGAGCAATATACGCAACGGCTCCAGGACATGCAGTTCGAGCAAGGCCGGACGACGACGGTGTTCGATCGGCTTGGCGTATCCATCGCGCGGAATGCGGACGGAACCGGCAACCTCGAAGCGACGTTGAATCGCACAAGCGATGCGTTCAAGGCATTGCCGGAAAGCGCCAACAAAACCGCACTGGCGTTTGAGCTTACGGGCTCACGCACGGCGAAGACGGCGAACTTTCTGAACCTCGGCGCCGCCAGCATCGCGCGACTCGGTGAAGAATCGAAACGCGTGGCGCCGGAACTGTCGAAGCTCGGCCAGCAAGCAATGGCGCGCCTTAACGCCGCCACCGAAACTTTAGGCAAGGCGGCAGGCTCGGCGTCGAAAGCCTTCCTCGCACTCTTTGCACCGGGCATTACGTCCGTCGTGAACGCGATCACGGATGCGATCGTGCGCAATCGCGACGCGCTGATTCAGTTTGGCGGTTTCATCGCCGACAAGGTGAAACCCATCATTGCCGACATAATCGCGCTTCTCGAAGGCCGCGATCAGGACGTGCAGAACGATTGGATTATCAAGGCGCGCGATGGGATTATCGACTTCGCGAACGCGGTTCAAAGTGCGTTCACGAACATCATCGTTCCAGCGTTTCAAGCGTTCATGGCCGCGTTGCAAGTTGTCGCCGATGCGATCAACGCCGTCTTCGGCACGAGCCTAACCGGCGGCCAACTCGGTATCGTGCTCGTCGTCACAAAACTCATTGGCGCGTTCGGATTGCTCGGCTCCGCCATTCAGGCGGTTGGCTCCCTCGTCGGCGTCCTCATTGCAGCCTTCGGCGGCTTGCCGGTCGCGCTTGCGGCGATCGGTGTCGTGGTCGGAGCCCTCGTCGTGCAGGCGCTCGGCGGCGCCGAAGGGATCAAGAACGGCTTCGCAGCGGCGTGGCAGTTCATCACGGACACGGCGGATCAAATGGGCCGCGGCGTGCTCGTGATCGTCAACGCAATCGGAACCGGGTTGAAGGCTCTTGCGGACGGAATTCTCGGATGGTTCGGAACGTCGATTGACGGCGTGAAGTCGTTCTTCGTCGATCTCGGATCGACCATCAAAGGATGGGCGGACGCGGCCTACGCGTACATCAAGCCGATCGTGGACCTTATCGCCTCGATCTCGGCGAAGATCGGTAGTGCCTTCGGCGGAGGCGGATCGTCGACGCCGGGATTCGCGAGCGGCGGACTCGTGCGCGGGCCGGGCTCCGGCACGTCCGATTCTATCGTGGCGCGCATTTCGAACCGTGAGTTCATCGAGCCGGAACGGATCGTCTCGCGCTACGGCGCCGATCTCTTCGAGGCGTTCCGTCGCGGAAAGATTGCCGTGAGTGCGGCGCGCTCGTTGCTAAGCGGGCGGAGCTTTAGCACGGGCGGGCTTGTCTCCGCGCTGTCAAACTTCGGCATGCCGCGTTACGCCGATGGCGGCCTTGTCGCTACCGCTGGCGCGGATACCGGAAGCGGGCGGCCGATCTACTTGCAAATTCCCGGCGCACAACCGATCGGCCCGATGCATGCGGGCGGCGACGTTGTGGATCAACTGACACGGAGCGCGACGGCGGCAAAGATTCGGTCCGGCGGGCGTAAGCCTTCATGGTACGGGGGCTGATATGTCCGATCGTCCTTTGACGGCCGATAAATGTCACGCCATCACGCAGTTGCTCTATACCGCGCTAAGCGTCGGCGCGAACGCGTTGGCGCTCGTCGATCAGCGCGAGCCCGGCGGCGTTATCGAGAAGATGATTGCGCCGTATGATCGTGTGACCGCTCTTTTCCCATGGGCGGAATCTCCGCTCGGTTTCGGCGCGGTCCCCGTCAAAGGTTACGGGCCGATCCCCGACGATAAGACGACGCTGCGATGCAACGTCCTCCCGATGCCCGATCTTCGCTCGGCCTTGGCTCTTCAGGACAAGTTCGGCGATCCGAACTGGAGCGCCGATCTCCGCGAAACGCTGAACGCGGCTCCACTTCGACATTAGGCAAGGTAACGCCATGACAAGCTATGCGAATCTCGGCGGCTCCGGCGATCGCTCCGCCCTTATCACTGTCACGGCCGCGTCGGGATTATTCTCCGGCGACGTTGCGCAAATCGTCGATGGCGCTTGGCCGGGAACGCTCGAATGGGTTTCAGGCCAGACGGCCGGATGGATTCAATTCGACTTCGGCGCGCCGAAGATTATCGACGAGTTCATGTTGTGGCAGAAGGGCGCCGTGTCGCATGGCACTTGGCACCTTGAAGGCTCCGACGACGCGTCGACGTGGACTCAAATCGGAGATCATTTCCTTCTCCAGGGTGCCGCGATCTTCAACGGGCCGGGCAGTCGCGGAGGACGCGGCTATCCTCTCCCGAACTCCACGGCGTATCGGTATTACCGGCTCGTGCAGGAAAGCGGCGTAACGCAGGATTACACGCTGGAGGAGATCGACTTCAAGATCGCCGACGAGGCGTCTTCTTCCGATTCAGAATCGAGCGTCACGTCCTATTCGAATCCCGGCGGCTCCGGCGATCGCCGCGACTTGATCGCGCTCGCGCTTCTCTCCGGGCAATATTACAATTCAACGAACTTTTTGCCGCTCGCGATCATAGACGGTACAAAGACGAACAACGACAACGCGGCTTGGAGTTTCTTCGACAACTCGTCCGGCAACGGCTTGATTTTCGACTTCGGTCCGACCGGCTACAAGCAAGTCATCGACGAGTTTACGTGGACGCAAAACAACAGCACGAATCACGGGACTTGGGCGTTCGAGGGTTCCGACGATTTAGCATCTTGGACCACGCTCGCGACTGGTTTCAACCTTGCGACGGCGAGCGTGTCCGTTCATGCGTTCACGAACTCCACGGCGTTCCGATACTACAGGCTCGCGCAGCTAACCGGCGTCGCCGACGATTCGCCGTGGATAGAGGAAATCGAGTTCAAGATCGCGCCCGGCGATCCGATCATGGAGCCGGTCAACACGTGGATCACTGGCGATCGTCGTTCGCGGATCACTGTCACCACAACCGGCACGAAAGCCGCGGGCGGCTCCGTTGGCAACGTCGACGCGATGTTGGATGGCGACACGACAAGCACGAGCGGCCCCTTCTCGTTCGCCTCCGGTCAATCGAGCATTCATATCGACTTCGACTTCGGCACGCCGACGATCGTCTCCGCGGCGCGCATGCACGCGAACACGACGAGCGCCAATTCCGGCACGTGGAAATGGCAAGCGTCGGACGATGGATCGACCTTCGACGATCTAGGTCCGGCGTTCGTGATGCGCCTCAATGGCGGCTCCAGCTTCCCTCTTTTGCATTGGCCGTTTCTCGGCTTGAACCGCACCGCGTATCGCTATTACCGCCTTCAGCAAGTCAGCGGGACGACAAGTTCGTTCGTCATCATGAAGGAGATCGAATTTTTCGAAGACGGAGAAGCCGAAGAGGAGTCGGAATCAGAACTGCCGAGTGAGCCGTCTTCCAGCGAACCGCCATCGGAGCTTTCGTCTTCGGAGCCTCCGTCTTCCGAACCCGGCTCGTCGGCGTTATCGGAGCCCGCGTCATCTGCCGCGTCTTCAAGCGAGGCGCCGAGCGAAGCGCCTTCGGAACCGAATGTGGTCCTTCCTCCGCCGGTCCAAGTTATCGTGACCGGATTTGGCTTCTGAATCTATTCTTGGAAATACAGTCTGCGAATCTGTATTCGCATGAAGCATTCAATAGGTTACGCTCGCCGCGCCTTAACACTATTGGCGATTGTTGCTTGGAGATACTGCCGCTGGTTGCTATGTGATCGTCACCGCAAACCTAGGAGTTTTCCATGTCCAAGCCGTCCGCCCGTGCTCTCCGCTCGTACAACGCCGCTGTTGACCATCTCGCCCATTATTTCGAGGCGTGTGGCCTAGCCGGTGATCTCGCCTTTAACGTCGCCGCCGACGCCTGCCATAGCGCGAGCGTCGTCGTCGATCGCGCCTTGGCGCCGCTTGTCGCGCCGCCGACGAGCCGATAGGCTTCGTCCGGAAGCCTCCTTCGCTTAGAACATCCAGACGGCCAAGGCCGGACGCGTCGAAAGATGCGCCCGGCCTTATTTTTCTGGCGGGTGTTCCGGAAACGGGCGTAGATAGATCAATGACCTCCGTGACGGTTCAACAATACTCGCTCGCAACTTCGCGCTTGTTCGCGCAACGCGGCGACGTAAAAATGCCCGCAACCGGCTTCCTCCTTCGTCGCGACGACAAGTTCTTCTTCGTGACGGCCCTTCACGTCCTTACCGGCCGCCACTGGCAGACGAAGAGGCTTCTCTCCGATACCGGCTTCATTCCTGAAGAGTTCGTCTTGAAGCTTCCGTTCATAAAAACCGGAAACGGACAAGTATGCATCACGTGGGACGATTTCAGAATCGCGCCGACGTACGAGAACGAGGAAGTTGCCCCGTGGCTCGTTCACTCGAAATATAAGGACGATGTGGACGTTGGCATTTTCACGTTGGAGGATATTCCGCTTCGATTGCTGGAGATGGCAAAGGCCGCGGGTAAGGCAGATTTAGATTCGGGAATTCACGCGTTTGAGTGGAACGAAAGTACGGCTTTGACCACCGCGGTTGCCGATGAAGCGTTCGTGATTGGCTTCCCCGAAAATATCAACCTTGGGAGCGAACTCCCCATTTGGAAACGTGCAAACATCGCGTCGGAGCCCGATTTGCTTGTGAAGGGATTGCCGTATGTCCTTATCGACACCGGGACGCGGCAAGGCATGTCGGGCGCACCTGTCGTTCGCCGAGATGCATCGGGAGTTGTTGCGCACCCTTCGGGAAATATCAGCCTCGCCACACAACCGCGGACCGAACTCTATGGCGTTTATTCCGCACGGTTAGGGGCCGACGAACTCACGTCACAACTCGGCATCGTGTGGCCGCGTCGGGTGATTGATGAAATTTTGAAAAGCCCGTCGCTGGGCAAATCGAGCCTCTGTACGCGCCTTTGGTAGTGGGACATTCTTCCGAAAAAGCGTTGTGAACCTATGGTCCGCCGGACCCATGCGGGACGCGCTAAGTCACTGAAAATCAAAGATCGTTAAGCTTCGCCCCTGGGCACCATTTCCCTACCGTCTCTGACGGCCGCGCCTTGTCGCATGTTGGCTGCCACGGCGGCCCGCTTGAACCGGAAGCCGTCCCGCCTTCACTAATCTCCGATGATGCGCGCGACCGCCGACGTTTTGCCGTTTCGGAAGGGCGCGGGCGGCGATGGTGCCGCCAAGGTTCTCGCATTAGGATGGCGTGAGCCGGCGTCTCGGGCCTGGAGGGGGCGATGCGGTTCAGAATCGGGTGGGCGCGCGCCCTGCGAGGGACGGCCGGAGCCGTTCTCGTTCTCGCGGGCATTGCCGCGGCGGGTCCCGCGCGCGCCCTCGATGTCACCTGCATCGAGGCGTCGCGCTATAAGTATCTCTATCGTATCTTCGACAATGACCGCGCGCGCTTCGCGGAATTCTTCGGCGCCGACGCGAGACGGCTGCCGCCGCCGGAGGCATGCCGCGCGGTCATCCTGACCGGAACGATCGACAAACCGCAGCGCGGCGAAAGCCAGGGCACGGATTTCGATCGCCTGCTCGCGGCAATCGAAAGTGGACGGGGATGGCTGACGACGCTGTATCTCGCGACGCCCGGCGGCAATGTCGGGATGGGACTGCGTCTCGCCAATCTCACCCGCATGTTCTGGCTGAATACCTACGCCGTCGACGGCCCGTCCTTCGACTACGTTCCCGACTTCCTCGGCGCCCACGGACCCGGCAGCGCGCCGGAGCCGCTGCCGCCGGAGCTTCAGCAGGGCTGGGAGAGTTACCGCGCCGCGACGGGCGCTCTGTCGCATATCGAGCTTGCCAGCAGGCGCGAGCGGCGATGCGTCTCCGCCTGCACGTTCCTCCATGCGGCCGGCATCTATCGCCACGGCCCCGCTTACTTTCATCGCGCGCGCCGCGGCCGCTCGCATAAGCAGCGCGACGGCGGAACGGCCGAGGCTTCGTCGATGGCCGACATGCTGGAGGGATTGCAGAAGACCGAGCAGCGCATCGTCGCGCATTACCGCAAGATGGATTCGGGCGAAGAGGCGATCCGCGCCTACGAATCGACGGCGACACAGACGACGGCGCGCGCGAAGCTTCCGGCTTTCCCGCATTACATCGGCGATTACCTTCGCAAGTTGTGCCACACGCATCCCCGCCGCGGCGCGGGCGAGCGCATGGCCGTGCGCGAGCGCTCCGGCGCCGGCGAGGTTGCCGACAACGCCAAACCGTCCGCCGATCGGGAGCAGGGCTCGGAGAAGCACGGTTTGAGCATCGAAGCGCGCCAGTGCATCGCCGCGGCGAATACGCGGGAGCAGCACAATCAATATGCGAAGCTCTGCTACGACGGGTGCGACCGCGCCACGCTCATTCGCGAGACGACGAGGCGCATCCGCGCGCTGATGCCGCGTGAGCAGGAAGGCGAGCCGCGTCGCCGCGAGCGCTAGAGCGGGATGAGGAAAAGTGTGGAGCGGTTTTCCGCCCGCATCCCGCTCTAAGTTATGAGAATCGATCACGTTCATGATTTTGGATCGATCCGATCCAAAATCATCGTGATCGAGCGCCTAATAGGCCGAGCGTCCGCCGTCGGCTGCGATCGTCGCGCCGGTGATCATCCGCGACTCGTTCGATGCCAGGAACAGCGCGATGTTGGCGATGTCCTCCGGTGTGCCGACCCAGAACGGATACTCCTTCACCCGGCCGGTCGCGTCCTGCAGGTCGGCGACGGGGCCCGGCTGCCCGGGCGCGCCGTAGCGGGAGAGGATGCGCTCGGTGAGGATACGTCCGGTGCAGATCGCGTTGGCGCGCACGTTGTTCTTGGCATAGGCGCCGGCAAGCGCGCGCGTGAACGAGAGGATGCCGCCTTTCGCCGTGGAATAAACATGCGCAGGGCTCGCGCCGCGCAGCGCCGCGCCCGACGACATGTTGACGACGGCGCCGCCGCCCGCCTGCACGATCGCAGGAATCGCATGGTGGCAGGCGAGCATCGTACCCTTCAGGTCGAGCTGCATCGTGCGCTGCCATACGGTTTCGACGTCGACATCGCCGATCGGCGCGTCTTCGTTGATCGAGCCGCCGGCGCAGTTGAACAGCGTATCGAGCTTGCCGAAGCGCGCAACGGTCGCGGCGACGGCTGCCCGCACCGACGCGTCCTGCGTGACGTCCGTCGCGATCGCGTGCGCCGCGCCGCCGCCGTCGCGCAGGCGTGCCGCGGTTTCCTTGCCCGCGGTCTCGTCGATATCGGCGATCATCACCTGTGCGCCTTCGCGCACGAAGAGGCGCGCGGCGGCGGCGCCGATGCCGGCGGCGGCGCCGACGATCAATGCGGTGCGGTTCTCAAGCCTGGCCATGGTCGCGGCGCCGTATCACTTGATGCTGATGTTCGCCTTCCTGATGACGTTGCCCCATTTCTCGATCTCGCTGTGCATATTCTTCGCGAGATCGGCGGGACCGCCGCCGATCGCCTCGTATCCAAGCTCCCTGATCCGGGCGATGATCGCCGGGTCGCGCATCGCCGTCGCGAACTCCGCGCTCAGCCGGTCGATGATCGGCTTCGGCGTTCCTTTCGGTGCAAGGACGGCCCAATAGGTGGAAGCCTCGACGGTCAGTCCCGACTCCTTGAACGTCGGAACGTCCGGGACGGCGGGATTGCGCGCGTCGCCGGTGACGGCGAGCGCGACGAGCGCCTTCGATTCCATGAACGGCCGGGCCGAGCTGATGCCGGAGAACATGACGTCGACATGGCCGCCGATGAGATCGTTCATCGCCGGCCCCGTTCCCTTGTACGGCACATGCACGAGGTTGATGCCGGCGGCGGCCTTCAAGAGTTCGCCGCCGAGATGCGTCGATGCGCCGTTGCCGCCGGAAGCGTAGTTCAGCTGGCCGGGCTTGCTCTTCGCGAGCGCGACGAATTCGGCGATCGTCTTCACGTTGAGCTTCGGATGCGCGACGAGGATCACCGGCGCCGTCGCGAGCAGGCTCACGGGCTCGAAATCCTTGAGCGTGTCGTAAGGCAGGCTCGGATGCAGACTCGGATTGATCGCGAGCGAGGAGTCGGTGGCGACGATGGTGTAACCGTTGGGGTCTGCCTTCGCCACCACCTCCATGCCGATCACGCTGCCGCCGCCCGGGCGGTTGTCGATAACGAGTGACTGCCCGAGCGCCTTTGACACCACGGGCTCGACGATGCGCATCAGATTGTCGGTTCCGCCTCCGGCTCCGAACGGAACGATGAGCCGGACGGGGCGGGACGGATAATCGTCGGCGGCGACGGCGGGCGCGAACGATGCCGCGATTGCAGCCAATGCGAGCGCCGCGATAGGCGTGAATTTCATGCTGTTCCCCGATGTCCCGTTGCGTGAAGCCTTGACCGGCAAACGCCGATGCACCCTATTTGGCGCGGCGCCTTTCGCCAAGCGCAAGCGTGCGAGCGACACGCAGTGGAAGAGGGATCGGGTTCGTGCATCAGTTTACAACCAGCGATGGTCTAAAACTCGCCTACTACGTCGACGATTTCACCGACCCGTGGAAAAACGCGCCGACGCTGCTGTTGCTGCATGCGGCGATGGGGCACGCGAAACGTTATTACGCCTGGGTGCCGCGCCTCTCGCGTCATTATCGCGTCGTGCGGCTCGACCTGCGCGGCCACGGCGCATCGCAAGTGCCACCGCCGGATTCGCCGCTCGACATGGACCGTCTGGTCAAGGACACGATCGAGCTTCTCGACCATCTCGGCTGCAAGGCGCCGCACGTTGTCGGCAATTCCGCGGGCGGCTACGTCGCGCAGAATCTCGCGATGGAGCACCCCGACCGGCTCACCAGCCTGATGCTGTTCGGCTCGACGCCGGGATTGAAGAACAGCCAGGCGGCGAGCTGGCTGCCGCGCGTCGCCAAGGAGGGGCTGCGCCCCTTTCTCGCCGACACGATCTCGGATCGTTTCCCGCTCGATCGCACCGATCCGCGCCAGATCGAATGGTTTCTCGACGAGGCCGCCAAGAACGACGTGCCTTATCTCGCCCGCTTCATCGGCCTGATGACGACGCTCGAATGGTCGGATCAACTGCATCGCATCAAATGCCCGACGCTGGTCGTGTATCCCGGCGCGGAAACGGTCGGCTCGACCCATAACTACGACGCGATGCGCGATCGCATCGCCGACGTCGAGGTGATTTCCTACGAGGGCATGCCACACAACATCTGCGACAGCCTGCCGGATCGTTGCGTGGAGGACGTGCTGACATTTCTGCGTTGGCGCTTCGGCGCCCCGTAACGAGGAGGGGAAAGATGACGCATGATATCCATCGCCGCGCCCTGTTGCGCGGCGCCGCCGGCGCGATGGCGCTTCCGGCCGCCGGAGCCTTCGCGACGTCGGCGTTCGCCGACACCTGGCCTTCCCGGCCAGTGAAGATCATCGTCGGTTATCCCGCGGGTGGCGCCAACGATCTCGTGGCGCGCTCGGTCGCGCAGGGGATGACCGAGGCGCTCAACGGCACCTTCGTCGTCGACAACCGTACCGGCGCGGCCGGTGCCATCGGCGCCGAGGCCGCCGCGAAATCGGCGCCTGACGGCGCCACGCTCTACATGATGTCGAGCTCGCAGGTCCTGGCGCCGAGCCTGAAGAAGTCGCTGCCTTACGATCCGGTCAAGGATTTCTCCGCGATCGCTCTGTGCGCCAGCAGCTCCTACATCCTTTGCGTTCATCCCTCGGTGCCGGCCAAGACCTTGGCCGAACTGATCGCGTACGCGAAAGCGAATCCCGGCAAGCTCAACTACGCTTCGTCGGGCGTCGGCGCCGGCCCGCATCTGACGTCGGCGCTGCTTGTCGCGCGCGCTGGCCTCAAAATGACTCACGTTCCCTACCGCGGCGATACGCCGGCCATCGCGGATCTGCTGGCGGGGCAGGTGCAGATGTACTTCACCTCGATCGCGCCCGGCATTCCGCATATCCAGTCGGGCGCGATCCGTCCGCTGGCGATCGCGAGCGCGAAGCGCTCCAGCTTGTTCCCGGACATCCCGACCGTCGCCGAGCAAGGTTTCCCGGGCTTCGACATGGGCGCGTGGTGGGGCCTCGTCGCGCCGGCCGGAACGCCGAAGGACGTCATCACCAGGTCCGAATCCGCGATCGTTCCTTTCCTCAAGAAGCCGGAGACGGTTGCGCGCTTCAAGCAGCTCGGTATCGATCCCGGCGAGGTGAGCGGCGACGCGTTCCAAAAATTCATCGCCAGCGAGAAGGACCGCCTGGCCGACGTTGTGAAGCAGACGGGCATCGAGGCCGAATGAGCGACGCATCGCGAGCGCCGATCGTTTTTCTCGGCGCGGGGGCGGTCGGCGGCTACGTCGGCGGAATGCTGAGCGTGGCGGGCGAGGACGTGATCATGATCGATCCGTGGCCCGCGCATGTCGACGCCATTCGCACCGGCGGCCTCACGATCGAGACGCCGGAAGGCACGCATAAGACGATGCCGCGCGCGCTGCATTTTTCCGAAGCTCAAAGTGTCCGCAACCTGCCGGTGCGCTTCGCCTTCCTCACCGTAAAGCTCTACGACACCGACTGGGCGGCGACCCTGCTCGCGGACATCGTGCCGCGCGCGCCGATCATCACGTTGCAGAACGCGTTCGTCGAGGAACGTGTCGCGCGCGCGGCGGGCTGGACACGCACGCTCGGTGTCGTCGGCGGCACGCTCGACGTGTCGCTCGTCGGGCCCGGCCATGTGCGGCGGACGCGCAAGCGCGGCGGCAAGAAGCCAGTCTTCAAGGTCGGGGAGATGAGCGGCCGCGAAACGCCGCGCGCGCGGGCGATCGCGACGCTGCTCGGCCAGGTCGACACCGCCGCCGTCACCACGCATCTCTGGGACGACCGCTGGGAGAAGCTGTGCGCCAACACCATGACGTCCGGCGTGTCCGGGGTCAGCGGACTGTCGCTCAAGGAGGTCTATGGGCGCGAGGACACCCGCCGCCTCATCCTGCGGCTTGGCGCCGAAGCGATTGCGCTCGGGACCGAGCTCGGCTTCCGTCTCGACACCCTGTTCGGATTACCGGTGGAGCGCTGGCGGGCGGCGGGCGCGGGCGAAACTGCGGCGGTCGAAGCGGCGATGGCGGCGCTTGCAGCCGTGACCGCGAACATGGTCGCGGGCGGCCCCTCCGGCACGGCTCAGGATTTAAGCAAAGGGCGGCGCACCGAGGTCGATTTTTTCAACGGCTACATCGCGCAGGAAGGCGCGGCGCGCGGCGTGCCGGTGCCGACGCATGCGGCGATCGCCGACATGGTGCGGGCCATGGAGCGGGGCGAGATGCGCCCCGCGGTCGAGCACCTCGCGGCGCTCGGCATCTGATGCGGCGGCCGGCCGTCTCAGGCGGCGGCGCGGTGCATCGCCTCGGCGCCCGTTCGCGCGCCGTTGATGGCCTCGACCGATTTGCGGATCGCGGACCAGAGCCGCGCCACCTCGTCGGCGGCAAGCGAATCCGGCGCGAACTCCCTCGCGCCCTCTCCGGACGCGAGCGACATTGCGAGGCTCGTGCGGTTGGTGATCTGTCCGGCCCAGACCGGCACCTTGAAGCGGGCAAGGCCGGCGCGCGCCTGCGAAATGACCGACGACTCCTGGTCGTCGCGGCGCGGCGGGGCGGCATTGAGCACGACGGCATAGGGTTTGTGCATCTCGCGGCACTGGGCGATCGTGTCCTGCACGGCCATCAGGTCGAAGACCGTGGCGCGCGCCGGGATCACGACGAGCGTGGCGCAGCGCATGGCCTCCGAGACCACGTTCGAGAGATTGGGAGGCGTGTCGACGAAGACCCAGTCATAGCCGTCGCGCTTGGCGGCTTTGATGGTGTCGGCGATGCCGCGGCCGCCGCTTTTCAGCGCCGGCTCGCCGGTGCCGCGCAGGCGGTGCCAGAGCGTGAGCGATCCTTGCGGATCGGCGTCGATGAGCAGGCAGGGGTGCGAAGGCTTATGGGCATGGGCCGCGAGATGGGCCGTCAGCGTGCTCTTGCCCGATCCACCTTTGCGCGACGCGAAGACGATGACGTTCATCGGGAGGCTCCCCAGAGCTTGTGATTGTCGCGAGGCTGCGTCCAGTATGGTTAATGCTTGGTTAAGAATCAGCGTGTTAGCAAGGCGTGACGGAGTCCCGCTGAGTCGAACCGGCGGAGCGAACGGGCCGACAGGCGGACCTGTTTCGACCAGATACCGCCGTGGTGCTGGGGATTTTCGCGTTGCGTTGCGTGTGCGCCACGCTTTGCGGACTTTGATGGCGATGGTGCGTTAACGCGGTGGAAAACGCTCGGACACCTCGTTAAGATCGTTTTGACTATTTGCAAAACCAGCCGGAATCACCTCAAGGGGGCAGGTGGAAATCATGGATGAGAGCCGCAATTATTCTCCCGACCACGTCCTCGATATTGGCGTTGAGCCCTCTGCCCGGCTTCGCCGCGAGATCAACAAGGCCAATTTGACCGGGGTTCGCCGCCCCGCGTCGCCGGATATTCCGGTCGACGGCAGCGAGGCGACGAAGCGCACCGGGCAGGCGACGCTCGATCTCGTGCGCCAGACGGTGCAGGTCATCCGCATCGCCGAGGATCGTGGTCAGGCGCTTGCCGACCGCGGCCAGCTTCTGGCGCAGCGGGCCATCGAGGAACTTAAGACGGCCGAGGCGCGCATCCGCCAGCTCGAGGAGCGCCTGCGCCTCGCCGAACAGCGGGCCAAGGACGCCGAGGAATGGCTCGTGCGCGTGCACGACGCGATCAAGCGCAACCTGGTCGATCGGGAGATGGAGGCGCGCATCGGCCCGCCGCCGCCCGGTGCCGTCTCGGCGGCGTGATTGGACGACAGCCGAAAATGGAAAATGCCGCCCACGAGGCGGCATTTTTGTTTGCGGATGATTTGAGAGGCCCGGCCGCACGATTTCTTACCGGAATCGGCGCCTTCGTTTTGGCGATGCGGAAGGCTGAGAGCCGCCCGGGATAAGCCGGTCAAGGCGCAAAAGCGCTGCGCCGCGCCGCGGATCAGCGGCCCGGCGCGGGCGCCGGCTTGTTGCCGGCAAAGTCGTGATAGAGCGCCTCGTGCAGCCGCGCCAGCCATTCCTCGGCTTGCTTGGCGCGTGCCTCGTTTTCCTGCAGCCGCGCTTCCATCAACTGCGCCCGCACTTCCGCCGAGCGCAGGCGCGACTCCAGCGTCTCTTTACGGGCGTTAAGGTTCTTCAACTCCTTCATCGCCCGCTGGACGATGGCTTCGCCGCGCGCCTCGGTCGAACTTAGCCGGTCCTCGGCGGCGCGGAAGGCTTCCGCCGCCTGCCGTACCATATTGAGCGCCGCGGCGCCGCGCGCCGCGATATCGCTCGCATCGCGATCGGCATCCGGCAGCCGCGCGTTGGGCAGTCGCATAATCTTCCCCGAACCGAAATTGTCCCTGCGATCATCCGCCGGCGATCGTCGCATGTCCATGGAAAGCTGCCTCAAGCTGCAAGGATTCGGCCCGAGGCGTCACGCCGCACGCTGGCGCGGCCGAGCTTCGCCTCGATGCGGTCGTGCAACTGCATAACCGCCGCTTCGATATCCGCTGCTTTGGTTTCCACTTCGTTAGCGCGCGCCTCGGCTTCGGCCGCGCGGGCCTCGGCGGCCTCGACCTGCGCCTCGAGCGTTTCGATTTCCGCCTCGCCGACGCGCAACTCCTCAAGAATGCGCTCGGCCATCTCTTCGCTGCGTGCGCGGGCGTTCTCGATCATGTCTTCGGTCGAGCCGATGAGGTCGGCCGCATGGTCGACGAGGTCGAACGCCTCGTGCCAGTCGCTTTCGCGCTGGACGGGAGCCTGGTGCTCCTCGAAACGCGGCTCGGGGCGCGAGGGTTCAGGGCGGGGCGGAGCGCGCCGGCTCGCCGCAGGGGCGCCATGCTGCTCCGGTTCCGTCAAGGCGCGGTTCAAGACGTTCTTGAGCTCGCGCAGCGTCTCGGCGTCGATGTCGAATTCCGGCTGCTTGGCGCTGGGAGACCCGTTGACGGATTTTTCCTGGTGGGGCCGACTTGAACTCATCACGACTCTCCTGCGACGCGCTTTCCTTGAGGGTGCAGGATCCACTCTAACGCCGACAGACTGTATTGAACGCTCGGTGTGAACGCTGACAGGCTGCGCCACTAACCATACTTCGGCATATGGTTAACGGGCGAATGACCGCGCTGAGGATCGCGCCCCTTTTTTACAACAACCATAATGGCTTAAATCTCTCGATTCGGGAACCGCGAATTCGCGTTTGTCCCGTTCGGCGAAGCCGCGGCCAAACGTTTCGAAAGAATTAACAGTTGCCTGTGCGGGAGCGCTTGCGGCACATTATGCTGCCGTTAACGGGGCTCTGCATGCCGCTCCTCAATCTGGGATATCTCATCGTTCTGATGGGCATCAGCGCGACCGTGGTCGGCTTGACCGTCCGCGTCGTGCCGTTCTCCCAGCAATGGGTGGTCGAACGTTTCGGCCGGAAGGTGCGCGTGCTCAAGCCGGGCTGGAACGTCGTTGTCCCGTTCATGGACCGCATCCGCCACAAGGTGAACATGACGCAGCACCTCGTCGAGATCAAAGACGGGGAGTTTGTCACCGAGGACAATGTCTCCCTCTCTCTCGATCTGACGGCATTCCTTCTGGTGCATGATCCGATCAAGGCGAGTTACGGCGTCAGCGACCTGCCGCGCGCCATCGAGGTGCTGGTGCGCACCAATCTACGCTCCGCCATCCGCGCCATGACGGTCGAGGATCTGCTCGGCAGCGCGCAGCGTGTCGAGGACAATATGCGCAGCATCCTCAACGAGGGCGCGGCGTATTGGGGCGCGACGATCTCGGCGCTGCAGTTCGGTCATATCCGCCGCTCTTGGCCTGTCTACAAGGTCGAGCGCACCGACGCGATGACGAAGCTGCTGACATTGGTGGTGCCCGGCTTCCTCGACAGCGAATTGTCGGTGGAGCTGGAGGGCTCGCGTCTGATCGTGCGCGGTAACAAGCACGGGGATCCGGCGCGCGGCGGGCCGGGCGGGGCGGCGACGATCCTCGAGAACCGGTCCTTCGAGCGCCGCTTCCAACTCGGCGATCATGTCGAGATCAAGAATGCGCGGCTCGCCCACGGCATTCTTGAGATCGAGATCGCGCGGCGGGTGCCGGACTCGGCGCTGCCGCGGTTGCGCATCGGCATCAGCGGCAACCTCACGGACGGCCCGGACTCCAAGGTGATCCGCGCCGCCTAACGACACCGCTCCGAGATGCCGCGTTAACCTGCGACGGGCCTCCGTTAACCGGTCGGAAACCGGAATATAGTCCAAATCCAATACTGGGGTACCATTTGGGCGATTTTTGCGCGGCGGAATCGTGGCAACGCCGCGGCGGCTGCCCCGGTGTTTACCATAGTCTTAACATTTCCTTACTTCACATTGATTATACACAGGTTCCGTGAGATTTTCGCTCCACATGCAGGAGGTTGAAATGAGCACGATCCCGATCACCCTGGCAGGCTCGTCCGAGTTGCGCGTAAAGCAGAGCACCCCGGAACAGGATCGCCAGGATCGTCAGAATTCCCAAAATCCCCAAGCGATGCCGCGCCGGCCCGCCCGTCTCGATTTCACCGAGAAGCGTGAGCCCGCACCGGAAAAACGCGAGTCGGCCGCGAATTTCGAGTCGGTTGCCGAACTTCACAGCTTTCTCGAGCATCGTTCGCGCCAGTGGAGCATGACCATCCGCCTGCTCGAGCAGCAGCGGCAGTATCTCCGCGGCGTCGAGGTGCAGCGCGAGGACGGCTACAAGAAGCTCGCCGAGATCATGGAGACCGTGGTGGACACCGCCCGGAGCCTGAAGTCGGCGACTGAAAAGGACGGCCGCTCCGCCGCCGAAGTCGAGATCATCTGCGAGAAGAACCGCAAGGCGCTCGATCAACTGGAGAACATCGCGGTTTCGCTCAGCACCAATTTCGTCTGCTGGCGCTCGGCCTGGGAACAATATGTCCAGACCGTCGATAAGGCGAAGACGTTGCGCGCTGAAATGGTCGCGTCGGAGTCTCTCGCCGAAGTCTGAGCCGGCTCCCGGCGCTTCGCGGCGCCGGCCCCCTAAGACCTAAGCTCTTTCACCTTCTCTACCCACACCCATCGTGATCGACTTGCCCTTCCCGGTTCACCGGGAAGGGCTTTTTCGTAACCGGGCTTTTTTGTAACACTCGGCGGCCTTCTGCGGCCGGGGCGCCGCATTCTGTTGTATTCGTGTGACTCGCCGATCTACATTGCGGCTTTATCGGGGCAATGGATCGCGGGTGGCGGTTTGTCGACGACCATCATCGAGAGGGAAAGTCGGCGGGGCCTGTCGGGCCTGAGCCTGGGCGAGATGCTTCTTCTCGTCCTGCTCATGCTTTTGCTCGGTCTGGCGGGAATTCTCCAGTACAGCGAGCGCCAGCTCGCGGGCCTTCGCGACAAGGCCGGAGCCATTATCTCGGGCACGCCCGTCCAGCAGGGGGGGCAACAGGGCCCGGCGGTGCTTGCGCCCATCCCCGCGCCGGACATGCGCAAGATTCACGAGCAGGCTTTGCGGATCGGCGCGCTTGAAACGGCGTTGCGGGATGCCAAGCGCGATACGGAATCCCTGCGCGATTCGTTGGCCGCGGTGAAGCCGTTGCGCCGGGTCGCGGATTCCGCCGTGGCGCTCGATCCGAAACAGCCGCCGCAGCTTCTCCTCGAGCGCGGCTTGGCGGCGCTCGGTGCGCTTGGCGCTCAGACCAAGGATCCTGCCCGCGCGATCGCCGACATGAAGTCGGAAAACGAGGACTTCCGCCGCAAGCTCACCGCCAACATCCGCGAGAACGACCAGCTTCGCCGCGACAAGGATACGTTGACACGTGACAGCCGTCAGGAAATCGAAGCGCTGCGCGCCGAAGTCGCGGCGTTGAAGCCGCTCAAGGGGTTGTCGGACGCGGCCGCGAAGGACGATCCCCGTCAGCCTCCGGCGCAGGTGATGCAGCGGGCGCTGACCGCTTTCGACGCGCTGGGAGCTGTCAACGATCCCGCGCGCGTTGTGTCCGACATGCGCGCCGACAACGAGGCGCTCAAGCAAAAGCTCGCGGCGCTCAATCGCGATCTCGAACAGGCGCGCCGGGACAAGGAAGCGCTGACGCATAAGGCGGATTCGCTGACGCAGGAGAATAATGCGCTCTCCGGCGAAAAGACCGCCGCCGCCAATGAGAACGATACGCTGGCACGCGAGCGCGACGCGCGATCGAGCGAGGATCGCAAGGAGATCGAGGCGCTGCGTGCGGAAATCGCGGCGCTCGCTCCCCTGAAGTCGATCGTCGACACCGCGGCGAAGCTCGACCCGGGCCAGCCGCCCGCGTCTGTCGTGCAGAGCGCGCTGGCGCGTCTGCAGCAAACGGAAACCACGGGCACCACCGACAGGAACGTCGGCACGGACAGCGACATCGGCGCGCTGCGCATCGAGAACGATGAGCTTCGCCAGAAGCTCGCGAAAGCCGAGGCGGCGGGCAGCCACGCGGCCCCAGCCGCGCATGAAAAGGAGGTGCTGCCGCCGCCGTGCTGGACCAATGCGCAGGGGGAGGCGCAGTATCTTCTCGACATCACGATCAAGGACGAAGGCCTGCAGGTGCGCGACCTGATGCCGGCGGCGCGCGCATCCGACCCACGCATCAGGTCCTTGCGCTCCCTTCCGCGCGGCGTCGACATCAATCCTGATTATTTCCGCCGGGTGGTCGATCCGGTTTTCCGTGCCACGGTCCGCGATCAATGCCGCTTCGTCGTCACCATGCGCGATGGCACCGGCCCCGCGAGCAAGCAGATCTACAAGGGTCTGCGCCGCCTCGTTGAGAGCTATTTCTACGTCAAGCATCTCTAGATAAAGCCGCGGCTGGGACGGAGCGCGTCGTTGTCTCTTGCGTGGAGGCGGCGCGCAGGCACACTGCGCTCACTCCCGATTCGCGGCGGTGCGCGGCCCCGCGATGCCATGATTGCAGGCGACGAATGACGGTGATGGAGCTCCTGGAGATATTCGAGGTCATCGGCGCGATTTGCGGCATCGCCGCCATCGTGTTCCTGATCTACGATCGCGATTACCGCAGCCGCCCGACGATGCATCTGCATCCGGGCGACTACGCCATCCAGCTCCGCATCAAGAACATGATCGACGAGGCCATCATCGTCGATGAGATCGTCGCGACGCCTCCGGTGATCGGCATCGCCGAAGCCAAGGCGGCGCCGGCCGCCATACTCGTGAAGCCGTACGAAGAGCGCTTCATACGGATGACGCTGTTTCGCGAGTTCGAGGAGCTGGGCGCTTCGGCGGTGATCACGGTCGCCGCCACCTGGCGGACGACACGCACGATCTGGCCGCGCAAGCGGCGGATCATGGCCAAGATCATGGCGAAGGACGTGATGACGGTGTTGGCGCGCGCGAAGGAATAGCCTCGCGCGTCACCAACGCGTCACGCGCCTCCTCATCAGCGCCCGCCGAGCACGGATGCCTCGATCACGATGATTTTGGATCGAATCGATCCAAAATCACGAACGTGATCGATTCTCATAACTTGGAGCGGGATGCGGGGCGGAAAATCGCTCCACACTTTTCCTCATCCCGCTCTAGCGCCGGCGCGAATCCCTCAAGTTCTTCGCATTGCCGCAACGGTTTCGTTCCCATCGCAGAATGGCCCAGGCGGGGCCGCAGCAATTCCACAAAAGCGTCGCGATCCCCCAGCACTCAAGGCCGGCAGGAGGGGGAATCAACGGTGATACGAGGCCGGCGCCGGGGGCGCGTGTCGGAGCTTCAATACGCTTCGGTGCGGCTCAATGCGGCTCGTTATCGCCACCGTCGTGGCCTTTTTCTTTTTCCCCTGGTCGGGCTTTACAGCCTGCGACGACTGCGCGCCTCACAATCCGCCCGCGCCCGTTTGGAGGGTGGCCGACGCGGGCGGGATCGCCGCCGCGCCGACACAGGTGGCGCTCGCCGCGGTGCCCAGCCCGGCGGAGGTGGACCTTGATGCGCCGGCGTCTCCGAGACTGTCCGTCGATAGGCCCGTGGATGTGCCGGCGCTCGACGTGGCGCGCGCGGTCGAGGCGTTCGAGGGGGGGCTCCCGCCGCCCGTCGCTTCGTTGGAACAGATTTGCGAGACGCTGATTTCCGCGGCTTCCGCGCATGACCTTCCCATTCCCTTTTTCATCCGCCTGATTTGGCGGGAGAGCCGCTTCGATCCGCTGGCCGTCAGCCGCGCTGGGGCGCAAGGCGTCGCGCAGTTCATGCCGAAGGTTGCCGCCGAGTTCGGGCTCGCCAATCCGTTCGATCCGGTCGAAGCGCTGCCGCGCTCCGCGAAATTTCTCAAAATGCTGCATCAGCAGTTCGGCAATCTCGGACTCGCGGCCGCGGCCTATAACGCCGGTGCGAAGCGCATTCAGGACTGGCTTGCCAATCGCGGGACGTTGCCGAGCGAGACGCGTGCCTATGTGCTCGGCATTACCGGCCATGCCGCCGAGCGATGGCGCGAAGCGAATCTCGAGGAGGCGGAACTCGACGTGCCGGCCCGCGTCCCGTGCCAGCACGCCGCGACCATGATCCGTGTGCCGCCTCCGGAGCCACCGCCGCCGCCGCCGGAAACGGTCGCTGCGAAGTCCGACAAGCATGACGGCAAGTCCGAGAAGGCCACCAAGACAGCCGCGGCGAATGAGACGGACAAGAGCGCCAAAGGCCGGAAGGCGAAGAAGGGCGATCTGTCCGATACGTCGGCGTCTTCCGAGAAGCGTTGGGTCGTGCAATTCGCCGCCGAGAAGACGCGCGAGGGCGCGCTCAAGCGGTTCCATCGGCTGAAGCAGCACGCCAAGCAGCTCGGCAAGCGCGCCATCGACATCGTCGACGCGAAGCTCTCGGGCCGCCGCGTGCCGATGAAGCGCATCGAGGTCGTGTTCGTGTCCAAGGCCGCGGCCGAGCAGGTCTGCGTCCGGCTGCGCGGCGCCGGCGAGACCTGCAACGTCGTGCGGGATTGATTCGTCGTGCTACTTCTTCGCTGCCAGCGCGGCGTCGACGAACCTGTTCGTATAGGTCTTGCCGAGATCGATCGACGCCTTCTGCACGTTCGCGTCGAACTCCTTGAGCACCTTCAGCACGTTTTCCGGCGTTCCGGGCGCGAACCGGCCGTCGGGCGAGTAGGTCGGCAGGCCGCTGGCGATCGATTTCTCGTAGATGCCCGGATTGCCGAGCGCCCACTCGGGCGGCATCAGCTTGACGATCTCGGCGGCCGAATGGCTGTGCATCCATTTCAAGCCGCGGACGAAAGCGTTCACGAGCGCTTGCGTCGTATTGGGATTCTTCTCGGGGAACGCCGCGGGGACGTAGAGAACGGCGGCGGGCACCGGGCCGCCATACACGTCGGTCGCCCCCTTGAGGGTGCGCGTGTCGGCAAGGATGCGAACCAATCCTTCGCCCTCCAGGACGCTGACGACCGGATCGACCGCGACCAGCGCGTCGATCTCGCCGCGCTTCACGGCCGCGACGGCGGTTGACGACGTTCCCACGCCGAGGAACGACGCGTCGCTCGGCTTCAGGCCGGCCTTCGCCATCATGTAGAGCACCATGAAATGCGTGCTCGAGCCGGGCGCCGACACGCCGATTTTCAAGCCCTTCAGATCGGCGGGCGACTTGTAGTCCTTGAGTTTGTCCTTGACCCCGAGAAGGACGAAACCGGGGAACTGCCCGAGCTCGACGACGGCGGTGATCGGCTGCTTCTTCGCCGCCATCTGAATGGTGTGGTCATAGGCGCCGGCGACCACGTCGGCGCTGCCGCCGATCATCGCCTGCAGCGATTTCGCGCCGCCTTGGAAATCCGAGATCTGGACGTCGAG
>JBFWXB010000023.1:0-71588 GCA_050187875.1 Variibacter sp.
CTTCCGCAGATCATTGGAAAGAGGTCGAGCCATCAGATGCTGGCCTCCAGCCCAGCCAGCATCTTGAATCACAAACCCAAGTCCTCGGGAATCCCCGCGATTCAATTAAGCCGTGAACCGCTCTAGCATCTTTTCGCGCAACGACGGCCAGCGGGTGCTTGAGCGCGGAAGTCGGCGGCAAGCCCCATCTGCTGTGGGCGAAACAGCCGCTTGTCCATCATGGCAAGCTCGGAGGCTACCTGAACCGGGAAAGCGATCCGATCGAGAATGTCGCGCTGGACCGAGATGCCGGCGGCTACTTCGGTCAGCCGGATGCCATTTGGTGTCAGACGAAACACAGCGCGGTCGGTGATGAACACCACCTCCTGGCCCCGCTGGCAGGCAAAGCGTCCGTTGAAGGTGACCTGCTGCACGTCGTACAGCCATTTGCCAACAGCGCCGTCCCTCTCTAGCTTCAGGCCGCCTTCGCCATCCGGGGCAACCACGAGGCCACCCGTGGTAAGCGTACCGGAAAACACGACTTTGCGGGCGCCCTGGCTGATGTTGATGAATCCGCCGGGACCGTTCACGCTTTTCCCGTAGCGACTGACATTAACGTTGCCGTTGCGATCGACCTCGGCAAAGGACAAAAAGGCAATGTCAAGGCCGCCGCCATCATAAAAGTCGAACTGGTCCGGCTGAGCGGCCATCATGTCGAAGTTAACGCCGGCACCGGCATTCTTGCCGCCTGACGGCACGCCACCGATAATGCCCTGTTCGACGGTTAGGGTCAGCTCGCGGTAGAAGCCCTCCTCGGCCGCCACGGCCGAGATGCCGTTCGAGACGCCAAAGCCGAGATTGACGACGGCGTTCGGTACAAGTTCCATGGCTGCGCGTCGTGCGATCACCTTGCGGATGTCGAAAGCTAGGGGCTGCATGGCACTGTCAGGCATGCGCATGCGGCCGGCGAAAGCCGGATCATATTGCGTCTGATAAGTTTGACGCTGGTTCGGTTCGATCACGATATAGTCGACCAAAGGCGCTGGCACTCTGACCTCTCGGGTCGTCAGTGATCCGGAGGCCGCTAAACGCTGGACCTGAGCGATAACGATGCCGCCCCGCAATTTAGCGGCAGCCGCAAGCGAGAAATTCTCTCCGAGGAATGCTTCCTCCTCCATCGAGAGGTTGCCGCGCTCATCGGCAATGGTACCGCGAATGACGGCGACATCGATCGGAAAGGCCCGGTACAGTAGATATTCTTCACCGTCGATCTCGACGAGCTTGACGAGGTCTTCCTTGGCACGGCGGCTCTGCTTGCCGCCACCGTAGCGCGGGTCGACAAAGGTGTGCAGGCCCGTCTTGGTCAGGAGGCCCGGTCGGCCGGCCGCCATGTCGCGGCAGAGCTGCGAGAGCGCGCCTTGTGGCAGCGTATAGGCTTCGATCTCATCAGCGATAGCGAGCGCTGCGATGGCGGGGCAGTTGTTGAAGCCGGCGCTTATGACGCGCGTGACGAGATTGGGATCGGCGAGCTTGTTGAACCCAGTCGTATCCCAGTCGCCGATCGAAACGGTGCTCGCTAGCGTTAAGCCGCGCGGTTCCTGTGTGGAAGCATGCCGGTCCCGCAGCGCGTCGATGATCGCCTCCGGCACCGCGTGCCCTCCGCCTGAGCCGCCGATATAGACGGTGTAGCCATCCCGTATCAGGCGGGCGGCTGCTGCGGCATCGATGATCTCAACCATTACTGAAGTTGCTCGTCAGAGGTCTGATCATTTAAGCGTCTCATGATAAGCAGCAGCGTGGCAATCGGAATGAACCGCCGCGCCACATATGATGTCTTAGCGGATCATCGTTTCATAGAATCGATGATCCCATCTACGTTTTTATTTTCTCGCAATTCCGGACGGACAACTGGTCTCCACTCTTCCTGGAATTGCTCTAGCATCCGCGCCTCGTGCCCATACGGCCACCGCCATCGCTCGGCACGCCCGGCACTTCAGCGTTCTAGAGTCTTAAGAAACGCGATGAAGTCATCGACCTGGTCGGCGTCGAGCCGGAACTCCGGCATGGTCGGGTGGCCAGTCACTATTCCTTCGCCGAGAGCTTCTTCCAACGATTCGACTGGATATCTATTATGAAATGTTCGGAACGCTGGCGCTGCTTTGAGCGGGCTTTCCGTGACCTTGTCGATGGAATGGCAGCCTGAGCAGTACGTCATCGCAAGACGAAGTCCGCGTTGCTCGGATGGGCTCCTCCCTTGCGCATGGGCAGGCACCGACAATAGAAAGACTGCCAAGGCGAGCGTGAGCCAAAGCGGCCCACGGCTCCAAAACGTCATTTTTTGCATGTCATGCACGGCACTCATCCATGTTGCCATCACGATGCCGCACAACCGAGGCTGCGAACATCCTTAAGCCACTGCGTCCGCTTCTCGGCTTTGCTTGTGGGCACCATTCCGAACAACGTATGCCGCACCGGCTTGATGCCGATGAAACGCAGGACATTTCGCGTCAGAAGCTTGAGCGCGTGCGCGCCATACCAGAATCGATAAATGGACACTGGCATGCCCATCGTCATGACGATACGCCCGGTCTTGTTATGAAAAATTGCTCGGTTCATCGCATGCTCGGTTCCATGCCGCGCAATCAGGTCAGGTTGAAGAACGCGCTCGATAAAACCTTTCAGGAGAGCAGGCATATCCCCGCACCAGAGCGGAAAGATAAGGACGAGGTGATCGCAGGCGGCAAGCCAACGATAAGCCTCCTGGAGATCGGGCTCTAACGCCTGTTCCAGGCGATATCCGCCACGGAGAATAGGGTCGAATGCCATTGCAGCGAGATGGAACAGCTTCGTCTCGTGACCGGAAGCTTTCGCCCCGTCCTGATAGGCTTCGCCCAAAGCCTCGCAAAACGTATCTTCCTGCGGATGCCCGACAACGATCATGATCTTCGCCATGATGAGCGCCTTTGTACCTCCTCTATCTGAAGAACGCGCTAGCTAGCCTTCGGAAGCGTTTGCTCTTCCTCGGGTGGCGCGAACACCATGCCGGACATCGGCTCGACGAAGACCAGATGATCGACGACGCGCTTGACGCCGGCCGTATTTTCAGCGGCGACGATAATGGCCTGACGTTCCCGCTCATCCAGGATACAGCCGCGCAGCTCGACGACGCCCTCTCGCACATTGACGTCGAGGGTTTCACGCGGTGTCCATTTCTGCTTCTTCAACTCCGACAGCAAGCTGTCATGAATCGTTTGATCGGTTGCGTTCAATTGCGCATCGAAGTTCTTCGCGAGCGCCCTGATCACATTGGCCCGGCTGACGATGCCGACCAGGTTTCCGTCGCGAAGCACGGGCACGCGTTTGATCTGTTGCTGTTCCATCAGCGACACGATCTCCTCCAATGACGCGTTTTCGGCGACGGTGAAGACATTTGCTGTCATGACTTCAGCAACCTTGCGGCCATGCGTATGCACGTACTCTTCAGCGAGGCGGCCGGGACTCATGAGGAACTGTATCCACCGAGGCCGAGAGCGTTCGGTCGAGAGTTCCGTGCGACGGAGCAGATCGCCCTCCGTCACCATTCCTTGGAGACGGCCTTGTCGATCGACGACAGGCAGACCGCTCACATTATTTCGGATCATGAGTTGAACGGCTTGCTCGATCGTATCGTCGCTGCAAACCGAAATGACGGTTTCCGTCATGACGTCTTTGGCAAGCATGACAGCGCTCCTCTGCTCATATAGCCAACTTACGCGCAACGTGAGCCTCCCCCATTGAGCTATATCAACCACGCTGGAACGCCTTCGGTCGATATCTTAAAGAAATGCGCTTAGAGGCATGGTGTATCGGTGACGAGAGTCGCCTTTGCCCGCGGTCAAACGCTGCTAAGCGGCGTCGCGCGCTCGCACGTTACGTTAGAGCCTTTGGCGAGTCCGGAAGGCTCAAAACCTGACTGCTCACCGCGGCTAGAGCCGAAGCGTGACCAGCTTTATGCTTGCATCCGAATCGGCGTTAACGACGGAAAACCCGAGCTCACCGCACATCCGAAGCATCGTGACATTCTCGGCCATGACTTCGCCGAGCAGCTCAACAATGCCTTCGGCACGAGCGTATTCAATGAGTGTCTGCATTAGTAGCCAACCGAGGCCCTGCCCTTTCAGATCCGATCGCACGAGAACTGCAAACTCGGCGGAGTCTCCGTGCGTTTTGACGTGCAGCCTTCCAACGCCCAGCATTTCTCCCGAAGCTTCATCGATGATGAGGAAGGCCATGGCCCGCGCATAATCGATCTGTGTAAATCTCGCGATGAACTCATGGGAAAATTCCTTGGCCGGCGCAAAGAACCTCAAACGCAGATCTTCCCGACTGACTTGCGACAGGAACGGGACGTAGAGCGGCTCGTCCTCCGGCCGAACTGGCCGCACGAGTAATTGGGCGCCATCACGGCCCACGACATGACGTTCCCATTCTTGAGGGTACGGCCTTATCGAAAAGCGGGGACGATCGCGCCAGCCGGCCGGCGGATTGGCTACCGCAATTCTCGCGTCGAGAGAGATGACGCCGTGAGCATCCGCCAGTAGCGGATTGAGATCCAGCTCGCTGACTTCCGGTAAATCGATTGCCAATCGAGCGAGCTTGACCAATGTCAATGCAACAGCCTCGATATCCGCCGGCGGAACATTCCGGTAGCCTTGGAGCAAGCGAAAGACGCGGGTACGGCTCATCAAATCATGCGCGAGGGCGAGATCCAGCGGCGGAAGCGCAAGCGACGTGTCGTTGGTCAACTCCACAGCAGTTCCGCCGGCGCCGAAAATAATGACGGGCCCAAACGTGGCGTCACTGGCCACGCCCGCAATCAGCTCTGTCGCCTTCGGCCGCACGATCATCGGATGAACGGTGAGCCCGGCAATGTGCGCCCGCGGTTTCGCTGCGCGGACGCGCGCAAGGATTTCCTCTGCTGCCTCGCGAACGGCGCGTTCACCGGCGAGATTTAGCTGGACGCCTCCGACATCCGACTTGTGAGCGATATCTTGCGACGAAATTTTCAGCGCGACAGGTCCACTCGCGAGCAAAGGCTTCGCAAGCGCGGCAGCCTCCGCGGGAGTTCGCGCCAGCGAGACCGAGGCGCACGGAATGGCATAGCAGCTCAGAACCTCGGTCACCTCGATCGGATCGAGCCAGACTCTCCCTTCTTTTATGGCATTGCTGATCGTGGCTTGAGCTCTGCACTGATCCGGCGAAAAATCTGCGGGAAGACGCGACGGCGTTGCCATGAGCGCATTCAGTCGCTCCCGATATCGAACGAGTTGCATGAACCCACGCGCCGCGTCGCTTTCGGACTGGAAATGCGGGATGCCGGCGGCGTTCAATCGATTTTCGGCCTCTCCCCGATCTCCCAGCCATACGCCGAAGACCGGCTTGGCGGGATAGCGACGGTTCTGGTGCCTTCGCACTGACGAGGCGATCGCCTCGGCAGCGCCGGTTGCAGACGCAAGCGCCGTTGGAACATGGATGACCAAAACGGCGTCGTTCGCCGGATCGTCGAGCAATGCCTCGATCGCCACAGTGTAACGGTCTGCGCCTGCGTCGCCGATGATATCGACTGGATTGGTTCGCGACCAAGCCGGCGGCAGATTTTCGTCCAAGCGTTGTTGAGTTTCCTTGCTCAATGAGGCAAGGGTGCCGCCGAGATCGAGCAACCGATCCACCGCAAGGACGCCCATGCCGCCGCCGTTGGTCAGGATCGCAAGGCGACGCCCCGAGAAGGGGCGGATGTGTCCTAAAGTTTCCGCCGCGTCGAAAAGCTCGTCGAGATCGAGAGCCCGGATCAAGCCGACTCGGCGAAAGGCCGCATCATAAGCGGCATCCGAACCGGCGAGCGCTCCCGTGTGGGTGCGTGCCGCCGCGGCGCCTTCGGCATGTCGTCCGGCTTTGATGACGATCACGGGCTTGATCCGGGCGATAGCGCGTGCCGCGGAAAGAAATTTTGGCGCGTCGGAAATCGACTCGATGTAGAGGACGAGGGCTCGCGTCGCTTTATCCTCGGCGAAGTAATCGAGGAGATCACCGAAATCGACGTCAATCTGATTGCCCAGCGACACGACGCCGGAAAAGCCGATGCCGCGCTGCGCGGCCCATTCCACCATCCCGGCAGCGATCGCTCCCGACTGTGAAATCAAAGCGAGCTCGCCGGCGTCCGCCATCCGCGCGGCGAAACTTGCGTCGAGTCGAAGCCGAGGGACTTGGAGCCCTAAACAGTTCGGCCCGATCAGTCGCATGCCGTGTTTGCGCGCAGCTTCAAGGGTCGCCTCCGCCAATGACCCTGCGCCCTGGCCGAGACCCGATGTGATGATGATCGCGCCCGAGCAGTCGTGAGCGCCGGCAGCAGCGATCGTGTCAGGCACTGCGGCTGGCGGACAAGCGACCACCACCAGGTCGGTCTGCGGCAGTTCGTCGATCGATCGGATACATTTTATGCCCTCGATGTCGGGATACCGAGGGTTGACGAGCCGAATCTCACCGGCAAAACCGGCGCGTTTTAAATTGACGAGGATTCTTCGACCGACCGATTGTTCGCGCGGGCTCGCGCCGACAACCGCAATCGAACGCGGCGACAACATCGTGTCCAGGCGATACGTCGTCATTCAGAGACTCGCCTGTCGATTAAAAACAGAACCAAACGCGCATGCGATCCAGTCGCCGCCAGAGGTACGACAAGCCGCATCGCATGACACCGCTTGTGCCAATGAACGTCGATGTATTGGTCAAAAACGATCCTGCTCACAGCAAACCCAGAAAAAGCATTCCACCAACGGCAGACGCCATGACCACGACCGTAAGCCAGCCAAGCGCCGCGAGCCATCGACCAAGAATAAAATGCCCCATGATTGCCGGGCGCGTAGCAACAACCATCATCGCCACAAGGACAGGTACTGCAATCATACCGTTGAGAACTGCCGCCCAAATCAGCGCCCTGATCGGATCGATGCTTGGAGTAAGGCAGATGCCAACGCCCACCAGGGTCGACAACGCAATCAGCGCATAGAAAGCGCGAGCCTCCTGCAGGCGGCGCGAAAAACCTACGGGCCAACGCCGCGCCTCCCCGATCGCATAGGCGGATGATCCTGCAAGAACCGGAACGGCCAACAAGCCGACGCCGATGACACCGGCCGCGAATAGAAATCCGGCGAACCGGCCGGCGATCGGGGTGAGCGCGTCAGCGGCCTGGGCCGATGTTTGAATGTCTCGTAGACCTGCAGCGTTCAAAGTTGCGGCCGTGGTTGCAATGATCGCCAATGCGATGAGATTGGACAAAACCATTCCAGTGACGGTGTCGATCTCGATACGCAACAAGGCCGGTCGGCCCTGCTCCGGCGCCGTCATCAATTCGCGACGGCGCGGAAAAGCCTTGAGATCCTCCACCTCCTCCGAGGCCTGCCAGAAGAAAAGGTACGGGCTGATGGTTGTGCCGAGGATCGCGACCACCATGCTCAATCCATCACGTGTGAACTCGACCTGCGGCCAAGCCATTGACGAGGCGAACGAACGCCAATCGACATGCGCCGTCGCCATCGCAGCGAAATACATGAACAGCGCCAGCGTCAGCCATTTCAACACGCGCACATAGCTTGTGTAGACGAGAAAAAGCTGCATGCAGATGCACACGGCGCCGAAGATGACAACGCCGAGCCACCGCGGGAATTCTGGAACGAGAAGCGTTGCGGCATCGGCCATCGCGCCAAGGTCGGCGCCGAGATTAATCGTGTTTGCGATCAGTAGCAGCAGCACGACGAGTTGTAGCACCCAGCCGGGAGCGTGAAGCCGGAGCACTCCTGCGATCCCGTGACCCGTCGTCCGCCCGATGCGCGCTGCGATCATCTGAACCGCTGCCATCAAGGGCAATGAGTAGATCAAGGTCCAACTCAGGGCGTAACCGAAACCGGCACCAGCCTGCGAGTACGTCGCGATGCCGCTCGGATCGTCGTCAGACGCGCCCGTGATCAGGCCCGGCCCCAGTATGCGAAGCAATCTTGGCTTGGTCGAGCCTACGACCGGACTCATATCTTCCGGGTCGGAGGTTATGACGGCAACCACAGGATCGGGCCGCTGTGCTGCTTCTTGCTCCGTCATGGCTGTGCCGGCTCATGCTAAGATTGGCCGCCATTTTCTGTACGACACAGCTCATCGAGGAGCATTGATCTACTTCAAGGACGGCCATTTGCTCCTCCTCTATCCGCGTGACGGGTTCGGACCATGACGCCTTCGCTGGATCATATAGCCAACCGCCTCGCCGCAAGCGGGTCCTGGACAGCCTCGTATCTCGAGGATCTCCAACGCATCGTCGGTACGGCCGCCACGCAACCCGGCCTCTCGCAGATTGATGTCGGAGGAATCGGCGAACTGGATACTTTTGGCGCCTGGATTCTTGAAAGCTTGCGGCGGCGCTGCGGCCCGGATGTCATGTTCGCTGACGTTCCGGCTCAATTCCAGGGCTTGTTCGACGCCCTCTCCCGCGTGCAGTGCACGCCCGAGGAAAAGCCGATCATCGGAAACTCAGTCTCGCGCTTCCTCGAACGCGTAGGCCGCGCGACGGAAAGCGCAGCGGCTGACTTCATCGCCATCATCGCGATGCTCGGCGCGCTCGGCGAAGCGCTTTTTCGCATCTTGCTGAAGCCTCGCCGTCTGCGCCTGACGTCGTCAGTTCACCAACTCGATCGCGTTGCGTGGCAGGCGACCCCGATCATCCTGCTGATCACGTTTCTGATCGGTTGCATCATCGCCCAACAAGGCATTTTCCACTTCCGCAAATTTGGGGCGGATGACTACGTCGTGGACTTGGTAGGAATCTTGATTCTCCGCGAGATTGGGGTGCTGCTCGTCGCCATCATGGTCGCCGGCCGTTCCGGGAGCTCGTACACGGCCGAGATCGGCTCGATGAAGATGCGCGAGGAGATCGACGCTCTCAGGACAATGGGCCTCGATCCAACGGAGGTTCTGCTGCTCCCTCGCGTCATCGCGCTGGTCATCGCCCTTCCCTTTCTCACTTTCATCGGATCGATAGCGGCGCTCTACGGGGGCGGCCTCGTCGCATGGCTCTACGGCGGCATGTCGCCGGAAATTTTCATCGCGCGCTTGAAGGAAGCCATCTCCCTCGACCACTTCAAGGTGGGGATCATCAAGGCGCCGTTCATGGCGCTAATGATCGGCGTGGTCGCTTGCGTGGAGGGGCTGAAAGTCAAAGGCAGCGCCGAGTCCCTTGGACTTCAGACGACATCTTCAGTCGTCAAGTCTATCTTCATCGTCATCGTGCTTGACGGCCTGTTCGCCATATTCTTCGCGTCGATCGGGATGTAGCGCGATGGCGGAAAAAACTGCGCCCGTCATCGACGTCCACGGCCTGACGGTCGGCTTTGGCAAGCGCCTTATTCTCGATCAGCTCTCGCTGCGCGTGCGTCGCGGGGAGATCATCGGCGTCGTCGGGGCGTCGGGAAGCGGCAAATCGGTGTTGCTGCGGACCATCCTCGGATTGATCGAAAAACGGCAAGGCGCCATCAAAATTCTCGGAATCGATCGAGACGTCGCGAGCGCCGATGAGCTTCGCCAGATCGGCCGCCGCTGCGGTGTCTTATTTCAATATGGCGCACTGTTCTCGTCGCTCACCGTTTTGGAGAACGTCGAGTTTCCGATGCGAGAGCATCTTGGGCTGCCCATAAGCCTGCGCCATGACGTCGCGATGGCGAAGATCGAAATGGTCGGACTGAAGCCCGACGACGCCCTCAAGTACCCTGCGGAGCTCTCAGGCGGCATGACCAAGCGCGCCGCGCTGGCCCGCGCGCTCGCGCTGGACCCCGAAATCGTCTTCCTCGACGAGCCGACGTCAGGCCTTGATCCGATCTCCGCCGAAGCTTTCGACTCGTTGATCCAGACATTGCGTCGCACGCTCGGGCTGACCGTCTATATGAACACGCACGATCTCGATTCCTTGGCGACGATCTGTGATCGTATTGCAGCCTTGGCCGATGGTCGCGTCGCGGCGCTTGGGATGATGCGCGACATGCTGGAGTGCGACCATCCTTGGGTCAGAGAATATTTTGGCGGCAAACGCGCTCATCTTGCCGCTCAACCGCCAAAAGAACCCGCCGTCATGTGAGGCTCAAAACGATGGAATACCGCGCACGCTATGTCTTGGTGGGGTCGTTCGTCGTTGTGATCACGGCGCTCGCCTTCGGCTTTGTTTACTGGCTGCATGGCAGTGGCCGACTTTCCGAAGGCAAGACCTACGCCGTCCAGTTCGAAGGATCGGTGTCCGGACTGCGCAAGGGATCGTCCGTGTTATTCAACGGGGTGAGGATTGGCGAAATCACCGACCTTCGCCTCGACAGGGGCGACTCGCGCCATGTGAATGCGACGATCCTCGTCGATCCATCCACACCCATTCGCGCCGATACACGCGTTTCGATCGAAACGCAGGGATTGATGGCTTCGCCATCCTTGGCGCTGTACGGCGGCAGCGGGTCGCAAGCGCCAGCGACCAATAAAAACGGGATCCCGACATTAACGGCCGACGCGGCCGCAGGACGGGATATGATGCAAAGCGCTCGCGATACGCTCAACAAGCTCAATGACATTCTCACAGCGAATGCCGAGCCGCTCCACAGCGCGGTCGTGAATATCGACACCTTCTCGGGCGCCCTGTCGCGCAACGCCGGCAAGCTCGACGGGATCGTCGACGGGCTGGCGCGCTTGACCGGCGCAACGCCGGCCCCGACACCCAAGCTCTACGATCTTTCTGCTGTCACCGTGCGCGCTTCCGGGCCCCTGCCCGAAAAGCAACTCGTCGTTGGCGAGCCGACATCGGTCATTGCCCTCGACACAAGGAAGATCGTCACATTGGCGGCCGACGGAGAGCAGCAAGCTGTCCCGGACGCTCAGTGGACCGACAATATCCCCAAGCTGGTCCAGTCTCGAATTATACAGAGCTTCGAGAACGCCGATTTCATGAAAGTGTCGCGCCCGCTCGACAACATATCATCGGAATTCCAGCTGGTTCTCGACGTTCGCAACTTCCAGATCATCGCCGGCGACAAGCCGACAGCGACGGTCGAGATCGTCGCTAAGCTCTTGGATAAGGATGGCCAGATTCGCGCGGGGAACGTCTTTCGCGCGGCGCATGCTGCACCGGAAAGCGCCGGTGCTGCAGCCGCGGTGGCGGCGTTGAACATTGCCTTCGGAAAAGTCACCACCGCCCTCGTGCCCTGGGCGCTAGCCACGATGCGCGACGGTTGAATTGAAACGGCGCGATTGCTGCGCAAATGCACACTCGGGTCCGACGAATGTCACCGCGCCATGCTGCGCCGTGCGCCGTCCGGCAGTCCTGGCGCTTTATTGACCTGCGACATCACGTCAGCATGAGGGGATTTGATCTTGCTGGAACGCGACCCACCAGCCCTTTTCCGGACGACTAAGAAAACGACCGCGAATGTCGCAAACGCCCCCACAATTCCTATAAGAATAAAAGCATCCCCGACCGGCATGTCGCTTCCCCAAGTTGTGGCGAGGAGAATGGCCGAGCGTCGACACGCTGACTTTGATCCAACGCAAAGCTCGGGAGCCGCAGAGACCGGCGTCGCTGGCTGACGAGGCCGCAATGTCTAACCCAGTCTCCGCCCGAAATTTCGCGGATAGCGAAGCAAGAAAGTGACGAGCGCAGGCATTCCTGCGGCGGCGATCGCTTGAACGCGCGCTGCTACGAGGCCAGCCTGAAACAGGTCCCGCATTGTCTGCCTACATATTAGAATATTAGACAGCTTTCGGCCTCGATTGAGATTGCAGCAATGCCAGCAGGCCCTTCAGAATATCGAGCGGCCTCGGTGGGCAGCCCGCTACGTGCAGATCGACAGGAAGCACATGCGACACACCGCCCACGACGGCGTAGCTCCCTGCAAAACAGCCTCCGTCTCGGCCACAGTCCCCGATCGCCATGACCCACTTCGGTTCGGGAATGGCGGCGTACGTCCGCTGGAGCGCTTCGCGCATGTTTTTGGTCACGGGGCCGCTCACCGTGAGGACATCGGCATGGCGCGGCGAAGCGACGAAGCGCAGGCCAAGGCGTTCGAGATCGTAGAACGCGTTGCTGAGCGCATGCATTTCCAATTCGCAGCCGTTGCAGGAACCGGCATCCACATGACGGATGGAAAGTGAGTGGCCAAGCCGTGCGCGGGCGACACGGTTGACGCTTTGCGCAAGCTCAGCGAGCGCGGTCTCGGCAGGCATAGGCGAGGGCTCAGTAAGCGGACCTTGGGTGAGGCTTTCGAGCAATGTCTTGCGCATTGGAGCCTCCTCAGAGATCGTGTCCCGAATACGAGCAGTTGAACGATTTGTTGCAGAGCGGGAAGTCGGCGATGATGTTGCCCTCGATGGCCGTCTCCAGCAGCGGCCATTGGAACCACGACGCATCGCGCAAGTGACAGCGTTCGACAAGGCTTTGCGAATCGACTCGAGCCCAGACCAGCACATCGCCGCGAAATGCTTCGACAAGGGCCATGCCTTCGCATGTTTCGCCTTTGCCTTCGACAGGAATCGCGATTTGGCCGCCCGGCAGCTTGTCGAGAATCTGTTCGATCAGCGCCAAGCTCTGCTCGACTTCACGGATACGAATCCAGACGCGCGCATTGACGTCACCGGCCTCGAGGACGGGAACATCGAACGACAGTTCGTCGTATGGCGCATAGCCCAGTGTGCGGCGTGCATCGAAATCGCGGCCGGCCGCCCGGCCGATAAAGCCCCCGGCACCGAATTGCCGCGCGAACGCCGGCTTCACGATACCGGTGGTCACGGTACGATCCTGCAACGACGCCGTATTGTCGTAAAGCTCGACCAGGCGCGGAAACACTTTGCGGATTTCGGCGACCAAAGTACGAAGTTGGACCGAACCATCCGGCGCGATGTCGCGCGCAACGCCGCCGGGCACGACGGCGTCCATCATCAACCGGTGGCCGAAGCAGCCGTCAGCCGCACGCAAGCATCGCTCCCGCAGGATTCCGCATTGAGCGTGCATCAGGGCGAATGAAGCGTCGTTGCAGATGGCGCCAATATCGCCGATGTGATTGGCAAGGCGCTCGAGTTCCGCCATCAGCGCGCGCAGATAAACGGCGCGCGGCGGCGGTATGATCCCCAACGCAGCTTCGACGGCCATCGCGAAGCCGAAAGCGTAAGCGACGGTGCTGTCAGCAGACGTGCGGGAGGCGAGTTTCGCGGCGCGGCCAAGCGTAGCGCCGGTCATCAACGACTCGATGCCTTTGTGCGTATAGCCGAGCCGCTGTTCCACACGCACGATGTGTTCGCCGTTTGCGGTGAAGCGAAAATGACCCGGCTCGATGATGCCAGCATGCACCGGGCCCACCGCAATCTGATGCAGAGCTTCGCCTTCGGCAGGCAGGAACGCATAAGGCGCCACGCGCTCCGCGGGCTTTTGATTTCCAAGCGGATGGCCTACGTCCCAGAATCCAAGATCGAGCCAGGGGCGCGTGTCGGGCGCGCCGATGGCTTCGAAGCCGAACAGGCTGCGGATGGCCCGTTCAAGACGGACGGCCGGCGCATGCTTGGCGCCGACGCTCGGATACGCCTCGCTCTTACAGGCGTAACTGAGCACGACGATGTCGGAGGCCTCGCCCAGCAAGGCCATGTGCACGGTGCCAGTGTCGCCCCACAGGCCCAACAGCGTGCATTGACCGCTGGCCAGGAGGTCGATCGCGCGATGCCAGCCCTCGTCGGCGACGCTCGCGCGCGGCCACAGCCGGTGCCGTTCGGCTCTTTCAAGATGGGGGATGGTGTCGAGCAGGCTCATCCGAGCAGCCTAGCGACGTTCTGAAAGCCGGTGACGAGGGTCGACGGCATGTAGATGCCGGCCACGAACACGATCGCGAGATGCGCGAACATCGGAACATAGGAGGCCTGCGCCGGCTCACTGGCTCCGCGTGGGTCACCGAATGCCACGCTGTTGAGCCGCAGGAACAGACCGCCCAGCGCCACGAGAATGCCGAGGGCAAGAACGACCGCGAGCCACGGTTGGCGGGCGAAGGTCGAACTCACCACCAGGAACTCGCTCATGAAGATGCCGAGCGGCGGGAGGCCCGCAATGGCTACGACGCCGAGCACCAAGCCCCAGCCGAGCACAGGGTGCGTGACCGTCAGCCCGCTGATGTCGGCGATCTTCTGCGTGCCCTTGGCTTGGGCGATGTGGCCGACCGCGAAGAAGATCGCCGACTTGGTCAGCGAGTGCATCGTCATATGCAAGAGGCCGGCGAAATTCGCGAGCGGACCGCCCATGCCGAAGGCGAAGACGATGATCCCCATATGCTCGATCGACGAGTAAGCGAACATGCGCTTGATATCGCGGCGCCGGTACAGCATGAACGCGGCGAAGACGCAGGAGATCAACCCCATCGTCACCATCAGCGGACCGGGTGCGATTGCTGCCGGATTGAGCGCCAGCAGCATCTTGAATCGCAACAGCGCGTAGAGCGCAACGTTCAAGAGCAGGCCGGAGAGTACCGCAGAAATCGGCGTCGGGCCCTCGGCGTGCGCATCAGGCAGCCAGGCATGCAGCGGTGCCAACCCCACCTTGGTGCCATAGCCTAGCAGCAGAAACACGAAGGCGACGTTCAGCAGCGCAGGATCGAAGCGCGCCGCATGCTTAACCAGGACGGCCCACACCATAGCGGACGGGCCCTCACCAATGACCGGCTGCGCCGCCATATAGACGAGGATGGTGCCGAACAACGCCAGGGCGATGCCGACGCTGCCGAGAATGAAGTACTTCCACGCCGCCTCCAATGCCTCGTGAGTGCGATAGATGCCGACCATCAGCACGGTGGTGAGCGTCGCGATTTCTATCGCCACCCACATCAGGCCGATATTGTTGGCGACCAGCGCGAGATTCATAGCGAACATCAGCATCTGGTACATGGCGTGATAGAAGCGCACCGTGCGCGGCGTCAGGCGACCGATCTCGATCTCGTGGCCGATATAGCTCGCGCTGAACACGCTGGTCGTGAACGCGACGAATGTCGTCAGGACAATGAAGACCTTGTTGAGGTCGTCGACCAGCAGGTAGTCGCCGGAGGCGGGCTCAACCAGGAACAGCGAGACCGATGTCAGGAAGGTCAGCAGTGAGGCGAGCATATTGAAGTTCGCCGTCATCCGATAACCAGGCAGCGCGGCGAGAAAGATGGCCGCCACAAGCGGGATCAGCAGGACCGCGTCGAGAGCGTCGAATGTCATCGTCGCTCTCCGCGGAAGCGGTCGAGCGCGTGGATGTCGACGGTGTCGAAGCGCTCCCGGATGCGGAACAGGAAGATGCCGATCACGATGAAGGCGATCAGCACCGAGAAGGCGACGCTGATCTCCACCACCAACGGCATGCCTTTGGCGCCGGTAGCCGCCAGTACGAGCCCATTCTCGAGCGACATGAAGCCGATCACCTGGCTCACCGCATTGCGCCGCGTCACCATCATCAGCAAGCCGAGCAGCACCACCGACAGCGCGAAGGCGAGATCCTCGCGTGCCAACGGGTCCGCATCCGCGGTCACTCGCAGCATCACCACCATGGAAAGCGCGACGAGGCCAATGCCGATAAGCATCGCCATCCCGACACTCACGACGTCTTCGATCTCGCGATGAATGCCGAGCCGCACGATGATGCGATGAAGGGCTACCGGAATGACGACCGCCTTGAAGGCCAGTGCAATGACGGCGGTGATGTAGAGATGTGGCGCCTCCTGCACAAAAGCTTGCCACGCTACTGAGAGCGCGAGCACGAAAGCGTGCATCGCGTAGACATTGATCAATGCCGAGAGACGGTCCTGATAGAGTTGCAGGAAACTCACCAGCACCAGTGAGCCGGCCAACATATGCGCGATGTCAAAACTCAGTCCGCGCATCAGAGGCTCCCCGACACGAAACGTAGCAACGTCGCGAGCAGCGCCAGCATCAACGCGGCGCCCAAGAATTCAGGCACGCGGAACACGCGCATCTTGGCAATCGATGTCTCGAATACCGCAAGCAGAAAACCGGCGACCGCGAGCTTCGCGACGTACGCCGCGCTTCCCATGATCAGCGACCACAGATCGGCGCTCGCGGTGCTGATGCCCCAGGGCATGAACAGGCAAGCGATCAAAGAGATATAGAGAAAGAGCTTAAGGAAGGTCGACAACTCGATCAGCGCCAGATGCCGGCCGGAATATTCAAGCACCATGGCCTCATGCACCATGGTAAGCTCCAAGTGCGTCGCCGGATTGTCGACGGGAATGCGCGCGTTTTCGGCAATGGCAACGATGATCAGCGCCACGAGCCCAAGGCCGAGCGAAACCCGCAATCCGACCTCGGGCGAATTCATAAACGCCGCCATGACCGACAGCTGAGTCGAGCCCGCGATCAGCGCCAGCGTAAACACGATCATCAGCATCGCTGGCTCGGCGAGCGAGGCGATCATCACCTCGCGGCTAGACCCGATACCTCCAAAGCCGGTGCCCACATCAAGCCCCGCGAGCGCCAGGAAAAAGCGCGCACTGGCGAGCAGTGCGACAATAGCGATCAGATCGGCCGTCCACGAGAACAACAACCCGCTGCGAAAAGTCGGTACAAGCGAGGCGGCGACCCATGTGGCTGCGAACACGAGATAGGGGATGACCCGAAACAGCCAGGACGCGCTGTCCGCCAGCACCACGTCCTTTCGCATCAACCGGAGGAGATCGCGATAGGGCTGCAACAGCGGTGGCCCTCGGCGCCGCAGCAGGCGTGCCTTTACCTTGCGCACCAAACCGGTGAGCAGCGGGCTGAGCGCCAGCACAAGCAGCATCTGTGCGCCTTGGAGCGCAAGGTCGCGAATCAAAGCCATGTCGCGAGCACCAGGAGGAGCAACACCAGCGCCATGAACACGAGCATGAGGTAGCGGCGGATGGTCAGGAACTGCAGCACGTTGAGCTGATCTGTCGCGTATTCAACGACCCCCGAGATCGGGGCGTAGAGCGTGTCCCAGATGGGGTCGCGCACGATGACAGTCAGGCGCGCGGGCCCAGTCGCGCCTGGCGGTGGCATTTCGCCGACCTCGCGCGCATGGAACACGAGCGCTCCGAATACGCGGCGAATCGGCTGCGACAGACTGTCGGCCGTGTACTGCGTCAGAGGGCTCGCGTCGGGATAGCCGCAGTCCCAGGCGGGGCCGCGACGCAATTTGTCGGAAGCCAAGCGGTGGATTGCAAACGCAGCCAGCATGCCGGATAGCGCGATGAAGATAAAAACCAGCAGTCCGTTATAGGAGCTGCGGCTTTCGGCGATCGGCACAATCGACAGCCATTCGACGCCCGTCTGCATGGGCATGCGTCCGCTGACGGCAAGCTCCGTGATCGGCGCCAGCACATCGATGAACATGCCCGGCAGAATTCCCGCGATCAGGCACAAGGCGCCGAGGACATACATCGCGGCGAGCGATGTGGTCTCCGTTTCGTGAGCATCACGCGCCACTTCCGAGCGGGCGCGACCGAGGAAGCTGATGCCGAAGACGCGCACGAAGCACGCGCCGGCGAGGGCCGCCGATAGCGCCAGGAGCGCGCCAACGGCAGGCACCATCAGCTTCAAGCCCCAAGACGGTAATTGCGGACTCAAGAGGATGGCTTGGAATGTGAGCCATTCGGAGACGAAACCGTTGAGCGGCGGCAGCGCCGAGATCGCCATTGCGCCGACGAGGAATACGAACGCGGTGTGCGGCATGCGATGGATGAGGCCGCCAAGCTTCTCCATGTTGCGCTCGCCGGTCGCGGCCAGCACCGCGCCGGCGCCGCAGAACAAAAGGTTTTTGAACAGCGAATGGTTGAACACATGCAGCAGTGCCGCGGTGACCGCGAGCGCGGCGGCAAAATTCATACTGAAAGCCTTGAAGGCCAATGCCAAGCCGAGCGCGACGAAAATGATGCCGATATTCTCGATGGTGCTGTAGGCAAGCACGCGCTTGAGGTCGCTTTGCATCAGCGCATAGAGCACGCCCATCGCTGCGGTCGCCCCGCCAATGCCGAGCACCACTATGCTCCACCACCATTGGGGCGCGCCGAGCAGATCGAACACGATGCGGATAAAACCGTAGACCGCGACCTTCGTCATCACGCCGCTCATTAGCGCCGAGACATGGCTGGGCGCTGCCGGGTGCGCGAGCGGCAGCCACGCATGCAAAGGCACAATGCCCGCCTTCGATCCCGTTCCGATGAGGGCAAGGATCAGCACCAGCGCGGCGAGCCCAGCCGACGGAGGCGCGGCGCGCATGACATCGAACGCGTAATTGCCGCTGGCGCCCGCGAGCAGACCGAAGGTGAACAGCAAAGCCAGCGTGCCGAAGCTCGCCATCAGAAGATACACGTAGCCCGCTCGCAAGTTTTCGCGGATTTGATGATGCGCGATCACCAGCGCCCACGACGTGAGCGACATGAACTCCCACGACACCAGGAAGGTGAACGCGTCATCGGCAATCACCACGAGATTCATGCCGGCGAGATAGATGGGGTAAAACGGCAGCACGCGCGCCGGAAACGTTTCATGCCGCCCGTAGCCGAGCGCGAACAGGCTCGTCGCTGCGCTGCCGAGATTGACCACCACCAGGAAGAACGCCGCGAGCGCATCGATGCGGAAATGCGCACCGATCCATGGCAGACCGAGCGGCAACGTCAAGGAAGGAGCTGGCGCGCCGCCGACAAGCGCGTTCAGCGCAACAGCAAGCGACAACAACGATATCGCGAGGCTCGCCCCGTAAACGATTGTCCTGCCGATATCCGAGCGCGCAAGTCCAATCGCCAGGACGCCGGTCGCGAGCAGCGCGGCAATGCAGGAGAGGACAACGACGACGGCGGTCATCTGGCCTTCAGCCTCACGCCGCGCCCACCATCGGTACTGCTTGCGCCCTCGCCAATCAGTTCGATGCCGGCTGCGTTCAGCGCGGCAACGAGCTTCACCAGCGAGTCCACGTTCCCGCGGATGGTATCTTCGCTGGCTTCCATGCGCTGGATCGTCGGCAGCGACAGTCCCGACAGCTCAGCGAGCTTGCGTTGATCGATTCCGAGCAGCGCTCGGGCAGAGCGAAGCTGTCCAGCCGTGATCATGCGAATTGCATCAGAAATGATGTATGAAACACGAATCTGAGAGTTATATCACTAACAAGTCCGGTTTCAACCCGCTTGTTAGGAAGGGCGACGCTTACGTTGTATTTGGACACGGTTAAACCCGCCCCGTCCGCGGCGGAACATGGCTGCCCGTGCATTGTTTGAGCGGACGCAAAGAACGCTCTGCCGGGGAAGAGTTAGGAGGAATCGTTGTGCCCCCGGCTGCACCGCGGCGTCGGGATGTTGTCGAGAGAATTTCATGCCCCTGAGCCCGGATAAACCGCAACCTGACTGGGACCCCCGATCAGGGCAGGTCCTCGCTGATCAGATCAGGGCCTATGACGCCATGCGGGGCCGCTGCCCGGTCGCCCACAGCGACTATCTCGGTTGGTCGCTGTTCCGGCACGAGGACGTGGCGCGGGTGCTGGACGACCACGACACGTTCAGCAGCGCCGTCTCCAGCCATCTATCGGTGCCGAGCGGCATGGACCCACCGCAGCACACGGCATACCGGCAATTGATTGAGCGCCATTTCGAACCGGAACGCGTCGCCGCCTTCGAGCCAGTGTGCCGGGCGATCTCGGCCGATCTGGTCGCGGGGCTTGAAAAGGGCGAGGAGATCGACCTGGTGGCGCAGCTTGCCCGGCCCTTCGCCGTGCGCGTCCAGTGCGCTTATCTCGGCTGGCCCGCGTCGATGCACGCACCACTGCTCGAATGGGTGCGTAGAAACCACGAGGCGACGCTGGCGAGGGACATCAGCGCGATGGCTGCCGTCGCACTCGAGTTCGACGGCTATATCACCAACCTGCTCGCTGCGCGGCGCGCCGCCGGCACCGATGCGCCCAATGACATCACCACCGATCTGCTGCGGGAAGAGGTTGACGGCCGACCACTCGCTCACGACGAGATTGTCAGCATCCTGCGCAACTGGACGGTTGGCGAGCTTGGCACCATTGCCGCCTGCGTCGGCATTCTCGGGCACTATCTGGCGGACAACCCGCAGGTCGAGCAACAACTGCGCGACAACTCTGAACTGCTGCCCGCGGCCATCGACGAGATATTGCGGATGCACGCGCCACTCGTCGCCAACCGGCGGCTGACGACGCGGTCGGCCGAGATCGGCGGCCGCCGGATCGCGGCCGGCGAACGGATCACGCTGATCTGGGCCTCGGCCAACCGTGACGAGGCGGTGTTCGGCGATCCCGACGAATTTCGTCTCGACCGCGACCCCGCGCACAATCTCCTCTACGGCCGCGGCATCCATGTCTGCCCGGGCGCGCAGCTTGCCCGGCTAGAGCTACGCGTCGTCATGGAGGAACTGCTGAAATCAACCCGGCGGATCGACAAGGCTCCCGGCCGGCAGCCGGCGATCGCCATCTATCCAGCAAGTGGATTCTCCGCGCTTCCGCTGCTCCTGTCGTGATCCCGGCTGGACACAGGCAGCCGGGGCGCAGCACCACCACATCGCCTACGGTCATGATATTTTTTCAAGATCAGGCATCGGCCAGGTGACCGTCGCGGAGGTGGAATATGCGATCAAATCGGTCAAAAATCTTCTCGTCATGTGTGACGGCGACGATAGCGGCGTCGTGTTCGACAGCGAGCTTGCGCAACAAGTCCATGACGATACCGGCTCGCTTAGAATCGAGCGCGGCGGTCGGTTCGTCGGCAAGAATGATGCGCGGACTATTGGCCAACGCACGGGCGATGGCAACGCGCTGGGCCTCCCCTCCCGACAGTTTGGCCGGCATAGCGTTCTTACGGTGACCCACCTCCAGATCGTCCAGCAGTTCGCTGGCCCGCTTGCGAGCCGTCGCTGCATCGACGCCTGCCAGCTGCAGGACAACAGCTACATTGTCGGTCGCATCGAGAAACGGCAGCAAGTTATGGAATTGGAAGATGAAGCCGATCTTGTCGAGTCTCAGGCGCCGCAGGTCACTACGCTGCCACTCGCCATCGCGCAACACGAGCTCGCCGTCGAGTTCCATTGAGCCTGCCGATGGATCGAGAATGCAGCCGATGACGTTGAGGAGCGTGGTCTTGCCGGAGCCAGAGGGGCCAAGGAGGGCCACCACCTGGCGCGGAAACACTTCGAGGGAGACCTCTCGCAGCGCATCCACACGCGTCTCGCCTTCGCCGAAATGTTTGGAAATATCATCGAGCCGCACCAGTGGTCCGCCGCATCTCGACCTTGCCATGTCATCCTCCCAGCGCCGTCGCCGGATCGACCCTCAGCGCAGCACGCACGCCGAGACCGCTGGAAAGCAGGCAAACCGCGAACACGACAAGGCCGAGAACAGCCACGTTGTCCGGCTCCAGCACCACCCGCCGGGGGAAATAATCTTTGGTATTGATGATCAGCGTGGCGCCGACGGCGAAGCCGATCAGGCCGAGCGCCAGCGCTTGCTGCACGATCATGCCGATGATGGTGCGGTCCGGCGCCCCGATCAGCTTCAGGGTGGCGATCTGCTTCAATTTCTCCATGGTCATCGTGTAGATGATGAGCGCGATGATGACGGCCGAAACGATAAGCAAGAGCGATGTAAAAAGCCCGATCTGCCGCCGCGCGCGGTCAACGAGCGAGCGCGAGAGAATGAGCTCCTGATCCTCCTGTGTGATCGCGGCCAAATGCTTCCAGCGGCGTATTGTGGCGGCGGTGGCGTCGGGGGAGGCGTTAGGATGCAATCGGGCAACGACGGCATTGATGGTGTCTAGGCTAGCACTGCCGGAACCACGGGCAATCTGCACTCGCGCCGCCGGCGGCGAGAGCTCGAATTGCAGCTTCTGTGCATCGGACAGTGTGATGTAGACGGCAGGATCGCCGCCGGAATTAACCTGGTGCCGAGTCAGTCCCACGACAACGAAGGTGTTGCGGCCGAGACGGATGCGTTCGCCCAGGGTCAGTCCGGATGAGCGGTCGGCGACCATCTCGTAATGACTGCGCGCGATGTCGCGGCCTTCGGCGATCTCCGGCGGCCCGCCGGGGCGCGCCGGCTCGTAGCCGATGACATAGAGCCTCAGTTTGCCGTCCTGGTGCTCGGCCTCGACGGTCTGATAGGTGATGCTGCCGGCGGCGGTTACCCCGGCGATACGCGCCACCGCTTCGCGGATGTCACCGGGAATCCGCGAGGCTTCGGCGAAAGGACCGCGTGTATTGGCCTCCACGACCCACAGGTCCACGGCTGGCGCCCGGGCGATCGTCAGGGCATCGACGACGAGGCCGCGGTAGATGCCGATCATCGCCAGCACGACGCCGAGCAAAAGACCAAGCCCAATACACGTCAGCAGAAAGCGGCCGAGATTGTGCCGAATGTCACGATAGGCGAGGTTCATTTGGGCATCGCCTCGGTTGCGCGCGCCGCACGGCCTTCACGCAGCCCGTTCTCCAGTCGTGTCACGACGCGGGCGTTTGCCGGAAGACCGTCGACGATCTCGAGGCGGGAGTCTTCTGTGCGATGACGGAATTGAACCAGGCGGCGCCGCAAACGTCCCTCTTCGACTGTCCACACCGTGCCCTGCCGGCCGTCGTAGCCATGCACCGCGGACGACGGCACGAGCAGCGCCTTGCCGAGCCTGGCCACGGTGATCCAGAATTCCACCTGCTCGCCGAGATAAACGCGTGCCGGTGGATTGTCGCCTCTGAGATAGACACGCCGCTCCTCGGTGACCCGGTCACTTTCGAGGCCGATGCGGACCACGCGGCCGGCGAAAGTCTCGAGCGGTCGGGAGCGTAGACGCGCCTCAACCGGTTGGCCTTCCTCGATGAAGCCGGCGCGCGCCTCGTCAACATGGGCGAGGCCCCAGTAGCTGCCGGCGGCAATGAGCGTAAAGATCGGATCGCCAGCCTTGACCACCGAGCCTAGTTCCTTATGACGCTCGATGACGACTGCGTCGAAGGGAGCGACAAGCGTGCGGTGTCGCAGCATCATCTCCTCGTACTGAAGCTGGGCGCGGGCGTCGGTCAGTTGCGCTTTGGCGCTTTCCACCTCGCTCTCCGCAACGGCAACGTCGGCCTTGGCTACAGCCTCATCGCGGATCGCCTCCTCCGCCGCTTGCTGGGAGACAACATCGCGCCCCGCCAGGGTCTGCTTGCGCCGATTGGTCTCTTGCTTCTGGGTGAACACGGCGCGCGCCTTCTCCAGATTGGCCACGCTCTTGACGATATTGACCTCGGCGGTCAGCAGCGTGGCGCGCGTCTTCGCGACCTTGGCTTCCTGCTCGCCGGTGGCGAGGCGAGCCAACACCTGGCCCTTGCTAACCCGATCGCCATGGTCGACGTGAAGTTCGGCAAGCGTGGCCCCGACCTCGAACCCGATCTTTGAGAGAACACGGGCCTCTGTGGTCCCAAGGCCGAAGACCCTGACTGGGACATTCCGCTCGATCGTTGCGGTCTGAACATCGATCGGACGATTGGAATAGACAAAGGTCGCCGCAACAACGACGGCCACGAACCCGGCTGCGGATAGAGCATACTTCGTTGACGGTTTCCGCAGCACGGTGAAGACACGCCTTTTGCGCATCTGATTGCGCGACTCTCCAAGCTTGGCGGCCGGGAACACGGAATCATTCATGGTCGAGCCTTGTTCGTCGTTGATGCTGGTCTTCCACGTCCAGTTCTTTTTTCCTCTTCGCACGTCGCTCTCGCAGATCTGCGGCGAGTAGCCGATTTTTTTCTTGCAATATATACGTATAATCGTATATATGAAAATATGAACATAAAGGCAAAACTTGACCTCGTCGCAAAGCTCGACCCCAGGGCCATGCGCGACGCCGCCGACGAATGCAGTGCGCTGCTGAAGGCGCTATCCAATCGCCACCGCCTCTTGGTCCTCTGCCAACTGGTCGATGGCGAGAAAACGGTCGGCCAACTTGCCGACTTTCTCGGTGTCCGCGATTCGACAACCTCGCAGCACCTCGCGCTGCTGCGACGTGACCGCATCATCGCTGGCCGCCGAGACGGTCAGACCATCTGGTATCGGATCGCAAGCGAACCGGCCCTCGCCATTATGCAGGTTCTCTCGGCGGAGTATTGCGCTGGATCAAAACCGCAGCGGGCGCGAAGGCGCAAATGAACGACCCGGAACGCCAGAGCGACGCAGCACCGCTTCCCCCAGGTACGTTCAAAGGAGCAAGACATGTCCATCGATCGCGCCGTCATGATGTTCGCCGGCTTTATGGTTCTCCTGTCGCTCGCCCTCGGTTTCTACATCTCGTCCTACTGGTATCTGCTCACGGCCTTCGTCGGCGCCAACCTAATGCAGGCTTCGGTGACGGGATTCTGTCCAGCCGCCATGGTGTTTAAGACGCTTGGCTGCAAAAGCGGAAGCGCCCTCCAGTAGCCACGACCCGCCACGCAAGAACGAAGCGGTTTGCGCCCTATCGCGCGACGCCGACTGACATGAGTTGATTATGCTCTCGCGCACTATCTTTATCGCTCTATCGATGGTGGCCGGCGTCGCACCCGCGATCGCGGGCGAATTTGTCGTCAAAGCTACGATGATTCCCGAGATGAAGGCCGTCTTCGGCCAGGTCGAAAGCCGCATCGTCGTGCCGGCGCGCGCCCGCATCGGCGGCTCGGTGCGAGAGCTCCGTATCAGCCATGGCGACGAGGTCAAGGAAGGGCAAGCCATCGCCGTCATCGTCGACGACAAGCTGGCGCTTCAACTCAACGCTGCCGATGCCAAAATCGACGCGCTCGATTCGCAGCGCGAGAATGCGCGCGTCGAGCTCGAGCGGGCGCAACAGCTCAGAGCAACCGGGACGGGCACGCAAGTCCGCCTCGACCAAGCCAGAATGCAGTTCGAGGTGGCAACGAATCAGGTCGCGGCGGCCAAGGCGGAGAAGACTGTCATTGAGCAGAGTGCGCGAGAAGGCACGGTTTTCGCGCCGGCGACCGGCCGAGTGCTCAGCGTCCCCGTCACTCCCGGCTCGGTCATCCTAGCGGGCGAGGAGATCGCCAGGATCGCGCCTGGCCCGTACTACCTGCGCCTTTCGCTACCGGAACGCCACGCCGCGGAAATCGTGCACGGTTCCGATGTCCTCGTTGGCGGACGGGGGTTAACCCAACCGACGGACCGACTTCCGGCGGCGCGGCGCGGACGCATCGTCAAGGTCTATCCGGAGATCACCGACGGGCGCGTTACTGCAGACGTCGAGGTCGAAGGGATCGGAGACTATTTCGTCAACGAGCGCACATTAGTTTCGATTCCTGTCGGCAAACGTCTTGTCCTCGCCGTTCCGTCCGCAGCGATCCGAACCGTGCATGGCGTCGACTATGTGCGCATCGCCACGACCGGCGGTGAAGTTGACGTCGCGGTTATCCTCGGCGAAGCCTTCGAGGATAACGGCCAAAGGCGCATCGAGATACTCACGGGCCTGCATGATGGCGACCGGGTCATGCTGCCATGAAGGCCGGAATCGCGGGCCACCTCACCCGTTACTTCATCGCATCGCCATTGGCGCCGCTGTTTCTGCTGGCGTCGCTTGCGCTCGGGCTGGTCGCGCTGATCACGCTGCCGCGCGAGGAGGAGCCGCAGATCTCCGTGCCGATGGTTGACATTCATGTCACCGCCAATGGGCTGAAGGCGGAGGATGCCGTCAAGCTCGTCACCGAGCCGCTCGAGACCATCGTCAAGAGTATCGATGGCGTCGAACACGTTTATTCGCAGACCGAGGACGACGGTACGGTGGTCACCGCGCGGTTCAAGGTCGGCACCAATTCTGATGCCGCAATTCTCCGCGTGCACGAGAAAGTTCGCGCCAATATGAACCGCATCCCGGTCGGCATCCCCGATCCGCTCATCGTGGGCCGAGGGATCGACGATGTGGCCATCGTGGTCGTCACGCTGCGCCCGGCGCCGGATGCGGCCTCCAGATGGACCTCGAATGGGCTGACGCGAGTTGCCCGTGAGCTGCAGGTCGAAGTCTCGAAGCTGCCGGATATTGGCCTCACGTACATCGTCGGCGAGCAGCAGGAGCAGTTCCGCGTCGAATCCGATCCGGAAAAGCTTTCCCTTTACGGGATCACCTTGCAACAGCTCGCCGCCAAGATCGACGGCGCCAACCGCTCGTTCCGCATCGGCACGGTGCGGGAAGACACACAGCAGCGCGCCATCGTCGCGGGCCAGACACTGCAGGCGCTGCCCGAGATCGGCAACATCCTGCTCACCGCGCGCGACGGCCGTCCTGTCTATGTCCGGGACGTCGCCAATATCGTGCTGGCCTCTTCGCCGGCCGAAAGCCGCGCCGCCGATATCCGCAAGGTGTCGGGTGGCCTGGAACGGGCAGCTGCAGTGTCACTCGCAATCGCCAAACGTCCCGGCACCAATGCGGTCGTCATTGCCGATGAGATCGTGAAGCGCCTGGCGCTAGTCCGTGGTCAGATCTTTCCCAAGGACGTGGAGATGACGGTCACGCGCAATTACGGCGAGACCGCCAACGAGAAGGCGAACGAGCTTCTGTTCCATCTTGGCCTGGCGACGGTCTCGATCGTCGTATTGGTCGCCGTCGCCATCGGCTGGCGCGAGGCGCTGGTGGTGGCGGTGGTGATCCCGACCACGATCCTGCTCACGCTGTTCTCGTCGTGGATCATGGGCTACACGCTCAACCGCGTCAGCCTGTTCGCGCTGATCTTCTCCATCGGCATTTTGGTGGATGACGCCATCGTGGTGATCGAGAACATCGCCCGCCACTGGGCGATGCGCGACGGCCGCTCGCGCGCGCAGGCCGCGATCGACGCGGTCGCCGAGGTCGGCAATCCGACCATCGTCGCGACGCTGACGGTGGTGGCGGCGCTGCTGCCGATGCTGTTCGTGTCCGGCATGATGGGGCCGTATATGAGCCCGATCCCGGCCAACGCCTCGGCCGCGATGCTGTTCTCGTTCTTCGTCGCGGTGATCCTGACACCGTGGCTGATGATGAAATTCGGCGGTGCCCACGTCGGTGGTAGCCACGAAGACGCAAGCGGCGGGCGACTCGGCCGCATCTATGTTGCGGTCGCAAGGCCCGTCCTCGCGACGCGCCGGCGGTCATGGACGTTCCTCCTGGTGGTCGGCTTTGCCACGCTGGCATCGCTCGGGCTTCTTTACACCAAGCACGTCACGGTGAAGCTCCTGCCCTTCGACAACAAGGCCAATCTCCAGGTCGTGCTCGACCTGCCGAAAGGGTCGTCTGTCGAGGACACCAATCGTGTGCTGCAAATGATGGTCGATCGTCTGGCATCTGTGTCCGAGATCGTCTCGTTCCAGACTTATGCCGGGACTGGCGCGCCATTCGATTTCAACGGGCTGGTGCGACATTACTATCTGCGTTCGAACCCCGAGCAGGGCGACATCGCCGTGAACCTCCTGTCGAAGGGCGAACGCAAACGGGCGAGCCATGCAATCGCGCTCGAGCTGCGGCAGCGCCTGAGCAGTCTCGAATTGCCGAAAGGCTCCGTCGTGAAGGTTGTCGAGCCACCTCCCGGCCCACCGGTGCTCGGCACACTCCTCGCGGAGATTTACGGCCCAGATCCGGAGACCCGGCGAGCGGTGGCCGGCAAGGTTCGCGAGGCGTTCAAGAGCGTTCCGTTCATTGTCGATATCGAGGACAGCTACCATAACCAACCGGAGCGCATGCGCGTCGCGGTCAATCAGGACAATCTCGAATACTACAAGGTCGAGCAGTCGGATGTGTACGACACGCTGCGCTACCTCTATGGCGGCACGACGGTCGGCTATTCTCATCGCGGCGGCGGCCGCCAGCCTATTGGCATCCGTCTCGCCCTTCCGAAGACAAAGGCCGTGATGGACGCGCGCGCACTGACGACGCCGGTGCCGGCTAACGCCCTACCCGGCGGACGCGGGGTGGTCGAACTTGGCGACGTCGTGAGCGTTACCCGTGAGCTGGCCTCCTATCCGATCTTCCGGCACAACGGTCGTCCTGCCGAAATGGTGTTGGCAGAACTCGCCGGCGCCTATGAGGCACCGATCTACGGCATGCTCGCCGTGCAGGAGGCGATCGACAAGATCGATTGGGGTAACCTGCCGAAGCCTGTGATTGCGCTGCATGGCCAACCGGACGACGAGACCCATCCAACCTTGCTCTGGGATGGCGAGTGGGAGGTGACATGGGTAACCTTCCGCGACATGGGCGCCGCCTTCATGGTGGCGATCCTCGGCATCTATATTCTCGTCGTCGCGCAATTCGGCTCGTTCAAGCTGCCGCTGGTGATCCTGACGCCGATCCCGCTCACCTTCATCGGCATCATGCTCGGCCACTGGCTGTTCGCCGCGCCGTTCACGGCGACGTCGATGATCGGCTTCATCGCGCTCGCCGGCATCATCGTGCGCAACTCGATCCTGCTCGTCGACTTCATCCGTCACGCTCGCCGGCCCGATCGACCGCTGATCGACGTGCTGCTGGAGGCCGGCGCGATCCGGTTCAAACCGATCCTGCTGACCGCGATTGCTGCTATGATCGGAGCGGCCGTCATCCTCGCCGATCCGATCTTCCAAGGGCTCGCTATCTCGCTCCTGTTCGGCCTTGCGTCCTCAACAGCGCTTACCGTGCTCGTCATTCCGGCGATTTACCGTGTGCTGAGGGGAGATCGGCAGGCCGATCAAAACCAGCCTGTAACCGGTCCCGCGGGGGTCTGAGCGCCTATCAGGTCAATGAAGCGAGTCTCGCCGCTCAGCGCACCACCAATGGTACTTACTCCGGCCGCAATTCCTGGTAAGCGCGGCGGCGCTCAAGATAATAGTCGACAGGGAAGCGGATCGGGACGCCCTCGAGTGCGGCAGCTAGCATCTCAAGATGAGCATCAAAGCCCGCGCATGCCTTAGCGGCGTCCTCTTCTGCAGGTAGTCGCAGTGTCAGCGTCAGCTGCGTTCCCTTCTCAACGGCGTTCAACTCCCAGCGCAGCGGCCGCTCAGGTTCATCGCCACTGCTCCATGAATATTCGAGCAGCCGCGGCGGCTCCAGCTGAAGCACAGTACTCTCGATTGTCCTTCCGCTGTCAGCGAAGTCGATGTGAACGGCACCACCGGCGCATAGCTCGATGGAGCCAGGTGCGAGCCATTGCACAAGCGCCTGCGACTCGGTGAGCATGCGCCAGACCGTATTCGGATCATGCTCAAGAAGCCGCTCAAGCCGCGCTTCAAAACCGTCACCCAGGCGCCTGATCCGACCAATCTGACCGCCATCCATTAAACTTCCCCTCTGGCTTGCAGCATCTTCCCAGAGGGGTATATCCGGCATGAGCAGGCCTACGCTAGGCTTTCGTTGCCCGCGCAATTCGCCGGCCCTGCAGAGACTGCGCACTGCTCCGAAAAAACGCGGATATAGCGCCACATTTTCCGCCATACGGAGATCGCCGGCAGAGACCGGCGTCGCTGGCTCGAGCGCCTGTAGATTCGGCGGTGTTATCCGCAGCATTTAGAACGCGTTTGCTCTAGCCACCGATCACGAGGCTTGCATGACGCTGGACGGCGACTGAGCGACACCCGGATTTCATCGCCGCCGATGTCGATGCGCTCCGCGCGATAGAGGCTGATCGCGCCTGACCCGTCGCTCACCTCGAACGTGAGCTTGGCTTTCGCGTCGAAGGAAACCGCCTCGGCGACCTTGCGCATGATGGCGGAGAACTTCGCAGCTCTCATATGAACGCGGGCGTTCTCGGGAACATCCCAGAGCTGAATGAACGTCTCACGCCACGCCTCGGGGTTCGCACCGCAGTCGAGGGCCTGGAACTGGCCATTCTTTACTTCGGTCACGTGATAGCCGGGGAGCACGTCGCGCCCTTCGTACGTGAATATCAGATGCTTATCGCCGTGTGCCGCGAGTTTCTCAAGAAGCTCGCCTGTCGATATCTCCCCTGGCGGCGGCAGAGGAATTTGCTTGGCAAGATCGAGCATATCGACTACTCCTTCAATGATCCTATAATTTAAGGATGATTGAAATATGAATGAACGTCAAGCGCTGGTTCGCTTCGCCGCCCTCTCACAGGAGACGCGTCTGCGGATCGTTCGCTGCCTCGTCCGCGCAGGCGAGGACGGGCTGGCGGCCGGTGTCATCGCCGACGAGATGGGCGTGTCGCCGTCGAACGTGTCCTTCCATCTGAAAGAACTCGAACATGCCGGGCTCATCACGGCAAGGCGCGAGGCGCGCTCGATCATCTACTGCGCCGACTATGGCAGCCTAGGTGACCTGATCGACTTCCTGATGAAGGACTGCTGCGGTGGCCATCCAGACATTTGTGGACCCGCTTTGGCCAATCTCGCCTGCAAACCCACAAAACGCCCCCGGAGACGTGTCGATGCCTGACCGACCGCGCAACGTCCTCTTCCTCTGTACCGGCAACTCGGCGCGATCCATCATTGCCGAGGCCGTGCTGAACAAGATCGGCGCGGGCAAGTTCCGCGCGTACAGCGCCGGCAGCCAGCCGCGCGGCGAGATCAATCCGCACACGATCCGCCTGCTGAAGGGGCTCGGCTACGACACCTCCGGCTTTCGCTCGAAGTCGTGGAACGAGTTCGCGAAGCCCGGCGCGCCCGCGTTCGATTTCATCTTCACCGTCTGCGACGACGCGGCCGGCGAGGCCTGCCCGGTGTGGCCCGGCAAGCCCATGACGGCGCACTGGGGCATCCCTGATCCGGCGGCCGTCACGGGCTCCGACGCCGAGATCGCGCTGGCCTTCAACGAGACCTACCGAATGCTATCACGGCGCATCGAGCTCTTGCTCGCCCTGCCTCTCGAATCGCTCGATCGCATGGCGACGCAAGCGCGACTCAACGAGATCGGCCGCGTCGATCGGAAATTGGCGTCGGCATGAACGCGTTCGAACGCTACCTCTCCCTCTGGGTGGCTCTTTGTATCATCGCCGGCGTCGCGCTCGGTCATTTCTCTCCGGCGCATTCAAGGCGATCGCCGCTGCCGAAGTCGCGAACGTCAATTTGCCGGTCGCATTGCTGATCTGGCTCATGATCATTCCGATGCTGCTCAAGATTGATTTCGGCAGCCTCGGCCAGGTGCGGGAGCACTGGCGCGGGATCGGCGTCACGCTTTTCATCAACTGGGGCGTCAAGCCGTTCTCGATGGCGCTGCTCGGCACTTTCTTCATCGGCTACTTGTTCGCGCCAATGCTGCCGCAGGAGCAAATCCCCAGCTACATCGCCGGTCTAATCCTCCTCGCTGCCGCGCCCTGCACGGCGATGGTTTTCGTGTGGTCGAACCTTTGTGAGGGCGAGCCGCATTACACGCTCTCCCAGGTGGCGCTGAACGATGTCATCATGGTCTTCGCCTTCGCGCCCCTAGTCGGGCTGCTACTCGGTCTCGCGTCGATCACGGTGCCATGGACGACGCTCCTCCTTTCCGTTTTCCTCTACATCGTCATCCCGGTCGTCATCGCCCAAATCTGGCGACGCTCACTGCTGGCGAGTGGACAGGACGCTCTGACTCGCACGCTACACTGGCTGCAACCCATTTCTCTGATCGCGCTGCTCGCGACACTGATTCTGCTGTTCGGGTTTCAGGGCGAACAGATTTTGGCGCAGCCGCTCGTCATCGCGCTGTTGGCCGTGCCGATTCTCGTTCAGGTTTATCTGAACGCCGGGTTGGCTTATTGGCTGAGCCGGCGCTTCGGCGTGGCGTGGTGCGTGGCTGCCCCGGCGGCGCTGATCGGCGCCAGCAATTTCTTCGAGCTGGCCGTCGCGGCCGCGATTTCGCTGTTCGGCCTCAACTCCGGCGCAGCTCTTGCGACGGTCGTTGGCGTGTTGGTCGAGGTGCCGGTCATGTTGTCGGTCGTGCGGATCGTGAAGGCGACACGGGGCTGCTACGAGCAGAGAGTACAATCCTCGATCCCGGAAGCGCAGACGGCGCGTTCGTCTTCGGCCGGTCTGTGAGCGGATGACCACTCTCGCCGAAACCAAGGCCGACGAGGCGCTCCCGAGCAGGCGCCTTGTCGTGTCCGCGCTGGGCGTCACCCAGATACTGGCCTGGGGATCGACGTTCTATCTGCTCGGCGTGCTGGCACCGTTCATCGCGCGAGACACTGGCTGGGGCTACGACCGGGTGGTTGCCGGGGTGTCGGTCGGGCTGATCGTCGCGGGGTTCGTCTCGCCGCGCGTCGGATCGCTCATCGCCCACCACGGAGGGCGTCCTGTCCTCGCCGGGGGCGCAATACTGATTGCGACAGGACTCGCGGCGCTGGCGCTCTCGCCGAACTTCGTCTGCTTCCTCGCGTCGTGGGCCGTCATAGGCGCGGGCATGGGCGCTGGTCTGTACGACGCGGCGTTTTCGACGCTCGGAAGTCTCTACGGCTCGCAGTCGCGCACGCCGATCACGCACGTCACGCTGTTCGGCGGCTTCGCCAGCACAGTTTGCTGGCCATTGAGCGCGCTGCTGGTGGAGCAGCTCGGCTGGCGCGGCGCCTGTTTCGTTTACGCGACAATTCAGATCGGCGTGGCGCTGCCGATCCATCTTTTCGCCCTGCCGAAGAAAAGTGAGGTGGTCAAGAAGAGCCCGGCATGGCCTCTCGTGACGCTGCGGCCTGAGGAGCGCCTCTCGTTTGCTCTCGTCGCCGGCATCGTGACCATCGGCTCATCTATCCTGGCGCTCATGGGCACTCATTTGTTGCCGTTGCTGCAGGCGCGCGGCGTCGAGTTGTCCGGCGCCGTCGCACTCGGCGCACTTGTCGGTCCCTCGCAGGTCGGAGCGCGGTTTCTCGAAATGCTGACCGGACGGCACTATCATCCCGTGTGGACGATGGTGATCTCCGTCGGGCTCGTCGCGCTCGCGGCTCTCATGCTTCTGCTCGGCTTTCCGATCCTTGCCTTGGCGATCGTGCTCTACGGTGCTGGGAACGGGATCGGGTCCGTCGCGCGCGGCACAGTGCCGCTCGCTCTGTTCGGCCCAGAGCTCTACCCGGTGCTGATGGGAAGGCTCGCCCTTCCGCTTCTGATCGCGATGGCCGCGTCGCCCATCCTGGGCGGCGTTGCCCTGGAGCGCGGTGGGCCACACGTGCTCCTCCTCATCCTTACTTGTCTTGCGACAGTCAACGTTGCGTTTGCGCTGGCATTAAAGTCGACACATTAGTTTCGTCAGCGCAGCCCTGAGCCGTGATTGGATTTTCGAACTGAGTCTCTATGATTTTCGAACCGAGTCTCGGATAGACAAAACGCGGAAATCAATTCCATCGCTGAGACTGCCGCCAAAAAACGCACTGTTGCGGCATACATTTAGGTGGCATAGCCTCGCAGAGACTCGCGTGACGCGTCGAACGCGCGGATATCGCGCCATTTTTTTGGATACACGGAGACAGCCTGAAGAGACCGGCATCGCTGGCTGAGGATGCAAAGATATCTAACCTAGTCTCCGCTCGAATTTCGCGGATAACAGGGAAAAAGATTTCAAGCGTCAGTGCCGCCCAGCGCGTAGCATACGTACGTTTGGATTAGCTGCGGCGGACTCACCTAAATCGACACCCCCTGCCATGCGCAGTTGACCGGCACGCCGAATATGTTTGCGTGCCGCCGCTGCCGCTTCCTCCGGCGCGCGCCGTGCGATCGCATCGACCACCGCACCGTGCTCGGCGGCAACTTCCGCTGCCCGTCCTGGCAAAGAGTAGGTTGAAAAGCCAAGAAGACTCACCGAATCGTCGATCGTCCGCAATACGCGCATGAGGAAACTGTTATGCGTCGCGACATGGATAGTCAGATGCAAGCGCTTGTTAAGCCGCCCCAGATTGCGCGCTGATTCACTTTCGTTCCAGAGCGCGTGGATTTGCCGGATGGCGTCGATTTCGAGATCGGTTGCGTTTTGAGCGGCGGTTGCCGCGGCAAGGCCTTCGAGATGCTCCCAGGCGAAGTAGAGTTCAGCGATTTCGCCTGGCGTCAATGACGTGACGACAAGACTGCGCCCCGAAACCGATGATGCCAATCCATGCGCTTCGAGCAAGCGGAGCGCTTCGCGAACTGGCGTGCGGCTGACATTGAGATTGGCCGCAATGTCCCGCTCGACGAGCCGGTGGCCTGGCCGCATTACGCCTTCGCGGATCGCTTCGCGGATCTCACCGTAGACCTTGTCGACGAGAGCGAAGGTGGCGGCCCCAGACGCATTCGCAGTCGTTGGCCGCTGCGGCCTCAAACGAGCAGCCGCCAGCGAACGGCGCGATTTGCCCGCCGCGCGGCGGGGCTTTGCACTGGCCATATGTTCACCCGACGTCGGACGCGAATCGATGTCAGTTCGACGCGTTGATGTTGGCCGCTTTCACGAGCTGACGCCACTTCTCGTTTTCGCGGCGGATATGTTCGGCGAAGTCCTCGGGCGAGGCGCTCACGGGATCGGCACCGAGATCGATTAGCTTGGCTTTGATGTCCGGCATCGCCATGACCTTGGCGACTTCGTCATAAAGCCTCTTGACGATAGCCGGCGGCGTCCCAGCCGGCGCGGCAAGTCCCTGCCACACGGTGACTTGGAATCCCGGATAGGTTTCTGCGATCGTCGGAACGTCGGGCGCGGCAGGCGTTCGCTCGGCGCCCGTGACAGCCAGTGCCTTGAGAGACCCCGAACGCACATGCGGCAGCGACGACGGTATCGAATCGAAGAAGACCTGTACGCGGTTCGCGATGAGATCGACTATGGCAGGCGCCGATCCCTTGTAGGTCACGTGGACCATGCGCGTGCCCGTTGCCTGCATGAAAAGCTCGGCGGCGAGATGCGCTGCGCTGCCGTTGCCGTACGAGGCGAAGTTCAGCTGCCCCGGCTTCTCTTTTGCGAACGCAACGAATTCGGCGACGGTCTTCGCAGGAAAAGACGGAGGCACGACCATGATGGTCGGCGCATTCGTCACCTGGATCACCGGTGCGAAGTCCTTCACCGGATCGTAAGCCGATGTCGGCGTGACGCTCGGCCCCATGGCATGGGTGCTCGCCGTGACGACGACGAGCGTGTAGCCATCGGGCGGGGATTTCGCCACGAACTCCGTTCCGATGACGCCTGACGCGCCGGGTTTATTTTCGACGATCACCGGTTGGCCGATCTGAGCGGACAATTTATCGCTGATGAGCCGTGCGACGACGTCAGTCACGCCGCCCGGTGACCAAGGCACGATGAAGCGGATCACTTTGTTCGGGAAGCTTTGCGCACGGGCCGGTAGCCCAGTCAGCGTCAATGCGGCGAAGCCGAGGATCGAACGGCGAGTCAGGTCGAAGGGCATCACGCAACCTCCTTGTCAGACGATGAGTTCGATTGGTGTGAATAACCGTAGGCGTCGACCGCGTGCCGCTCGGAGATGTATCCGTAAGCGAGATCACGCCGCACCAGCTCACGATCACGCAGACGCGGATCGCCGTGCCCGCCGCCGCCGGGGATGCGACATATGATCGTCGATCCCGGCGCGACCGTCGTGTCGCCGCCTGCGCCTGCGCGCTCGCCGCCGATGAGCATGACCCCCTTGGGGCTCGCGGCGCCGCCGAGCAGCCCAGGAACGGGGAAGTCGTAACGGCCGCCGCGGAAGCCAACGAGGATCGGCCCGTCCGGACCAAGCTCGCCTTCCGGAACTTCGAGCTCAAAGACCTGCCCGAGGCCGCCGCGTGTCCGGCCAGGTCCGGCCGAATCCTGCCAAAGCTCGCGGCGAACGACGCGAAGCGGCAATTCCGTCTCGAGAATCTCGACGGGCGTGTTCCCGATATTGACGGGGAAGGTCAGGCAAGACACGCCGTCCTTGTCGTGCCGCGCGCCGAGCCCGCCGCTTGCGGCATTAAGCGTCGCGAAAGACGTGCCGTCGCGGCGTTTGCCAAAGATGTATTGCGCCCAGAGAGGCGTGCCACCGCAGCCTCCCACGACTCGTTCCGGCAAGATCGGTGCGAGCGTGTTGAAAATCATTTCCGGCACGAAGTTGCCGACGGTCGTCCGCGCGAAGACCGGGGCAGGGAATTGCGCGTTGAGCACAGTTCCCGGGTCCGCGAGGATCGTGATCGGCGCCAACGTGCCATGATTGGTTGGCACTGGCAGATGCAGCAGCGCGATGACCGCGAAAAACGCATAAGCGCTTGTATATGTCAGCGTGCAGTTGATTGCCGAGCGCACTTGCGGCGAGGATCCGCTGAAATCGACAACGATGCCGTCGCCTGCAACTGTGATCTTTGCGCGCAGCCGAAGCTCTTCGCCGCCGATGATTCCGATCGGCGCCTCGTGCATGTAGGTCCCGTCCGGAATTGCTGCGATTTCTGCACGGGCGATTTTCTCGGAGCGGCTGATGATCTCGTCGGCCAGGATTTGCAGATCCGGCCATCCGCGCTGGGCACACAATTCCGCGAGACGTTCGCAGCCGACATGGTTGGCCGCGAACTGTGCGCGAAGGTCGCCGATAACGGTGTCCGACATGCGCACATTCGACGCGATGAAGGCGAAGACGTCCTCATTCGGTGTCCCACTTTTGAAGATCTTGCACACCGGAATGCGCAGACCCTCCTCGTAATTGTCGCGGCTTTCCGTTGTCGCTCGCCGCCCGCCAATGTCGACATGATGTGCGGCCGAGACGGCAAAGCCGACGACTCTGCCTTTGAGGAAGGCTGGCGTGGCGACGAAGATATCAACGTGATGGCCGCTGCCGTGCCAGGGATCATTGCCGATCAGAACGTCGCCGGGGCTCAGGGTGTCGCAAGGATAGCGTTCCAGCATGTGCCGCAGCATCGGCCCGAGCCCGCCCGCGATGCCCGGCGTGCTGTCGCTCGATTGCACGAGGAGGCGACCGCGAGCATCGAAAACGGCGCAGGCATAGTCCTTGACGTCGCGCACGACCGTCGAGAACGAGGTGCGGACAAGCGCTGCTGCAAGCTCGTCGACAGACGAGGCAAGCTTGCGCCACAGCATTTCGAGCGAAACCGGATCGAGGCTCTCGCACGCGTCGGATGCCGGAGCTCGCGCCACAGCATTTTCGCCCAGCGAGACGACAAGCGTCCCGAGCGCGTCGACCGTGAGCACGCTGTCGGAGTTGATGATCGTCGTCGACTCCGGCTCTTCGACGATGGCAGGCCCGGCAATCTTCACGCCGCTGCCGATCGCGTTGCGCCGATAGACCTTGTGCGGAATGAGTTTCGCCGCGACCGGGCAATAGGCGTCGCGTGTTGCCTCAATCGACGGTATCGATCCCGCCCCGCCGGCTGTTTCCGTAACTTCGCGGCCAGGAGCCAGCGCCGTCACGCGAAGATTCATGATCTCGAGATCGAGCATATCGAACACGCGGCCATAGAGGTGGTCGTAGACCGCGTTGAAGGCCGCGCGGATGCTTGCGGGCGAAAGATCGTCTGCGCCATTGATCGGGACGGAAACGTCGTAACCTTGGCCGAGATAGCGTACGTCGAGTGATCTCTCGAAAGTGAGAGCTTCGGTTTGCGTGCTCGGCGGCATACCCTCGCGCGCTTCCGCTTCCAACTCCTTGAAGATGGCGGCAAGATCTACCGGATCGGTCTGCGACAAGCGCACGCGATGCGTGCGAACCGTGTCGAAGGTATTTGGCGCGACCAGCATGCCGAAGGCGGACGCAACGCCCGCGCGCGGCAGAATCAGCACCGTTTTCGCCCCGATCCGCCGGGCTAAATCACTCGCGTGCACCGGACCCGCGCCGCCAAACGCGACGACCGCACAGGCGGTTGGATCCTCACCTTTTTCTGCGACATAAACCTTCGCGGCGCTCGCCATGTTCTCGTTGACGACGCTGTGCACGCCCCAGGCCGCATCGGAGACCGAAAGGCCAAGCGGTTTCGCGAGATGCGTCTCGACTGCGCGGCGAGCAGCAGCCGTATTCAGGCGCATCTGCGCGCCAAGGAAATAATCGGGGTTGAGATAGCCGAGCAGCAGGTCGGCATCTGAAACCGTCGGCTTGTCGCCGCCGAGGCCATAGCAGGCTGGCCCCGGTTCGGCGCCGGAACTCTCAGGGCCAACTTCAAGTGTCCCCTTGGCGCTCACGCGCGCGAGGCTGCCGCCGCCGGCACCGATCTCCATCAGATCGACGACGGGGATACGCACCGGCAAGCCGCTGCCGCGTTTGAAACGCCGGACGCGGCCGACTTCGAGTTCATGGACCCGCGCCACGCGGCCGTCCTTCACGAGGCACATCTTGGCGGTCGTGCCACCCATGTCGAAAGCCAGCACCGTGTTGTGGCCAGACAGCTTGGCGTAATGCGCCGCTGCGATAGCGCCCGCTGCGGGCCCCGACTCGAGGATCTGGACAGGGAAACGTCGCGCATGTTCCGCGGAATTGATGCCACCGCTTGATTGCATCAACAGAAGATCGCCGGCGAATTGAAGCTGGCCGAGCCGCTTCTCGAGCATCGCGAGATAGCGTGACACGATCGGCCTCGCATAGGCATTGACCACCGTGGTGGTTGTGCGCTCGTACTCCTTCAGCTCGCGTATGACCTCGTGCGAGAGCGTGACGGGAACGGAAGGTGCGGCTTTCTCGAGGATGGCGCCGATCCGCTTCTCGTGCTCCGGATTGGCGAAGGAATTGATCAGGCAAACGGCGATTGATTTCGCCCCTTGCGCCAATAGCTTGCGCGCCGCTTCAGCGACGGACGCTTCGTCAAGCTCTTTCAGGATCACGCCCGATGCATGTGTGCGCTCATCCGCTTCGAGCCGCAGGGGGCGCGGTACGAGAGGCTCGGGCAGATCGAGCTGAAGATCGTTGCCGTCGTAGCGTTTTTCCGTTGCGATCTCCACGACGTCGCGGAAGCCGCGCGTGGTGATCAATCCCGTCACGGCGCCCTTGCGTTCTAGGACGGCATTGATGACGAGCGTCGTACCGTGCACGAGCACGGCCGCTTGTGCGACGCAGTTGGCAACGCGATCATTGAATGTCTGTAGGCCACGCTCAATGGCAAGTGAAGGGTCGGACGGGGTCGTCAGGACCTTTTCAACCTCAATTCGACCGGTCGCATCATCGATCATCACGAGGTCGGTGAAGGTGCCACCGATATCGCAGCCAACTGCAAAATTCATTCTCTCGGAACTCCATGGCATGCCAAAGAATGCCATGATCAATAAGCTGATGCAACTGGTACCGGTAGTCGCTAGATCATCGCCACCGATCGGGAGCGACAAGCCACCCCATAGGACGTCACAGATAATGAATGAATCGCATAGAATGAGAGGGAGAGCCTCGAGCGACTACACGTCGAAGTGGTTGCCAACAGCTCGCTCAATAACCAGAATGTCGACTACGAGCCCGTAATTCACGGGACCCGCTCGCGCATCATTTGCGAGTCGGCCTCATCTTGGCGCTACATTGCGAACGGCCGCGCGAAATGCCTCAAGTGGTGGTGCTCGCCGCCTTCTGCTCCAGATGCACCCGCAGCTTGAACCGCATGATCTTTCCCGATCCGGTGCGCGGGATTTCAGGGACGACGTAGACATCCTGCGGAACTTTGTACGCCGAAAGATACGTCCGGCAATGATCGATCAGGCCGTCCGCATGGATTTCGCAGCCCTCCTTCACGGCAACGAAGATCACCGGCACCTCGCCGAGATGTGCATGCGGCGCGCCGAGGACGGCGCAATCGCGCACGCCGTCGAACTGGATCGCGACCTCCTCGATCTCCGCTGGCGCGATGTTCTGTCCACCACGGATGATGAGCTCCTTGAGGCGGCCGGTGATCGTAAGGAACCCGTTCTCGTCGCTGCGTGCGAGGTCGCCGGTGTGGTACCAGCCATTGCGTAGCGCAGTCGCGGTCTCCTCCGGCTTGTTGTGATAGCCGGACATGAGGTTCGGCCCGCGCACGATGAGCTCGCCCTCCCCGCCCGTCGCCACGTCCTGTCCGCTCGCGGCATCGACGATGCGCACCGCGAGCCCGGGAACCGGCAGGCCGCAAGAGCCGAGCACGCGCCCGCCCACGGGCCAGTTCATTGTCACCATGGTCGACGTCTCGGTGATGCCATAGCCGTCGAGCAGCGGCACGCCGAAATGTTCTTCGAATTCGCGATTGAGTGTCGCCGGCATGATCGCACCGGCGGACACGCACAGCCGCATCTTCGGGAGACGCACCGGCGCGGCACCGCTCGCCTGCAGAAGATAATGAAACATGGTCGGCACGCCGGGCATGAAGGTCGCGCGGCCCTCCGAGAGGGCCTTCAGCACGTCCTGCGTGGAGAAGCGCTCGACGAGATGCTCCGTCGCGCCGACCGCGAGGATGCTGAGCACCGAAAGGTTGAGCGCATAGGAGTGGAAGAGCGGCAGCGGCGAGAGGACCACGTCCTCGGATGAAAGGCCGCAGATCGGCGCCCAGCAGGCAGCTGTCACCCACAGCATGCTGTGCTGCGAGAGTAGCACGCCCTTGGCGCGGCCGGTCGTGCCGGACGTGTAGATGATGAAGGACGGATCGTGGATCGCATCCGGGTCGCGCGGCGGCTTGCTCGCCGTCGCGACGAGGTCGGCAAAGCGCGCACCGTCGTGGGTCTCGGTCCCGCGCTCGACGAGGATGAGCCGCACCGGCGCACCGCTGCTCGCGCGCTTCACGAGCTCCGCTCGCTCGTCGGTGGTGATCACGATGCGGCAGGCCGCGTCCGAAAGCCGATACCCAACCTCGGGCTCCGTCGCATCATAGCTGATCGGCACGCTGATTGCCCCCGCGCGCAGCGTTGCGAAGCAGGCCTGGATCCAGGCCACTGAGTTCGGAAGGAAGATCGCCACCGTGTCGCCTGGCGCCACGCCGAAGTCCTGCAGATGGCCGGCGAGCGCGCCGGTCGTCGTCAAGAGTTCGCCATAGGTGATCGCCGTGCGCGCGTCGGTATAGGCCGTCTGCACGCCGCGCGCCTCCGCCTGCCGGCGTAGGAGCGCAGGCACCGAAGCAATCAAGTCCGTCCGCAACATGTCATCCTCCCCAAGCGCACATGCCGATCACACCATGCTGAATCCGCCGCTGATGCTGATCGCCTGCCCGGTGATCCAGCCACCGTGATCCGACGCGAGGAGCGCAACCGTCGGCGCGACGTCCGCCGCCTGACCGAGGCGGCGTATCGGATAGAGCTTCACGAGCTTTTCGCGGTTGGCATCGACCCAGGTCTTGTCGTGCGCGGTCTCAACGAGGCCGAGCGAGACGGCGTTGGCCGTTACGCCGAAACGGCCCATCTCGCGCGCCAGCGACTTCGTGAGCCCGACGACGCCGGCGCGCGCCGCCGCAACGATCGACAGCCCCGACTCGCCGACGCGCGAGGAATCGCCGATCAGGCTGATGATGCGACCGTGTCCGCTCTTCTCGAGATGCGACGCCGCCGCGTGGCAGCAATGGATCGCGCCATAGAGGCAGGTGTCGATCTGGCGCCGCCAATCCTCCGGCGTCGTCTCGACGAAGCGCTGGCGGATCGCGAGGCCGGCATTATTGACGAGAATGTCGAGCCTGCCGAGTTCGCCTGCGACCTGCGCGACCATTGTCTTCACGGCCTCGAGATCGGCGACGTCGGCGCCGATGGCGAGAGCGCACCCGCCCTTCGCCTCGATCTCGTTCACGACTTTGCGCGCATCATCCGCCGAGGAGCGGTAATTGACCGCGACGCGCGCGCCTTCCGCGGCGAGGGCGAGCGCAATCTCGCGCCCGACACCGTTGGCGCCGCCGGTCACCAAGGCGACGCGGCCATCCAGATTCATTTGCATTGCGATGCTCCTTGCGATGTCGCACCCATCAGCCGGAACAGGCGTTCCGGCGTCATGGGAAGCTCGTTGATGTCGAGGCCAAGCGGCGCGAGTGCGTCGGCAAGCGCGTTGGCGACGGCCGCCGGCGCGCCGATGGTGCCGCCCTCGCCCATGCCGCGGAAGCCGCCAAGCGTTGACGGCGACTCCGTCTCGAGATGCACGATGTCGATGTGCGGCACTTCGCTCGCGGCCGGAATGACGTAGTCGGCGAGGCTCGCGGACAGCATCTGCCCGCGCTCGTCGTAGACGACCTCCTCATAGAGCGCGGCGCCGATCCCCTGCGCGACGGCGCCCTGCACCTGTCCGTCAACGATCATCGGGTTGATAATACGCCCGCAATCCTCGGCGACGACATAGCGATCGATACGGACCTTGCAGGTCTTGCGATCGATCTCGAGCGCCGCGACATGCGCCGCACAGGTCGCCGTTCCGAAATAAGGATCGTACACCTTCGTGCTCTCGAGCTCCTCGCGCGCGTCTTTGGGAAGCCGGCCCATATCGGAATAGACGGCCTTCGCGAGCTCCCGAAAGGTGATCGTGCGGTCGGTGCCGACAACCGTCAGCTTGCCGTCATGTGCCTCGATGTCCTCGACCGCAGCTTCCATGAGATGCGCGGCGGCGCGCAGGATTTTCTGCTTGACGTCGCGCGAGGCGAGCGTCGCTGCCCCGCCCGCGAGTACAGCGCTGCGGCTTGCATAGGTGCCGGTCCCGTGCGCGACGGCGGCGCTGTCGCCTTGTAAAACTTGGATATCCTCGAGTCGGCAGCCGAGCTCGTCGGCGACCACCTGCGCAAGCGTCGTCTCGAGCCCCTGCCCGTGCGAGGCGACGCCGAAGGCCGCCGTCACCGCGCCCGTCGAATCGAGGCGGATCGAGGCCTGCTCGGTGCCGGTGTTGATCGGCATGCCCGGCGCGGCGGAAATGCGCGAGCCGATGCCCGTGAGCTCGGCATAGGTCGCGATACCGATGCCGAGGAGCCGGCCTTGCGCGCGCGCTTCCGCCTGGCTCGCACGCAGGGTCGGATAGTCGGCCGCGGCGAGCGCGCGCTCGAGCGTCTCCGAGAAAGCGGAGCGATCCCAGACGATGCCGCTCGCGGTCTTGTAGGGGAATTCGTTCGGCTGCACGAGATTGCGGCGGCGCATCTCGGCGGCATCGATCCCGAGTTTGCGGGCCGCCATGTCGATCAGCCGTTCCATCACGAAAGTCGAGACCGGGCGCCCGACACCGCGATAGGGGCCGGTCGGCGGCTTCGACGTGGCGATCGCGCGCGTGCGCCCGTGATAGGTCGGCACGCGATAAGGCCCGGGGAGAAAGCTCACGACCTGCACCGGCTCGAGCGCCGCCGTCCAGGGATAGATCGAGTAGGCGCCGATATCGCCGATCACGTTCGCAGAGAGCGCGACGATGTGGCCCTCGACGTCGAGCCCGAGTTCGGCGTCGATGCGCTCGTCGAAGCCGTGGCTCGTCGAGATCAGGTCTTCAAGCCGGTCGCTCGTCCAGCGCACCGCGCGCTGAAGCTGCTTCGCGAGGAGCGCCACCAAAATCTCCTCCGGATAGAGCGAGGCCTTGCCGCCGAAACCGCCGCCGACGTCGGGCGCAATCACGCGCAGGCTGTGGCCTGACATGTCGAGGATGTCGGCAAGGAGGTCGCGAATAATGCCCGGCACCTGCGTCGACGAGGTGAGCGTCAGCGTGCGGCGGCCGCGGTCATATTCTGCGAGATAGGCGCGGTTCTCCATCGCCAGCGGCGTCTTGCGATGCATGCGAAAGCGTCCACCGACGCGCACCGCCGCACGGGCCATGTCGGCCGCTACATCGCCGCGCGCGAAGACCCGCGTGACGAGGACGTTCGTGCCTGCGTCCTCGTGCAGCGAAGGCGCGCCGGCCCGCAGCGCCTCCTCCGGATCGACGACGGGTTCCAGCTCGTCATAGTCGATCGCGATCGCTTCGAGCGCGTCCTCGGCGACGTAGCGGTTCTCCGCGAGCACCGCGACGACCGGTTCGCCGACATAGCGCACCTTACCCTTCGCCAGTGGGAAGATCGCCGTAGCGTGATAGTTCTTCATGCGCGACGGCGCGCTCACCGGCGCGAGACCGGGAAAATCGTCCGCCGTATAGACCCCGACGACCGCCGGCATGCTCGCCGCGGCGCTCGTATCGATCGAGACGATCCGCGCATGTGGGTGATCGCTGCGCCGAAAGGCGACATGCAGCGCGCCGGGGACGGTCCTGTCGTCCGTGTACATCCCCTGCCCGGTCAGGAGCCGCGGATCCTCCACGCGTTTCACGCGCGCGCCGACGTTCTTCGGCCGCACGCCGTGGGCGAGCGCTTCGCTTGCGAGAATGTCCCGGCGTGCGTCAGTCATAGGCGTCGGCGCCTTTCCTGAGCGTCGCCCATTGCGCCGCGTCGTGGCCGCAGAGCACGGTCGCACCGCGCACTTCGATGCGCTTGATCTCGGCAAGCGATGAGCGCGCGACGTCTGCGTTCCAGGTGTTCTTCGGCATAACGTCGCGATCGAGCATGGCCCGCACGCTCACCGAATCCGACGCGAGAAGGAACGCGCCCGAACGTTCGAGCTGTACCAGCGCCGCGACGGTGCCCGGCGTGTGCCCCGGCACCGGGACGAGCACGATGCGGCCGTCGCCGAACACGTCGTGCTCGCCGGCGATCTCCTTAAACGGCACCGGCAGTTGCCAGTCGACGGGGATGTAACCCATCGCCGCGGCATTGGCGGCGCGCGCGGCTTCCAGTTCCTTGGCGTGGCAGATCACCGTCGCCTTGCGGAAGAAGGCGTTGCAGCCGCAATGGTCAGAATGCAGATGCGAACAGACGACGACGTCGACATCCTCGGGCGTGATGCCGATCGCGTGCAGATGCTCGATGACGTCGTCGCCGGGCGGCGCGACCGGCGTCATCACTTTCGCGAGGCCGCCCCAGCGCGCCTCGGCGTCTGTCGCGGCGGAGGGATGGTAGCCCGAATCGAAGAGGACGTTGCCCTGCTTGTGGCGCAGGAGGAATGCCGATACGGGAGCGTCGAAGGTCTCGCCGCGTTCGGCGTCCGGGAAATACATGCTCTTGCGCATGCGGATCCGCCCGCCCGAAAGCGCGTGCATCTTCATGGCGCCGTCTCCTTGTTCCGATGCGCGACGCGCGCGCGCACCGCTTGCACGATGTGCTGATAGCCGGTGCAGCGGCAGAGATTGCCCGAGAGCCCTTCGCGGATCTCGTCGTCGCTCGCGAGCGGATATTTCTGCAGGAGGTCGACGCAGGTCATCAGCATCCCCGGCGTGCAGAAGCCGCATTGCAACGCATGGAATTCGCGGAACGCCTCCTGCAGCGCAGAAAGCTTTTCCAGCGTGCCGAGGCTTTCGACGGTCTCGATCGAAGCACCGTCCGTCTGCACGGCGAGGGTAAGGCAGGCGCGTGTGCTGTGCCCGTCGATCATCACCGTGCAGACGCCGCAGACGCCGTGCTCGCAGCCGGCATGCGTCCCGGTGAGCCCAAGCTCCTGGCGCAGAAAATCGTGCAGAAGCAGCCGCGGCTCGACACTGCGGCGATATATCTGGCCGTTGACCGTGACCTCTATCGCACGCGTCGTGCTCATGCGGCGCCTCCGCCCGCGCGCTGTACCGCCGCCATCAGCACGCGCTCCGTGAGCGCCGCGACGAGATGGCGGCGATACTCCGCCGAGGCCTTGAGATCCGAATTCGGCTGCACCGCCTCGCGCGCACGCTGCGCGACGTTTGTGACGAGCTGCGGTGACATCGTCTCACCGATCACGTCCGCTTCGATCTCACGAAGGCGCAAGGGCGTCTCGCCGACGCCGGTCAGCGCAAGCCGCAATTCCGCAATCTTGCCGTCCGCCAGCCGGACGATGGCGGCGACGGCGGCGATCGCGAAATCGCCCGTGCGCTGCGAGAACTCCTCGAACGCGCAGCCGGCGCCCGCGGGAATATGAGGCAGCACGACCTCGGTCACGATCTCGTCGTCCTCGAGCACGGTAGTGAGCGGCGCGAGGAAAAAATCCTGCGCGGCGTGAACACGCGATCCCGACGCGCTGCGCGTATGGATTTCTGCGTCGAGCAGCATTGCCATCATCGGCAGCTCCGCTGCCGGGTCGCCATGCGAGAGCGAGCCGCCGATGGTGCCACGGTTGCGGATCGCGAGATGCGCGACATGCGTCATTGCTTCCGAGAGGACCGGGAAATGCTTGCGAACGATCGGCGAAGTCTCAAGCATATGATGCCGTGTCAGTGCACCGACGCGCAGACCGCCATTGTCTTCGCGAAGCCCGGCAAGATCGCGGATACGATTGATGTCGACGAGCATCGCTGGGCGCAGCATGCGGAAATTGAGGAGCGGCACGAGGCTTTGGCCCCCGGCAAGGATCTTCGCCTCGCTGCCGTGTTCGGCAAGAAGGCTAACAGCCTCGTCGAGGCTGTCGGGACGCGCATATGCGAAGGCGGCCGGTTTCACGTGCGCAGCTTCATCGCTCTCGCTCTTTCGCGCCAGGCCGGCGCGACTTTGTTGGGGGCTCAGCCCTTCTTCACCAGCGGACAGGCGCTTTCGCTGAGCGGCCGGAACGCCTCGTCGGCCGGGATCGTCGCCCGCGGCTTATAGAAGTCCCACGCTCCTTTGGACTCCGCCGGCGACTTCACCTCGTAGACATACATCTCATGCACCATTCGCCCGTCCTCGCGGATGCGCCCGCCCTTGGCGAAGAAGTCGTTGATTGGCATCTCACGCATCTTCGCCATCACCGCCTTCGCTGCGTCTGTGCCGGCCGCCTCGATCGCCTTGAGATAATGCATGGTCGAGGAATAGTCGCCGGCGTCGCCCATATGCGGCATGCGCTTCATGCGCTCGAAGAAGCGCTTCGACCAGGCGCGCGTCTCGTCGTCGCGATCCCAGTAGAACGCGTCGGTCAGAATGAGTCCCTGCGCCGCCTCGAGACCGAGCGCCGGAATGTCGGTGAGAAAGACGAGCAGCCCGGCGAGCGTCTGCTTCCCATCGCGCGTGAGGCCGAACTCGCGCGCCGCCTTGACCGAGTTGACGAACACCGTGCCGGCGCCCGCGATCGCCACGACCTTGGCGCCGGACGCTTGCGCCTGCACCAGGAACGAGGACTGATCCATCGAGGCGATCGGATAGCGCACGGAGCCGAGAACCTTGGCGCCGAGGCCTTTCACGATCGCGCTTGTGTCGGCCTCGAGCGCATGGCCGAAGGCATAGTCGGCCGTGAGGAAGAACCAGCTGTCGCCGCCCGCTTTGGCGAGCGCCGAACCGGTTCCTTTGGCGAGCGCATAGGTGTCATAAGCGTAGTGGATGCTGTTCGGCGTGCAGCCCTCGTTCGTCAATCGGGAGGATCCCGAGCCGTTGACGATGGCGATGCGGTTCTTGTCCTTCGCGATTTGCGCAACGGATAGTGCGACGCCTGAATTGATCAGGTTCGCGATCATGTCGACCTTCTCGACATCGTACCATTCGCGCGCTTTGCCAGCAGCGACGTCGTTCTTGTTCTGATGATCGGCGACGACGAGCTCGATCGGCTTGCCCAGCACTTTGCCGCCGAAATCTTCGATCGCCATCCGCACGGCGGTGACGGCGCCCTCGCCGGACTCATGCGAGAACTGCCCCGACATGTCGGTCAGGACGCCGATCTTGACGACGTCATCGGAGATGCCCGCGGGCTGCGCCGCCGCGGCGCCGATACTCAGGAGAGCCGCCGCGATGGCGCTCACCGCCTTCTCAAACCTGGCCATCCCTTCCTCCCTGTTTTCACCGGAACGCTCTATCCGTGGCGTCGGCTTGGCTGTCTTAGTGACATGCATAACTAGACTGATTTGTTTTGCCAGAGTCAAGCCCCGGCGTGTAAGACGGCGCCTCGGGCGCGCGTGGCAGCTTTCGGCTGCATTCGCCGCGCTCGGCGTCTATCCTTGAGATTCGGATAAAAAGGCCGCGGATGGATCAGCGCCTGCAGAGAAAAGACGTGGTCGCAGACGAAGGCGCCACCGTGCCTCGCCGCACGCGGAAACGTGCGTCGGCGAATACGGAGCGGAACTGCTCCGTCGCGCGCACGCTCGACATCATGTCCGACGCCTGGGCGTTTCTCGTCATCCGCGAGGCTTTCTTCGAGACGCGCACGTTCGAGGGCTTCCGCGCCGCGCTCGACATTCCACGCGCGACGCTCACGGACCGACTGCGCAAGCTGACGCGGCAAGGCATCTTCCGCCGCGTCGCGCCCACCAAGGATGCGCGGCGGAAGGAGTACCGGCTGACCAAAGCGGGCTTCGATCTCTATCCGAGCTTCATCGCGCTGATGCAGTTCGGCGATCACTGGCTCGCCGGCGGCAAGAAGCCGCCGCTCACCTTGATCCACAACAGCTGCGGCTGCGAAAACCACCCGATCGTCGCCTGCTCCGCCTGCCTCGAAGAGGCAAAGCCCCGCGAGGTGACCTATCGCGACGGCCCCGGCGCCGGCCGCACACAGACGCGCGTCGGCCGCAATCCCCGGCGCTCATCGGATGACAGCAAATTCCTTGTCGGGCGCCCAAGTTCGGTATCGCGCGCGTTGCAGGTCATCGGAGACAAGTGGAGCTTCATGGTGGCACGCGAAGCCTTCTTCGGCGTGCGCCGCTACGATCAGATCCAGGCGAACCTCAACATCGCGCCCAACATCCTGACGGACCGGCTCTCGCGCTTCGTGGCCAAAGGGATCTTCCGCAAGCGCATCTACCAGAAGTCGCCGCCGCGCTACGAATATGTGCTGACCGACAAGGGCCGTGACCTCTACGGCCCCTTCATTGCTATGCTCGCCTGGGGCGACCGCTGGCTCTCGGACGGCCGTCCGCCGCTCATCCTGACCCACAAGGAGTGCGGCAAGGATTTCCATCCGCTGGTGATCTGCGATCGCTGCCGCGCGCCGATCAACGCCGCCGCGATGAGCTACAAGCTCAACTACAATGCCAAGGCCTACGGCGCTTCAGGCCCGCGCGATGTGCGCACGCACACGCCGAAGATCGTGCGCTAGACATTCGCGAGGTTCGCAATCGGAAAGAACGCCGCGAGAAAGACAATCGCAACCTTCGCGGAGAGGCCAAGACCGAACCAAAGCATCAAGAGCGGAATCAAGGCCACGTTCGGCGTCGCATACAGCGCGCTGATCTGCAGATCGAAAATATCGTCGATGATGCGGTAACGCCCATCAGCGTTCCCAGCGCCGTGCTGCAGACGACAGCAAGAGAGAATCCGATCACCAGACTTTGCAAACTGCTTTTGAAAGCAGACATGATCTCGCCGCTCGCCAGCATGGGAGGAAACGCCGCAAGAATCGCCGTCGGATAGGGCAAGAAAACCGGATTGACGCCGCGACCGTACAGCGTTTCAAAAATATAACGATGGATTTGGCGCGACAAAGACGCGCAGAATCCGAACGCTGGCGGCCTAACGCCAACGGCGGAAGTCGGGCTTGCGCTTCTCGAGGAAGGCGTCGGCGCCCTCCTGTTGCTCGCCGGTATCGAAATAATTGGGGGCAATGGCCTTGACGACATCCCTCGGTTCCGTCAGGTCCATGATGCGACGAAACGAGCCCTTCAATATCTTGAGGCAGGTCGGACTGAGCGTCAGGAGTTCGTCGCACCAGCGCGCTACCTCCGCGTCGAGCTGCTCCTTAGGGACGACGGCGTTGACAAGCCCCCACTCCAACATCTGCGCGGCGGTGTAACGTCGCGCGAGCATCCACATCTCCCGCGCACGCTTGTGCCCGACGATGTGCGCCAAATGCGAAACGATATGACCGGCGGCGGGCGAGCCGATGCGCGGACCATTCTGCCCGAAAATGGCGTGCTCGGCTGCAATCGTAAAATCGCAGTAGTAGGCCATGTGATTTCCTGAAGCGATAGCATAGCCGTTCACGCGCGCGATGATCGGCTTCGGACAGTCGGCCAACATACGATTGATCTTAAAATCCAGCTCGCGAAGGCCGCCCTTTGCTTCCCAGTTCACATCGCCACCCGCCGAAAATGCCCGGTCCCCGATACCTGTCAGGACCAGCACGCCTACGTCTTGGCGGTTTCCGGCCTCGATGATCGCTTCTTCCAGCTCGCGGATGGTGACGTCGGTGATAGCGTTCAACGTCTTCGGACGGTTGATCGCGATGGTCGCAACCTGATTTGAAACGTCGAAGAGAAGGTCTTCGTAGCTTGACATCATCACACCCCGCGTATGCCAAATGGCATCGCTTGCAATAACAGCAGAAGTGTGGGGAAATTGGAACAGCGTTTCGTTTATAGGCTTGACGGGGGAACGCTAGCGCCTAAAGCCAACGATCGCGAAACCCTAGAGGCGTGCGATTGTCCGGCGTCCCATCATCACTTGAAAGTGTCGTGTTGCAGAGTCCGCATCATCTCAACCCCGTTTCAAGTTTCATAATTGAGCGCATCGGCGAGCTCCGCACCATCGGACGCGTCATCATCCCCATTCCGTTCCCGCTCAAGACGATGAATGCTTGGGTATTGCCGGATGGAACTGCATGGGACCTCGTGGACTGCGGCTGCAGCAATCCCGAAACGATTGCCGCTTGGGAACAGTTCATCGGCGCAAGCCAATCAGGAAGAGGCCCTCGTATCCTGTATGCCACACACGGACATGTCGATCATATCGGATGCTCGGCGTTGTTCGTTGAGCGCTTCGGCGCCCGTTTCTCACTGACGGATAAAGAATATCAAGACGCGTGCGAAACGACCGGCGAGGCTGCGGATTCAAGCTCGCGGCGGCAAGACTTCATGCAACGTCACGGGGTGCCGGTTGAACAAGCCGCGATCCTCGATTCAGAGTATCGGGCCTCGATGAGATACGTCGGCCCTCAGCCCAAGACATACGATCCGGTCCACGATGAAGATGTTATCCGCCTCGGATCGCTGACGTGGCGCGTCATGGTCGCCGGTGGTCACGCCCCTGCGCACGCGGCTCTTTATAGCGAGGATGCCAACGTCCTCATTGCCGGCGATCACATTCTCCCGCGCATCAGCCCGGTGATCGGCGTGTTTTCCAATGATCCGCGTGCCAACCCATTGGGCGCTTATCTTGAGTCTTTCGATCGCTTCCTGGCACTGCCGCGGGACACGCTTGTCCTGCCCTCGCACGGCGAGCCGTTCGTCGGCTTGCACGAGCGCATCACCGCGCTGCGAGAGCATCATGCGGCACGATTGAAGAGCTTGATTCAGTCTTTTCACGGGGCGCCGCGCAGCGCCTTCCAGCTTGCGGAATCGCTTTTTCCCCGCGCCATCGCCGGCCCGCAAGCAGGCCTTGCCCTCGCGGAAACGCTGGCGCATATCCACTATCTGGTCGCGACAGGCGCCGTCGCCGAGAGAAATAAAGCCAGGCTGATCACGTTCGAGCGTGCCTGAATGTGCCGCCTGCTTTGCTAGAAGGACTTCGGCAGCCCGAGTTCGCGCTCGGCGAGGTATGTCAACGCGAGATCGTTCGAGAGCGGGGCCACGGCATACAGACGGCTTTCGCGGAACTTGCGCTCGACGCCAAGCTCGCGCGCAAAGCCCATTCCACCGAACGTCTTGAGACAGGCGTCACCAGCCTCCCATGAGGCTTGCGAGGCCAGGAGCTTCGCCATGTTGGCCTCGACCCCGCAGGGCTTTCCAGCATCGAACAGGCGCGCCGCGTGCTCGACGACCAGACGCGCCGCGTAAGTTCGCGCATGAGCTTGCGCCAAGGGGAGTTGGACGGCCTGGTTCTGCCCGATCGGGCGGTCAAAGACACGCCGCTCGCGCGCATAGGCTGCGGCTTTATCGAGAAACCAGCGCGCATCGCCGATGCATTCGGCGCCGATCAGGATGCGCTCGGCATTCATCCCCTGCATGATGCGGCGGAAGCCTTTCCCCTCCTCTCCAATGAGATGGTCGGCAGGGACTTTCAGATTCTCGAATGAGATTTCCGTCGAGTTATGATTGACCATCGTCGCGACGCGGCCGACCTCGACGCCATTGCCCCGCGCCTCGCGCATGTCCACCAACAGGACGGAAAACCCGTCCATCCGGCGGTCTGCCTGGCGCGGCGCCGTACGCGCCAAGACCAGCATCAGGTCAGTTTCGAGCGCACGTGAAATCCAGAGTTTTGAGCCATTCAGGACGTAATAGTCGCCCATGCGGCGCGCCGTCGTGCGAATGCGCGACATATCGGTCCCCGCGTCCGCCTCCGTGACCGCAAAGGCGAGAAACCTCACCGAGCCATTCGCCACCTGTGGCAGCCAGCGCGCCTTGAGCGCCTCGCTGCCGCTATGAATCAGGGCTCCCATGACGTTCATTGCGGCATGACAAACGCCGCCATCCGCACCGCTCGCGTGAACTTCCTCGAGGATCACGGCGCCCTCGACCAGGCCCAGCCCGCTGCCGCCGTATGCCTCCGGGATCAATGCGCCGGTGAACCCGGCGGCGGTGAATGCCTTTAGAAAGCCGTCTGGGAATCCGTCGGTCTCGTCTTGCTCGCGCCAATAGTCCGGCCCGTAAGGCGCACAGAGCGCGCGGACGCTCGCCCGCAATTCAGCATATGAGTCCATCGGCCCAACATAGCGGCCGTTCAGATTTTGATAAATCGTTTCGTTTTTTGGCTGTGGGGCTGCGCGGCGACGCCGTCGAGCTCAACCGCCACGGGCGGGAACGATCTTGCCCGACCAACCCAGTTTTCGCGAAACCCGCCATGTCGCCGCGGTCAAATCATCGATCAGTTCAGGCGTCGGTGGCTCAGGGACAAATTGTGTGAGACCGCAGACCGCCAAGGTGCCGGCAAGGCTGCCGTCGTGCTGGAAAACGGGGCTGGCGATCGCGTTCATCCCGACGACGAGTTGGTCGGGGGCGCTGGCCCACCCATTCATACGGATGCGCCGGATTTCCGCGCGAAGCGCCGAAGCGCTGACAAGCGTCTGAGGCGTATGGGCCGCGAGCGGCTGGCGCAACACGTTCTCCAGCAGATCGCCGCCGCCGAAGGCCAGAGCCAGACGCCCCTGCGCGCTCGAGTGAAGGTCGAGCGTTGCGCTGACCTTGAGCCCAATGCTGATCGGCGTTCTTCCGCGAAGAACGTCCAGGATCAACATCCTGCCCTTGAACAAAATCGCCGTAACGACGGTGTGCCCCAATTTCTCCCAGAGAAACTGCGCTTCCGGCTTCAACACGGCGGCAAGGTCGAAGCGGTCCCCAACCGACTGTCCAAGTGCGAAAAGACGCACGCTCGGCGCGTAGCGCGAGGTGGCCGCGTCTTGAACCACATAACCTCGATCCACCAGCGTCTGCAGCAAACGGAATGCGCGCGCTTTCGTGGTGCCGAAATGTGCGGCAATTTCGGTCACGCCCACGTCGTTTCCGGCGTGGACGAGGAACTCCAGGATCTGCAAGCCGAGCCGTAACGTTTTGACGCCGGAATCCTGCGCCTCGTCTTTATTCGCCGCGCCGCGCAATTTGGGCGTCCGGGCGGCTTTAACCTTCGACCGATTGCTCGCCATGCCCGTAGTCGTAGCTAGAATCCGATGCAGCCACAAGCACTAGTAGAGCAGCTGTCAAAAGGCGCCATCCCCGCCGGCAGATCATGCGTTGGTACCCGCCGAAGACGCTCTAACCCCTTGCCAATTTCTCCGCCTCGGTCCAATTTCGTAACAGCGTTTTGTTTTTATAAGTCGAGGTCCGGTGAGCGTCCTGACGTCGTCCATTCTGCCTGGCAGCGGTTCTTTCATGGAACAGCGGACGGCGATGCTGCAGCTTCTCGATCGTGTCGAGGATCTCAAGAAGCGTATTCGCGACCGATCGGACGCGAAGCGGCCCGAATTCGAGCGGCGGCAACAACGGCTCCCCCGGGAGCGGCTGGAACTGCTGTTCGACCCCGGCCGCGAGGTGTTGGAGCTTTCGCATCTCGCCGGGTTCCGGATGCACGACGACGACGGCGAGGCCGAAGTCCTCGGCGGCGCCGTCATCAGCCAAATCGGCTTCGTCGAGGGCGTCCGGGTCATGGCTCTCGCCAACGACAGCGCCATCAAGGGCGGCGCGACAATGCCCATGGGCCTGAAGAAGTATCTGCGCGCGCAAGAGATTGCGCGGCAGAACAAGCTTCCGGTGATCATGCTGGTCGAGGCCGCCGGCGCCAACCTGAACTACCAAGCCGAGGTTTTTGTCGAGGGCGGCCGCCGCTTCTACAACATGGCGAAGCTCTCGGCCGCCGGCATTCCGCAGATCGCGGTGGTGCACGGCTCGTCGACCGCCGGCGGCGCCTATATCCCCGGCATGTCGGACTATGTCGTCATGGTCCGCAACCGCGCCAAGGTCTTCCTTGCTGGACCACCGTTGCTGCGCGCCGCCACCGGCGAGATTGCAGAGGACGAAGAACTCGGCGGGGCCGAGATGCACGCGACGGTGCCCGGCACCAGCGAATTCCTCGCGGAGAACGACGACGACGCCATCGCCATCACCCGTGAGCTCGTCCGCAGCCTCGGATGGAACGAGAAAGTGCCGTCACGCGCGGCGACGCAGGCGCGCCCTCCCCGCTACGATATCGATGAACTGTGCGGTGTTGTCCCTGCCGACTATCGCAGGCCCTACGATATTCGTGAGTTGATCGCACGCCTCGTCGACGACTCCGATTTCGTGGAGGTCAAACCGGCTTACGGCACGCATATGGTGTGCGGCCGCGGTTTTGTTGACCGCTTCGCCTGCGCGTTCATCGGCAACAACGGACCGATCCACGCCGAGGATGCCACCAAGACTGCGCAATTCATTCAGCAATGCTGCCAGAGCGGCACGCCGATCGTCTATCTGCAGAACACGACCGGCTTCATGGTGGGCAAGGACGCAGAACGCTCCGGCATCATCAAGCATGGCGCGAAAATGATTCAGGCGGTCTCGAACGCCACCGTCCCGACCGTCACGTTCATCGTCGGCGGCTCTTTCGGCGCGGGCAACTTCGGTATGTGTGGACGCTCCTATAGTCCACGCTTCTTGTTCGCATGGCCAAACGCCCGGATTGCCGTGATGGGCGGCGAGCAGGCCGCAACGGTGATGTCCATCGTCACCGAACAGAAACAGAAGCGGCGCGGCAAGCCTGTCGACAGTGAGAAAATCGCAGCCATGCATAAGGGCATCGTCGACCGCTTCGACGCCGAATCCAGCGTCCTGTTCGCAACGGCGCGGATCTGGGACGACGGGATCATCGACCCGCGCGACACGCGCCGTGTGCTGCAGATGTGTCTTGAAATGTTTCGAGAAGCGGATCTTAGGCAGTTGAATCCGAGTAGCTTCGGCGTCGCTCGGATGTGACGGGAGGAAGCAAGAACAATGTTTACCGCTGAGCATGAAGAGCTGCGCCGCTCGATCCGGCGTTTCGTCGACAGCGAAATCAATACGCATGTCGACGAATGGGAGGCCGCGCAGGAATGGCCGAGCCACGATATCTGCAAGAAAGCGGGTACAGCCGGCTTTCTCGGCATCAACAAGCCGCAGGCCTATGGTGGCATGGGACTCGACTACACATTCCAGACGGTGTGGGCGGAGGAGCTTGGCCGCATCCGCTCCGGCGGCATCGCTGCGGCGCTCGGCGTGCAGACCGACATGGCCACGCCTGCCCTCGCCAGGCACGGCAGCGACGCGTTACGCGAGGAATTCCTGAAGCCTGCTATCGCCGGTGACATTGTCGTCTGTCTCGGTGTCAGCGAGACCGGCGCGGGGTCGGATGTTGCTAGTTTGAAGACGCACGCGCGCAAGGATGGCAGCGACTACGTCATTAACGGCGGCAAGATGTGGACGACCAACGGCAACAAGGCCGATTGGATTTGTCTGCTCTGTAACACCAGCGACGAAGGCGCGCCGCATCGCAACAAGTCGATGATCGTGGTTCCACTCAATCTCAAGGGCGTGAACCGCGCTACGAAGCTCAAGAAGCTCGGCTTCCAGGGTTCTGACACGGCGCAAGTGTTCTTCGACGAAGTTCGTGTGCCGCAACGCTACCGGATCGGCGACGAAGGCCAAGGCTTCGTCTATCAGATGGAACAATTTACCGAGGAGCGGCTGTTCTCCGCGGCACGCACGATCATGCAGATGCAGTGCGCGATCGATATGACCGTGCAATACACGCGCGAGCGCATGGCGTTCGAGGAGCCTCTGCTTAATCATCAGTGGATCCACTACACGCTCGCCGACCTGCAGATGGAGGTGGAGGCGCTGCGTGCGCTCGTCTATCGCGCGGTAGAGACCTACGTCGCAGGCGGCGATGTGAAACTCCTCTGCGCTGCCGCCAAACTGAAGGCCGGAAAGCTGTCGCGGGCCATCCCCGACGCGTGCCTGCAGTTCTGGGGCGGCGCCGGCTATCTGTGGGATTCACCCATCTCCCGCCTTGTGCGCGACACGCGCCTCACGGCGATCGGTGGCGGCGCGATGGAAGTAATGATGGGCGTCATCGCCAAGGAGATGGGCATCCTCCCCAAGCGCAGGCGCAACGTATGAACTTTGCCGACCTGCGAACCGTCGCTGTCCGTCGGGACGGCTGGTGTCTGCACCTGACGCTGAACCGGCCTGAGGTTCGCAACGCAATCAACGCCCAGATGTGGAATGACGTCGAAGAGGTGTTCGATGCCATCCGCGACGACCGCTCGATCCGCGCCGTCGTGCTGCGCGGCGCCGGCGGATATTTCTGCTCGGGCGGCGACTTGAAAGAGCGCAAGACGATAACCGAGGAAGCCGGAACCAACGGCGCGGACCCGCTGATGACGCGCAACCTCCGCGCCGGCCGGCTGTTCACCAAGATCGATCACGCGCCGCAAGCGGTGATCGCGGCGGTGGAAGGCGGGGCGCTCGGCGGCGGATTCGGGCTTGTCTGTGTCTCCGACATTGCTGCGGCGTGCGATGATGCGCGCTTCGGGCTCCCCGAAGCGACGCTCGGCATTCCACCGGCGCAAATCCTTCCCTATCTCGTCCACCGTATTGGGATGACGCAAGTTCGTCGCCTCGCACTGACGGCGGCACGCTTTGACGGTGCGGAGGCGGCGCGGCTCGGCATCGTGCATGCGGCGGTGCAGGACGCGGCGGCACTCGACGCGTGGCTCGCGCAAACACTCGCGCTGATCGATCGCTGCGGCCCGAACGCCATCGCTGCCAGCAAGCGCCTGATGCACCAAGTCGCAACAACCGATGCCGACGCGATGATGAAGGAGTCGGCGCGCCTGTTCTCCATATGCGTTCGCAGCGACGAAGGCCTCGAAGGCGCGGCGGCCGCGCGTGAAAAACGGGCACCGGCATGGGCGTCGCGCGCAACGCGGTCCGGCGCATGACGTCGTTCTCGAAAATTCTGGTCGCGAACAGAGGCGAGATCGCGGCGCGCGTCATCCGCAGCGCCAGGGCCCTCGGCTACGAGACGGTCGCCGTCTTCAGCACAGCCGATCGCGACGCACCGTTTGTGACGGAAGCGGACGAAGCGTTCGCCATCGGCCCCGCACCGGTCGGGGAATCCTATCTGTCGATCTCGCGCATCCTCGAAGCGGCGCGCCAGACCGGTGCGGACGCGATTCATCCCGGTTACGGCTTCCTCTCCGAGAATGCCGCATTCGCGGAGGCCTGCGCCGGCGTCGGAATCACTTTCATCGGTCCGTCGGCAGACGCGATCCGTGCGATGGGCGACAAGCGGGCGGCGAAAGAGAAGGCGATTGCGGCAGGCGTGCCTTGCGTGCCCGGCTATATGGGCGACGATCAGCGCCCGGAAATTGTGCTCCGTGCCGCTAAGGCTGCGGGATTGCCGCTGCTCATCAAAGCGTCGGCGGGTGGCGGCGGACGCGGAATGCGGATCGTGCGCAATCTTGCTGATCTTGAAACAAGCCTCGCTTCGGCACGGTCGGAGGCGCAAAACGCGTTCGGCGACGGCACGCTTTATCTCGAGCGGCTGATCGAGAACGGCCATCATATCGAGATTCAGGTTTTTGCCGATACGCACGGCAATGCCGTTCATCTCGGCGAGCGTGAATGTTCGTTGCAGCGGCGACATCAAAAGATCATCGAGGAGTCACCCTCGCCGCTCGCCGACGCACGTTTGCGCGACGAGCTCGGCGCGGCGGCCGTCAATCTCACCAAGGCCATCGGCTATGTCGGCGCCGGCACGGCCGAGTTCCTGGTCGAGCGCGGCGGCCCCTTCTGGTTCCTGGAAATGAATACACGCCTTCAGGTCGAGCACCCCGTCACCGAGATGGTGACCGGGCTCGACCTCGTTGCGCTGCAAATCCGTGTCGCGGCGGGCGAGCGCCTGCCTTTCACACAAAGCGACGTGACATTCAACGGACACGCCGTCGAAGCGCGGCTTTATGCCGAGGATCCTGCCGCCGGCTATGCGCCGCAGTCGGGCAAGATCGTCGCATGGGAAGCTCCGAGCGCCTCGGGCGTGCGGATCGACTCCGGAGTCAAGGCGGGCTCGGAGATTTCGTCATTTTACGATCCGCTTCTGGCCAAGATCATCGCGCACGGTGCCGACCGCAACGAGGCGCTGCGCCGGCTGCGTCACGCGCTTGCCGATACCGTGGTGCTCGGCCTGCGCACCAATCGCGAATTCCTCATCGATCTGCTCGACGATCCGAAAGTTCGCGAAGGCGATACGACGACGAGCTATCTCGACGCACAGCCGGCCTATAGCCGCCATGATGCGCCCGACTGGCTGATCGCCGCTGCCGCAGTTCTGCGTTGCATTCCGGAAGATATGGTGCTCGAGGACTGGCGCGGCCTGGGCACAGGGCGCTGGCGCGTCGTTCTCGAGGGCGTCGGAGACCCTCTGCCCGTGAGCGTGACGCGTGACGCCAGAGGGCTCGCGCGCGTCGAAACAGCCGGATGGGCCATCGATATCGATCCGTATGCGCTTAACGGCCATGCGTTCCGGTTCATAGCTGGAGCGACGCTGCGTAAGATCGTCTACGGGCGAAGCGACACGATCCTCTGGGCGCAATCCGGGCCGCACACGCTCCGCGTTGAAGACGCCGCGCGGCTGCGCGCGAAACGTAAGGAGGCGCAGAACGGCGGAAACGTCACTGCCCCGATCACCGGACGAATCGTCTCGGTCGCCGTTCAACAGGGCGACGAGGTTTGCGCCGATGATGCCGTCGCGGTGCTCGAGGCCATGAAGATGGAGATGCAGATCCGCGCACCGCATGCCGGACGCGTTCTCAGCGTCGGCGTCGTGCCGGGACATCAGGTGGCCGCCGGCCATCTCATCGCGGAAATCGATCCGAACGTCGACAACGCGGAGAAAGGCGCGACATGACCGAAAAAAACGTCAGGATCGGTTGCGCATCGGGCTTCTGGGGCGACACGGAGACCGCGACACCTCAGCTCGTGAAAGGCGGCAGGCTCGATTATCTGGTGTTCGACTATCTCTCCGAAGTCACTATGTCGATCCTGGCGCGCGCCCGCGCGAAAGATCCATCCACCGGCTGGACCAAGGATTTCGTCACTGCGGCACTGAAACCCTCCCTGCGCGAGATCGCGGCACGCAAGATCAAGGTGATCAGCAATGCCGGAGGCATGAATCTCGACGCCTGCCGCGACGCCGTGCTCAAGCTCGCTGCGGAGGAAGGCCTCACGCTGAACGTCGCCATCGTACGAGGCGACGACTTGTCCGACCGTATCGAACGCTTGCGCGCGCAGGACGTGCGCGATCTCGACCTCGGAATCCCTTTGCCGGATCGCGTCTTGAGTCTCAACGCCTATCTCGGTGCAACGCCGATTGCGACGGCGCTTACCGCGGGCGCCGACATCGTCATCACCGCGCGCTGCGTCGACAGCGCGCTTGTCCTCGGTCCGTTGATGCATGAGTTCGGATGGACATCCGACAACTACGACCGGCTGGCGGCGGGGAGCCTCGCCGGCCACATCCTCGAATGCGGCGCGCAAGCGACTGGCGGCAATTTCACCGACTGGCAGGATGTCGAAGGCTGGGAAGACATGGGCTTCCCTATCGCCGAATGTTACGCTGATGGGCGCTTCATCATCACCAAGCCCGACAACACCGGCGGCCTGGTGACGCCGGCGACGGTCGGCGAGCAGATTCTTTACGAGCTTGGCGATCCGGCGTCGTACAAGCTTCCCGACGTAACCTGCGATTTCCGCGACGTGCGGCTCACGCAAGCTGGGCCGGACGCGGTGCTGGTCGCAGGCGCCAAGGGCCGCATGCCGACGCGAAGCCTCAAAGTCAGCGCCACCTATCAGGACGGCTTTCGGTCCACCGCCCTCCTCATCATGGGCGGATTCGACACGGCCAAAAAGGCCGAGAAAGTCGGCACCGCGATCCTGACGCGCACGCGCAATCTCTTTCGTGAGCGCAATTTGGGCGATTATCGGCGCACCAATCTCACGATCCTCGGCATCGAGGAAATGTATGGCGCACAGGCTCGTCCGGATGCGTCGCTCAATCGCGAGGTCGTTCTACGCATCGATGTCCACCACGACGACCGGCGCGCGCTCGACCTCTTCTCGCGTGAGATTGCTCCATCCGGCACCGGCATGGCGCCAGGCCGCTGCGCGTTAGTCGGCGGCCGTCCCGACGTCGTGCCGCTGGTGCGGCTGTTCTCTTTCTTGGTTCCGAAAAGCGATGTCGACGTCGCCGTCGAGATCAACGACACGACCATCCCTGTGCCGTTTGCGCTTGGCACGGATGATCCGCCGCCCGTGGTGACGCCCTCCACTCCCAAAGCCGCCAGCGCTTCGAACGAGGAGCTTTCCGCCACGGTCCCGCTCGTGCGCATCGCCTGGGGCCGCAGCGGCGACAAAGGCGACACGTCGAATATCGGCATCATCGCGCGGCGCCCGGATTTCCTGCCGCTCATCCGCGATCAGGTGAACGAGAAAAGTGTCGCCGAATATTTCCGGCACTTCGCGAAGGGAAAGGTCCGCCGGTTCGACTTGCCCGGCTTCAACGCGCTCAACTTTACCCTCGAGCACGCCCTTGACGGTGGCGGCATCGCGTCGATGCGCACCGATCCGCTGGGGAAGTGTTTCGCGCAGATTCTCCTGTCCATGCCGATCCGTATTCCACGGAAGGTGGCGCAGGAGTTGGAAGCTAACGCTTCTTGACCTGGTCGCGGCGGTCGAGAAGACGCCGTGGCTTGCCTTCGCGGCCGAGATTGGCGGTTTCCGCCAGGCTGCCCTCGGGGACGAGTTCGACGTCGACCTTCACGCCGAGATCGGCGTGCAGCCTCTTCTCAAGATAAGGGGTGAGACCGTCTAGGCTTCCCGCGTCCTTCTTGATTTCGACCTGCACCGTCATCTCGTCGCGCAGCGCGCCCGATATCTCGAAACGGTCGACGACGCAGAGCCATTCGCCCGTCGTGCGTGGATCGCTGCGCACCGCCGTGAGGCAGGCCATTGGATACATGTTGGTGCCGCGCAGCTTCACCATCGCGTCGCTGCGGCCGAGGAAATGGTCCATCCGGCGGAAGCTGCTGCCGAGCACACTCTTCTCTTCGGAAACGATGCGGCCGAGATCGCGCAGATTGAAGCGCACGACCGGCGGAATGCGCCGGCTGAGGATGGTGACGACGAGATCACCCGTTTCGCCGACGCCGACCGGCTTGTGCGTCTCGACGTCGACGACCTCGAAATAGCAGACGTCCTCCATCAGATAGAGGCCATCCTTCTCTGGCCCTTCGAAGCCTGCCCCGCCGGTCTCGTGCGTGCCGTAATTATCGTAGGCCGGGCACCCCCATAAATCCTCGACATGCTTGCGCAGCGATCCATCGAGATCCGGCCCGAGATACGTGGCGATGAATTTCGTCTTCAGATCGCGCACGTCCTTTCCGAAATCGTCACGATAGACCTTCGCGAGGGTCGTGAGATATTCCGGGAAGGCCGCCCATGCCGACGTGCCATAGGCTTCCGCGATTTCAAGTTGCCGGCGGCTGGCCGTCACCACCCCGCTGCCCGTGGTGAGCGGGAGCATGCCGAGATATTCGTGCGCAGCCTTGTAGTAACCCCAGCCGAAATTCGCGAGCGAGCACGTAGCGGGAATCTGCAAGATCCCGCCCGGCCTCGCGCCCTGCACGTACATCGTACGCGCCAGCGTCAGCGCGTTGAGCTCCCATTCCACCGGGCCGTAGAGCGTCGGCCGCGGCATGCCCGTCGTGCCGCCGCTCGTCTGCATCTTGAGCGGCGTATGTGAGAGCGCCTCGTCGGGATTGACGCCATTGTAGCGCCCGAACGGCGGATACGCCTTGATGTCGTCTTTGATCTCCTCGGAGGAGTAGAGCGGCAGCTTTACGATATCGTCCAGGCTGCGGATGTCGCCCTCCTCAAGCCCCGCTCTACCCCAAAGCTCCTTGTAGAATGCGTTGCTCCAGGCGTGCTTCACGAGAGCGAGAAAGCGTTCGTTCTGCAACGCGCGCACGCGCTCCCGCGGCCATTTGAAAATGGTGTCGTACCAGACGTCCGGCGGCGGGTAGGCCGCATAGAATTCGTTCCAGTCGATCGACGTGCGATAGACAGGAAGCTTCGTCGCAGACAGGGAGGCAATGGCGTTCATACGGGCGCTCCTTAGCCGCCAAGATAAATGCGTTGAATTTCGCTCGTCCCTTTGAGCTCCGCGGCCGTGCCGGCGAGCGCAACACGGCCAAGGCGCAGGACCACGGCGCGATCGGAAAGCTCGAGCGCGAGGGCGACGTTCTGCTCCGCAAGGAGGAGCGTCAGCCCGCTTGCCTTGAGCTTGTGCAGAACCGCGAACAGGGATTCGATGACTTTCGGTGCAAGGCCGACCGATGGCTCGTCAAGCAGCAAGACGCGCGGCTTGCTCATCAACGCTCGGCCGATCGCCAGCATCTGCTGTTCACCCCCAGACAAGGTGCCCGCGATCTGATCCCGCCGCTCCTTGAGCCGAGGGAACAGCTCGAAGACCAGATCCAATTGATCCTCCACCTCTCCGCTGCGCCTCGACAGCGCGAGAGGAAGCGCGCCTGCGCGTAGATTCTCGATCACGCTCAGAGGTGGGAAAAGGTGACGTCCCTCGGGCACCTGACTGAGCCCGAGCCGCACAATTTCGTCGGAACGGCGTGGTGCTATATCAGCTCCGTCATAGACGATGCGCCCTTCTCGGCGAACGAGTAGGCCGCAGATGGCGCGGATCAGGGTGGTCTTGCCGGCGCCATTCGCGCCAAGGATCGCAAGGCTTTCGCTCGCCGCCAGGTCGAACGAGACGTCACGCAGGATCACGACGGGGCCGTATGACGCCGTCAGCCCTTCGACTCTGAGAAGATGCGCATCAGTGACCAAGGTAAGCCTCGATCACGGTCGGTGAATCCCGAACCTCTTGCGGCGTCCCGTCGGCGATGCGCTTACCAAAATGCAACACGGCGACGTGCTCGCACAGAGACATGACGAATCCGACATTGTGCTCGACGATGAGAACCGTCGCCCCATCGTCTCGCGCGCGACGGACAGCGTGGGCCAGCGCCTCGACCTCCGGTTCACTCAGCCCGGCCGCCGGCTCATCGAGCAGCAGAAGCTTCGGTCGCGCTGCAAGCGCACGCGCCGCGGCGACAAGACGCTGCTGTCCATATGTGATCCGGCCGATCGGATGGTCAGCGATGTCCCCGATTCCAACAAGATCGATAGCGTGAGCCGCGCGCTCTTCCGCTTCCTGGCGCTGCCGGCCAAAGCGGCCAAGATGGGTCATCGAAGGCCAAAGCCCCAAGGTCGCATGGCGCTCAGCTCCGACCAGCACGTTTTCTGCTACCGTCATCGAAGCAAAAAGATTCACAAGTTGAAACGAACGCGCGATTCCTTGCAGCGCGACCTCATGGCTGGGCCGGCCCGTGATATCCACGCCGTCGAGATGAATGCTGCCTTCGGTTGGGCGCAGCGCCCCGGCAATCATGCTGAAGAGCGTGCTTTTTCCAGCCCCGTTCGGGCCAATAACGGCACAGATTTCACCCGTCGGAACATCGAGATCGACGCGCTCCACGGCCACAAGACCACCAAACCGCTTGGTGACGCCGCTAAGCTGCAGGCGTAACGGACGAGCGGACATCGCCGTCTTTCCTCCACGCCTTGCGGGATTTGAATTCTTTGATCAGCCCGCCGATCCCTCGCGGTGCCAGCAGCACAACAATCAGGACCAACACGCCCGATGCGAGGACCTGTTGCGTGGTCGCGAATCCGATCAACTCGGGGCCCAGCGACAACAGCGCCGTGCCAATCGCGACGCCGACCATCGATCCAAGACCTCCGATAAGCACCATGAACAAGGCGACGAAGGTCAGATCGAGGCTGAAGAGAAACGGATTGACCGTCAGATGATAGAACGCATAAAGCCAACCCGAGAGGCCGGCAACGGCTGCCGACAGGGTGAAGCCGGCGATTCGAACGCGCGCAACATTGATGCCTGCTGCTGCTGCCGCATGTTCGTTGTCCTGAGCCGCAGAGCCGGCTCGCCCAAACGGCGAATTCTTGATGTTCCAGAACAGAACGACGATAAGGGCGAGCGCCGCCAACGCCAGCTCATAAAAGAGAATCCCGCGGATTGGCGTGCCAGCGATTGTCAGAGGCGGAATGTCCGTTATTCCGTATGCGCCGCCGGTGATCTCGCTCTGACGCACAAGCACTTCGATGAAGAGCGCAAAGGCCAGCGTCGAGACAGCGAGGAACAATCCTTTCAGCCGCAACACTGCAAAGCCGATAAACGCCGCCACGGCGGAACTCGCCGCAATACTTGCCGGTAATGTCAGCCAGGGATTGACGCCGTAACGCTGTGCGAGGATCGCAGCCGCATACGCGCCTATGCCGAGAAAGGCGCTGTGGGCCATCGTGAATAGCCCCAACCGGCCGATCACGTAGCTCAAACTCAGCGTGAACGGCAACCTGATCAACAAGTTGATCAATACCGTGACGTAGTAGCTGGGGCCCGCGACAATCGGGAGCATCGCCGCAACGATGAAGACAGCCGTCCAGATAACAGGCCTTCCGGAAGGCACCGCTTCGAAGATCTTCTTGCCGGAGCGCTTCTGCAGCGTACTCATCGTCCGCGCATCCCGCCGAGCAATCCCGATGGCCAGAAGATCAAGAAGACCATCAGCAAAGCGAAGCCGATCCCTTCGCTCCACAACGAACCTACATAATAAGCTGTTGCCACCTCGAAGAGACCGAGCAGCATCCCGCCAGCAAGCGACCCCCAAGGCGAGCCGACGCCGCCGACAAGAAGCGCAATGAATCCCTTCACGCCGGGAGCCGCACCGATGCCGTATCCTGCGGCATAGAGCGGAGCGTAAAGCCAACCCAGAATCGCGGCGATCGCCGCGCCGATGGCAAACGAGCCAAAACGGATCCGCGCGAGGTTGACGCCGACGACTTGCGCACCGATTGGGTCGACGGCCGCGATGCGAAAGGATCGGCCGAACCAGGTGCGCTGAAGAAACAACCAAAGCGCACCGAATGTCAGCGCGGTCGCAACGTAGATCACAAGCGTCTGCGGTTGAATAAAGGCCGACGATCCGAGGATAATCGGGGTCGGCTCAAACGCACCCGGGATTGGCACGTCCTCACGCCCGAACGTCAAACCGACGCTGTAGCGCACGACGACGAGAATGCCGAGCAACGCCACGACGAGAATTGTCATATCTGCGTTACGCCGTTGCAGCGGGCGGATCACGGACCATTCGAAGAATTGGCAGACAGCGATCGTCGCGGCGACGGAAACGAGAATTGCGATTGGATACGGCAGGCCGAGTCCAAGCAAGACGACGCCAAGCACCGCCGATAGCATCATCCATTCGCCCTGAGCGAAGTTCAGAATTCCCGTGGCGCTCAGGATAACGAAATAGCTGAGCGCCATCATCGCGTAGATGCAGCCGACCTGCGCGCCGGAGATCATGATCTGCGGTAGGAATTCCATCGCCATTCTCTCGGCAAGACAGCCGGCGGCTCGAAGTCGCGCCGCCGCTCCGACGACTTCGTGCTCTTAGTCTTGCACCGACCCAGAGAATTGGCCGCCCTTAATGACGCGAAGAACAACGGAATCGGCGCTGTCGATTGCATCATGGTTGTCCGGAGCGAAGCTGATTTTTGCGCCAGCGCGCCCCAACAGTGTCGGCCAATCCTTGGTCGCCTCCATGGCGTCGCGCACCTTCGCGCGATCGGTCGAGCCAGCACGCGTGATGGCATCGCCCCACAGCCGCAGGAACTCGCACGCCTGAATCATTTGCGAGCTCTCCTTGGCGCGCTCGCCGAGCTTCGAGACGAGAAGGGTTTCCACCTTCCTCACGTCGGGACGGGACATGTCGACAGAATCAACAACAAGGAATCCTTCGCCGGCAGGCCCTGCCAGTTTTGGAAACGTCGTCACCGCAAAAAGATTATTGCCGATCATCGGCGCGGGATTTCCAACAGTCTTGTGCATCTTAATGTAATTGGCGAGATCCGCCGTCGATGCGCCAATGACCAGGACAACTTTCGCCCCCGACGCCTTCACGCGCAGCGCCTGCGCCGTTACGTCGACGGTGCCAGGGGTGATCTGTTCTTTCGCGACGATCTTCAAGCCCGCCTGCTCGATGAATTTCGCTTGGTTGTCCGAGACGGCAAGGCCGGTTTCGGTGGCGTCGCGTACGATGGCGACCGTCGGCTCGCCATATTTGCGCTTGAGATATTTTATGAGGCCGACCGTCGCGACGCTGTCACGCAGGCCCGTGCGGAAATACCAAGGCTTGACCGGATGGGTCAGGCCTTCGGCAACGTTCGCCGGCGACCCATTCGGCAGCTTCAGTTCCTCAGCTTTACGTTGAGCGGCCAAACCGACGCCTGAAGAACCAACTTCGAGAACCACGATAGCACCGTCGGCAGCCAGTTTTTCGACCTTCTGGGAACCGACGGCGGGATTGTTTTCATCATCCTCGAACTGGAGCTTGATTGGACGGCCGAGCACGCCGCCTTTCTCATTCATGTCGGCCGCGCAAACTTCGAGTGCGTCCTTTTGCAGGAGAGCGTAATAGGACGCCTGCTTCGCCGCATCGAAGGTGACACCGATGATGACGGGCGCGCCGCTTTGCGCGAACGAAATCGAGCTGCCACAAACGAACGCCGCAACCGTTAATAAAGAACGAAAAACAACCCGTCTCATCACAGTCCCTCCTGTTACCGCCGGATGCTCTTCGGGCTCCAAGCGAAGTTAAAAAAAATCAATGGCCGATGTATTGCCCCCCATCCGCCGCGATGACTTTCCCCGTGATGTAGCGACCGGAAGGGCCAACGAGAAACATCACCGCGTTCGCGACGTCCTGCGGTGTCGCGATGCGCTTGAGCGGGATGCCGGCCACCACACGGGCGGCTGAATCGGGCCCCCATTTCGCGAAAGCCTCGTCTGTCGACGGGCTTTCCGTCAGACCGACCGCCACCGCATTGACGCGGATATTGTTGCGCCCTTCCTCGCGAGCGAGGACGCGGACAAGCGCTTCAACGCCCGCCTTAGCAGCCGCCCCCTGTCCGTTGCGGGCTTGAAACATCGAAGCAGCGATCGAACTCAAGGCGACGATCGCTCCGCCTCGCTCCCGCATGAGTGGAACGGCGGCCCGAAAGACATGAAACGTGCCGCTCAAGTCGACCGAGAGGTACTCGTTCCATTCCGAAGGCTCGAGATCCGCAAGACGTTTCCATGAAGCGCGCGCACCGATCGCACTGACCACGATATCGAGTCCGCCCAGTTGGCTATGAAGCTGACCGAGAGCGCGCCAAGTTGCGTCCGCGTCCCGGACGTCACATTGAACGCTGGCAACCCGCGGCGCATGCACGCTCAAGGTGCGCACGATTTCGGCAGCTCGAGTGGAATTCGTGCCGTACGTGATCCCAACTTCGGCATTCGCTTGCGCGAGAGCTTCCGCGACGGCAGCACCAATGGCACCAGCGCCAATAATGGCCGCCTTCAGTCCATGTAACGCACCTGTTTCGAACCCCATCGCCAGATACCGCCCTCCCGACGGGACCTTGCAGATCCACCAAAACGAAACGCGATTTCATTTTTCACACGTTTCCGGTCTTTGCGCAACAACTACCGACTGACAGATCAGCTAAGCTGGCGCCGCACTCGTCGCGCTGCGAATCAAGGGTTGCTGACTGCCAGCGAAGACAAGCAACCCAAACAAGGTCGCCACCACAGAACATCATCCGTCGTCGGGGCGAAGGATTTTCAGCTTGCTGTCGGGCCAACTCGCAGCGCTTCGCGGGTGGCGCGGAGACCCTCGCGCGCGTAGGTACAGTGGCTGCGCGGAGACATTGCTGTCGTCCTGGAGGGTCTGGATGTCTGCGAACGCGGCGGCCGAGTATCGGTGATCTGCGTGAATGTAGTCTCGAGCCCTACCCGTGCGAGCAACGCCGAAGATCCCCGCCACAGCGCCGGTCGAGTCTAGGCGGATCGAAGCCAGCTCTGGGTCGGTATGGATCGACGCGCCGGGAGCGGCTGAAATACGCAGGGCGACGCCGACGAGGCTTGCGTACGCGCCTCCGCTTGTGATCGCGCAGCTTCGGATGCCGGTGGCAGCAAGCGCACGTTCAAGACTCTGAGACCGCTCCTCGAATGTCCGATGCTTGGCGTTACATCTGCTCAGCGCGCGATCTGCAGGCGATGATCCGACGTTACGATGACGAGACGCAAAGTTCGCGCCAAATGCTGTCGTGAAGCCTATCCATTCAACCCCCGCCCATCAAAGGGATGCACGTCGAGCCAATGGCGGGCGATGTCGGCCCGGCGACAAATCCACACGTCGCGGTGCGATGCGATGTGATCCAGCAATCGCTTCAACCCGCTGGCGCGCGCTGGATGTCCGATAAGCCTCATATGAAGGCCGATCGACATCATTTTTGGTGCGGTCGCTCCCTCCGCATACAGCATGTCGAAGGCGTCTCGAACAAACGCGAACCAATGATCGGACGTGCCAAGCCAATGGACAAACTTTCCGTCGTTGTTCGTCAAGGAGTACGGGATCACTAAGTGGCCGCGATCCTCGACTTTGACCCAGAAGGGCAGCTCTTCACCGTAGTAATCACTGTCGTATAAAAAGCCCCCCTCCTCGACCAGAAGGCGGCGCGTATTTACGCTGGGGCCGTAGCGGCAATACCAGCCGTTCGGCCGCACACCGATGGTTTTGCTGAGGCTTTCGACAGCGCGACTGATGTGCAAACGCTCATCAGCTTCCGTGAGCTGAAAATGCTTCACCCAACGCCATCCGTGGCTGCAGACATCGAAGCCGCTGTCGCGGATCGCTTTGGCAGCCTCGGGATTTCGTTCGAGCGCGAGGGCGCATCCAAAGACCGTCAGAGGCAGCGCACGTTCTTGAAACAAACGCATCAGCCGCCAAAAACCGACCCGGCTGCCGTATTCAAACATTCCCTCCGCCGCAAGATCACGGCCGACGACGCCTTGCGTGCCGCCCTGAGCTTCTGTCAGTCCAGTTTCGCTCGCGGACTCGCCGTCCGGGATGGACGGTTCAGAGCCCTCCTCATAATTCATGACAAAGTTGACGGCGATGCGGGCACCATTCGGCCATTTTGGATCGGGCGGATTGCGCCCATACCCGACAAAATCGCGCTTGACCTGATAAGGCATGACGAACCTCGATTAAGATAATCGAACTGCAAACGGCGGAACCGAGACGAACTCGTCGTCTTCAGAGCTGCCGTCCTTCCATGTCGCAACGGCGAATTGCGCCGGCTGGTCGAGAACCACGAATGGGTGGTGCCAAACATCCGCTCCATAGGTCACGCCTTGATGCCCGCTCGCCAGAAAGGCACGCGCCTTCGTCATATCGGGGGCATCGTGAGATGGACGATGCGGCGCCACGACAACGAGCCAGCGATACGCCGACAGCGGCAAAAAAGTCTGTGACGACCAGCGATGACGCTCCATTGTTTCGCTTTCCAGCGGCAAGGCCGTCGGAAGCTTATGAACAAGCGAAAGCGAGATCTTCGCACTTACTCTCAGGTTCGCCAGCGCGCCGTCGAATGTCGCACGCCCGACCTGCGGAGGCGCTTCAAGCACATCGCCGAAGGGAGCGAACGCCGCCGCGGTCAATGGCATTGTCGCTAATGTGAGCAACCGCATCCTCCTAGGTATGCAGATGACAGGCCACGGCGTGCCCAGGGGCAACATCGCGTAAGGGCGGAACCTTGGCGCGACATACATCCATCGCGGCCGGACATCGCCCGGAAAAGCGGCAGGCTCCTTCGGGCACGATCGTCTCATTGGCCGCTGGGACTGCGGTCTCTTGCGGCGCTGAGCCGGGCATCACGAACCGCGCCGCCTCGAACAAAAGCTGCGTATAGGGATGGAGAGGCTCGTTAAAAACTGTTTCCGAGGCACGCTGCTCGACGATGGCGCCGCGATACATCACCGCAATCGTGTCCGCCTGATAGCGCACGGTGGCAAGATCGTGGGAGATCAGAAGATAGCTCATGCCGAGCCGCCGCTGCGTATCTACCAGTAAATTGACGATCTGCAGCCGCACCGAAACGTCGAGGGCGGACACCGGCTCATCGAGGATGATTGCTTGCGGCCGCAGGATGATCGCTCGCGCAATCGCGATCCGCTGACGCTGTCCGCCACTGAATTCGTGCGGAAAGTTCCGCGCCATCGCAGGATCGAGCCCAACCTCTTCCAGTGTCTCGGCGACGCGCAAAGCCCGTTCCTTGGACGACAGGTTGGTATTGAGCCGCAATGGTTCACCAACAATCGTCTCGACCCGCATGCGCGGGTTCAGCGAGCTCCACGGGTCTTGAAATACGGCTTGGACAGCGCCGCGATACTCGCGCTCAACGCGATGGTCCAGCGGCTTTCCGCGAAAGCGCAATTCACCCGCGGTCTTGTCCTCCAACATGAGCACAAGGCGGGCCGTCGTGGTTTTGCCGCATCCGGACTCTCCGACAAGCGCCAGGGTATGATTCTGCGGGATCGCGAACGAGACGTGATCGACAGCCCGCAAGCTTCTGCCTTTCGAGCTGAACAAAGCCCCGCGCGGGGACCCGAAGTCCTTGATGAGATCACGTGCTTCGATGACGGCGGTATCGCTCATGATGCGCTCCGCGCCCAGCATGCAACCGTGTGATCCGCGCCCATCATCGTTTCGGGAGGCGCTTCGGTCCGACAGCGATCGCGGACTTCGCTGCAGCGGGGCGCAAACAAACACCCCCGCCGCTCCGCATAAGCGCTCGGCGGCTGGCCAGGGATGGCTTCCATGCGCTCAGAGCGCTTGGCCACGTCGGGTAGCGCGCGCAGCAAAGCCTGCGTATAGGGATGTTGCGGCGCCTTGAACAGCGTCACAACATCGGCCGTCTCGACGATGCGACCGCCATACATGACGGCAACGCGATCGCAAACGCGCGCAATCACGCCGAGATCGTGTGTGACGAACAGAACCGCCAAGCCCGTCTCCCGCTGAACATTGCGCAGAAGCGCGAGATAAGCGGCCTGTACTGTCACATCGAGCGCGGTCGTCGGCTCGTCGGCGATGAGGAGATCGGGCTGACCGGCAAGTGCGATGCCGCTCACCACGCGCTGGCGCATACCTCCGCTTAGCCGATGCGGATAACTCGGCAGCACACGCGTTGGCTCAGGCACGCGCAGTTTCTTCAACAAGTCTTGCGCAATGGTGTCTTGCGCGGCGCCGCGCAGTCCACGATGCAACGCCAAGCATTCGCCGATCTGGTCCCGGATCGTAAGAACCGGATTAAGCGCCGTCATTGGATCTTGAAGCACCATCGCGATGTTTTTGCCGCGATAGGCACGCATCTGCTGATCGTCGAGCTGAAGCAGGTCGACG
>JBFWXB010000024.1:0-69935 GCA_050187875.1 Variibacter sp.
CCTCCGGCGAGCGCACAACCCACTAGCCCGCCTTGGCTTTGTATTTGACGTACGGCTTGATGATGCCGGAACCACCGATGTTGAGACTCTTTGCGCTTCTCCTTTCGCGTTGAGAGTCGTTTTCAGAAACCGAAGACTTCTTGCCCGGCCGCGCGCGCGGCCGGCTCGGACCACCAGAACGAATCGAAGTCGGGAACGATCAGGCCGGCGAGCTCGCGGGCGTCTGTGGACACCGCGAGGAAGCGGCCGAGCGACAGCGCAATCGCGCGCAACGCCGAGAGGTGGCGGCGGATGTCGTTGCCGGACATTTCATAGACGGTGACCTGGCGCGGATCGGTCTTGCCCGGTGCCGGCTTCGCGTAAGCGAAACGCATGCCGAAGTTGCCGTGCGCCGACGCATAGACGGCGCCTTGGCGTCCGTGGGCATCGCCGATCTTTGAGGGGAAGCGCTCAGTCGTCTTGAGGTCGACGATCAATCCGTGGTCGGAGAATCGCCAATCGATGTAACCGACGAGCGGCACCGCAATGTCATCGAGTCGGATTTCGATCTTTTCCTGGTATCCGTCGGGCGTGCCGTATTGCCGGAGTTCGCCGAGCGCGCCGCGAACCCATCCCGCCAGCTTTTTCCGCTCATCCTCGCGCCGCGGATCGGCGCTCAACGCGGTTTGGCGAATGAACTCCCGCTCGGCGCCTTCGACGCACTCCTCGATCGACAGCCGCGAGTTGCTTAGGCCCAGGTGAACGCCATGCTCGACCGCCTTGCCGCGCGCAGCCGTGATGCCGGGCGGTGTGCGGCGGCCGAGTAGCCGCTCCATGATCCATAGCGCTGGCTGCGCGGCCCAGAGGTTGAGCGACGAGGCGGAGAGGTGCTCGATGCCGTGTTGAGCGAAGGCGTTCATCGGCGCGCCCTCATCAAGACCGAGGCGCCGCGCTCAATGAGGTCGTCGGGATGTTCGAGGAATTCGATGTCCGCGTCCCGGAACGCGGCGCCGAGTTTCAGCTCGATGTCGCCGATCAGGTCGAGGCGCTCGAATGGATCGATCTGCCAAAGGCGATCTTCAGCAGCCGGGAATTTGCCGTACCGTTCGAAGAACGAGAGCAGCACCGCGTTAGCGGCAAGCGCGCGAGCCTCGCGCCGGCCAGTGACCCGGAGCGCGGTCATCGTGCGCCTCCCGCACGCGGCGCTTTGCCGGTGAGCGGCCCGCGTTCGCGCGAGATCAGCCAGTCGCGGAAAGCCTCGGCACGGTAGAGGACCTTTCGGCCGATCCGCACGCAGGGCGGCCCGATCCGCCGCGTCTCCCAGCGCTGAAGGGTGTCGACCGAGACGCCGATTTCGGTGGCCACCTGGGCCCGAGTCAGCCAACCGCCCAGAAGGGGGCCCGCTTCGCCAGCGGGCGTATTGTCGTCCTGTTCACCCATAGACCAGTTCCTTCCGCGCTCATCGATCGGCCATGGCCAAATAGGACCACCGCGGGAGCCGATCGGGTGAGGCGGAAACGGGCAGAAACAGGAGCAGACGAATTAAGCTGCGTTAAATCAGTAGCTTACAGAGGAAACGCCGCAGGCTGCGTCCTGAGCGGCGGAAACCGGCGGAAATAGTGCAAAATGGATTCGACTCCGGAATTAGAACAGAATAAGAACATATGCATAAACCAAATGGTCAACAGAAACCGGTCGGAGGCAGGAATGATCGAAGTCGCGTACCCGTCCTATTCGTCGGGAGAGCCGCGCCCCATGCGGGCCGCGGTCGTCCGCGGGATCGCGAGCGAAGTTCGGCGGAGGCTCTTTGCCGGCTCAATACGTCCGATCGAGCCCAAAGACCTCGCCAGGCGCGCGGGCCGGCTGAAGGTCAACGGGCGCGAGGTCCATCTCATTTGGGACTTCGAGCATGACGTTCACGACAGTAATGGCGCGCCGGTCCTCGGCATCTGCGAATACGACCCGCAAGTGCCGCATGCCGTGATGATCAGCATCAGTTCGGAGCTCGTGGACGAGCCGGAGTTATTTCGATCGACCGCCGCGCACGAGCTCGGGCACGCGATTTTCGACATGCCGGCAGCGATGTGCGGTGGTGCGCGGCAGAGCTTTGGGAGCGGGCCCGCTAGGGGGCAAGCACCGGCGGCCATCGATTGGCGCGAGTGGCGTGCCGACGAGTTCATGGGAGCGTTTCTGGCGCCGCCGTATCACCTGTCGAAAGCGTTTGCGCGCCATGCCACCGCGGCCGATCTACCCATGCGGTGGAAGGGGGCCGGCAAGCTCTCAGCGCCCGTCGTCTGCGTTCGCGAAGTCGGCGAAGACCTGATCGAGGGCGTGGTCGACGCGCTAGCCGAGGAATTTGGAGTATCGCCAGCCTTCATGGCGGTTCGGCTGCGCAAGTGCGGCCACCTCGTTGCATCTTTTTAATGATGGAGATGACTATGAGCTTTGGTGTGAGCGTACGACAGAAACGAATTGCCGATGGCATTGGCTTGAACGAGTTTGCGGACCGCCTCGGCGTCTCCCCTGCATACTGGTCGCGGGTCGAGCGGGAACAGGAGAATCCGCCGCGCGACGAATACGTGGAAAAAGCCGCCGCCATCCTGGGCGTGCGGATGGACGACCTGTTTGTCGAGGCCGGCCGGCTGCCACCGGACATGCGCGAGGATCTGAAGCAGGTCGTGCAGGTGTATCGCAGGCGGAAGCAGGTCAAACCTGGATGAAAGGGTGCTGCGCGTGCCTTGGAGAGTTTTGAGTAATCAGGACGTTCGAAGATGTCGCTCCCGCCTCGTCCGTTCCAAACAGTGAATGAGATCGCCATTCGATGGAGCGTCATGCCGATCGATGTGGTCGGGTACGCGGTGGACGGGCTGATCGCACTATCGATCGCCGCGCCGCCGATGAAGACCGATACGGGCAAGATCATTTGTGACCTCGTCGAAGTCGCTGGCGCTGATGTCCTGCATCTCTTCCGCTCGCACGGCGCAAAGCCAGAGAAGGTCTTGCTTCGCCGCGTGCGCCGGCATGGCGAGAGTGAATGGCACTGGATCAGCGAGCCCAACGAGGGCCTCGTGGTCATGCCGGCTGATGTGTTGGTGACACGCACGGAGACTCTGCGATTCGAACGCAAGCATACGCCGAACGAGGCCGCGACATCCGAAAGCCAAGCACGCCGACGGCCGCCCGGTCCCGGTGTGCCGCCGAAGTATGACTGGGACACGTTTTTCGCCGCCATGACGCGCAGAATCTTCGTCGACGGATTGCCCAAGACGCAAGGCGAGCTTGTCCGCGAGATGCTCGACTGGTTTCAGTCGCGAAACGGTGAGAATACGCCGGACGAAAGCACTGTCAGGCGCAAGATTGCGATAGTCTGGCGCGAGCTGAAGCGCCTTGCTTAGTCATTTTGGGCGACGAGCAACTAGCTGAAGGAAACTTGAACCTCCACTCGAAAAGCTTCGCGCAATCTTCGCTATCACAGCTGTGGGTCCCCCGTAGGCCGCAACTCATGCTCAACAAACGATCTCGCGGCAAGTCCAGCGTGAAGTGCAGCCATGGGCTGCCAAGTGTCACGTTTTTTCATGTCGCCATAGTCAGAAACACCGCGGAATATTAGCCACCTGATATCTTTGCGATCACATGTCGCCGCAAATCCGCTTCCCTCCATTTCAATGGCCATGATTTGATCGCCGTATCGCTCCACTAGCTGAGGCAACGGATTGTCTCGGCGCAGTTGCTCACCAGCAACAATGATTCCAGTTGTGAAAATTGGCACGAGCTTTTCGGCAGAAGCCGGCACGCGTGACCCTGTCTCTTTGAGCCGCTGCAGTGCTTGATTCCGCCCCTTCAACCAGCCCTTTCGTTGCGGATTAAATCCTTTGAGCATCTCGCTCCAGGCTGGAGGCAGGTGATACGGTCGCGGACGTGGTATGAGCTTTTTTGGTTCGGCCCGTCCGCCCGCATCGTCGAAAACTCCTTGTGCTGCGATAACATGACCCAATTTTAGTTTCTTACGATTGCCGGCCGCTATGCCAACTAGCAAACAACAGTGCTTGATCCGAAAGGCCTCAAACACGTCTCGACAAAAATTCGCGCATACAACATTCCTTGCTTCACCAATCAACCCGACCCAAATATTGAGCCTACCAAAATACCGGTTCCGCACGGTTTTGAGATTGTAAAAGCGATGACCAAATATGGATTCTGTCTCCAGCTTCTTGCGTTGGTTAATACCGAACGCCACTAGAACAGCGTTGAACTCTTCTTCCAACACGCACAGAATGACTACATCGGCTTCTCGACGTGGATCGGCGATGTTCGGCTCGCCATGAAGCACGCCAAAGCCTGAGGAGGGCCTAAGATCTGAAGGTAGTTGCGAAATCAGGGCGGCGCTGAGAATACGCCGGCGCGATTCTAGACTTAGTCCCCTTGCCTTGTGCTTCAAATCATTCCAAAGCAAATTCCATCGCCCAGCCAACTCACCGACCGAGCCACCCTCAGGCGGCCTTTGGTTTAATTCGTCGAGGATTGCAAGACAATCAAACTCGACGTCGCCGTCGGCGAGCTTCATGGAATGTGGCCCAATGGTAACGTGTACAGTGAGAGCATCGATACCGCAGGTGGCGTATCGTTTAACCGGAAGTCCACGAGCGTTACGCAGCGTTCAACATTGATACCATTAGCGGCACAAAGGAGACGAAGGCGTCTAAGCGTCTCGCCGCTCGCTGAAAATTCGTCGATGAGAATCGCACTGGCCGACCCACCGCGCGGGACTGAGGCAAGTTGCGCCAACCACTCCTCGCCTGATGAGGACAACCGTATGTCGTCAGCAATCGCTTCTGGTCGGGATCGCGTAGATATACTGTCGATTATATCCCTGGGGATACGGATGAGACTGCAGCGAATAGCGCTCCGTATGCAATTCGCCAGTTCGATTGCTCCTACTTCGTCCGGACAGATCAAAAGCGGATCGACGGCTAGGCCGCCCGGAGCATCGCGCAAGAGAGTTTCGATTTTGCGAGCGAGCAATGGAGCGTTTGCGAGCAGAACTTGCGGAAAGTTTGGAACAAAGCCAAGTGACTTTCGCGTAACGCGAGGAACATCTTCTTCTTCCTTAAAGCTAGTCTCGGCAATCATAGACCACCAAGTGTATGCCGTCAGCTCGCGTGGCTCAGCTTTGAAGTCAAATGATGAACCGCGATGCTCCTGAGTTGATGGCGGCGTGTTTGCGGGAGGAAAGCGTATTTGCTTCACAAGTAAATAGTAGCCTACCGGTATTGCGTACGGCTCCTCTCCGAGAACTCGTGTCTCATCATCGTTACGTCCTTGAGTGGACATTACGGCTTGGTAGGTCGGCCGGCACTTCGGGTTTGCATTAAGCAGCATTCCATGAATGCGCTGCAGTGTCCTTCCGCTATCAACCAACGGGACCAACACGAGGGGGCGAGCTTTGATCTTTCTCTTCCATGATGAATCGGTCTCGTCGATTTGGGAAAGATCGATGAGATCGATGGATGCCTCGATTTGAAATCCGAGCGCCGCTTTCCGCAGCCAGGGTGAAATCGGGGCGTGCAGCACTATCTGTTCCGGCTTCGAAGGATGCCTCTTGAGAAGCTCCTTGATCTCGTCGCCGCAGTAGGTCCCATCATAATAGTACTTGGTGGCATAGGCTTGACGCCCGGCACCGTGACGAAAGTGCCCGATCCGTCGCATCATTTTCCGCTTTAGCAGCGTAAGCGGATCATCGCGCACCGCTTTAAGGGCCGTTTCATAGCCCTGTTGATCTAGAGAGTTGGCTGGGAGCTGGCCGCGTATTCGACCGTAGCCATCAACAAAGCTTAGGTGTCCCGCCTCAATTTGCGAACGGGTCGCTTTCAATGCCAGATCGGCGTCACTGATTGCGCCAGCCAATAAAACGAAGGCGTGCGCATCCTTCTTCGAAGACCACCATGTCTCCTGTAATGCAAGTAGTAAGCTTTGAATGGGGGTGTAGATTGGCAAGTCAGGTCGCGGTGGGTTGGCTAAATCGACAATCAGAATATCCGCTTCGGAAACGCAATCGGCGAGACCACGCGATGCCAGTTCGAAAAGAACGTTGGCTTCTTTAATAACCGCTTGAGGGATTGGAATCGTACGGATGTGTTCCTTCTTTACGAGCGTGCACATTCGCTCGCCTGTCAAAAGAGTTCCGACTCTCTCGTAAAACTCCAATTCCTTTTGAGACAGGAGAGCGTCGGCAGCCTCGCCGGCACGAAACGCGAGCACTCCTACTTTGATGCTCATCGAACCACGTGCTCTCGAATTCTGGAGTCTATTGTCCCCGCAGCGGAAGCCTGACTGTCACCATGTTGCCAGAAAATGGCCACCGCTTTTCAATCTTCACTTTGTAATTGATGCCTTTTGCGCGCGCACCGGCCCCTTTTACATTCATGAAGTAATCGCCGCTGCGGAAGGCTACTGACCCGCCCAGGATATCAATTGCTCCGTTGATTAGGTTTGCCAGACCCATCCCGGGCAAGACAGCGACCGAACCGCTACGTTTTTCGGTTTCTTCGTGATGAAAGTGTTCACGGCCTTCAGGATCTGAACTCACGCCGGGGTATAGCGTAGCAAGTAAGACCTCATGATCCTGGGAGGATGGATTGGGAAGCTGTTTGGATGAGATGACAATTTCGGGCAGCTTCTGTCCATCACGCAGCTCGATCTTTGCGCGATAGGACAGCGGCTCGGCCTTTTCAAAGGCGGACCCAATGATTGAGTGGTTTATCTTCAGGCGCGCTGCGAGGCTCTGATAGATTGGGATTCCGTCGTCCCAAAACACAAGCGTGAGAAAGCGGTCACGTTGTGTTTTCTTGTCAAAATCTGCTTTTGAGGCCGAAAGCACCGTCTTGGCTTGCCCGTGACGGAAAGCATTGCTCATTGCTTCGTGGATTACATGGCTCCATACATAGCCGTGGTATTCGCCCAAATGATGAATGAGCATTGACTTGATGACAGAGTCTTCGACCCAACGGGTGCATTCATCGAGGACTGCTCGTTGAAATCGAGAGGGGCTGTCGCCAATCTTGAAGTCTTGAACCTTCCAATGACGCAGCGAGAAAAAACGTTCGGTGGAGTCGTCTACGGAGAGTACCTGGCCACCTACAAACCACTTCCTTAGCCCAAACTCTCGCGTCTCCTGGTCTCCACCAAACCAGTGAAAATATTTGTGATCTTGTGGCACCACGTAATCGACGAATTGGACATCCGTCACGTTACGTAACGCCTGTGGAAATCGCCACGTTCGCAGAATTCCGCGAACGTCGGGATGTTGCGGCAGGCGAATAGCAGTTTTGAGCCCCGCTGCATGACGCGCCGCGATTTCGGAGATCAATGCGGGCAGGCATTCGACCAGCAGAAAGCGCACCCCGGACAGGTCGAGAAGTAGGGCTTGAGGACTGTCTACCTTCGCGTGGTGCACGCGTTGCAGTAGTTCGTCCAATTCTAAGGGCGTGGTGGTCGACGGAAATTGAACGCTTTGACGTGATGGCCGCTGCTCAGCTGTTTGCCGCGGTGGAAATGGAAGGGCGGGCTGCATGACGACTACACGCTTGATTCAGCTAAGAGATTATCCGCGACGACAACGGCTACCCGGAGCCTCCGGGGCGGCCTGGAAGCTTGCAACACACGCTCTGATTGCCCTTGGATGCTGCCGCTTGTAGCGCGATAGTCAAGGGCCGGTCAACAGCGCTTAGGTCAAGCCCCCACGGCGGCTCAGGCCTCTCCAATACTACCACCGCGCCTCCGGCTGTCTGGCCGGCGGTTCAAGAGAGCAGGTGAGCCGCATTTCTTATGTGGGGCGGGCCGCTTGACCTCCAGTGTCAACATCTGGGGGTCGGTCCGGCGCAGGCGGTTCAACGATCTTCAGTTTCGGCCGCAGCAACTGGTCGACCTGTTGCAGGCCAACGCGCAGCGGGTCGTCGAACAGGTGGGCGTAGCGGTGCGTGGTCTGCACCTGCGTGTGGCCAAGCAGCCGGCCGATCATCGGCAACGACATGCCGCCTGAGACGAGCAGCGACGCAAACGTGTGCCGCAGGTCATGAATGCGCACCTCGGGAATGCCGGCCTTGTTGCGGATTTGGTCCCAAAAGCGCTTCACCTCGTGGACGGGCTTGCCCTTAGCATAACCAGGAAACACCCACGGACAGTCCGCCGGGACCGTGCTGCGGATCGCCCGCAACAGGTGGACCACCGCCCCGGAAATCGGGGCCCGGTGCATCCTGCGTTGCTTCGTGGTGGCTGCGGGCTTTGTCCAGACCCCGTGCTCAAGATCGAACTGCTCCCATCGCGCGTTCAGCACCTCGCCGCGACGCGCGCCGGTCAGCATGAGCAGGCGAATGATGTTCGCCATGAGCTGGTTCGGATGGTCGGCGAGCAATTCCGAGACCTTGGTGATCTCGTCGAGGTTCAGAAAACGTTCGCGCGGGTTCTCTGGATTGCGTAGGTATCCGGCAGCCGGATTGTCGGTGCGCATCTCCCAGCGGATTGCGAGATTGAACATCTTTCGGATCGTGTCGCCGAGGCGGTTGGCCCGCCCTGGCGTCGGCCGCGACCCTTGAAGCGGCTTCCATCGCTTCTTCTTGGTTTTGGTCTTGCGAGGCCGCGGGCGCCCCTTGGCAACCTCGACCAACAGGTGATCAACGTCGGCACGGCGGATATCGATGACCTTGCGGTTGCCCCAGGCCGGCAAGACGAAGGCATTCATCATGCTGCGACAGTCCGAGGCGGTATCGGGGGCAAGCCGCGGCAAATGCTCCTCGAAATATCGCTCGACCAAGTGCCTTACGGTTGGGGCAGCGCGGCGCTCATCCCGCACGGCTAGGGGATCGATCCCCTGGTCGACTTGCCGCTTGATTTGCTTCGCCTGGTCGCGCGCCGCAACGGTGGACCAATCCGGAAAGTCGCCGATGAAAAAGCGCCGCCGGCGGCCCTCGAAGCTGTAGTCGAGGGTGAAGCTCTTGCGGTCGGTTTGGCGAACCTGGACGCCAAAGCCGATGACTTCGTCGTCCATGAAGATGGGAGACTTGCGGCCTTCCGCCTTGGCCGATTTGACGAACCGATCAGTCAATCTCGTGCGCATAGGTTGACCCTCACCCCGGTTAGTCAGGCGCCAGAAGCGCGAGGTCTGCAAGATGCTGCGGACCATGCGGGAGCCAAGGCGGAAACAGGCGAAGACAGTTGGAAAGCACTTTGGCCCCGATAACTGCACGGTGACGCTCGGTTCCCAAAGACCGGCGTTCTCGAGCGCCCAACAACCCGACCCCGGCTAAAGAGATAGACGAGCCCAACCCGATTCCGCACCGCAGCAAGCCCGGCTGGGCGCCGTAAAAAATTTTCTGCCAGCCCCTGGGCCAGGTCACCAGCCTCTCTTGAAATTGAATGTCGCCGCCCTAAATCGCCGGCCGTCGGGCGCCCGAATGGGGCCCGATGCGGGCGTCGGCGGTGTCCGGCGCAAGCTCGTATTCATGTCGCTTCAAGGAGGATATGACTATGAGGACCTTCGACTTCTCGCCGTTTGCGCGCAGCGCCATCGGCTTCGAGACCCTCTTCGACCGGCTCAACGACCGGTCTCAGGATTCAAACGAAGGCTATCCGCCCTACGACATTGTCCGTAAGGGCGAGGATGAATTCCAAATCAACATCGCGGTTGCGGGATTTTCCTGCGACGAAATCAGCATCACGGCCGAAGCCAGCCAGCTCACCGTGGCGGGCAAGAAGCAGGATAAGGGCGACGTGGAGTACTTGTATCAGGGTATCTCGGCCCGCTCGTTCGAGCGGCGCTTCAACCTGGCGGATTACATCGAGGTCGAGAGCGCCGACTTCCAGAACGGGTTGCTGCACATCAATCTGGTCCGGCGTATTCCGGAAAAGTTGAAGCCGCGCACCATCGCGATCGGCAACGTGACAAAGCTTGAAACGAAAGGAAGCGGCAAGGCCGCTTGAGTGTGAATTGGCAACGGTGGGCACCACACCGGGCCCACCCCCTTTTTCGGGAGGAGGTCATGACGAAGGGAAATGGTGTAAACTTTGAGCTCGACGAACTTCTGCATCCCGCCCAAGCGTTCAATCATCCGTCTGAGGTGGTGAGCGACCCCGACCTGACCCTCAACGAGAAGCGCGCCATCCTGGCGTCCTGGGCATCCGACGCGTGTGCCGTCGAGGCCGCTCCGGCGTTGCGAGAGGGACCCAAGGCTCCGGTCCGATTTGACGACATCATGGAGGCGTTGCGGACACTCGATAAGCAAGCGAACGGAGTTCGCTATCGAAGTCCGTTGGGTCTGCGCTCACGGCGCCGTACGCCGCGCAACGACGACAACGATCAAGGCCGAACGCTTCAATAGGTGTCCGCCGTGAAGCCTTGCAACCGCTATGTTCTCGGGCGGGAGCACAACGTCGTGCATGTCGATTTCGCACGAGAGCCCGACCCACCCGCCCCGAAGTTTCCAGGAGGCGCCGCCCTGCGAACGACAGCTCGGGACTCGCGCACACTCGACGCGTTCGCGGCGCCTGTCTGGGGCGGGTTACAACCGCGGGAGGCAAATACATGGGCGACTTCGAGTTGATTCTTGTTGCATCGATCGCGTCGCTCGTCTGCATCGTCGCATCCCTTTGGGTCAACAACGAAGGGAGCATGGCATGAGCATGATCATGATCCGGTGTCCTGAGACAGGCAGCGCGATTTCAGGGAATCGAGTGCGAAGATAACGACTTCAGGAGTCTGCCATTTGTTATCACTCACACCCTCTGCCCGAGTTGCGGGCGTGAGCATAGTTGGTCGAAAACCGATGCCTGGTTGAATGAAGGCGAGGGGGAAAGCAATTAGGCGCATTCTGCGCGGCATCGAGGACGCTCTCGCCGTCCTGAGCCGAGCCACTGCTCTGCCGCTGCGGTTTGCACCGTACGCCGACTTGTCGACGAGAAAGGCGACCTCCGCTCTCACTGGTTACGATTTAACTCCAAGACGTTCTTTCGGACTGGTCAGCAAGACTGTGAGGCCCTCCGCCTTCCAATCGTATGATGCGCGCCCGCCAAGCTGACCGTTGATGGTTGTCTTGACGAGGAGCGTGCCAAATCCCTCCTTCCGGCGCGGCTTAACGACGGGACCTCCCCGCTCAACCCAGGTGAGGACGATATCGGCGCCTTGTTCGACAACCGAAATGCTGATGCGACCGCCGGCCATCGAAAGTGCACCGTATTTTGCGGCGTTTGTTGCGAATTCGTGCAGCAGCAGCGCAAGTCCACTGATGACATGTCGCCCCACCGGGACGGCTGCGCCCGAAACGGTAACGTTTTCACCCTCTCGATAGGGAGCCAGTATTGTCTCAATCAGCGCGTGGAGAGTCGTCCCCGCCTTTCCGCGATCGCTGCCTTCCGCAGCCGCGTTCAGCACAAGAGCATGCGCTTGCCCCAAAGCGGCCAAACGAGCAGACACCGCGGAGGAAAGACCTTTCACCGTCGTTTCCGACCGCGCGCTCGCGCTCACGACACTCCCAGCCAAAGCGAGCATGTTCTTGACGCGATGATCCATCTCACGAAGGAGCAAACGCCTTTGCTCTTCCGCCCGCCGACGCTCCGTGATGTCGCGCGCGATCTTGGATGCCCCGATCACTCGCCCCCGCTCATCTTTCACGGGGGAAACAGTCAAGGAGATTTCAACTCGCGTGCCGTCCTTGCGCTGGCGGGTGGTTTCGTAGTGTTCAATGCGCTCGCCCAGGCGGATGCGTGCGAGAATGCTGGGCTCCTCGTCCGGTCGGTCGGCAGGGATGAGCATGGTGACGGGCCTGCCGATCGCTTCAGCCGCCGTGTAGCCGAACAAGCGTTCGGCGCCGCGATTCCAGGCAGTGATGATTCCCTTGAGATCCTTGGCAACGATGGCGTCATCCGAATGTTCGACAATCGCGGCATATCGCCGGGCAGCCTCGTCCCTGGCGCGATACTCCGTCAGGTCCATCAGCATGTTCACGGCCCCGATCAGAATGCCGCTTGCGTCAAAGATGGGCGTGGGAGCTGCAAGGAAGGGCACTTGCGTGCCATCGGGCCGCTCGGCAATTGCCGTCATGCCGCGGACGGCCCGTCGTTCCGACAAAGCAATTGCCATCGGGCACTCATCGTGTGGCAATGGAGTGCCATCCGGGCGATAGAGCTTCCACGAGCCGCAAAACTCGGCTTTGCCTATCTCAGGGCAAGCGCCCCATAGTTCGGCTGCAGCCCGATTGTAATATGTGATCCGGCCCTCGGCGTCGGTTGTGTAGATAGCCTCGGCCACGGCGTCGAGAATTTTCTCTGCCGGCAGGCTTTCGGGCAGCGGGAGCGGCTTGTATTCCGAGCTGGCGTCGCCCGTACCGCGATCGTTGTTGGTTGATAGAGACGTGCTCAAGGACACCCGCCAAAATTGCTGCTGATCGAACCCTAACAGCTTGCGCCGCTGCTGTCGCGAAACCCTTGTGAAGGCGTTAGCACTCGCCAACGGCCGCTGCTTGCTCCGTGAGCCGCCATGGCGTCATCGGGAGTGAAAACGCTGACATAGGCTAACTTTCGCGTATTTGAAAAACGGGAAAGTTAGAATCCGTGACGTCACCGCAGCCGAACACAAGCGCTGAACTGACCCTCAGATCAATTCGGGCAACGGGCTGGTCGCGTGCAGTGTCGCGTGTTCGTGGCACGCTTCAAATACAACGTCTTGGTCGCGCGTGTGTCGCGTCTAACTCATTGAAATGGTCGCGGATATGTCGCACGCCAAAACGATTTCGTGACACGCGCGATGCGGTTGAGAATCGGCTATCGTCGGCCAATGCATGCGATCACGAACGAGGTCAAAGGCTTAACGCGTAAATATCTGATTTTGCTGAGGTAATTCTATTACGTTCACTGTTCGTTCTGGCGCTACGAATCTGGGGGTCAGGAGTTCGAATCTCTTCGGGCGCGCCAATCCTTAGCCGATCTTGCTGGAAATCCGTTTTTCCTGATCTGTTCTTCCGATGCGCAACGCGGGCGCTCGCAACCACGTCGCGTCGTCTCGACCATTCGCAGGGCTTCTAATCGTAGCTCCGCGCTCAAGACCTCATGCTGCAAACATTCACGCCCAGCTTGGCGACCATCTTCGGCACCGAGAACTTTCCCAACGCTTTTCACGAGGGGCTCGACGCCAACACTTCGGACGGGACGGATACCTCGATCAACATCATCGTCTGGACCGTCAGCGACAGCGCCGAGCTTGCCGCCTCAACCGGCAAGACCACTACTCGCGCCATCCGCCGCGCGACCGTGCCGTGTCAAGGAGCCTAGCAACAGAAACGCTAGCGCCCCCGCCGAAGGAACATTTGGCGTTTCCGCGGTGAACGCCATGGGGCCGAACAAGGCGAGGACAGCCATAAGCGCCATGAATGCCTCTGGCCCGTCACGCCATGCGCGGGCCCGCCAGGCGGCACGTCCCGTCAGAAAAAGGAAGGTGAAGAAGGGAATAGCAAACAGCAGTCCGCCCTTCCACAAGGCCGTTAGATAATAGAGATGCGGTGTCGTGTGTATAATGTCTTTAGGCGGAGGCTCATACCGACCGAGCGGGGAGAAGCCACTTCCGATGATGGGGCTTGCGAAAAACTCCTTCAGCGCTACCAACTGTAACGAAAATCGGCGGCTCGAAATTGCGTCAAGCGTGGGGGGGGGGGGGGGCCGCGGCGGGAGCGCTCGGGACGGGGGGCTGTTCCTGCGCTGGCTCGCTCGCGGGTGCAGAGGATGGCGCAGCATCGTTTGAAGCAACGGTAGCAGGCGCCGGCTCAATAGCAGTAGGCGGCGCGGATGGCGCCGGCGGCGCGGCGCTTGCCGGTTCATGCTCTAAAACCGCTGCGACATCGCGTACGGTTTGGACGAAGCGGTTTTCTTCCAACGACTGGAATTGAGCAAACGACCCAGCGACGATTGCGACTGCGATCATCGCACTTGCTCGACGCCACAGCTTTCGTTCGGCCGTGACGACATAGAAGCCCGCGCCTCCAAGAATCATAAGCAGCGCGACGAGTGCGCCGCGCGATTGGCTGCCGACGATCAGATAGGCAGCACATGCAAACACGGCCGCGCTCACAATCGTGAGCCACCTATAATTTGTGGCGAGGGCCACACCGATAGCCAGCGCGGCTTGTAGGCAGACCATGTGCGCCGCGCCCAAAATGCCGAAGTAGCCGAACATGCGCCAGCCGAACCACTCGACGTTCAGGATGGCAAACGAGGTATAGCGCGTGGCGTCCGGAATCACGCTTTGAACAGGCTCGCCCAAAACATTGCGAAGCGTCGCGGGCACAAGAAACGCGGCCGAGAACACGACGAAATACGTGACCAGACGCTTGATGCTGCCGACATATCGACCAAGAAAATAGAACCCCGCCGCGAACATCAGCAGCAGGAGCGATAGCAAATCGAGTTGAAGTCTGCCGTCCGGCTTGATCGACGCCGAGATGAAAATCGACGCTAAGCCACAGATGCCGGCCAGAACAAAAGCGCGGGTGGCCGTCTCGCCGAACAAGACGACTACGGACCACGCGACGAGCGGTGCCAGCAAGAAGGCCGGCGTTGTCTCGTAGCGGAACACCGGGGGTAGCGCGATCGGGAGCGCCAAACAGGTAGCGGTGAAGACGCACAGCCACTGGTTGGCGTGCCCGGACATCTTTTGCAAAGCGGATTCTCCCCCAAGAGACGAGGGATTCTATCGCCGGGACGGTTCTGTCTGCAACCGGAGATATCAATGTGCGTCCGGTGCATTGCTGGTGATTGCTGGACGGGCCACGATCCGGCATGAATCTTCGCCCTTCGCCCGGCCCTCTGCTGTGTCTCGCGTTCGCTGAGACGGCCGGGGCGTCGCCTGATGCTCGCTTTCCGAATCTCGAGCGGGGCGCGCGGGTGGAGCTCATCGCGAAGGTTCGCCACGTACGAAAGCATCGAGTGCACCGCCGGCGCCTATCGACATGGCCGGGCCTATCCCGGTCATGTCATGCGGCATTACCGGGCACGGCCCGCCAATCATTATAGGCGCGGCCGCGCAGTTCGCAGACACTGCCGCAAAGTCCGCAATCACGCGGCTGCGGTTTCGATCGAGCGGCGAATGACGCGCCACACGTCGGCATTCGATAAAAACAGATCGTGATTGATGATGCCCCAGCCAGAATCGGAGGCGTCGATCACACGCACGCCGAGCCGTTCGATGGCGGCTTTCTCGGCGGCGCCCACCCGCGTCATCCCGCCGGCGATTCGCCCCGACAGTTCCAAGGCGCGGTCGTTCGTCGCCGAGATCACCGTGATCTTGCGGGCGAGCGGGCCGATGCCGGTGACCGACGACGAGAACACGTCCATGTCGATGTCGGGTGCTGCAAGCACGACGGCGCCGATCCGGTTTGCAACGGCATCGCCATAGCGCGCGTAAAGCTGGCGCAGGCTTTCGAGCGCCAGCATGGTTCCCATGCTGTGCGCGACGATGTGGACGCGCCCGGCCCCCGGCGCGGCGAGGACCGACTGGAGCACGCGCTCGAAGGCGTCGCGCGACCACATCGCGCTGTCGCGGTCGTAGTTGTAGTCGAACAGCCCCGCCTTCGACGGCCAAGAGAAGACCATCGTCTGCCCGTGAAACTTGATGCCGTCGGAAAGACGCGCCGCATCGAGCGCCGCTGTCTCGAACGTCTGCTTGAAGCCGTGCACATAGATCAAGACATCGCCGCCGCCCGGCGCGAGAAGGTTGCCGCCTTCGCCCGATAGCGGTTCGACGCTGTCGATACGCCAGTCATCCAATCCAACCGAGGCGAGGGTGAAGCGGCCATCGTTTGGCGGTGTCAGCTTCGCCCGCGCGAGCGTCAGCGTCGAAGCGCGTTTCGGCCCGAACCAAGGCTCCGCACGTCCGCCGTTGACCGGATTACGCGTGGTCGCGATCAGCAATGTCGGCGTTGTCGAGATCGATGAGGCGTCGAAGCGTGCGCCGGTCGCGGCGACATTGGCGCATCCGCCGAGCGCGACGGCGCCGAGGGAGCCAAGCCCGCCCAGGAACGCGCGGCGGGATGGAGCGGCTTCGTGTGGCAGCGAACGTCGAACGGTCACGCGGGGCCTTCAGGAACACCGCCCCCCAGGACCCGCCCCTCCGTGGCTTCCTGAATCAGGATGGCGGCGAGAAAAGGGCGGGCGGCGTCACCGATGTGGCGAGGGCCCGAGCCATGGGCGCGCACGCGCGGCTTGGAAGACCGATTCCCTCAGCGGATCGTCGTCGCGCCCTTCGCATCCGGGAAATATTGCGGCGCTTCGCGACGATCGAACATGCCGTAGTCGCGAACAATGCGCACGTGGCGCAAGCGCGCGCCCTCAGGCAGCGCCGCCGCATGCGCGAACGCCTCGGCGTCTCGCTTTTGCTTCCACGATGTGAGCAGGATGACGTCGCCTGGGTTGAGGATCGCGTCGAAGACATCCCAGGCGACGAGGCCGGGCGCGTCCGCAACAAGACCGAGGGATTGCGCGACCTCCTCCGCGCGATGCGCTTTCACCCAAGCGGGCGAACGCTTCGCGTCGATCAAAGTGACGGTCGTCGCGTCGCCCGCCTCCGTCTCATCGAGACGCTGCTCCTCGACCTCTTGGCCATTGGGAAGACGCGTGTCCCGGATGATCTCTCCGACGCGCAGATGATAGTCGGCAAAGACGGCCGTGCGTCCCCGCTCCTGCGCCTGATGATGCCGCATGCCCGTGCGCCAGCGCACCACCGATTTCTCGTCGCGCCAGCCTGACAGCGACAGAAGCCAGCCCTCGCGCGTGAGGCTCGCGTAACGCACGTTGTCGACGAATCCGTCGACCTGCTCGAGCTCCGGCCGCAACGCCTTGGCGATGCCAAGATACGCGTCCCATTGATCGGGCCTGGGATGGACCTCGAAGATAACCGAGAACATGCAATCACCCCGCTCGCGCTTCGCTTTCGAGCGCGAGCAGGCGCTCCTTCGTCGCGAGGCCGCCGGCGAACCCCGTCAACTTCCCGGTCGATCCGATGACCCGATGGCACGGCGCGATGATCGAGATCGGGTTCCGGCCGTTCGCAGCGCCGACCGCGCGAACGGCCGTTGGTTTTCCGATCTGCTTTGCGATCGCGCCGTAGCTGCGTGTCTCGCCGTAGGGGATCGTCAGCAGCGCCGCCCACACGCGCTTCTGGAAGGGAGTTCCCTTGAAATCGAGAGGAACATTGAATGTCGTCCGGCGGCCGGCAAAGTAATCGCCGAGCTGCCGCTCGGTTTCGCGCAAGATCGCGTTGCTGGCGTCTTCGATGAGCGGCTGAAGCCGCACGCGCTTCGGATCTTCGCTCGGCCAAAGGATTGCTGCCAAGCCTCGCTCGCTGGCGACGAGCGTCAGCTTGCCGACCGGCGACATGATCACCTTGTAGACATATGCCATGACTTTAGTCTCCTGCGCCGCGGCGTTGCACGCCGGCGCGTCACCGCCGTCGCGACGAGAGATTAGGCTCACGCTCGCGAAGATAAAGCCCCCGACATTTCGACCGAAGCCGTATCGTGGAATTCCGCATGCTTGCGAGCCTGGATCGGCTCCGACGCAAGCGCGGCGCAGCCAGCTGGGCTTATCCGGCGGCCCGGTCGAGGAGCGACGGCCGCAGCAGGTCGTCGACGGCTCCGCCGAAAATGCGAACCACATTCCGCCCCGCGGCTTTGGCGACGTAAAGGGCGGAATCCGCTTCCGCGAAAAGCTGCGAGGCTCCGCGAAATTGCGCCGGCCGGAGAAACGCCACGCCGCTCGATGCGCCAATCGGGATAAGCGCGTTTCGCCACGGGACGGGACGGCGCACCATCTGCAAAGCGCGCGCAAGCGCCCGCGCGATCCGGGCCACGCCGAGCGGCGCATGCAGGAGCAGCGCAAACTCGTCGCCGCCGATCCGGGCAATGAGGATCGCGTCGCCGAACTCGCGCTGAAGCCGGGCGGCGACCTGCCGCAGGCATTCGTCGCCAGCGGCATGACCAAACCGATCATTGATCTCTTTGAAGTTGTCGAGATCGACAAGCGCAAGCGCCGCGCTCGAACCAGCGGCCACCTGCCGCGAGAGCGCCGCGCAGCGCTCCTCGAACACCCGGCGGTTGGCGAGCCGCGTCAGCGCATCCTGCTCGGCGTATGCGCGCAGCCGGTCCCAGAGCGCCTTTTCATGCGTGATGTCCTGCTTCGCCCCGAAGATGCGAACCGGGCGGCCATGCTCATGGGCGACATCCGCCGTAAGGCGCATCCAGCGGCTTTCATTGCCGCTCGTGCGGATGCGAGCGTCGAGAGTAAAACCGCGGCCGGTCCGAATCATCGCAGCGCGAAGCTGCTCCATCTGCCGGCGCGATTCGTCGAAATAGAGATCGACGATCGACGGTCGGTGCACCGTCGAGCCGCGCGCAAGCCCAAAGAGGTCATAGACCCCGTCGGTCCAGCTCAGCGCTTCCGTGGTCAGGTCGCACTCCCAAGCCCCGATTCGCGCGAGGCCCGCCGCCTGGTCATAGATGCGCTTGTAATGGGCGGCCGGCAAAGGCTCACAGGATCGCGTGGGATCGTTGCTCATCGTCCGGCCACTGGACCCGCCGACGACGCGCGGGCCCACTCACCTTAGCGTGGCAAAGATTAATCCTGTGTTGGTGCCCGCACCATGAATAGAGGCATCTCGATCGGCCTTCGAGCGCGATGGCAGAATCGGCACAATTCAAGACGCTGGCGATGGCCAGACGGTACTGTGTCTCTATTGCCGGTAATTATAGACCTTGTTCCAATCATCGCTCCAAGGCGCGAACACCTTGGCGTATTCGGCCTCGTTGGGAATCCAGGTCTTGAGGCTCTTGGTATCGATGTTCGGCGGCGCAGGCGGGTCCTTCATCACCGAGAAGAAGCCGAGCTCGACCATCAGCTTCTGCCCTTCGCGTGAGAGGGCCCAATCGAGGAATAGCTTCGCCGCATTGGGATGCGACGCACTCTTGGTGAGCCCGGCGCAGAACACCGTGACCGGCACGCCTTCCGGCGCGAACAGCCATTTGATCGGCGCGCCGCTGTTGGCAAGCGGGATGGCGAGCGCCGTGACGAGCGGCGCGACGCCGATCTCGCCGCGGATCATGGCGTCGACCATCGGCGCCTGGCTCGGGAACAGTTTCGGCTTCATCGCCGCCTGCTTCTTCCAATAGTCCTCGCCGAACATCGTGCGTTCAAACATCGCCCGCGTGAACGGCGCGCCGCCGGAGGCGACGACCGTCTGGCCGAGCTGCTTGCCGAATTCAGGCTTGACGAGGTCGCCCCAGCTCGTCGGCGCCGTGGGCATCGTTTCGGAGTTGTAGGTGATGGTCCAGGCATTGGTGGAGCGCGGCCAAAGCTTGTCGGCCGTGCGCGTCGCCGCCGGATAGTCGGCGGCGTTCGGCGGCGCATAGGCGGCGAAGAGGTCGATCATCCCGCGCGCCTGCGGCCGGTCGGAAATGTCGATCACGTCGGCGATCAGTTTGTTCGCCGCCGCCTCGGTCTTGATGCGCGCGACGAGTTGTCCGGTGGGCGCCCGCACCATCTCCACTTGCAGGCCGGGGAAGCGCTCGCCGAACCGCTTGATGACGGTCTGCTCGGTCGTCAGGAAGTTGGCGGTATAGAGGACGACCTTGCCTTCCTTCTTGGCTGCCGCGAGAAGCTCCGGCGCTGGCGTATAGGTGTCGTCGGCGGCCATGGCGGCAGACCCCGCCGCAAAAGCTAGGACAGCCGCGAGCCCGGCCGCCCCCAAAGTCGCGCCCAACCCTCGCATCCCCGCCCGCGCCTTCGGCATCATGATCCTCCCTCACGTGCTGGGTGGACAGGTTGCAGCATCACGGCGGCGACCTCAATGCCCTAGGCCCCCTCGCCAACCCGGTGGCGTCCATACGGTTGCCGGGATCGCCGGCTTCGATGGTCTCGCCTGTGGCGCGGACTTCTGCTAGCGATGAATCGCTCATCGCCGCGGCGGGGAACCCGGGGCGCATGACGCAATCAGGATCGCTCGATGCTCGACACGATACGGGACTTGGCCCGGCGGTTGGACAAGACCATCGGCTGGAACCGGGTCGGCGCCGCGCTGAGCATTGCGATCGTCACGTTCGCCTTCATCGAGCTCTACAAGATGCTCGAGGATATCGATGTCGACGACGTGATCGACGCCCTGCACGGCACCTCCGTCCACCATCTGATCCTCGCCGGCGTCTTCGTGGCGGCCGCCTATTTCACCCTCACCTTCTATGACCTGTTCGCGCTGCGCACGATCGGCCGCAATGTTCCGTACCGCATCGCGGCACTGGCCGGCTTCACCAGCTATTCGGTCGGCCACAATGTCGGCGCGAGCGTGTTCACCGGCGGCGCGGTGCGCTACCGCGTCTATTCGGCCTGGGGCCTCGACGCGATCGATGTCGCCAAAGTTTGTTTCGTGGCCGGCCTGACCTTCTGGCTCGGCAACGCCGCCGTGCTCGGGCTCGGCATCACCTATGCGCCGCAGGCGGCGACCGCCGTCGACCAGTTGCCGCCGTGGTTCAATCGCATCGTGGCGATGATGGTGCTCGCGATCCTCGTCGGCTACGTCAGCTGGGTCTGGCGCAAGCCCCGCGCGGTCGGCCGCGACGGTTGGCAGGTGACGCTGCCCGCTGGGCCGTCGACCCTGGTGCAGATTGGCATCGGCATTCTCGATCTCTCCTTCTGTGCGCTGGCGATGTGGATCCTGATGCCGGAGGAGCCGCATATCGGCTTCGTCACGCTGGCGGTGATCTTCGTCTCGGCGACGTTGCTTGGCTTCGCGAGCCACGCGCCGGGCGGCCTCGGCGTCTTCGACGCGGCGATGCTGGCCGGGCTGTGGCAGTTCGACAAGGAACAACTCGTTGCTGGACTGCTGCTGTTCCGCCTTCTCTATTACCTTGTGCCATTCGCGCTCGCGCTCGTCGTCCTCGGCATACGCGAATTGTGGCTCTACGCCGTGCGCAAACCGCCACCGCTCGCGCCGGACAGTCCGCCGGGCGTCGGCGGCGTCGCCGCGCGCGATTTCGACGCGGCCCATGCGCCGATCAAGCTCGCGGAGCCGTCGAAGGACGAGGCGTCGTAGCTTGGCCGCCTTCGGCTCGCGCTTCTTTCTTGCTGTTGTTGCCTTTGCGCTCTTGGCCGTTTTCATGCTCGCCGGCGCGCTCGCGCCGGCTTACGGCTTTGTGGGCCTTGTCGTGCTCGCCGTCGCCGCGGCCTTGACGCGCGAGCGCCGCAGCGCAAGCCACGCGCCCGCCGTCGCGCCGCTCACCGATGCGCCTGACGGAGCGCTCGATGCCGTCATCGCCGCAGCACCGGTCCCGCTCATCCTGCTCGACCCGAGCGGCATTGTGCTCGCTTGCAATGACGGTGCGCGCGCAGTGGCGCCGGCGCTGCGGCGCGGACAGCCCGTGGTGCTGGGGCTGCGCATCCCCACGGTGATCGATGCGATCCGCCGCGCTCAGGCGAGTGGCATGGCGCAGCGCGTCGAGTTCTTCGAACGGGTGCCGTTCGACCGCTGGTACGAGGTCAATGTCGGTCCCGTGCCGTCCCCGGCGGGCGCGCAGCGCGACCTGCTGCTGACCTTCAACGATCTAACGCCGCTGCGGCGCGCGGAAGAGATGCGTGCGGACTTTGTCGCCAATGCGAGCCACGAGTTGCGCACGCCGCTCGCCTCGCTCGCCGGCTTCATCGACACCTTGCAAGGCTCCGCGCGCGATGACACCGCGGCGCGCGAACGCTTCCTCGCCATCATGCGCGAACAGGCGCGGCGCATGGCGCGACTGATCGACGATCTCCTCTCCCTCTCGCGCATCGAGCTCAATGCGCATATCGCGCCAAACGCGATCCTCCCCCTCGCGCCGATCGTGCGGCAGGTCATCGACAGCTTGCAGATGCTGGCGCAAGAGCGGAGCGTGACCATCGAAATGATGGACGCGGAAAATTCCGTCACGGTTCGCGGCGACCGCGACGAGCTCGTGCGCGTGTTCGAGAACCTCATCGAGAACGCGCTCAAATATGGCGGGGCCGGCGGCCGCGCGGTGGTCACGATCAAAGCGTCGGCCGAACCAGGCGGCGAAGCGAGCGTCGCCGTGCGCGACTTCGGCCCCGGCATCGCGCCGGAGCATCTGCCGCGCCTGACGGAACGCTTCTATCGCGTCGACGCCGCGCACAGTCGTGCTGAAGGCGGCACCGGACTTGGCCTCGCCCTCGTCAAGCACATCCTCCACCGCCACCGCGGCCGGCTCACGATCGAAAGCACGCCCGGTGCGGGCGCGACCTTCACCGCGCATTTGCCGACGGTGACGGAGGCATAGGTTTTCAGATCTCCGCCGAATCTCGCCTCCTCTCCGTCACCCTGAGGTGCGAGCCGACGATGTCGGCGAGCCTCGAAGGGCGACGGCCCGGAATGCGCGGCCATCCTTCGAGGCTCGGCGCAAGAGCGCCTCGCACCTCAGGATGACGACGGTGGTGTTGCTATCGCTCGCCGTAACCACCTGGGATTTATGATTTTTCTCTGTCATCCAACTGTCATCGCTCTGACATAGAACGATGACGTGCGGCGGTTAATCGAAAACGCGGCAGCAGGGACTGCCGGCAGCGAGAAGTCGGTCGCAAGGACGGCCGCCCGCCGCGGCGAAATTGAACAGAGATGGAGAGAGACCGTGAATCTGAAACGCATCCTGGCGGCGACGACGCTTGCCATCGTCGCAAGTGTCGCCACCGCGTCAGCCGCTGACATTTCCGGCGCCGGCGCCACCTTCCCTTACCCGATCTACGCCAAGTGGGCCGACGCCTACAAAAAGGAAACCGGTAACGGACTGAACTATCAGTCGATCGGTTCCGGCGGCGGCATCAAGCAGATCAAGGCCAAGACCGTGACCTTCGGCGCGAGCGACGCGCCGCTGCCGGGCAAGGACCTCGACGCGTCCGGCCTCGCGCAGTTCCCGATGGTGATGGGCGGCATCGTGCCGGTCGTCAATCTCGACGGCGTCACGCCGGGCGAAATCGTTCTCGACGGCGACACGCTCGCCAAGATCTTCATGGGCGACATCAAGAAGTGGGATGACGCGGCGATCAAGAAGCTCAATCCCAACGCCAAATTGCCGAGCCAGGCGATCGCCATCGTGCACCGCTCGGACGGATCGGGCACGACCTTCAACTTCACCTACTATCTCTCGGACGTGAGCGCGGACTGGAAGTCGAAAGTCGGCACCAATACGGCGGTGCAGTGGCCGGCCGGCATCGGCGCCAAGGGTAACGAAGGCGTCGCCAACAATGTCGGCAACACCAAGGGCTCGATCGGTTATGTCGAGTACGCCTACGCCCTGCAGAACAAGCTGACCTACACCAAGATGGTCAACAAGGCGGGCAAGACCGTTGCCCCGACCTCGGAAGCGTTCCAGGCCGCGGCCGCGAACGCCGACTGGAATTCGCAGCCCGGCTTCGGCGTGATCCTCGCCAACCAGCCCGGCGAGGCGTCGTGGCCGATGACGGCGGCGACCTGGATTCTCGTCTACAAGCAGCCGTCCGATCCGGCGGCGACGGCCGAGGCGCTGAAGTTCTTCGACTGGGCCTACAAGAAGGGCGGCGAGATGGCCGGAGCGCTCGATTACGTTCCGATGCCGGCGAAAGTGATCTCGGACGTCGAGGCCTACTGGACGCAGAACATCAAGAGCGCCGACGGCAAGCCCATCCACGCGATGACGAACTGACGCCGCGCTGACGGGAAGGGCGCTGCCCCCGCGTCCTTCCCGTCGCTTCTTGTCCACCGCCTCTTGTTTTCCGGCTTGTGCATCTGCCCTCGGACCGTTTGAGTGCGCCCCAAGCGCATGACGTGCGAGGAGAGCTGGATGCAAGCCACTCGGAGACCGCCCGTGGCCGACGTTGCCTTGCAAGCCGGGACAATCCGGACGGCGCGCCAAGTCGAGCGCGCCAAGGTCCTGCAGCGCTTGCGGACGAGCGATGCGACCTTCCGCCTCTTGACGCGATCCGCCGCCATCGCGGTTCTCGTCATCCTCAGCGGCATCATTCTGTCGCTGATCCACGGCTCGTGGCCAGCGCTGCAGGCGTTCGGCTTCTCGTTCCTCGTCGACAAGACGTGGAACCCCGTGACGGAGAAGTTCGGCGCCATCGCGCCGATCTACGGCACCGTCGTCACGTCGCTGATCGCCATGCTGATCGCGGTGCCGGTCGGCTTGTTCATCGCGCTGTTCCTCACCGAGCTTTGCCCGATGTGGCTGCGCCGTCCGATCGGCGTTGCGATCGAGCTGCTCGCCGGCATTCCCAGCATCATCTACGGCATCTGGGGCTTGTTCGTATTCGCGCCGTTTCTGCAGCAGCACGTCCAGCCGTTCCTGATTTCGATATTCGGCCCGGTGCCGCTGCTCTCGGATATCTTCGCCGGCCCGCCTTACGGTATCGGCGTCCTCACCGCCGGCCTGATCCTCGCGATCATGGTGCTGCCGTTCATCACCTCGATCTCGCGCGACGTGTTCGAGGCGGTGCCGCCGGTGCTGAAGGAAGCCGCTTACGGGCTCGGCTGCACCACCTGGGAAGTCGCCCGCTATGTCGTGCTGCCGTTCACGCGCATCGGCGTCATCGGCGGCGTCATGCTGGCGCTCGGCCGCGCGCTCGGCGAGACGATGGCGGTGACGTTCGTCATCGGTAACGCGCACCGCATCTCCGGCTCGATCCTGGCGCCGGGCACGACGATCTCCGCGACCATCGCCAACGAGTTCACCGAGGCCGTCGGCGATCTCTACACCTCGTCGCTGATCGCGCTCGGCCTCATCTTGTTCGTCATCACCTTCATCGTGCTTGCCTTCGCACGATATATGCTGATGCGCCTCAATGCGCGGCTTGGAACCTGAGGATTTGGAACCTGAGCATGCGTGACGTCGCTTCCAGTCCGCTCTATGCGCGCCGCCGGCGGCGCAACATCGTCACCATGGGCCTGTCGTTCGCGGCAACCGCCTTCGGTCTCTCATGGCTGGTGCTGATCCTCGCCGTGCTGCTGTGGGAAGGCTTCAGCGGCCTCTCGCTCAGCGTGTTTACCGAGATGACGCCGCCGCCCGGCTCGGACGGCGGCCTGCTCAACCCGATCATGGGCAGCCTGATCATGACCTTCGTCGCGGTCGTGATCGGCACGCCGCTCGGCATGCTCGCCGGCACCTACATGGCCGAATACGGCCGCTACGATAAGCTCACGATGATCGTGCGCTTCATCAACGACATTCTGCTCAGCGCACCGTCGATCGTCATCGGCCTGTTCATCTACGAAGTCATGGTCGCGCGCATGGGGCACTTCTCCGGGTGGGCCGGTGCGGTATCGCTTGCGGTGATCGTGGTACCGGTCGTGGTGCGCACCACAGAGGATATGCTGATCCTCGTGCCCGACACGCTGCGCGAAGCCGCCGCCTCGATCGGCCTGCCGCGCTCGCTGATGATCCGCAAGGTCGCCTACCGCGCTGCCCGCGCCGGCATGATTACCGGCGTGCTCCTCGCGATCGCGCGCGTCAGCGGAGAGACCGCGCCGCTCCTCTTCACCGCGCTCAACAACCAGTTCTGGAGCGTCAACATGAACGCCCCGATGTCGAGCCTGCCGGTCGTGATCTTCCAGTTCGCGCTCAGCCCCTACGAGGACTGGCAGCGGCTGGCGTGGACCGGCGCGCTGATCATCACACTGGCGGTACTGACCCTGAGCATCATCGCTCGTCTTCTCGCGTCCAAGAGCAAATCGTCATGAGCCTCGCCAACTTCACCGTCCCGACCGTCACCCACGCGGCCAGCGCCGACGGCCTCGTGGACAAGGTCACCGTTCAGAACCTTGATTTCTTCTACGGCGACAATCGCGCGCTGAAGAACATCAACGTGTCGCTCTATCAGGGCAAGGTGACCGCTTTCATCGGCCCATCTGGCTGCGGCAAGTCGACTCTGCTGCGCATCCTCAACCGGATGTACGACCTCTACCCGCACCAGCGCGCCACCGGCACGGTCCGGCTCGACAACGACGACATCCTCTCGTCGTCGCAGGATCTCAACCTGTTGCGCGCCAAGGTCGGGATGGTGTTCCAGAAGCCGACGCCGTTCCCGATGACGATCTACGAGAACATCGCGTTCGGCATCCGGCTCTACGAGCGGCTGCCGCAATCGGAACTCGACGCCCGCGTCGAGAACGCGCTGCAGCGCGCGGCGCTCTGGAACGAGGTGAAGGACAAGCTCGGCGCCAGCGGACTATCGCTCTCCGGCGGACAGCAGCAGCGCCTGTGCATCGCGCGCACCGTCGCGGTGCGGCCGGAGGTCATCCTGTTCGACGAGCCGTGCTCGGCGCTCGATCCGATCTCGACCGCCAAGATCGAGGAACTGATCGACGAATTGAAGGACGATTACACGATCGCCATCGTCACGCACAACATGCAGCAGGCAGCGCGCGTGTCCGACTTCACCGCGTTCATGTATCTCGGCGAGCTTGTCGAATTCGGCGAGACCACCAAGATATTCACCACGCCCAACGACAAGCGGACGCAAGACTACATCACCGGACGCTTTGGATAAGGATCGCACGCATCATGGCCATGTCCGAGCATACCGCGAAAGCCTTCGACACCGACCTGCAGGACCTCGCACGTCTCGTCGCCGAGATGGGCGGGCTTGCTGAGAAGGCGATCTCCGATTCCGTCACCGCCCTCGCCGACCGCGACGCGAAACTCGCGCAGCAGGTCGTGACGGCGGACGCCGCGATCGATGCCCTGCAGCGCGAGATCGAGGAGAAGGCGATCCTCACCATCGCCCGGCGCCAGCCGATGGCGATCGATCTACGCGAGATCGTCGGCGCGCTGCGCGTCTCCAACGATCTCGAGCGTATCGGCGACCTTGCCAAGAACATCGGCAAGCGCGTCGTGGCGCTTGGCGGCGACTTTCGCGCGCCGACGGTGCTGCGCGGCGTCGAGAGCATGGCGGAGCTCGTGCTCTCCGCGCTCAAGAACGTGCTCGACGCCTATGCGCGCCGCGACGTCGCGCAGGCCATGGAGGTGTGGAAGGGCGACGAGGAGATCGACGCGGTCAACAACTCGCTGTTCCGCGAGCTCCTCACCTACATGATGGAAGACCCGCGCAACATCACCTTCTGCACGCATCTCCTGTTCTGCGCCAAGAACATCGAGCGCATGGGCGACCACGCGACCAATATCGCCGAGACGGTGTATTATATGGTGGAAGGCTTCGCGCTCGCCGGCGAGCGCCCGAAGGGCGACACGACGAGCCTCACGGCCATTCCGTTCCCGGGGTAAGGATGGCCGAGCAACCGACTAAGCTGCGGATCCTCGTCGTCGAAGACGAGGAGCCGCTGACGCTGCTGCTGCAATACAACCTCGAAGCCGACGGCTATGCGGTCGAGGTGGTCGCGCGTGGCGACGAGGCGGACGTGCGCCTGCGCGAAGCTGTGCCCGATCTCCTCGTTCTCGACTGGATGCTGCCCGGCGTCTCCGGCATCGAGCTGTGCCGGCGGCTGCGGGCGCGACCTGAGACGGCGCAGCTTCCCATCATCATGCTGACCGCCCGCGGCGAGGAATCGGAACGGCTGCGGGGCCTCGAAACTGGCGCCGACGACTACATCGTGAAGCCTTTCTCGGTTCCTGAGTTGCTGGCGCGCGTACGCGCGCTGTTGCGCCGGGCGCGGCCGGAGCGGATCGCGGCGGTTCTCACCGCCGGCGACATCGCGCTCGACCGCGAGCGCCGCCGCGTCTTCCGCAACGGCGAGGAGATTGCGCTCGGACCGACGGAGTTCCGCCTGCTCGAATTCTTCCTGCAGTCGCCCGGCCGCGTGTTCTCGCGCGCGCAACTTCTCGATGGCGTCTGGGGGCGTGACGTCTACATCGATGAGCGCACCGTCGACGTTCACGTCGGACGTTTGCGCAAGGCACTCGAGCGCAAAAACACGTCCGATCCGATCCGCACCGTGCGTGGCTCCGGCTACGCGCTCGATGAACGCTTCGCGGCGGCCTAGCCGTCGTCGCCTCCAAGGACCGGAGTCGCCGAGAGAATCGGTTGGCCGGATCTCTTCCATTAAAGAAATGAAATGAGATTCGTTCTTATAGCCTCTAGATGTAGTGGCCTGACGAAATTTTGCCGGATCATCTAGCGGGTCTGCGGGCCAAAGATAAATTTACTGCACGCGACTGTGGATATGGCAGACTCGCGGCCTGTCCCCGCGTCTGGAAGTCCTGCGATGCCGCTTCGTGCCCTTCTTTATCGTCGCCCTGTCGAACCGCAAGCGATCGAAGTGACATTCGACAACGCGATCTATCTCGTGCGTCTGCTGCGGCATCGGCAGGCGCGGCGCTACACATTGCGCGTGCAGGCGGCGACGCGCGAGGTCGTGCTGACATTGCCGCCGCGCGGCACGGTCAAGGAGGCGCGCGCCTTCGCGAAGAAACACGGCGGATGGATCGCCGCGCGCCTCGGACGCCTTCCCGAAGTGCTTCCCTTCGCGCCCGGGCGCGTCATCCCGCTGCGCGGCGTCGCCCACCGCATCGTGCATCGGCCGGGAATGCGTGGCACCGTTTGGGTCGAGCGACCGGCCGGCGGCCCCTTGCTCCTTTGCGTCGCCGGCGAAGCGCCGCATGTCGCACGGCGCGTCACTGACTTTTTGAAGCGCGAGGTGCGCCGCGACATCGAAGCGGCGACGCGCCGCTACGCCGCCATGCTCGGCGTGCCGATCAAGCGCATCGCCATTCGCGACCAGACCAGCCGCTGGGGCTCCTGCTCGACGACCGGCGTCATCTCCTATTCCTGGCGGCTGATCTTCGCGCCGCCCTTCGTGCTTGACTACCTCGCCGCGCATGAGGTCGCGCATCTGGTCGAGATGAATCACTCGCCGCGCTTCTGGGGGCTGGTCCAGCGCATCTATCCCGAGATGGAAAAGGCCAAGGCCTGGCTCGACGTCCACGGCACCGATCTGCATCGCTACGGCGAGCAGAACGTCGGCGCCACTGCAAAGCCCGCGCGCCTGCGCGCGAACGCCACGCCGAGCGGCTTTGGCGCGTTGCTCGGCGGCCTGCGTGCAACGACGCGCCCAACACCGCGAAAACGCAGCGCACGGGCGAAGTAGCGCGGATTTCTTTTTCCGGAGATGGCGTGGGTGACCCCCCCACCCCCGTTGTGGGCTGGGGTTGGGGGGGTGGGGTCTTCTTGCCGCTGCAGCCATCCCCACCCCGGCGAGCTTCGCTCGCCGACCCTCCCCACAAGGGGTGAAAGAAACACATTATCCTTCGATCGCCGCGCGCTCTTACCCTCTCCCACGACGAGAGAGGTAACTCACCGCCGGCCGAACAACGTATCCATCAGCCAGCCATCGAGGCCACGGTTCTGCTGCGGCGGCGCCCGGCGTGGATCGGCGGCTGGCGCAGAGGGATGCCCGTTCGGCACGGAAGCCGGCGGGGCGATGGAACCCGGCGGGGCAAATCCCCCCGCCATCGGCGCGGCGTAACCGGGCAGTTCCACCGGCGCGACGTTCTGAAGGGCAACCTTCATCACCTGATTCCAGATATCGACCGGCAGCCCGCCGCCGGTGCTCTTCTTGGCCGGTGAGTTGTCGTCGTTGCCGAGCCACACGGCGGTGACGAGATAGCCGGTGTAGCCAACGAACCAGGCGTCACGAAAATCCTGGCTGGTGCCGGTCTTGCCCGCGCCGATCCATCCGGGCGGCAGCTCCGCCTTCTTCGCCGTACCGGAAACGAGTGTCTCGTGCATCATCGCATTCATCATACCGGCGTAGCGCGCATCCATCGCGCGGCCGAGGAAAGGCCCGCGGCTTTGATAGAGGACGCGCCCGTTGGTCGCAGTAACCTTGCTCACCACATGCGGCGCGACCGAAATGCCGCCATTCGCGAACGGCACATAAGCGCTCGTCAGCTCCAGTACCGAGACCTCCGACGTGCCGAGCGCGATCGAGGCGTTGGCGTCGAGCTTCGAGCCGATGCCGAGCCGCCGCGCAACCTGCATCACCGCTTTTGGCCCGACCTCCATCGTCAGACGAACCGACACGGTGTTGAGCGAATGGGCGAGCGCGTAGGTGAGCGGCACCGCGCCGTGATAATCGCGGGAGTAATTCTCCGGCCGCCAGCCTTTCACGTCGATCGGCCGATCCTCACGCAGCGTTTCGGGGGTGAGCCCGCGCTCGAGCGCGGCGAGATAGACGAAGGGCTTGAAGGCGGAACCGGGTTGGCGCTTCGCGGTGACCGCGCGATTGAACTGGCTTTCGGCATAGTTGCGTCCACCGACAAGGGCGCGCACAGCGCCGTCCGGCGACATCGAAACGAGCGCGCCTTGCGTCACGCCGAACTTCGCGCCCTTGGCGGCAAGCTCGTCGGTGACGGCCTTTTCAGCCGCCGCCTGCAGATTTGGATCGATCGTCGTCTCGACGATCACGTCCTGCTCGACGTGGCCGATAAGATCGTCGAGCGTGTCGGCAACCCAATCGGCGACATAGTTCGCGCCGCTCGCATTCGTAGCCCTCACGGCCTGCACCGGATCGGCCGTGGCGGCGAGCGCTTGCGCCTGCGAGATGAAGCCGGCATCAGCCATCGCCGCGAGAACGAGTTCGGCGCGCTTCGTCGCGCCTTCGAGATTGCGCGTCGGCGCAAGCTTGGACGGCGATTTTACGAGCCCGGCGAGCATCGCGGCTTCCGCGAGCGTCACGTTGCGCGCGGATTTGCCGAAATAGCGCTGCGCCGCGCCTTCGACGCCGTAAGCGCCGGATCCGAAATAGACGCGATTGAGATAGAGCTCGAGGATCTGCTTCTTGCTGAATTTGTGCTCGAGCCAGAACGCCAGCACCACCTCCTGCAGCTTGCGCGAGACGGTGCGCTCTTGCGTGAGGAAGAGGTTTTTCGCAAGCTGTTGCGTCAGCGTCGAGCCGCCTTGCGACACGCCGCGATGCATCACGTTCGCGGCCGCGGCGCGCACTGTGCCGATCACATCGATGCCGAAATGCTGATAGAAGCGCCGGTCCTCTATCGCGATGAAAGCTTGCGGAAGATATTTCGGCAGCACCGCAAGCGGCACCGCCGCGCCGCCCATCTCTCCGCGCGTCGCAAGCGTAGAGCCGTCGAGCCCGACAATGGTGATGCTCGGCGGCCGCTTCGGCACTTCGAGCGACTGGATGGGCGGCAGATGCGCCGCCACCCAGCCCAGCACCACACCGACAGCGATCAGCCCCCAGACGCAGAGGATTGCCGCCCAATAGACCAGCCGGCCGAGCAGCGAACGGCCGGAGCCGCCGCCACCACGTCGGCGCTTGGCCTTGCCTTTTTTCGGCGATGACTTCGCGCGGCCGCGCGCGGCGGTGCGGCCGTCATCATTGGAGGCGCGCCGGTCGCGCGCCCGCGGTCGTGACGCGTCGTCCTCGGGAGGTCCGCCGATGCGCTCGCTGGCGTCGAATCGCAGGTTGCCGCCCACGATCGGTGTCGCGTCAAACACCGGCTCGCGGCGCGCACTCGATTTTCGCCGTTCCGATGCCATGCAACGTCCTGCCCGGCTCCCCCGCGGAGCGGCACCCACCTGCACGCTAGGCCTGGCGATTTAAGGTGGGGTTAAGTGGGCGGGAGGAGCGCCTTCCAAGCCTCACGCCGAGCTACGCCACCGCAGCCTTTGCGGGGTCCGGCTTCGCCGGCTGCAGCAGCGAAATGAGCGCCCGCTTGATCGCCGCCTGGCGTTGCGGCGCCTCGATCTTTGCGCCCATGAGATCGGTCACGTAGAACGCGTCGAGAGCGCGCTCGCCGAAGGTCGCGACCCGAGCCGAGGCGATATTGAGGTTGAGCTTCGAGAGCGTCGCCGTGAGCTCATAGAGAAGGCCCGGCCGATCGAGTGCGGTGACCTCGATCACCGTGTAGCGGTTGGACCACTGATTGTGGATCGTCACCTCGGGCTCCAGCGCGAAAGCGCGCAGCCGTCCCTTCACCGTCGCGCGCTTGGCGACGACATCCGGCAGCCGCAGGTCGCCGCGCAGCGCCTTCTCGATGGCGTCGGCGATGCGCCCGGCGCGGCGCTCCTCGTCCGCGCGCTCGACGAATTCACGCGAGACGGCGATCGTGTCGACGGCAAGTCCGTCCGTCGTCGTGTAGATCTGCGCATCGACGATATTCGCGCTCGCGGCCGCACAGGCGCCGGCGATGATCGAGAGGAGCCGTGGATGATCGGGCGCGAGAACAGTGAGCTCAGTAACGGCGCGGTCGGCATCGAAGCCGAAGCTCGTCGCCAGCGTTTTCTTCTCTTCCGCCGCGCGCCGCAGGAACTGCGCTTGCGCCACCTTGTGCGGGAGATCGACCTTGAGCCAATAGGCCGGATAATGGCGCGCGATATAGGCATCGAGGTCGGCCGCGCTCCAGTCGGACATCGCCGCGCGGAACTCGTTCTGCGCCGTCGCCACGCGCTGCGCGCGATTCACCTCTGAGAAGCCGCCGGTCAGGACCGGCTCGGTCTCGTAATAGAGCGTGCGCAGAAGCTGCGCCTTCCAGCCGTTCCACACCCCGGGCCCGACGGCGCGGATATCCGCCGTCGTGAGAATCGTCAGAAGCTTCATGCGCTCGAGCGACTGCACGACGCCGGCGAACATCTCGATGGTCTTGCGGTCGGAAAGGTCGCGCGACTGCGCGACGCTCGACATCACGAGATGCACCTCGATCAGCCAGGCGACGAGCTCCGTATCGGCGGCCGAGAGGCCGAAGCGCGGACACAGCCGCCGCGCGATGCGCGCACCGGCAATCGAGTGATCCTCGATCCGCCCCTTGGCGATGTCATGTAGGAACATCGTCACATAGAGCACCTTGCGGTGCTGCGGCTGGATCGACTTCATCAGCTCGCTGGCGAAGCCAAGCTCGGTGCGCTCGCCGCGCTCGATGTCGGCGAGGACGCCGATGCAGCGCAGGAGATGCTCGTCGACGGTGTAGTGATGATACATATTGAACTGCATCATCGCGACCACACGACCGAAATCGGGAACGAAGCGGCCGAGCAGACCGACCTCGTTCATCCGCCGCAACACGATCTCAGCGTCGTCGCCGGCAGTGAGAATCTCGACGAACAGGCGGTTCGCTTCCGGATTCTCGCGCAGCTTCTTGTCGATCAGCTTCAGCGAGCGCGTGATCGCGCGCATGGCGTCGGGATGGAAGGCAAGGCTGTGGCGCTGCGAGAGCCAAAACAGCCGGATAAGGTTGACCGGATCGCGGCGGAAGACGTCGGGACTTGCGACGTTGATGCGATTGTTGTCGACGAAGAAGTCGTCCGTCTCGCTGAGCGCCCTGCGCCGGCGCGGCTTAAGGCGCGCGACCCAGCGGTTGAGCATCGCCGCCGGCTTCGCCTCACGGTCTTCGAGCTCCGCGCAGAGGATGCGCGTGAGGTCGCCAACATCCTTGGCGATCAGGAAGTAGTGCTTCATGAAGCGCTCGACGTCCTGCAACCCCGGATGCTCGGTGTAGCCAAGCCGCACCGCGATCTCGCGCTGGATATCGAACGAGAGCCGTTCCTCCGCGCGTCCGGCGATGAAATGCAGGTGGCAGCGCACGGACCAGAGGAAGTCCTCGCAGCGGCGGAAGAGATTGTATTCGCTGCGGTCGAACACGCCGTGTTTGATCAGCTCGTCCGGCTCGTGCACGCGATAGACGTATTTCGCGATCCAGAACAGCGTGTGCAGGTCGCGCAAGCCGCCCTTGCCGTCCTTGACGTTAGGCTCGACCAAGTAGCGCGAGGCGCCGGCGTTCCGATGACGCTCCTCGCGCTCGGCAAGCTTCGCCGCGACGAAGGCGGCGGCCGTTCCCTGCACCACCTCCTTGTCGAAACGCGTCGCCAGCTCTTCGAACAGCGCGCGGTCGCCGAAGAGATAGCGCGCCTCGAGAAGCGCGGTGCGGATCGTCATGTCCGCCTTCGCCTGGCGCATGCATTCGTCGACCGAACGCGTGGCGTGGCCGACTTTGAGCCCCATGTCCCAAAGGCAATAGAGGATCGTCTCCGCGATCGATTCACCCCACGCCGTCTGCTTGTAGGGAAGAAGGAACAGGAGATCGATATCCGAGCCGGGCGCGAGCAGGCCGCGGCCGTAGCCGCCGGTCGCGACGACGGTCATGCGCTCGGCTTCGGACGGGTTTTGCGAGGGATAAAGGCGCTCGCAGGCGAGATCGAACAGCGCGTGGATGAGCGTATCCATCGCGTCGCAGAGCCGTTCCGCGCAACGCCGACCATGCCGGTCGGCAAGAAGCGCGACCTCCGCCTTCTCGCGCTCGGCCGCGAGCGTCGCCTTGAGGCGCTGCGCAATGGCCGTGCGCAGTTCCCGCTCGCCACCCTGATGCGCTTTAACGAGCGCGGCGAGATCGCGCGCGACCGCGCCAAGACTCAGCGTTTCGCCACTCTCCTTCGTAGGCGAGGACGCCTCCGCGCGCCGCGAGGATGCAGGTAATGAATCAACAGTCACGGCTAACTCTGGATACGTGCCATCGGAGACAAATGTAGACCCTGACGGTCGCTCACCCCACCCCCGGCGCGCAAGCGCGTCGCCCCCTTCCCGTCAAGCGCAGGTATTTCCTGCCGCCAAGCCAGCAGGCTCAAAAGAGAATAATTTTCTATTTCGCTCGGTAGGAGCAGAAGACTGCCGTACTCGACGTCTTGTCCGGAAAAAAGAACTAACCGCCTACTGAGAATGGAAGGACGAGCAACCGGTCCGGGTCGCCGCCCTTGAAAGCCATATCGACTTTCGTCCGGTTGACCGGCCCGCGAAAACCCCATAATTGTTGCCTTAGCGCCGATTTGAGCATGCAGCTTGCGGGCGCTTTACAAGTGCGGCTAAAGCGCGGGGGCAGCCCCGGCGCCAAACGCAGGGCGGGGTGAGCCCCGCCTCCATCAACCCAGCATCGTTCGTCATGACGAACGATCGCTCCCATGGAGGTCCTTATGACCAGCTTCTCTCGACGTTCGATTATCGCGAGCTTGGCGCTCGTCGGCCTGCTCCCGGCGAATACTTTATTCGCCGCCGACAACCCCAAGACGATCACCATCGACTGGGCGACCTACAACCCCGTCTCCATCGTCCTCAAGAACAAGGGTCTTCTCGAGAAGGAATTTGCCAAAGACGGCATCAGCATCCGCTGGGTGCAGACGCTCGGCTCCAACAAGGCGCTGGAGTTCCTCAATGCCGGCTCGATCGATTTCGGCTCCTCGGCCGGCGCGGCCGCGCTCGTCTCCAAGATCAACGGCAACCCGATCAAATCGATCTACGTCTATTCGCAGCCGGAATGGACGGCGCTCGTCACCCGCAAGGACACGGGCATCGGCAAGATCGAAGATCTCAAGGGCAAGCGCGTCGCGGTCACCCGCGGCACCGATCCGCACATCTTCCTGGTGCGCGCGCTGCAAAAGGTCGGGCTCTCCGAAAAGGACATCAAGCCGGTGCTGCTGCAGCATCCCGACGGCAAGACCGCGCTGATCCGCGGCGACGTCGACGCCTGGGCGGGTCTCGATCCGATGATGGCGCAGGCCGAGATCGAGAATGGCGCGCACCTGTTCTACCGCAACAAGGACGCCAACACCTGGGGCATCCTGTCGACCCGCGAGGAATTCCTGAAGCAGCACCCCGATCTCGTGAAGCGCGTCCTCGCGGTTTACGAGGAGGCGCGCAAATACTCGCTCGCGCATTACGACGAGCTCAAGGGCGCCTTCATCGCCGCGACCAAGCTGCCGGAGAACGTCGTCGACAAGCAACTCAAGGAGCGCACCGACATCACGCATTCCAAGATCGGCAAGCCGCAATACGATTCGATCCTCGCCGCGGGCATCGCTTTGCAGCAGGCGGGCGTGATCGAGGCGAAGGTCGACGTGAAGGCCGCGCTCGATTCTCTCATCGACGACAGCGTGCCGCTGACGAATTGATCTCGTTTGCCGGAGTCACAGGAAAAACGGCAGGCCGCAGCGACTCCCCTCCCCCCTGCGGGGACGGGAAAAAACGCTCGATCCTAGCGAGCATCAGCTGAACGATTGCATTTCGTGAACGTGCGATGTCTTTAGCGTCCATGACCGTCAGCGAAGGAGCACAAGACGCGGCTTCCGGGACCGATCAACCGGTCGCGCGCGAGCGCAACTGGGGCCGTTACACGCGTCCCGTGCTCGGCCTCATCCTTCCCGTTTGCATCGCGCTCGCCTGGGAGCTCGCGGTGCATGGGGGCCTCTCCGACGGGCGCCTGGTGCCGCCGCCCTCCGTCATCTTCGAGACGCTGTGGGATCTCGCACGCTCCGGCGAGCTTCTCCGCCACACCATCGTGACGGTGTCGCGCGTCGCCGCCGGCTTCGCGCTCGGCGTCCTGACGGGCACCATTATCGGCGCGCTAACCGGATATTCCGCGCTCGCCAATCGCCTGCTCGATCCGACCTTTCAAGCCCTGCGTGCGATCCCCTCCATCGCCTGGGTGCCGCTCTTCATTCTCTGGCTCGGCATTTTCGAGGAATCGAAGGTCGCGCTGATCGCCGTCGGCGTGTTTTTTCCCGTCTATCTCGGCGTCATGGGCGCAATCCTTTCCGTGGACCGCAAGATCGTCGAGGTGGGGCGCATCTTCCGCCTCTCAGGGCCGAAGCTTGTCTGGCGTATCCTGCTTCCCGCAGTGATGCCGGCCTATATCGTGTCCTTGCGCTCGGGCCTCGGGCTCGGCTGGATGTTCGTCGTCGCCGCCGAATTCATGGGCGCGTCCGAAGGCCTCGGCTATCTCCTCATCGACGGCCAGCAACTCGGCAAGCCGGCGCAGATCGTCGCGGCGATCCTCGCCTTCGCGGTGATCGGCAAGCTCTCCGACTGGCTGATCCAGGCCGCCGCGGCGCCGTTTCTGCGCTGGCAGGATGCGTATGGGGGACGAGTGTGATGACGCATTGTCATTCCGGAGCGCGCCGAACGGCGCGAGCCCGGAATCCATATGCCGCAGCCGGGATTATGGATTCCGGGCCCGCGAGCTTCGCTCGCGTCCCGGAATGACAGAAAAATCATGCTCGCGCTCGATCACATCTCGAAAACATATCCGAACGGCGTGCATGCGCTCGAGGGCGTAAGCCTCGACGTTGCGCCGGGCGAGATCGTCGCCGTCGTCGGCGGCTCCGGCTGCGGCAAGTCGACGATGCTGCGCGTCGTCTCCGGCCTCGACGGTCCGAGCGTCGGCAACGTGACGCTCGACGGCGTCCGCATCACCGCGCCGCATGAGAAGATCGGCATCGTCTTTCAGGAGCCGCGGCTCCTGCCTTGGCTCACCGTCGCCGATAACGTCGCCTTCGGCGTCGCCGACCTGCCGCGCGCCGAGCGCGAGGCGCGCGTTGCGCGCGTCCTCGAACGCGTGGGATTGAGCGACAAAGCGAAGGTCTGGCCGCGCGAGCTCTCGGGTGGCCAGGCGCAGCGCGTTGCCATCGCCCGCGCACTGGTGCCGCGCCCCGAAGTACTTCTTCTCGACGAACCGTTCTCGGCGCTCGATGCCTTCACCCGCGCCGACCTGCAGGAGCATGTGCTCGCCCTGTGGTCCGACCTCAAGCCGACGCTGATCGTCGTCACCCACGATGTCGACGAGGCGGTCGTCCTCGCCGACCGCATTGTCGTGATGCGCCCGCGCCCGGGCCGCATCCTGACCGAAGTCGAAGCCGACCTCCCCCGCCCGCGCGACCGCCAGTCCGCCGCCTTCGACTTCGTCAAGCGCCGCGTGCTCGCCGCGCTCGACCGCTCGCTGGCGCGACGTGCCGTCACCGACGATGGCCAGACCCGGGCCGAGACCGGCGCCGCCCTGTGGTGGTAGTTCATCTCTCCTCGCTTGCGGGGAGAGGTCGGATTGCATGAGCGATCCGGGTGAGGGGGCTTCTCCAAATGCTCGGAGTCTGGGAAAGTACCCCTCACCCCGCCCTTCTCCCCGCACGCGGGGAGAGGGAGAACGAAAATGTCGAGGAACCACCATGCTGAGCTATGACGTCTGTGAGTGTGGCGCGCCGCTGCGCCGAATGGAACGCCCGACGCCCCAGCCGAAAGGCACCGAAGTCCTTCTCAAGATAAAGGCCGCCGGCGTCTGTCATAGCGACATTCACATCTGGGACGGTTACTACGAGCTCGGCGGCGGCAAGCGCCTGCAGCTTCTCGAGCGCGGCATCAAGCTGCCGCTCACCATGGGGCACGAGAATGTCGGCGAGGTCATTGCCGTCGGCCCCGACGCGAAAGGCGTGAAGGTCGGCGACGTGCGCCTCGCGCATCCCTGGATGGGCTGCGGCGAGTGCATGGTCTGCAAGCGTGGCGAGGAAAATCTATGCCTCACGCCGCGCAATCTCGGCGTCTTCTCCAACGGCGGCTATGCCACGCACATGATGGTGCCGCATCCACGCTATCTCTTCGACATCGAAGGCATGAGCGCCGAGCAGGCGGCGCCGCTCGCTTGCTCCGGCATAACGGCTTTCAGCGCGCTCAAGAAGATCGAACCCGACGTGCTCCGCGAGCAGCCGGTCGTCATCATCGGCGCCGGCGGCGTCGGATTGATGGGCGTCACGCTCGCGAAGGCGATGGGCGCGAAAGGCGTGATCATCGTCGATATCGATCCGGTCAAGCGGGAGGCCGCGAAGAAAGCCGGCGCGACCGACGCGGTGGACGGCTCCGCGCCCGACGCCGTGCAGCAGATCAAGGACAAGACCGGCGGCGGCGCCTGGGCCGTCGTTGACTTCGTCGGCTCGTCTCAGACCGCCCGGCTCGGCGTCGACAGCCTCGTCAAGGGCGGTCGGCTCATCATCGTTGGCTTGTTCGGCGGCGAGATCACGGTGCCGACCCCCTTCTTCCCGATGCGGGCCATGACCGTGCAAGGCTCTTATGTCGGCAGCCTGCCGGAAATGAAGGAATTGCTCGATCTCGTACGCCGCACCGGCCAGCCGCCGGTTCCGATCGCGACGCGCCCGCTCGACGCCGTCAACGAGACGCTCAATGATCTGCGTGCCGGCAAGATCGTCGGCCGTGTCGTGCTCGAACCGGCGGAATAAGTTCGCGGAGCGACACCTTCTTGTCCCTCCCCTAAGGGGAGTGGCCGCGAAGCGGCCAGGTGGGGTGAAAATCTTCGCGCCCAACCTTATTTCCCCACCCGGCCGGCGCTGCGCGCCGTCTACCCTCCCCTGCGGGGAGGGATGCAGGAGAAACTCCAATGGACGCAACCGCACTGCGCGCCATGCAGGCGCCGATCAAGGATCGCTACAAGAGCGACCCGTCTGCCGCGATGATCACGCTGAAGGCGCGCGGCGCGCTCGACGATCAGAACATCGCGTGCAAGGTGGAGACCGGCCGCGCGCTGGCGACCGCCGGGCTGCATCCCGCAACCGGCGGCTCCGGCATGGAGCTTTGCTCCGGTGACATGCTCCTCGAAGCGCTCGTCGCCTGCGCTGGCGTGACGCTGAAAGCGGTCGCGACCGCGCTCGACATTCCACTCAAATCCGGCGCCGTATCGGCGGAAGGCGACCTCGACTTCCGCGGCACGCTCGGCGTCGCCAAAGATGCGCCCGTCGGCTTCGCTCAGATCCGCCTGACCTTCGATGTCGACACCGACGCGCCGCAAGAGAAGCTCGACCAGCTCCTCAAGCTCACTGAGCGCTACTGCGTCGTTTATCAGACCATCCGCTCTGGCCCACCGGTCGAGGTCAAGCTGCAGCGGGCGTAACCCAAGCGTTCGTCATGCGCGGGCTTGACCCGCGCATCCATCGTGAAGGGACTCTTTTGGAGATGGATTGCCGGGTCAAGCCCGGCAATGACGAACATGCCTCCCGATCTCGCCTTCGCGTTATTGCTCATCGCCAAGATGGCCGTGTCGGCGTGCTTTGTCGCACTCGCGTCCTTCGTCGCCGAGCGCGCGGGCGTGGTGATGGGCGCGATGGTCGCCTCACTGCCGATCTCGGCCGGACCGGCTTATGTGTTCCTCGCCATGGATCACGATGCCGCCTTCATTGCGGCGAGCGCACTGGCGACGCTCGTATCGAATGCAGCGACCGCGGTCTTTTGCGTGGCTTATGTCTTTGCCGCGCAGCGCAACGGCGTTTTTGCAAGCTTCACCGCCGCGCTCCTCGCCTGGGTCGTGTCCTGGCTCGTCTTTGCGCAATTCACGTGGACGCTGGGACCAGCGCTGATCCTCAACCTCGTCGTCTACGCTGTCGCGATCCCGCTCATCTCGCGCTTCCGCCACGCGGCCATGGTCGTGCTGCCACGGCGCTGGTACGACCTGCCGCTGCGTGCGGGTCTCGTGGCGACACTCGTATTTGCAGTCGTCATTGTCAGCACACGGCTCGGCCCGACCGTGTCGGGCGTCGTCGCTGCGTTCCCGGTCGTGTTCACAAGTCTTATTTTTATCCTGCAGCCGCGAGTCGGCGGCCGCGTCAATGCCGCTGTCGTCGCCAACGCGTTGGCGGGCCTGGTCGGCTTCATGTTCGCGGTGATCACGGTCGCTGTTGCCGCCGTCCCCCTCGGGTCCCCGCTTGCGCTCGCCTTGGCGCTCTGCGTCTCGATCTGCTGGAACTCGTCGCTTCTGTTTGCGCGGCAGCGGGGCTGGCTGGCGTAAGCCGCTAGCGCACGAAGTGTCGTCCCCGCGAAAGCGGGGACCCAGTACGCCGTGTGCTCTCGAAATCAATGCAGGGCGGTGGCTACTGGATGCCCGCTGGAGCTTGTACTCGGGCTGGCCGAAGGCCAGGCCCGGGTGCGGGCATGACACTCATGGGGTTCCGAAGCTAATCCCGCTTCATCTCCGAATACTGCCGCCGCAGCGCATAAAGCGCTTCGAGCGCCTCGCGCGGCGAGAGATCGTCGGGATTGAGCGCCGCGAGCGCGGCAAGCAACGCCTCCAGCGCCATATCCTTCGGCGCGGCCGCCTCACGCGGCGCGGCGGCGGCAAATAGCGGCAGATCGTCGAGAAGCTTGCGCGCCGGCGAGGCGCGATCTTCCGCCTCGAGAGCCGTGAGCACGCTTTGCGCACGCTCGATGACGGCGCGCGGCAGGCCGGCGAGTTTCGCGACCTGAATGCCATAGGAGCGGTCGGCGGCGCCGGCGACGACCTCGTGCAGAAACACGACCTCGCCCTGCCACTCCTTCACGCGCACCGTCGCATTGTGCAGGCGCGGCAGTTTCGCGGCGAGCGCCGTGAGTTCATGGAAGTGGGTGGCGAACAGCGCGCGGCAACGGTTCCGCTCGTGCAGATGCTCGATCGTCGCCCAGGCGATCGAGAGCCCGTCGAAGGTCGCGGTGCCGCGCCCGATCTCGTCGAGAATGACGAGGGAACGCGCCGTCGCCTGATTGAGGATCGCCGCCGTCTCGACCATCTCGACCATGAAGGTTGAGCGCCCGCGCGCGAGATCGTCCGCGGCGCCGACGCGCGAGAACAGCCGGTCGACGACGCCGATGCGCGCGCGCTTGGCCGGCACGAAACTCCCCATCTGCGCCAGCACCGCGATCAGCGCATTCTGGCGCAGGAACGTCGATTTGCCGGCCATGTTCGGGCCGGTAAGAAGCCAGATGCGGCCGGCATCACCGCCCGACAGATCGCAGTCGTTGGCGACGAATGGCCCGCCGTCGGTGACCAGCGCCTGCTCGACGACCGGGTGGCGTCCGCCTTCGATCGCAAAAGCAAGCCCGCGCTCGACCTCCGGGCGCGCGTAGCCGTTCGTCGATGCAAGCGCGGCGAGCGCGCAAGCGACATCGAGCCGCGCCACGGCTTGCGCTACCATGCGAATGGTCTCGCTTGCCGCGGCGGCCAGCGCCGCGAGGCGCTCGAAAACATCGAGCTCGATCGCGAGCGCGCGTTGCGCCGCTGTCGCGATCTTCGCCTCCAGCTCGCCAAGCTCCGTCGAGGTGAAGCGCACCTGTCCGGCCAAGGTCTGGCGATGGATGAACGTGGCGTTGAACGGCGGCGCCAGCAGTTTCTCGCCGTGCTGCGCGGCGACGTCGACGAAATAGCCGAGCACATTGTTGTGCTTGATCTTGAGCGCGCGGATGCCGGTCTCGTCCGCATAGCGCGCCTGCAGCGCAGCGACGACGCGGCGGGACTCGTCGCGCAGCGCGCGCGTCTCATCGAGCATCGCGTCATAGCCGGCGCGCACGAAGCCGCCGTCGCGCTTGAGGAGCGGCAATTCGTCAGCGAGCGCACGTGCGCATTCCTGCGCGAGCGCACCGTCGCCGCGGCGCAAGTCCGCGGCGATCGCTGCGGTCTCCACCGGCCGCTCGGTCATCGCAGCGAGCCGCGCCGCGATTGCGTCTGCAACGGCGAGTCCCTGCCCGATGGCTGCGAGATCGCGCGGTCCGCCGCGCCCCAGCACGAGGCGCGAAAGCGCACGCGTGAGATCGGGCGCCGCGCGCATATGCTCGCGCAGCTCCCCACGCGCAATGCCGTCGTTGACGAAAGCCTCGACCGCATCGAGCCGCGCGGCGATCGCCGCCGGATCGGTGAGCGGTGCGGCAAGCCGCTGCGCCAGGAGGCGCGAGCCTGCCGCCATCACCGTCTGATCGATGCAGGCCAGGAGCGAGCCGCGCCGCTCGCCTGAGAGCTTGACCATGAGCTCGAGATTGGCGCGCGTCGCCGCGTCGATCTGCAGCGTCGCCTCGCCCGCTTCGCGCGTCGGCGGCGACAGCGGCGGACGCTTGCCGATCTGCGTGCGCTCGACATAGGTCACACAGGCGGCGGCCGCGGACAGCTCGGCCCGCGAGAGCGCGCCGAACGCGGCCGTATCGGCGACGGCAAAGTAGGCGGCAAGGCGGCGCTCCGCGGTGGCGCCGTCGAACACGTCGCGCGTCGCCGGCGTCACCGCTGAAAGCGAGCGCCAATAGGCCTGCAGCTCTGTGTCATTATAAAGCGTGTCTGAGACAATGATCTCGGCCGCGTCGAGCCGTGCGACCTCGGCGGCGACGCCGACCCGATCGCGCTCGGCGACGGCAAAGTCGCCGGTCGACATGTCGATCCAGGCCAGACCGTACTGAGCATCGGATGTCGCGCCTGCGCCGCGCACACGTGCGATCGCGAGGAGGTAATTATTGCGGCGCGCGTCGAGGAGCGTGTCCTCGGTGAGCGTGCCCGGCGTGACGAGGCGCACGACATCGCGGCGCACGACACTTTTGGCGCCGCGCTTCTTCGCCTCCGCCGGATCCTCGACCTGCTCGCAGACGGCGACACGATGGCCGAGCGCGATCAGCCGATGCAGATATTCGTCGGCGCGCTCGACCGGCACGCCGCACATCGGGATGTCCGCGCCGAGATGCTTGCCGCGCTTCGTCAAGACGATGCCGAGCGCCTGGCTCGCGGTCTCGGCATCGCCGAAGAACAACTCGTAGAAATCGCCCATGCGGTAGAACAGGAGCGAATCCGGATTCGCGGCCTTGATCTCGATATATTGCTCCATCATCGGCGTGACGCGGCCAGGCGCGGCGACCGGCGGCGATGATGATGGCGCGGCGATATCCATGGGCGGGAACGCTAGCCCATGAGGCGGCGTGCGGGAAACCGCGCGGACCCGTTGGCGCGCTGATGCCCACAAGTCGATCCTGCCATATCGGTGACGCCGATGAGGCATTCCTGCGATCCGCTTGCCAAAGCGGCGAGCGTGAGGCATTGCGACGGTAACGAGGGAGAGCGTGATGACCAAAAGACTGGCCGGCGTGATCGCCGCCATCGCGACCGCCGTGGACGAGAGAAGCGAACCGGACCTCGCACGCTCCGTCGCATTCGCGGAATACCTCCTGGCCAACGGCTGCGACGGGCTCAATGTGCTCGGCACGACGGGCGAGGCGACCTCTTTCTCACTGACCCAGCGCGAGCGCGTGATGAGCGCTTATAAAGGCGCCGGCCTGACGATGAATCGCCTGATGGTGGGCACGGGCGCGGCGGCGCTCGCCGACGCCATCGCACTCACGCAACATGCCGCGGGCCTCGGGTTCGGCGGCGCGCTGGTGTTGCCGCCCTTCTATTATAAGAACGTGCCCGACGACGGCCTGATGGCCTATGTCGCAGGCATTATCGCCGCGACCTCGGACCAGCCGATTCCGATCTACCTCTATAATTTCCCCGCGATGTCGGGGATCGTGTGGCGGCCCGATCTCGTGCGCAAGCTGCGCGCCGCCCACGGATCGCGCCTCGCCGGCCTCAAGGATTCGTCCGGCGACATGGCTTATGCTCGCGAAATGGCGACCATCGCCGACGATTTCGACGTGTTCCCTTCGAACGAGGCCGTCTTGCTCGAGGCGCGGGAAGGCAAGTTCGCGGGCTGCATCTCGGCCACCGCCAACGTCAATTCCGACCTGTGCGGCCTTGCTTGGCGCAATGGCGATAAGGCCGCCCACGAAACGGCGGTCGCCATCCGCAAGCTGTTCGATGGGCGTCCTCTGGTGCCCGGCATCAAGGCCCTGATCGCACACACCCAGGCCGATCCGGGCTGGGCCCGCACCATGCCGCCTTTGGCCCCGGTCTCGGCCCAGGACCAGACCGCCATCCTGTCCGGCCACGACGGCCTGCGGGCTCGCCGCGTCGCCTGACCGGGAGTTTTGAATAAGGCGCAAAGCGTCTGGCGCGTTGACGTGCGCCACCCACGCTCCTATAAGCGGCGCGGATTTCCAGGCCCTATCGGCTGCCGTATCGCGCCCGGACCTTTCGCGGCGCACCGAACCCTATTGAACGAGAGCACAATGGCGAACACGACGTCCGCAAAGAAGGCCACGCGCAAGATCGCGCGTCGCACCGAGATCAACAAATCCCGCCGCACCCGCATGCGCTCCGAAGTGCGCAAGGTCGAGGAGGCGATCGCCTCGGGCGACCGCAAATCCGCTTCCGCGGCGTTGCGCCAGGCCGAGCCGGAGATCATGCGCGCGGCGCAGAAGGGCGTCATTCATAAAGCGTCGGCGAGCCGCAAGGTCTCCCGCCTCGCGCATCAGATCGCCAAGCTCGCACAGTAAAACCGCGCTTCCTGCGCGATAGACGGAAGGCCCGGCCTCTCGCCGGGCCTTTTTTGTTGCCTCATGGCGGGTCGGATCGCGATGTCCGCCCTTCTCCGTCGCATCACGAGGGCAAAAAATCGCATCAAAATGCGTGATTGGCCGGCATCGGACCGCGTCGGTTACCCGGCCCGATCGCTCAAAAAAAAGGCCGATGACGCAATAACTTATGGCGCAAGCCGGGCGAAGGACTTTGATTTTGCGACCATTGTGACGAATTTGTTAAGCGATTGCCTCCGCGCCGCCACCTTCCGGCCCCGCCGTTGCAGGTCAGTCACAGCGACCGATTCCGCCCAATGATTCAACTCGTTGTCTCGATGTAGGACGCGAGACCGGGGGAGAACGGATGGAGTTCGACTAGCCGCCGCGGCAGGGGGTCGGAAAATCCACGTTGCGGCTCCGCCACGGGGGTGTATCGTCACCCTCGCCTTCCGGGCATGAAGTCTTCGGCAAGGCGGACGTATCGGCCGCGCAATGAACAACCTGCGGCAGTCGTCCATCACCATGTGGCTGAACTACCGACGCCATATGTAGTGTGGGGTAAGCGTTAAATCTTCGCGATGACTTTGCGGCGCATGTTTTATTACATTGTGCCGTTAGGGTGATCTTTGTTCTTCTTATTGTGCGGCGTGAGAAAACCTTGCGATTGATCGCAGAGGCGGGGCGGACATGACTGTATTGATCCTTATTCCAGATGATCGATTAACCCAGATGCCGGGCGGCGGCACTGCGAAGACCGAGCCCCCTGACGGCTGCCTTCGCGTCCCGGACTAGACGTCCGTTCCACGGCCTCATGGCCCGCCGCATCGACCCGAAATTCTGGAGATAGAGAGTGATGCTCAAACACTCCGATACCGCTGCCCTTCCCGACGCCGACCTTTCGAACCATCGCCGCTTTCCTCGGAACGTCGCAACGGCCGACGGCGTCGCCGCCACGGACGAGGAGCGCTGGGACCGCGTCAAGAAGCGGCTGCGCGCGGAACTGGGCGAAGATATTTTTCTGAGCTGGTTCACACGCATGGAGCTCGACGCCGTCGAGGGGAACAATGTGAAGCTGTCGGTGCCGACGCGCTTCCTGAAAAGCTGGATCCTCGCTCACTATGCCGAGCGGGTGCTGGCCGGCTGGAAGCAGGAGCATTCGACGGTCGCCCGCATTGATATCGGCGTGCGCTCCGCCGTGATCCGCAATCAGGCGCAAAAGACCAAGCCGAACGATGTGACGCCGCCAGCGCCCGTGCGCGAGACGCGCGCTCCCATGGCCGATGGCGAAATCCGTCCGACGACGGCCGCGAGCGCCGACGCCCTCGGCGGCTCTCCGCTCGATCCGCGCCTGACCTTCGAGACGTTCCTGCTTGGCCGCGCCAACAAGCTCGCCCATGCCGCCGCGCGACAAGTCGCGGAAGCCAAACGCGGCGACGCGGTGATGTTCAATCCCCTCTACGTCCACGCCGCGGTAGGGCTCGGCAAGACGCATCTCCTCCAGGCGATCGCCTGGGCCGGCAACAGGAATGGCCGCCGCGTCCTCTATCTCACCGCCGAAAAATTCATGTACGGCTTCGTCTCCGCCATCAAGACGCAGACGGCGCTCGCGTTCAAAGAGATGCTGCGCGGCATCGACGTCCTGGTGATCGACGACCTGCAATTCTTGCAAGGAAAATCGACGCAGGCCGAGTTCTGCCACACGCTGAACGCGTTGATCGATGCCGGCCGTCAGGTGGTAGTCGCAGGCGACCGGCCGCCGAGCGAGCTCGAAAGCCTCGAGGATCGCGTGCGCTCGCGCCTCGCCGGCGGCCTCGTCACGGAGATCGGCAGCTTCGAGGAGGATCTGCGCCTCGCCATCCTCAAGGCGCGCGTCACTGCCGCGCGGGTGCACCATCCCGCCTTCGACGTGCCGCCGCCGGTGCTCGCTTTCGTCGCGCGCATGATCACGCATAACGGCCGCGACCTCGACGGCGCGCTCAACCGGCTCCTCGCCCACAACAAGCTCACCGGCCAGCCGGTGACGATGGAGATGGCGGAGCTTGCGGTCCGTGATCTGGTGCGCCCGCAGGAGCCTAAGCGCGTCAAGATCGAGGACATCCAGCGCGCCGTCGCGCGCCACTACAATGTCAGCCGCGCGGACATGCTTTCCTCGCGCCGCACGGCCAATGTCGTGCGCCCCCGCCAGATCGCCATGTATCTCGCCAAGACCTTGACCTTGCGCTCGCTGCCGGAGATTGGCCGCCGCTTCGGTGGACGCGACCACACCACGGTGCTGCATGCCGTGCGCAAGATCGAGCATCTCGCCGACAGCGACAAGGTGCTGGCCGAGGAGATCGAGATCCTCAAGCGCATGCTGATGGAGTAGGCGGAGACAGCGCCGCTCGCACAACGGTCGCGCAAAGTCCCGAAGCCTTTCTTCTCACCTCCCCCTGAAAAGGGGAGGTCGGTCTGCGAAGCAGACCGGGTGGGGGTCAATTTGCGCGCGCACGACCCCCACCCCGACCCTCCCCCTTTCAGGGGGGAGCAGTTCCCTGCCGAGGGCTGGACGTATCACCTAGCCCTTGTTTTTCCTGCGGGAAAGCGCCGCGGACATCGTCTCCACGCTTGCCTTGGGCCGCGCAAAAAGCCACTTTTCTTGCCCGCTTTGGGTTCGAAGGTAGGGGCCCATCAGCGGCCGCGGCACCCGTCGCTGCGGGTGAGGGAGCTGGATATGAAAGTCACCGTTGAGCGCGCGGAACTGCTCAAATCCCTTGGCCATGTGCATCGTGTGGTCGAGCGCCGCAACACAATCCCGATCCTCGCCAATGTGCTGCTGCGCGCCGCCAAGTCGAAGCTGAGCCTGAAGGCGACCGATCTCGATCTCGAGGTCATCGAGCCGCTTGACGCGGAAGTTGGCACCGGTGGCGCGACCACGGTCCCGGCCCACATGTTCTACGAGATCGTGCGCAAGCTCCCCGACGGCTCGCAGGTCGTCATCGAGGCGACCGGCGAGCGGGCGAGCCTCGCGATCCGCGCCGGCCGCTCCCGCTTCACCCTGCAGACGCTGCCCGAGACCGACTTCCCCGATCTCGCGGCCGGCGAGATGACGCACAAGTTCACCCTCGCGGCGGGCGACCTCAAGAAGCTGATCGATAAGACGCAGTTCGCGATCTCGACCGAGGAGACGCGCTACTACCTCAACGGCATCTATCTGCATAACCCCGCGGGGACTGACAGCCCGACCCTGCGCGCGGTCGCAACCGACGGCCACCGCCTCGCGCAATTCGAATTGCCGGCCCCGAAGGGAGCCGTGGGCATGCCCGGCGTCATCATCCCGCGCAAGACCGTGGGCGAACTGCAGCGCCTGATCGAGAACGGTGAGGCCGAGGTGCAGGTCGAGCTCTCGCAGAGCAAGATCCGCTTCATGCTCGGCGACATGGTGCTAACCTCGAAACTGATCGACGGCACCTTCCCCGATTATGCCCGCGTTATTCCGACCGGGAATGACAAGCACCTCACCGTCGACAAGAAGGATTTCGAGGCCGCCGTCGACCGCGTTTCGACCGTGTCGAGCGAGCGCGGCCGCGCGGTGAAGCTCTCGCTCTCCGGCCGGCGGCTTCTTCTCTCGGTCACCAATCCGGATTCCGGCAGCGCGACCGAGGAGCTCGAGGTCGGCTATGACGGCGACCCGCTCGATATCGGCTTCAACTCGCGCTACCTGCTCGACATCGCCGCGCAGATCGACGGCGAGCAGGCGGTGCTCAAGCTTGCTGATCCCGGATCACCGACGCTGATCCAGGAGACGGAGGCCTCCGGCGCGCTCTACGTGCTGATGCCGATGCGGGTGTAACGGCCAGGACGAATCTACACCGCTTTGCCTTCCAGCACTGATTTCACTCGCTCCGGCGTCATCGGCAGCGTGCGCAGGCGCGCGCCGGTCGCGTCGAACACTGCGTTGGCGAGAGCAGCGGCGACCGTGGTGCAGGAGGCCTCCCCGGCGCCGACCGGCTTTTCCATCGGCCGGTCGATCAGATCGATGTCGATCCTCGGCACGCCCGAGAAGGCGAGGATCGGATAGCTCGACCAGTCGACGCTGGTGACGCCATTGCTGTCGAACTTGACCTCTTCCATCAGCGCGCGCGACAGCGTCTGCGTGATCGAGCCTTCGATCTGCGATCGCACGCCATCCGGGTTGATGATCTGCCCGCAGTCATGCGCACAGACCACACGCTCGACCTGGATCGCGCCGCTCGCCCGTTCAACGGCGACCTCCATGCCCATCGCCACATAAGCCTCGTTGAACTTGTAGTGGATGTAGGCAAGGCCGCGCCCGCGCGCGATCGCGGCTGCATCATTTCTCGCCGGTGAGACCCGCGTCTCCCACTTCATCATCGACGCGACACGCCGCAACACCTCGAGGCCACGCGGATCGGAGAGGCCGCGCAACCGGAACTCCAGCGGATCGACGCCGGCCGCATGCGCAAGCTCATCGGTGAAGCTCTCGACTGCGAAGCAATTGGCCGGCTTGCCGGGCGAGCGGATCGGCGCCGGGCGTAGCGGCGTGTCCTTGAGCCAATGCACCACGACCTGCGCGCCGCCGGCCGCATAAGGCGGCTCGCCGTTCTGTGAGATCAAACCGGTGTTGTAGCCTCTGACGTCGTCGAGCCCGGCGGCTTCCGGCGCGAGCAGCGGAATGCTGGGCATGCCGCGCGTCGTCTGCGGAATCCACATCTCGGTCTTCCAGTCGAGAATGCGGCCGTCGGCGGACACGGCGCCGGACACGTCGAGGAGTTGCGGCGGCCCTTTGGGATCCCAGCCGTGCTCGTCCTCGCGCATCCATTGCACGCGCACGGGACGCCCCGCCGCGCGCGAGAGGATCGCGGCGTCCGCCGCCGCGTCCTCATGGCCGTTCATCCCATAGCAGCCGGAGCCTTCGACATAGATGAGGCGCACCTTGTCCTTCGGCAGCTTGAGGAAGCGCGCGAACGTCGCCTGGTTGCCGTGCGTCCCTTGCGACGCCGTCCAGATGATCGCGCGTTCGCCGTTGACGTCGGCGACCGCGCATGACGGTCCCATCGAGCCGTGGCTCTGCATCGGCCAGAAATACGTCGCCTTCAATTGTCTGGCGCCTTCCGGCAGCTCCGCACCGGGCGTGCCCTTGTTGACCAGAACCTGATCGGTGATGGTCGGATCGTTGCGCAGCTTGTCGGTGAGCCCGCTTTGATCCGGCAGCCCGCCGCCACCGCTCCATTGCGCCTTGAGCGCACGCGCGGCCTTGACGGCGGTCCACTCGTCCTCGGCCGTGACGGCCAGGAAATCCTTGACGCGGACGACCTTCACGCCCGGCAGATGGCCGACGGACGATTCGTCGACAGAGACGAGACTCGCGCCGATGGCCGGCGGGCGGATCACCCGGCCGTGCAGCATGTTCGGCACGGAAAAGTCTTGGATATAGGTCTTGAGGCCGGTGCATTTTGCCGGCACGTCCGGGCGCGGGATCGGCTTCCCGACCAATTTATAGTCGGACGGATTTTTCACCGGCGCTTTCGGATCGAGCTTGAGATTGAAGCTCTTGCCGCCAATCAGCTGGGCAAAGCTCACGCCCGGCCCGCCGGCTTTCGGAACGACCTTCCCGTCCGCCGTGGTGAGGTCTTCCGGCTTGGCGTTGAGCGTCCGTGCGGCGAGCTCGATCATCCCCTTGCGCGCCGTCGCGGCCGCCTGACGGATTTGCATGCCGCCAACCTGAATGCCGTTCGAGCCGGAGGTGCGGCCCTGGTCGGGCGTGAGTGCGGTGTCGCCTTCGACATATTTGATCTTGTCGAAGGGCACGCCGAGTTCTTCGGCGACGATCTGCGGCAGCGCGGCGCGCAGCCCCTGACCGAGATCGACCTTGCCGGAGTAAAGCGTGACGGTGCCGTCGGCATTGACGGCGAGGAACGCATCGACCTCGCCTTTGTCGAGGGATTTCGTCGCGGTCTGCGCGAGCGCGCCTTTCGGCAGGCCGGCAAGCGCGAAGCCGACGGTGAGCGCGCCGCCCTTGATGAGCGTGCGGCGGGAGAGTTTGACGTGCGCGTTCATGTCAGCCTCCCTGCCCGGAGACAGGCTGCCCGCTCGCCGCCATGACGGCGCGTAGCACCCGCACATGGGTCCCGCAGCGACAGAGATTGCCGTCGAGCTCCGCGCGGATCTCCGCTTCGCTCGGTTTCTTGTTGCGCGCGAGCAATGCGACTGAGGTCATGATCATGCCGCTGGTGCAATAGCCGCATTGCGGCACCTGCTCCTTGATGAAGGCGGCTTGCACCGGATGCGGGCCAGTTTCCGTTGCGAGGCCCTCGAGCGTGGTGATGGACTTGCCGGAGAGGTCGGCAATCCGCGTCTGACATGATCGCGCCGCGGCGCCGTCGATCATCACCGTGCAGGCGCCGCACTGGCCAAGCCCGCAGCCGAATTTGGTTGCGGTGAGGCCCATGCCGCGCAACACGTAGAGGAGGGGCTTGTCGGGGTCATCGGCTTCAACCGACCGGCGGAAGCCGTTTACGCGAAGATCGTAACTGGCCATAAAGCACCTCCATGTTGGCGCTTGCTTCGCCCGCGTGCCGCGATCGCCTGCCGCTCAGCATAGTGGCCTTCTCGGGCAGCGAGAACGGGGGTCACGCGACATTGAAGGGGTCATGACCGCCGCCGCCCGTATCCGCCGCCTGACGCTGACGCGATTCCGGAGCTATGCAAGCGCAAGCCTGCGCGCGGACGCGCGGCCGGTCGTGCTCACCGGCGCGAACGGCGTCGGCAAGACCAATCTCCTCGAAGCGCTGTCGCTGCTGATGCCGGGGAGGGGGCTCCGCCGCGCGACGCTCGACGAGATGGCGTTCGGCGAAGGCGACGGCTCCTGGGCCGTGGCTGCGGAGGTGGAAGGGCCGCTCGGCCTCGCAACGCTCGGCACCGGAATCGACGCGCCGACTGCCGAAGGCGGCGCGGAGACACGCAAATGCCGCATCGACGGCGAAGCGGTGCCGTCGGCTAACGCCTTCTCCGATTATCTCGGCGTGCTCTGGCTCGTGCCGGCGATGGATGGCCTCTTCGCCGGGCCAGCGTCGGAACGCCGCCGGTTCCTCGACCGGCTCACGATGGCGATCGACCACAAGCACAATGCGCGGGTGAGCGGCCTTGAGCGCAGCCTGCGCTCGCGCAACCGGCTGCTCGAGCAGCCCGGCGCGGATTCGCAATGGCTGGATGCGATCGAGCATGAGACCGCGGAGATCGCCGTCGCCGTCGCCGCGGCGCGCGCCGACACGGTGCGGCGCCTGTCCCACGCGCTTGTCGCGGCCACCGGCGAAGCCGCCGCCTTCCCGGCCGCCGCGATCGCACTCGAAGGCTGGATGGAGGCGGCGCTACCGGACACCGCAGCCGTGGTGGTCGAAGATCGCTACCGCGCCTTGCTGCAGCAAAACCGCGCCCGCGACGCCGCCGCCGGGCGCACGCTCGACGGCCCGCATTTGAGCGATCTGCACGTCATCTACGCGGCTAAAGGCGTGCCGGCGGCGCAAGCCTCGACCGGCGAACAGAAGGCGCTGCTCATCCGCCTCGTGCTTGCGCACGCGCACCTCATCATCGAGACGACTGGGACGGCGCCCGTGCTCCTCCTCGACGAAGTCGTCGCACATCTCGACCCGGCACGGCGACGCGCGCTCTATGCCTGGCTCGAAAGCCTGGAGGCGCAGGTCTGGATGACCGGCGCCGACCCCGCGGCCTTTGCCGACATCGCCGCAAAGGCGCAGGTTTTCGAGGTCACCCCGGGTCGCGTCGCGCCGGCAAGCTAGCTATGCTGCGGGTCCCTCTCCCAGCCTGCGGGTCTCGATGTCGGACAATACGCCTCACGTCATCTCGGTCGGCGAAGTCATGGTTGAGCTGTCGCGCGGCAAGAATGGCCGCTTTTCACTCGCCTATGGCGGCGATACTTTCAACACGGCCGTCTATCTCGCCCGCGCCGGCGTCTCCGTCGGTTACGCAACGGCGCTCGGGGATGACCGCTATTCCGACGGCATCATTGCGCTCGCGAAGGCCGAGGGCGTCGCAACCGATACTATGCTGCGCGTCGCGGGGCGGCTGCCCGGCCTTTACCTGATCGAGACCGACAAGAAGGGCGAGCGCACGTTTCATTACTGGCGCGAAAGCGCGCCGGCGCGCGAGCTTTTCGAATTCGAGAACTGGAGCGCCATCGCCGAGCAGCTCTTGAGCGCGAAGATCATCTATTTCTCCGGCGTCACCCTCTCGATTTATTCGAACACCGGCATAGGCCGCTTCCTCGCGCTGTTGGAGCTGGCGCGCTCGCGCGGCGTCAAGGTCGCGTTCGACACCAACTACCGCCCGCGCAACTGGAAGGGCGATCTCGCCCGCGCCCGCACCGTCTATGGCGAAGCGCTCAAGCGCGTCGATATCGTGCTGCCGAGCTTCGACGACGAGGCGGCGATGTGGGGCGATGCGAGCCCGGAAGCGGCGGTCGCGCGCCTGCAAGCGTTCGGCATTCCGGAGATCGTGGTCAAGAACGCGGACAATCCGGCGCTCGTCGCCGTCAATGGCACGCAGGAATTCGTGCCGATCACACAGGCGGTCAAACCGGTCGACACCACGGCCGCAGGCGACAGCTTCAGCGCCGGCTATATCTCCGCGCGGCTGTCGGGACAGAATCCCACCGCCGCCGTCCATGCCGCGCACGCGCTCGCCGGCGAAGTCGTGCAGCATCGCGGCGCCATCGTCCCCCGGACGCAAAGCGTGCATTGATATTTGTCCTCCGACTTGTCATGCCCGCGAAGGCGGGCATCCAGTAATCACAGACCTCGCTTTTGAACGAAAGCGCACGGCGTACTGGGTCCCCGCCTTCGCGGGGACGACACCCGAGAACACGAAGTCGCTAACGCAACCCCGCCGCTTCACGCGCGAGGGCAATGATGCGCGCGAAGTCGCCCGCGACGACCGCATCTTTCGGCGCGACCCAGGAGCCGCCGACCGCGACGACGTTTGGCAGCGCGAGATAGGCGGCCGCATTTTTTGCACCGATGCCGCCGGTCGGGCAGAAGCGAAGATGCGGCAGCGGCGCCGCGACCGCACTCAACCACGCGATCCCGCCCGAGGCTTCCGCCGGAAAGAACTTCAGCACCGAAAAGCCGCGCGTCGCGAGCGCCATCGCTTCCGACACGGTCGCGCAGCCCGGCAGAACTGGAACAGGTGCGGCCGCAAGCGCATCGACAAGCGCGGCCGGCGTTCCGGGGCTAACGAGGAATTTCGCGCCGGCTTTTACGGCGGCATCGATGTCACCGGCCTTGGCAATGGTGCCGGCGCCGATCACCGCATTCGGCACCGCACGTACCATGGCATCGATCGCATCGAGCGCCGCCGGCGTACGCAGTGTCACTTCCAGAACCGGCAGACCGCCGGCGACGAGCGCCCGCGCGAGCGGCACCGCATCTGCAACGCGCTCGATGGTGAGCACGGGAATAACCGGGGCGCGCGAGGCAATGGCGGTAGGATCAGGGAGCATCTATTGCCGTCATGGCCGGGCTTGACCCGGCCATCCATCAGTTTCGAAATCACTTCATTGAAGATGGATGCGCGGGTCAAGCCCGCGCATGACGAGTCATTGGGTGGCACAGGTTACGCCGCAAGCGCGGACTTCTCCCCTCCCCCTCGTGGGGAGGGGTCGGGGGTGGGGGTGATGCGGTGAAACTCACAGCGACCCCCACCCCGACGCGCTTCGCGCGCCGACCCTCCCCGCAAGGGGGGAGGGTGAAGTTCTACTCCGCGGGCTGCGCCACCACGCCGCTACGCGCAAGGCGGCGCGCTTCGCGCCGGGCGGCGCGGCGTTCCTTCCGCCGCACCCGCCAGTCGGCAAGCTTGGCGATCGCCATCAGCGCCGCCGGCGTGACGATCAGCGTCAGGATCGTCGCGAAACCGAGGCCGAACACGATGGCGGTCGAAAGGCTGATCCACCACTGCGTCGCCGGCGCGCCGACCGTCACTTCGCGCGCCAGGAACTCGATATTGATCCCGAACGCGATCGGCAGCACGCCAAGGATCGCCGTGACGGCGGTGAGCACCACCGGGCGCGCGCGCTCGCGGCACGTCTCGATGATCGCGTCATAGGCGTCGACGCCTTCGCGCCGCAATCGGTCGTAGGTGTCGATCAGCACGATGTTGTTGTTCACGATCACGCCGGCGTTGGCGATGATGCCGATGCCGGTCATCACGACGCCGAACGGCTGGCCCATGATCATGAGACCGAGCAGGACGCCGATGGTCGAGAGCAACACGGCGGTCAACACAAGCCCGACCGAGGTGAGCTTGTTGAACTGCGCCAGCAGGATCGCGAAGATCAGGAAGATCGCCGCGCCGAACGCCTTCATCAGGAAGGCGCCCGCCTTGGCGCGCTCCTCGTCTTCGCCCTTGAGCTTCCAGAGGATGCCCGGCCCGAGCACACCCTTCGACAGCTCGCGGGCGATGTCTTCCTGCACCTTCGCGCTCTGCACGCCTTCGGCGACGTTCGCCGACACCGTCATCACGCGATTGCCGCCGACGCGATTGATGTAGCCGACGCGGCGCGCCGGCACGCGCTCGACGAAATTGCCGATCGGCACGTGGCCGGACGTCGTCTGCACGCGCAGATCGTCGATCTGATCGAGGCTGCGCCGGTTGTCCGGAAAGCGCACGATGATGTCGACCTGCTTGTCGGCCTCCGACGGGCGATATTCCGTGATCTTGGTGCCGTTGGTGACGAGCTGGATGGCGGTGCCGACACTCGAGGCGCTAGCGCCGTACTTCGCCGCTTCCGCCTTGTTGACGTTGATCTGCCAGTCGATGCCGGGCAGCGGCTGACCGTCGTCGAGGTCGCGGATGTCGGGCCGCGCACGCAGCATGTCGGCGACCTTCTTCGCCGCCGCCGGGATGAGATCGGGGTCGAGCGCGGCCAGTTGCACCTGCACCGGCTTGCCCGTCGGCGGGCCGGCGCGCGGCGCCGTCACCTCGACCTCGACGCCGGGAATGTCGGCCGTCTTCGCCCGGATCGCGTCCATGATCTCGTGCGCGGGCGGACGCGCCTTCCAGTCCGCGAACTCGAACTGGATCACGCCGATCGTGTCCTCGGTGATTTCGTTCGAGCCGCGCGGCTGCTCGCCCGTGCGGGTATAGACGGTCTTGAGGCCGCTGAAGGTGAGGACGCGGTTCTCCACCTCCTTGAGGATGGCATCCTTTTCGGCGAGTGAGAGGTTGCCCCGGCCGTGCACCAGCACCTGTCCGTAGTCCGGCTCGACCTTCGGGAAGAATTCGACGCCATTGCCGAACTTGCCGTACGCGACCTGCACGGCGATCAACAGGAACGCCGCCAGCGCCAAGGTCGAACCAGGATGCCGGAGCGCCAAGCGCACCGTGCGCATATAGAGACCCCGATCATTGGCGCGCTCATCATGCGGGATGGGCGCCGCCTTGCCGAGGAGCGCGCCGAGCGTCGGCGTGAAGAACAACGCAACGGCAAGCGACGCGGACAGCGTCGCAATCAGCGTGATCGGTAGATATTTCATGAACTGGCCGACGATGCCGGGCCAGAAGAGAAGCGGCGAGAACGCCGCGACGCGCGTCGCCGTCGCCGCAATCACCGGACCGGCCATGCGCTTGGCGGCAAGCGAATAAGCCTCGCGCGGCGCCATCCCCTCGCTCATGCGCCGTTCGGCGAATTCCGAGACGATGATCGCGTCGTCGACCAGCATGCCGACGGCGAGGATGAGCGAGAAGAGAACGACGATGTTGACGGTCAGCCCCGCAAGCTGCAGCCCGAGGACGCCGGCGAGGAACGATGCCGGGATCGCGATACCGATGAAGAGCGACGCGCGATAACCGAGCGCGAACAGAATGATGACGACGACGAGGAGGACGCCCGTCGCGACCGAGTTCTGCAGGTCGGACAGCATCTGGCGGATAAGCTTCGATTTGTCCTGCGTGAAGGAGACTTGCACCGTCTCCGGCCACGTGGTCTTGAGCTTGTCGACGACCGCCTTCACGCCGTCGACCGTCTCGATCAGGTTCGCGCCGGTGCGTTTCGAGACTTCGATCGTCATCGCGCGTTTGCCATTCACGCGCGTGATGCCGGTCGCGTCCTTGAAGGTCGGCTTCACCTGCGCCACGTCACCGAGCGTGACGACAGCGCCCGCCGAAGCGGCAACCGGGATGTTGAGCACATCCTGCGGCCGTTCGATCAGCGCCGGCACCTTCACGGCGAAGCGGCCGGAATCGCCTTCGAGCGCGCCGGCGGCAACCAGGCTGTTGGATTGCTGCGTAGCAGCGATGAGCTGCTCGAGCGACACGCCGTAGCTCTTCATGAGCATCGGCTCGGCGATGATCTCGACCACCTCGTCGCGCGCACCGCGCAGCTCCGCGGAGAGAACGCCCGGCACCTGCTCGATCGCATTCTTGGCGAGCCGCGCGATACGCAGCAGCGAGCGCTCCGGCATGTCACCGGAGAGTGCAACGACAAGCACAGGGTAGAGCGAGAGGTTGACCTCCTGGACCAGCGGTTCGTCCGCGTCCTTCGGCAGGTCGCGCTTGGCTTCGTCGACCTTCGCGCGCACGTCGGCAAGCGCAGACTTGGAATCGAAGCCCGCCTCGAATTCGAGCAGCACATAACCACCGCCTTCGAAGGCGGTGGAGCGCATCTCCTTCACATTGCCGACCGACTTGAGCTTCGTTTCGACCGGCCGCAGCAGCAGGCGCTCGCTGTCCTCAGGGCTGATGCCGCGCTGGGAAAGCTGCGTGTAGATGATCGGGACCTTGACGTCCGGCTCCGCCTCCTTCGGGATCGTCTCATAGGCGACGAAGCCGGCGGTCAGCAGGAAGATCAGCGTCGCGATCGTGAGCCGCGCATGGCTGATGGCGTAGTCGATAAGGCCGGTCATTGAGCTTGCCGCCTCTTGGTCACTTCGCCGAGCTGACGGCCTGCGTCCCCGCCACGGGCTCGACGTGCTGGCCCTCGCCGACGAAATCCTGGCCCTGCACGATAACGCGCGTCCCGTCGGGAATGCCGGAGACCCACATGAATTCCTGCTCGTCCTCGACGACGGTGACGCGCAGGAACTTCACCCTGTCGCCTTCGCCGACGGCGCGCACACCGAGATCGCCAGACGAGGCGAAGGTCAGCGCGGAGCGCGGCACGCGCGTCGCCGACATGGCCTTCATCGGAATGGCCACCTCGGCCGTGATGCCATCTGGAACGGCGCCGTCAGGGTTGCGCAACTCAACTTCCACACGATACGTGCGCGTCTTGTCGCTCGCAGTTTTCGACACGAAGCGGATCTTCCCCTGCATCGTCTGCCCGGTGACGAGGCGCACTTCCGCCGGATCGCCCACCTTGACGTTGCCAAGCTTGCGCTCGGCGACCTCCACGACCGCGAGCAACGGATCGAGCGAGACGAGTTGCGCGATCTCGGTCCCCATGAACGAGAACGAGGATTGGCCGACCTCGACCGAGGTGTTGTTGATGATGCCCGGCCACGGCGCGCGCACGACGCCGCGCTCGCGCTCGGCTTCCGCATTGGCGAGCGCCGCTTCGGCCGTCTTGAGCTGAGACTCGAGATTGACGAGCTCAAGCCGCGGCATCATGCCCTTTTCGATCAGCTTGGTGCGCGCTTCCAATTCCGTGCGCCGCTGCTGTACCATGGCGCGCGCCTGCGCGACCTGTTCCTCGCGGCCCTCGTCGGCGAGCACGGCGATGACGTCGCCGGCTTTCACGCGGTCGCCGCGATGCACGCGCAGTTCCGTGAGCACGCCGGAGGTGCGCGCCGCGATGGAGACCTTGCGGTCCGCCTCCGTGCGTCCGGAGACGAGCAGCTTCTGCGCGTGCGGAACAAGTGATGTGCGCTCCACCGCGACGCGGAAAAGTTTCTCGGGTGTCGCTGCTTGCGGGCGCACCGCCGCTTTGCTCTCGGTGGATTCGTGCGGCATGAAATAACCAGACGCGATCCAGAGCCCGGCAACCGCGACCAGCCCGACCGCCGTGATGCGGCTTGACTTCATGATGTCCCCTCCGCCTCTCGGTCCGTGCCTGTGCGGCCGAAAAGCATGTCCTTCGTGATGTTCAGAAACAGCGGCAGCACCGCCTCGGCATTGAAGTTCGGTTCGACCGCGCGCCGCCACCACACGCCGTCGACGATCACCATCAGCATCGTGACGACGGTTTCGAAATCGATGTCCTTGGCGATGTCGCCGCGCGCCGCGGCTTCCCGCAACACGCCGATGAGACGCGCCTTCACTTCAGCATCGAACCCTTGGAACACGCGCGCCACGGCGGAATTGCGGCGGCTCTCCGTCATGATCTCGGCGCAGAGCCCGACATCGTCCGCCGTGCGCTCGACCACGTGATGGCGCGCCAGCGCGGCGAAAGTGCCGAAGAAATCCTCGGTGAAATTGGCGCCGGCGAGCTGGCTGAGCACCTCCGCGCGGTCCCGCTCGGCGATGCCTTCGATAATCGCCTCCTTGGAGGCGAAGTAGCGATAGAGATTGCCGGGGCTCATCCCCGCCTCGACGCAGATCTCCTGCATCGAGGTTTGGTGGAAGCCGGAACGCACGAAACAACGCTCCGCGGCCTCCAAGATCTCGGCGCGGCGATCGATCTGACGCTGGGGATTAGCGCGGCGCATGGTCGGGGCTCACAAGAGGGCTCGGTGCTGGCGACGTTTGCGCTGCGGCAATTAGAGCGAATGTTCATTCTCATAATAGACGCGCAAAGTCAACGCGATCGTGAAAGACGTCTGTCAGGTGAGCTGGCGCACCAGATACATGCCGGCGAACAGGCCGAGGAGCGAAATCATAACAGAAGCAAGAACATAGCCGGCAGCAAGCCAAGGCTCGTGCCGCTCCCAAAGGAGCGCCGCATCAAGGGAAAAAGACGAAAAGGTCGTATAGCCGCCGAGAATTCCGGTGGTGAAGAACAGGCGCCACGCCTGCGCCGCATCGCCTTTATAGGCGAAATAGCCGGCGAGGACCCCCATGATGATCGAGCCCGTGACATTGACGGTCAGCGTGCCGAGCGGAAAGTTCGCAAGAAGGCGGCCGCACGCGACATTGACGCCATGCCGGAGCGCCGCGCCCACGCCACCCCCGATGAAAACAATCAAATAATTCATAGCATCGCCCTTTCTTCCTTTGGTCAGGGCAACAAAAAACCCGCCTGGCGGCGGGCGTCACATGCTCCCGCCAAGGCGGGGCGCGGCCCCGCGTGGCAGGAGTTATCAGCCGACAGGCCTTCGTGGCCCGCGGCGGTTATCGGGGAACTCCATCCCCATCCCACGGCGCGATTTTAGAAAGACCGGCGACGCCGCGTCAACGGCCGACAGGATTGTCATTCCGGGACGCAGCGGAAGCGGCGAGTCCGGAATCCATACGCCGCGGCGCCAGGGTTATGGATTCCGGGCTCGCGCTTCGCGCGCCCCGGAACGACAGCGCAAGGCATAGCGGCGGCCTTCCTCATCCCAGCGTCTCGAGCAGCCCCTGCATCAGCCGCGCGCGAGGCACGATCGACGAGATGAAAGCGTGCTCCCATTCGGTATGCGCGCCCTCGCCGTCGATGCCGAGGCCGTCGAGCGTCGGCACACCGAGCGCGGCGGTGAAATTGCCGTCGCTGCCGCCGCCCGTCATCTCGGTGTCCTTCACATCGAGCCCGAAGGCGCGGCCGACGTTCTGCGCCCGCTTCAAAAGCGCGTCGATCTCCGCCGTCTTCTCGAACGGCGGACGGTTCATCCCGCCGGTGATGGTCAGCTTCACGTGTTTGTCGAAGGGCTGAAGCCCGAGAATCTTCGCTTCGAACTCCTCGCCGGTCTTCACCTCGCGCACGCGCAGATCGGCGGTGATGTGGCAATATTGAGGGATGACATTCGGCGCCGTCCCGCCATTGATCATGCCGACCGTCGTCGTGACGCCGCGCGCATAATCGGTCATTGCCTCGATCGCCAGCACCTGCCGCGCCATTTCGCGGATCGCACTGTGGCCGTCTTGATGCCGGGAGCCGGAATGCGCCGGAACGCCGGTCGTCGTCAGCTCGAAGCGGCCGACGCCCTTGCGCGCCGTCACCACCTTGCCGCCGTCACGCGCCGGCTCGGTGACGAGGACAACGCGCGCGCGGCGCGCCTCGGCCTCGATCATCGCACGCGATGTCGGGCTTCCGACCTCCTCATCCGGCGTGAACAGGAAGCTCACCGGCAACTGCGCGCTGTTGCCGCGCGCGACCGCCGCAAACGCGGAGAACGCCAGATAGGCACCGCCTTTCATGTCGTAGATGCCCGGCCCATAAAGCTTATCGCCATCGCGCCGGAAGCGGAGCGGCCCCGCCAGCATTCCGACCGGATGAACGGTATCGATATGCGAAAGGATGAGGATGCCGGGCTTCTCGCCGCCGCCGCGCGTGCGCAGGGTCAGCATGTCGCCGCGCCCATCGCGGCCGGGTATGCGCTCGACGGCAACGGGCAATGTCGCCGCATCCGCCTGCACGCGGTCGATCATGCGATTGACGGCCACGGTATCGGAGGTCGGGCTTTCGACTTCGACCCAGCTTTGGATGCCGGCGAGAAGACGATCGAGGTCGAAGGACCCGGACGATGATGCGCTCATGGGAGGGATGGCTCGGCGGAAGGGACGACAGGAGACGCTCGCACATGGCGACGCAAAATGAGCCTTGTCAATTGCGCGCACGATCAATGAACCGTGGTTAGAAGCGAAACGCGAGCGTTGCACATCCTCCATAGTCCAGCGATTTCGCTTCGCCGCGCCGCAGCGCTCCTTACGGCGCTGCAGCGCGAGGCGCTTGATTTTTTTTCCTGGGCGTTGAATCACATGAGAACGATTGGGAATGGATTGGGGGATGGGTGTCGTGACTGGAACGCCGACGGGGGCCGGCGTGCATATCTGTCCAGGACGATGGACGGCATGGCGCGATCGTAACCGCGCCGTATCGCACGCTCAAAACGACCGAGACGCAGACCGCGCATGACGGGCTCGCGCCAACCATTGTCGCCGCCGGCCGCACGTCTGCGACCGTTCACGCGTTCGCTCCCGATGCAGCTCGTGCGCGCGCGCGAAGCGTTGATGCAGCGCTTCCGTCCGCATCTCCATGAATACGGTCTCACCGACCAACAGTGGCGCATTCTTCGTGCGCTCGCCGAAACAAAGGCGATCGAGATCGGCGAATTGAGCGAGCGCTGCTGCATACACCCCGCGTCGCTCTCGCGCATCTTGCCGAAACTCGAGGCCGCGGGGCTGTCGATGCGCCGCCTCCATACCGGCGACAAGCGCAAGACCATGATCTCGCTCACGGTACCGGGCCGGCGCGTGGTCGAAAATGTCGGGCCGCGCTCGGATGAGGTCTACGCCGCCGTCGGACGCACGCTCGGCATGAAGCGTATGCGCGAAACCTATCGCATTCTCGACGAATTGATCGCGGCGCTGACGGAAGCCGAAGAAAGCGCGGCGTCGAAAGGACAAAAGCGCTCGCGCCCGTAGCGCACGTCTTCGCAGAAATTTGGTGGAAGACACGACAATTGCGCCGTTACGATTTGTCGATTGCACGGCCCCCACATTCGGGAGAAACTATTTGCGATGCGCAAGCGGCCTGCGGCAGCATTCGAAATGCATTGCGCGTCCGTGCGGAGGCTTTTTTATGAAAATTTCGTCGTGCTCTCTTCCAGCTCTGCTCCTCGCTACTGCGATCGGCTTGATACCCGCCTTCGCACAACAACCCGCAAACGACACACCGCCGCCTTCCGGCGCGACGCCAGCGCCCACACCCGCGACGCCTCCGGCGCCAGCGGAGACCCCGGCCGCAACGCCGGCGCCCGCAACGTCTCCCGCGCCTGCGGCGGCAGCGCCCGCCGCGACACCGGCGGCCGCCCCAGCGCTACCGCCCGGCTCGCCGCTGATCGGACGGCCCGATACGGAGGCTGCCGCGAAGCTCGCGCCCGTCGCGCCGCCGCCGATTCCGATCGCGGCCGACAAGATTCAACTCGACAAGCTGAAAGTGCCGAAAGGCTTCAAGATCGAGCTCTACGCCAGTGGCGTCGCCAATGCGCGCTCCATGCGGCTGGGAGACAAAGGCACGCTATTCGTTTCGACGCGTCTCGCCGGCAATGTCTACGCCATTGTCGATAAGGACGGGAAGCGCGAGGTCAAAACGATCGCGAAGGGCCTGCATCGGCCAAACGGGCTCGCCTTCAAAAACGGCGCGCTCTACGTCGCCGAGCTCTCGAAGATTTGGAAGTACGACAACATCGAAGCGAATCTCGACAATCCGCTGAAGCCGCAGCTCCTCAACGATGACTTCCCGACCGATGAGGCGCACGGCTGGAAGTTCATCGGCATCGGTCCCGACAACAAGCTCTACGTTCCGGTCGGCCAGCCGTGCAACAACTGCATCCCGTCCGATAAACACGGACAAATCCGCCGCATGGATCTCGACGGCAAGAACATGGAGGTCATCGCACGCGGCGTGCGCAATACGGTGGGTTTCGACTGGAACCCGGTGAACAAACAGCTCTATTTCACCGACAACGGGCGCGATTGGGCATCGGAGGATTTGCCCAACGATGAGCTCAACCGCATCACGGCGCCCAATCAGAACTTCGGTTCGCCTTATTGCTACCAGGGCGATTTCCTCGATCCGGAATTCGGCTGGGGCCGCTCCTGCAGCGAATTCGACAAGCCGGTCGCGCTGCTCGGGCCGCACACGGCGGCGCTCGGCATGCGCTTCTATGAGGGGAAATCGTTCCCGCGCCGGTATCACAACGCGATCTTCATCGCGCGCCACGGCTCATGGAACCGGACGAAGAAGCTCGGCGGCGACGTCGTGGTCGCGACACTGAACAAGGACGGCAGCGTGCGTAGCATCGAGCCGTTCCTCACCGGCTTCATCCAGGACAACAACTATATCGGCCGACCGGTGGACGTACTGGTGATGAAGGACGGGTCGATGTTGGTCTCCGACGACTATGCCGGCGCCATCTATCGCGTCTCCTATGGCGCGGCCCGCACCGCCGGCCCGGCGCCGAAGAAGAAACGGCATTGAAGATAAGAGGCGCCGGAGCACGGCGCCTCTCCTTTCATCCAAATCGAGCGCGGAACGTGCATTCGCTTCGTCTCGCCGTAAATCTTGCTGCTGCGGCTCTTCTTCTTGCCGCGGCGATCAATGCTGTGGCGGCGCAGAGCTTTGAGGAGCGGCTTTCCGTCTGCCTCGCGTGCCACGGCGAGAAGGGCCGATCGGAAAATGCCGAAGTCCCCTCGCTCGGGGCGCAGCAGTCGCAATATGTCGTGATCGAGCTCTACATGTTCCGGCAAGGGCTACGCAAAGCAGACCCCATGACCGAGATGGCGAAGGACCTGAGCGACGCCGACCTGCAGAAATTTGCCGACACCATCGCCAAGCTGCCGGCGCCGCCGCCCGCCGCGGATGCCGATCCCGCCCGGATGCAGCGCGGGGTCACCTTGGTCGGTCAGCATCGCTGCAACTTCTGCCATAACCGCGATTTTTCCGGGAATGACGCGGTGCCGCGCCTTGCCGGACAACGCGAGGACTACCTGCTCAAGAGTCTGCGAGAATACAAGGCGGGCACGCGCACCGAATATCAGCCGGTGATGGCCGAGGTCGTGCCGCCGCTGAAAGACGCGGATCTCGTCGAGCTCGCCTACTACATCGCGCACTTCAAGCCATGATCGCGCCGCACGAGGCCGATCCGATCGTCGAGCACGCCATGCGACCGGGCGGCGGCCGCATAGTTCCCGTCACGCGGCATTTGCGATATAGTCCAACGGCGTTGCACCGGCTCTCTGGCGCGACTGCCGAATTGTGAGGACCTCCGATGACCTGGACGACTCCGACCCTCGTCGAAATCTGCCTCGGCCTCGAGATCAACGGCTACCTGCCGGCCGAGTTCTGATTTCCGTGCGGCGACCGCGCAGCGCGGCATGAGGCGACTGAACGCCATCGTGCTGGGCGCGGCCGCCGGCGGCGGGTTCCCGCAGTGGAATTGCCGTTGCCGCGCCTGCCAGATGGCATGGGCCGGCGACATTCGTGTCAAGCCGCGCACACAAGCGAGCCTCGCCGTCAGCGGCGACGGTGCGCATTGGACCCTCATCAACGCCACGCCCGACTTGCGCGCGCAGATCAAAGCGACGCGCGTGCTTCATCCGCGCGCATTGCGCGACACACCCATCACGTCCGTCGTGCTGACAGGCGCCGAGGTCGATCAGGTCGCGGGGCTTCTCGATTTGCGCGAGCGCCAGGCATTTTCGCTCTATGGATCACGTCAGACGCTGGATACCTTGCGCGCCAATCCGATCTTCGACGTGCTCGCGGCAGATTGCGTCGAACGGCGTGAGGCCGCACTCGATCGCGCCATTACGCTCCCCGGCGATATCACGATCGACCTATTCGCCGTCCCCGGAAAGGTGCCGCTTTATCGCGAAGCTTCCGTCGCCTCACTCAAGGCGGACGAGGGCGAGACCGTGGGCGTCGACATTCGCACCAATGATCGCCGGCTGATCTATATTCCCGGCGCGGCGACGCTCAATGCCGCCATCATGGCGCGCATCGCAGGCGCCGACGCCGTGCTGTTCGACGGCACGCTATTCACGGACGAGGAGATGATACGCACCGGCACAGGTGCAAAAACGGGCCTGCGCATGGGGCATATGCCGATCGACGGCGAGAGCGGCTCGCTGCGCGCACTGGCGGAGGTTTCCGCGCGCCGCATCTACACCCATATCAACAATACCAATCCGATCCTCATCGCAGACTCCGCCGAACGCCGCACCGTCGAAACTGCCGGTTGGGAGATTGCGGAAGACGGCATGGAGATCGTGTTGTGAGGTGCTTCAATTCTCTTCACCTCCCCCTGAAAGGGGGAGGTCGGCACGCACAGCGTGCCGGGTGGGGGTCCAAGGATGACCCCTCGCCGAACCGCCTGCGGTTGGCCCCTCCCCTTTCAGGGGAGGGAAAGGAATCAGGTTCGCTGGCATGACTCTCCTCACACCCGCCGAATTGGAGGCAAAGCTGCGCGACATCGGCGCGCGGCGCTATCACAACCGGCACCCCTTCCATCACATGCTGCACAACGGCCAATGCACCAAAGGCCAAGTGCAAGCTTGGGCGCTCAATCGCTACTATTATCAAGCGATGATTCCGATCAAGGATGCGAGTCTTATCGCACGCTGCCAGGATGCAGCCGTGCGGCGCGAATGGCGGCATCGCCTCAACGATCACGACGGTGAAGGCGACGGCGACGGCGGCATCGCGCGCTGGCTCATGCTCACCGACGGGCTCGGCCTCGAGCGCGATTTCGTCACGTCGACGCAAGGCATTCTCTCCGGCACGCGCTTCGCGGTCGACGCTTATGTCCATTTCGTGCGCGAGCGCACGCTGCTCGAAGCCATCGCCTCATCGCTCACGGAGCTGTTCTCGCCGGTCATCATCAGCGAGCGCGTTGCGGGGATGCTGGCGAATTACGATTTCATCACCAAGGAGACGCTCGCCTATTTCGACAAGCGCCCGCCGCAAGCGCAGCGGGATTCCGATTTCGCGCTCGACTACGTCAAGCGGCATGCGACGACGCCCGAGGAGCAGCAGGCCGTGCTCGCTGCGCTCGAATTCAAATGCAGCGTGCTCTGGGCGATGCTCGACGCGCTCTACTACGCGTACGTCGCGCCCAAGCACGTGCCGCCGGGCGCGTTCGCGCCGGAGGAGTGACGATGGGGGACGCACCGCAACTTACCGAATCGACCCGTCCGCGGCTGCCGCGCGGCGTGCGCCTCGTGAACGGCGAAGCGCAAGGTGGCTTCGTCCTCCTCGCGCCGGAGCGCATGTTCAAGCCGGACGCCATTGCACTCGAAATCCTGAAGCGATGCGACGGCACAGCGACGCTCGGCGCAATCGCCGACGACCTCGCCAAGAGCTATAATGCGCCGCGCGAGCGCGTCCTGGCGGACGTCACTGCGCTGCTGCGCGGGCTCGCGGACAAGAGGCTGTTGGAGTGGAACGCGTGAGCGTGAGTTCTTCACCTCTTCCGCTTGCAGGGGAGGTCGACGAGCGAAGCTCGTCGGGAGGGGGCTCCCTCCCCAACCCTCCCCGGCAAGCGGGGGAGGGAGAAGGTCGCGCCGTTCCCGAGCTCCACCGTCCCCTTGGCCTCCTCGCCGAGCTGACGCATCGCTGCCCGCTCGGCTGCCCCTATTGCTCGAACCCGCTCGCGCTGGAATCACGCGACGACGAACTGGACACCGCGACCTGGGCGCGGGTGATGCGCGAAGCTGCCGCACTCGGCGTGTTGCATGTGCATCTCTCCGGCGGCGAGCTGGCGGCGCGGCGCGATCTCGTCGCGATCACGGCCGCTGCGCATGATGCCGGTCTCTATACCAACCTCATCACGTCCGGTGTTGGCCTGACCGACGCGCGGCTTCAAGCGCTCTACGACGCCGGCCTCGATCATGTGCAGATTTCCATACAAGACAGCGAGGAGACATCCGCGGACCACATCGCCGGCTATCGTGGCGCTTTCGCGCGCAAAAACGCGCTCGCCAAGACTGTCCGCCGGCTTGGAATGCCGCTCACCGTCAACATGGTCGTGCATCGCGCCAATATCGAGCGCATCGAAGCGATGGTGGAGCTCGCGCGCGCACTCGACGCCAGCCGTGTCGAGATCGCGCATGTTCAGTATTACGGCTGGGCACTGAAGAACCGCGCCGCGCTGATGCCGACGCGCGAACAGGTCGATCACGCGCGCAATGTCGTCGAAGAGCTTCGCGCCCGCCACCAGGGACGCATCGTCATCGACGCCGTCGTGCCGGACTATCACGCGCGCTATCCGAAACCTTGTCTCGGCGGATGGGGCCGGCGCTCGCTCAACATCAATCCTTCGGGCCGCGTCCTGCCCTGCCATGCGGCGGAGGTCATTCCCGGACTCGAATTCTGGTCTGTGCGCGAGCATGCGCTCGCCGACATCTGGGCAAATGCACCGGCGTTCAATGCCTTCCGCGGCACCGGATGGATGCCGGAGCCCTGCGCAAGCTGTCCGCGTCGCGAGCAGGATTTCGGCGGCTGCCGCTGCCAGGCTTTTCTCCTCGCCGGCGACGCGCGCGCCACCGACCCGGTCTGCGAGCTTTCCCCTCATCACGCGCAAGTCGCGGCGCTTGCAGGCGTGCAGGAGAATGCGCCTTACGCGTACCGCAGGCTGACGGCCGATGCGCACGAGCCTGCATCTTAAGCGGAACGTTTCGTCCCGCGGGCCCGCAACATCGCATCACGCAATGCGGCTATGCTTCCTCAGGCGGTGCTCGCTGCGTCACGTGAAGGCCGCGTTGCGCTAAGATGCTCTCGAAGCTGACATCCAGTTCAGCTCTTAAGGGAGGCTATCATGAAGTCATTGGCATGGGCGGCAACGTCCGCCGCGACGATATTCCTGGCGCTTCCAGCTCTCGCGCAGCCGGCCAGCGCGCCCAACAATCTCGAGCGTCTCGGCGAGTTCAAGACGACCGACACGCCGATGGAAATCCCGACCGTGCCGCAGGGCGGTACGAAGGCGGCGGCGATCAAGAAGACGCTGTCGCATATCAAGCTGCCGCGCGGCTTCAAGATCAGCCTCTATGCGATCGTGCCCGATGCGCGCCACATGGCCGTTGGCCCGCAGGGGGTCGTCACCTTCGTCGGCACGCGCAAGACCAAGGTCTATGCGGTGACCGATCGCGACAAGGATCGCGTCGCCGACGAGGTGAAGGAATTCGCACCGTCCATCGCGTTCAAGATTCCGAACGGCGTCTGCTTCTCGCCCGACGGCATGCTTTATGTCATCGAGCAAAACCGCGTGCTCGTCTTCCCGGCGGCCGAATTCTTCTACGAGAGCGCCGATGTTGCCGCGTTCAACGTCGTGAAACAGGGCGAGCTCATCCCGAAGGAAGAGGAATCCTTCAATCACACGGCCCGCACCTGCCGCATCGGCCCTGACAGCAAGCTCTACATCACGCTCGGCCAGCCCTTCAACGTGCCGGCTCCGGAGAAACTTGATCTCTACAAGCAGGTCGGGATGGCCGGAATCATTCGCATGACCAACGAAGGTAAGGATCGCGAGGTTTTCGCCTGGGGCGTCCGCAATTCCGTGGGCATGGACTTCAATCCGAAGGACAAGACGCTGTGGTTCACCGACAATCAGGTGGACGGCATGGGCGACGACCAGCCGCCCGGCGAGCTCAACCGCGCCGACAAGCCGGGCATGAATTTCGGCTTTCCCTATTACGGCGGCGGCAAGACCCGCACCGTGGAATATAAGGATCAGCAGCCGCCCGCCGACGTGACATTCCCGCAGGTGGAGATGGCCGCGCATGCCGCTGACCTCGGCATGATGTTCTACACCGGCAAGCAGTTCCCGCAGAAATATCGCGGCGGCATCTTCAACGCACAGCACGGCTCATGGAATCGCACCAAGCCGGTTGGCGCACGGGTGATGTTCACGAGCCTGAAAGAGGACGGCACCGCGGACAAGACCGAAGTCTTCGCGGAAGGCTGGCTTACGGGCGACGGCGAATATCTCGGCCGCCCGGTCGACGTCGCGCAGCTTCCCGACGGCTCGCTCCTCGTCTCCGATGATTTTGCCGGCGCGGTCTATCGCATTTCGTATGAGGGGCGGTGATCTTGCGGCACCGGCCGGCCCACGACCCCCTCCCCAACCCTCCCCCTTTCAGGGGGAGGGAGCACGCCGAGGTCGCGGCTAGAGCGGTTCACGGCTTAATTGAATCGCGGGGATTCCCTAGGACTTGGGTTTGTGATTCAAGATGCTGGCTGGACTGGAGGCCAGCATCTGATGGCTCGACCTCTTTCCAATGATCTGCGGAAGCGGGTGGTTGCGGCGGTTGTGGCCGGCGGAAGCTGCCGAACCGTTGCGGCGCGGTTCGGCGTTGCCGTCTCGTCGGT
>JBFWXB010000025.1:0-69831 GCA_050187875.1 Variibacter sp.
AGCCCCTCGATTTCGGCAATTCGGGGACCGGCTGCCGCCTGGTGATGGGCGCCGTCGCCGGCTGTCCGGTTGCCGCGACCTTCGATGGCGACGCCTCGCTGCGCAAGCGGCCGATGCGGCGCATCCTCGACCCGCTGGTGCAGATGGGCGCCAAGGCGGAGGAGGAAAGCGAAGGCGGCCGGCTGCCGATCCGCCTCCGAGGCGCCCGCGACGCCATCCCGATCGTCTACCGCACGCCCGTCGCCTCCGCGCAGATCAAGTCTGCCGTCCTTCTCGCTGGCCTCGCCGCCCCCGGCGCCACGACGGTCATCGAGGCGGAAGCGAGCCGCGATCATACCGAGCGGCTGCTTACCCATTTCGGCGCGACTGTTGTCACCGAGCCCGAAGGCGAGCATGGCCGCCGCATCACGCTGACCGGCCAGCCGGAGCTTACCCCCGCGCCGATCGTGGTGCCGGCGGACCCCTCCTCCGCCGCCTTTCCGCTTGTCGCGGCGCTGCTCGCGCCCGGCTCCGAGGTGACCCTCGAAAATGTCATGATGAATCCGCTGCGCACCGGCCTCATCACCACGCTGCGCGAGATGGGAGCGGCGATCGAGACCGTCGGCGAACGCAGCGACGGCGGCGAGACCATGGCGGACCTGCGCGTCGCCGCTTCGCCATTGCGCGGCGTCGACGTCCCGGCCGACCGCGCCCCCGCGATGATCGACGAATATCCGGTGCTCGCCGTCGCCGCCGCCTTCGCGCAAGGCACGACCCGGATGCGCGGCCTGCAGGAACTGCGCGTGAAGGAATCCGACCGTCTCGCCGCCGTGCTCGAAGGGCTGCGCGCCAACGGTGTGGCCTGCGAGATTGAGGGCGATGACCTGATCGTCGAAGGCGCACCCCGCGCCGCCGGTGGCGGCACCGTCGCGACACATATGGACCACCGCATCGCCATGGCTTTCCTCGTGATGGGGCTTGCGAGCGAGAAACCCGTCGCCGTCGACGACACCACCTTCATCGCCACGAGCTTCCCCGACTTCACGCCCATGATGACGCGGCTGGGGGCTGAGTTCTCATGATCATCGCCATCGACGGACCGGCGGCATCGGGGAAGGGTACGCTCGGTAAGCGGCTCGCCGCGCATTTCGGTCTGCGCCATCTCGACACCGGGCTTCTCTATCGCGCGGTTGCGCACGCGCTCGTGGCGCAAGGCGCGAAGCTCGATGATCCTGCGGCCGCGGAGGCGGCGGCGCGCGGCCTCGACGTCGCAAGCCTCGACGAGACCAAGCTCAAGGCGCGCGGCATGGCGGAGCCCGCCTCGATCGTCTCAGCCATCCCGCAGGTGCGCGCGGCGCTTGTCGAGCTGCAGCGCAGTTTCGCCGCGGCGCCGCCCGGCGCGGTGCTCGACGGTCGCGACATCGGCACCGTCATCCTGCCCGATGCTGACGTGAAGATTTATGTCGACGCGAGCCCGAAGGTGCGCGCCCGCCGCCGCACCGCGGAGCTGCGGGCCAAGGGCGAGACGGTCGAGGAGGCGCGCATCCTCGAAGACATCTGCCGCCGCGACGAGCGCGACCGCAACCGCGCGGTCGCCCCGCTCGTGCCGGCGGCGGATGCCCATGTGCTGGATACCTCGGATCTCGACGTCGAGTCGGTCTTCGCCGCCGCCGTCGCCATCGTGCAAGCCGCACGGCGCTAGACCGGCCTCACCGATTGTCATGCACGCGAAGGCGGGCATCCAGTACGCCTCGGTCGAACAATATCGCGAGACAGGGGTTACTGGGTCCCCGCTTTTGCGGGGACGACCGGGAGTGGGCAGCGCAATGCCCAGTGCACGACAAACCCTTCAAATTGATGCTTTTTGTCGCCAGTCTGAGGCCCTTCGCTTGCGCGCGGCGGCACACTTGGCTATATCCGCGCCTTCCGGGCCGTCTCGCAATGCGAGGGAGCCCGAGCGGGCCGAGGATGCGGATGACCGCGCCCTCGACGTCGGAGGACATGCCCCGCTCGCACGCCTCGTTGGCGGCCCCCGGACCCAAAACCTCGTTACGACGTTCGGCATCCTGCCGACCCGCCGGTTTTGCCGGTGGCCCGCAAGCCATGCCGGCTTTCGGGCCGAATGGCGTAACGCCCGTCAACACCAATCGTCGGCACCGATTTCGTTTGGAGACTTTATGGCCACTGCCACCGCGAACAGCGCCAATCCGACACGTGAAGATTTCGCCGCGATGCTCGAGGAGTCCTTCGGGCATAACGAGATGCAGGAAGGTTCCGTCGTCAAGGGAACCGTCGTCGGCATCGAGAAGGACGTCGCTGTCATCGACGTCGGCCTCAAGACCGAGGGGCGCGTGGCGCTCCGCGAATTCCAGGGTCCCGGCCGCCAGAATGAATTGAAGGTCGGCGACACCGTCGAAATCTATCTGGAGCGCGTCGAGAACGCGCTCGGCGAAGCGGTGCTCTCGCGCGACAAAGCGCGCCGCGAGGAAAGCTGGGGTAAGCTGGAGAAGGCGTTCAACGCCAACGAGAAGGTCTCGGGCGTTATCTTCAACCAGGTGAAGGGCGGCTTCACCGTCGACCTCGACGGCGCGGTCGCCTTCCTGCCGCGCAGCCAGGTCGACATCCGCCCGATCCGCGACGTCGGCCCGCTGATGAACCAGCCGCAGCCGTTCCAGATCCTCAAGATGGATCGCCGCCGCGGCAACATCGTCGTCTCGCGCCGCACGGTGCTCGAAGAGACGCGCGCCGAGCAGCGCCAGGAGCTCGTCCAGAACCTCGAAGAGGGTCAAGTCATCGACGGCGTCGTCAAGAACATCACCGACTACGGCGCGTTCGTGGACCTCGGCGGCATCGACGGCCTCCTCCACGTCACCGATATCGCGTGGCGTCGCGTCAATCACCCGACCGAGGTGCTCAATATCGGGCAGACGGTGAAGGTGAAGATCATCAAGATCAATCACGAGACGCACCGCATCTCGCTCGGCATGAAGCAGCTTCTCGACGACCCGTGGCAGGGCATCGAGGCGAAGTATCCGGTCGGCGCGCGCTACAAGGGCCGCGTGACCAACATCACCGACTACGGCGCGTTCGTCGAACTGGAGCCCGGCATCGAGGGCCTCATCCACGTCTCCGAGATGTCGTGGACGAAGAAGAACGTGCACCCCGGCAAGATCGTCTCGACCTCGCAGGAAGTCGAAGTCCAGATTCTCGAAGTCGATCCGGTCAAGCGCCGCATCTCGCTCGGCCTCAAGCAGACGATCCGCAATCCGTGGGAAGCCTTCGTCGAGAAGTATCCGCCGGGCAGCGAGGTTGAAGGCGAGGTCAAGAACAAGACCGAATTCGGCCTGTTCCTCGGCCTCGACGGCGACGTCGACGGCATGGTCCACCTCTCCGACCTCGACTGGAAGCGTCCGGGCGAGCAGGTGATCGACGAGTACAAGAAGGGCGACATGGTCAAGGCGCAGGTTCTCGACGTCGACGTCGAGAAGGAGCGCATCTCGCTCGGCATCAAGCAGCTCGGCGGCGACCCCTTCGCGGCGGCCGACAGCGGCGACATCAAGAAGGGCGCGGTCGTGACCTGCGAGGTCACGGAGGTGAAGGAGTCCGGTCTCGACGTGAAGATCGCCGGCACCGATCTCGTCGCCTTCATCCGCCGCGCCGACCTCGCCCGCGACCGTTCGGAGCAGCGCCCCGAGCGCTTCGCCGTCGGGCAGAAGGTGGACGCGCGTGTGACCCAGTTCGACAAGAAGGGCCACAAGATCAGCGTGTCGATCAAGGCGCTCGAAGTCGCCGAGGAGAAGGAGGCGATCGCCCAATACGGCTCGTCCGACTCCGGCGCGACGCTCGGCGACATTCTCGGCACCGCGCTCAAGCAGCGCGACAAGGAGAAGGACGGGGAGTAAATCTCCTCCCGTCATTCCGGGGCGCGGGCCAAAAGCCCGCGAACCCGGAATCCATAATCCCGGCGCTGCTGTGTTATGGATTCCGGACTGGCCGCTTCGCGACCATCCGGAATGACAAGCAGCTCTTCTTCACCTCTCCCATAGGGAGAGGTGAAGAAAGGCCTCGTGCTACGAAGAGGTCAGCGGACCCGAGGAGAACCCCGCCATGTCGCTCGATGCCGATGCGATCGTCGATCGCCGCCGCATGCGCCGCAAGCTCACCTTCTGGCGCGTAGCCGCCGCACTGATCGCCATCATCGGCATCGTCGCCGTCGCCGCGCGCTTCGGCGATCAATTCTCGAAGCTTGCCGGCGAATCGACCGGCTATATCGCGCGGGTGAAGATCAACGGCTTGATCCGCGGCGACGACGAGCGCACCGAATCGCTCGAGAAGCTCGCCGACTCCACGAGCGCCCGCGCCGTGATCGTCCACGTCAACAGTCCGGGGGGCACGACCGCCGGCTCGGAGCAGCTGCACGACTCGCTGCGCCGCGTCGCCGCCAAGAAGCCCATGGTCGTGGTCGTCGACGGGCTAGCCGCCTCCGGCGGCTACATCACCGCCATCGCTGCCGACCAGATCTTCGCCCAGCGCACCGCGATTGTCGGCTCCATCGGCGTGCTGATCCAGTATCCGAACGTCACGGAGCTCCTCAAGACCATCGGCGTGAAGGTCGAGGAGATCAAATCCTCGCCGCTCAAGGCGGCGCCGAACGGCTACGAGCCGACCTCGCCGGAGGCGCGCGCGGCGATGGAAGCGCTGATCATGGACTCCTATGGCTGGTTCAAGGGCCTGGTGCAGTCGCGCCGGCACATGGATAACGCCCAGTTGGCCCGCGTCTCCGACGGGCGGGTCTTTTCCGGGCAGCAGGCGCTGGATTTGAAGCTCATCGACGCGCTCGGCGACGAGAAAACCGCCGTCGCTTGGCTGGAAAAGGAAAAGGGCGTGCCCGCGAGCCTCAAAGTCCGGGACTGGAAGCTCAAACCCCGCTTCGGCGACCTCTCTTTCCTCCACCTCACGGCGATCGCCCTTCTCAAGGCCGTGGGGCTTGAATCCTTCGCCCAGCGCCTCGAAGCCGCCAGCACCATTCAGGCGCTGGAGCGTCTAAACCTTGACGGTCTTTTGGCCCTTTGGCACCCTCCGGCAACCAATTGAGCAGCCGACACATTTTGGACAGGGCCATGTTCAGAACGTATGCGGACCAGCGGCCGGCGCTTGGGGAGGCGGCACGTCCATGATCAAGTCCGAACTGGTACAGCAGATCTCGGAGCAGAATCCGCACCTTTACCAGCGCGATGTCGAGAACATCGTCAACGCGATCCTCAACGAGATCGTCGCGGCCTTGGCGCGTGGCGACCGCGTCGAGCTGCGCGGCTTCGGCGCCTTCTCGGTGAAGAGCCGCCCGGCCCGCACCGGACGCAATCCGCGCACCGGCGCGCATGTCTCCGTCGACGAAAAATCCGTCCCCTTCTTCAAGACCGGCAAGGAAATGCGCGAGCGCCTCAACCGCGAAGGGTAAGCGCGGGTCGTAGTCCCAATTTCCGATCGTCGTCCCCGCGAAGGCGGGGACCCAGTACGCTCGGCATTCCCGAATAATTCAGGCTGGTGTTTACTGGATGCCCGCCCTCGCGGGCATGACACCGCGCGTTAGTCCAAGATTACGAGCGACTGAATGATCCGCAAACTCCTCACGATCTTCATCGTGGCGCCGCTCGGCATCATCTTCGTCGTCTTCGCCGTCGCCAACCGGCATCTCGTCACCGTCTCGCTCGACCCGTTCGGCGCCGATGCGCCGGCGATCTCCGCGACGCTGCCGCTGTTCGTCGTCATCCTCGCTTGCATCCTGTTCGGCGTGCTGGTCGGCGGCACCGCCGCATGGATGAATCAAAGCAAGTGGCGCCATCGCGCGCGGCGCGCCGACGCCGATTTGCGCGCCATGCGCATCGAACGCGACGACCTCAAAGCGGAGCTGACCGCGCGCGATCAGGCGACGACGCTTCCCGCGCCGCGCCGCGCCGCGTATTAAAAAACGCGAATCGAGGGGGGCGGCATGCGCGTCATCACGGGCGAGGAAATCGAGCAGGCGTTGACCTATCCGGCGCTGGTCGAGGCGCTGCGCGAAGCATTCCGCGCCGATATCGCCGCCCCGGTGCGCCACCATCACACCATTCCGCAGCTGGGAGCGGATGCGACCCTGCTCTTGATGCCGTCATGGAGCGGCGGCGCCAAGCCTTTCATCGGCTGCAAGATCGTCACCGTCTTCCCCGACAATACGAAGGTGAACCGCCCCTCCGTCTACGGGCAATATCTGCTGCTCGCCGGCGACACCGGCGAGCCGCTCGCGATTCTCGATGGCCGAACCCTCACGGCATGGCGAACGGCCGCCGCCTCCGCGCTCGCGGCGACCTACCTCGCCCGCAAGGATGCCTCGCATCTTTTGATGATCGGCGCCGGCGCGCTCGCGGCGCAGCTCATCCGCGCGCACGCGGCCATGCGTCCCATCACCCGCGTGAGCCTGTGGAACAGGACACGCCGGCGCGCCATTGCCCTCGCCTTCGGGCTCTCGATCAAAGGCGTCGAGGTGGAGATCGTCGACGATCTCGACACGGCGCTTGCCGAAGCCGACATCGTCTCCTGCGCAACGCTTTCGGCGACGCCGCTCGTGCGCGGCAAGAAGCTGCGCAAGGGCGCGCATGTCGATCTCGTTGGCGGCTTCACGCCGAAGATGCGCGAGGCCGACGACGACGCGATCAAGCGCGCGCGCCTCTTCGTCGATACGCGCGAGGGCGCGCTTAAGGAAGCCGGCGACATCGTCGAGCCGCTCAAGCGCAAGCTGATCACGAAAGACGACGTGAACGCCGATCTCTTCGATCTCTGCCGCGGCGCCGCCAAGGGTCGCAGCGCGAAAAGCGAGATCACGCTGTTCAAATCCGTTGGCTCCGCCATCGAAGACCTCGCCGCAGCCATGCTGGTGTGGTCGAAAATCGGCAAATAGATGGTGCCGGGCATCAAACGCCGTCATTGTCGTCCCCGGACTTGATCCGGGGATTGACCCGGCAATTCATCGTTCTTTTTGCGGATGGATGCGCGGGTCAAACCCGCGCATGACGAACCAGTACAGCACTTGCGAATCGGGATTTCGTTTCGACCTACGTCGTGCCGCAGAGTCGCCGCACTTCTCGCTGTGGATATTTGTGATCCGATAACGATTAGCCGCCACGCTGCCGGCCTCATCGGCAGCGCGGGCTCATGGCACATCTTCCCAAACCTCGTTCACCTTTCGGCCGGCGGCGGTTAGCACGCTCGGCCTTCATCGCCGGCGGCGACGCGCATGTGCGGCGCTTTTTCTGCGACACGCTGGCGGAGTTCGGCTTTCTCACGATCGACTGCGACGACGCCGTGCAATTGCGCGCGGCGTTCGTCGATCACACGCCGGAGCTTCTCATCCTCGATCCCGCCATCGCCCGCGGCGACGGGCTTGCGATCGTCAACGACCTTGCGAAGCGCAAGTTCTCCGGCCACCTGCTGCTCACCGGCGCACACGAGCCGGCCACGCTGAGCCTGCTGCACAAGATCGCGGCGCAGGCGGGACTGACGATGATCCCGTATCTGTGCGCTCCTTTCCAGATCGCCGACCTCGACACGCGGCTCGAGCCCTTCCATCCGCCGGAGCCGCCGCCGAACGCCGACATCGACCTCGATGAGGCGCTGGCGGCAGGCTGGCTCGAGCTCTACTACCAGCCCAAGCTCGAGCCGCGCTCGCTGCGTCTCTGCGGCGCCGAGGCGCTGATTCGCATGCGTCACCCCACCTGGGGGCTGGTGCAGCCCGCACGCTTCGTGCCGCCGCCGGGCGATTCGCGCCTCATCGCGCTGTCGGAATTCGTCGTGACGCGCGCCGCGAGCGACTGGGAGGCGTTCGCTGCGCAATCGATGCCGATCGAGATCGCGATCAACCTGCCGCTCACCGTGCTGCAGGAGCCGCGCTTCGTCGACCTCATCCGCGATCACATGCCGCGCAACCCGAAATTCCGCGGCTTCATCGTCGAGATCAACGAGGCGGAGGCGATCGAGGATCTGCAGTTGGCGCAGGAGATCGCGCTGGAGCTGAAGCTGATCGGGGTCGGCATCGCGATCGACGACGTGACCTCGAACGGCTTCACGCGCGCGGCGCTCGACGCCTTGCCTTTCGCCGAATTCAAGGCCGACCGCAGCCTGGTCGATGGCGCCTCCGGCGACCCGCTCAAGCGCGCGGCCTGCCAGACCATCATCGATCTCGCGCAACGCTGCGGCGTGCGCACGGTCGCCGAAGGCGTGGAGACGCGCGAGGACCTCGCGCTCATCCGCGAGATGGGCTTCGACATGGTGCAGGGCTTCATTTGTGCCCGCGCCATGGAGCCCCGCCGCTTCGCCTGGACGATGCTCACCCACACCTTCGATGTGCGCGCGCGGGGGTAGAATATCCCTCCCCGGAGGGGAGGGTGGACAGCGCGCAGCGCTGGCCGGGTGGGGCTGGCCGCGAGAATTGACCCCACCCGTCTCCTCACTCGCTCCGCTCATTTCGGAGCCACCCTCCCCTCCGGGGAGGGAGAAGTGCCATGGCCGCAGACAAGCCCGGCGCATATCTGTAGAACGTCCGGCAGCTGACAATCGGCATTTGAGTGGATTGTCAGCGACTAACGTACTCTGATGTCCAATTGTGAAATGTCTCTGATCGTCAAAATCTGCGGGTTGAAGACCGCCGAAGCGCTCGACGCCGCGCTTAATGCCGGCGCTGACATGGTCGGCTTCGTATTCTTTCCATCGAGCCCCCGCCATATCGTGCCGGCGCAGGCGGCCGCCTTCGCCGCGCGCGCCCGTGGCCGCGCCGAGATTGCGGCACTGACCGTCGATGCCGACGACGCCCTTTTCTCGGAAATCGTTAACGCCGTGCGCCCGGACTGGCTGCAACTGCATGGCAAGGAGACGCCGGCGCGGGTGAGCGCACTGCGCGACGCTTTCGGCGCGCGCGTGATGAAGGCGCTGCCGATCGCGACGCGTGCCGACCTCCCGGCCATCGAGACTTACGCCGCCGTCGCCGATCGCCTCCTGTTCGACGCCCATCCGCCGAAAGATGCGACGCGCCCCGGTGGCCTCGGCATGCCCTTCGACTGGCACCTCCTCGATGGCGTGCGTCCACGCGTGCCGTATCTTCTTGGCGGCGGCCTCGGTCCTGACAATGTCGCGCAGGCGCTGGCGATCACGAACGCGCCGGGCGTCGACGTCTCCTCCGGCGTCGAGCGCGCGCCCGGCGAGAAGGATCCCGACAAGATCCGCGCGTTTGTCAAAGCCGCGCGCGAGGCGGCACAGACGCCGGCGTCGGTGTCTTGATGGCGCGTCAAACAACAGTCGTCATCCTGAGGTGCTCGCGCGCAGCGCGAGCCTCGAAGGATGGCCGCAAGTCACCGGCCGTCGTCCTTCGAGGCTCGGCGTTTCACGCCTCGCACCTCAGGATGACGGAACAAGCTTGAGCAGGAAGACCCATGACCGTTCAGCAGCAACCCAACTCCTACCGCACCGGGCCCGACGAGCGCGGGCATTTCGGCATCTATGGCGGCCGCTTCGTCGCCGAGACGCTGATGCCGCTGATCCTCGACCTGGAAAAGGCGTACAAGGAAGCGAAAGCCGATCCGAACTTCCAGAAGGAGATGGACAGCTACCTCAAGCATTATGTCGGCCGCCCCTCGCCGCTCTATTTCGCCGAGCGGCTGACCGCGCACTGCGGCGGCGCGAAGATTTACTTGAAGCGCGAGGAGCTCAACCACACCGGCGCGCACAAGGTGAACAATGTGCTCGGTCAGATCATGCTGGCGCGCCGCATGGGCAAGCCGCGCATCATTGCCGAGACCGGCGCCGGCATGCACGGCGTCGCGACCGCGACGCTCTGCGCGCGCTTCGGCCTTCCTTGCGTCGTCTATATGGGCGCGGTCGACGTCGAGCGGCAGAAGCAGAACGTCTTCCGCATGCAGATGCTCGGCGCCGAGGTGCGTCCGGTTCAGTCCGGCACCAAGACGCTCAAAGACGCGATGAACGAGGCGCTGCGTGACTGGGTGACCAACGTCGCCGACACGTTCTACTGCATCGGCACAGTGGCGGGGCCGCATCCCTATCCGGCGATGGTGCGCGATTTCCAATGCGTCATCGGCAACGAGACGCGCGCGCAGCTGCAGGAGGCGGAAGGCCGTCTCCCGGATTCACTCGTCGCCTGCATCGGCGGCGGCTCGAACGCGATGGGGCTGTTCCATCCGTTCCTCGACGATCGCTCCGTGGAGATCTACGGCGTCGAGGCGGCGGGCCATGGTCTGACGCAGCTGCATGCCGCATCGATCGCCGGCGGGCGGCCAGGCGTGCTGCACGGCAACCGCACCTATCTCCTCATGAACGACGACGGGCAGATCCAGGACGCGCACTCGATCTCCGCCGGTCTCGATTATCCCGGCATCGGGCCGGAGCACGCCTGGCTCAACGACATGAAGCGCGTGACCTTCCTTTCCGCGACCGACGACGAGGCGCTCGCCGCCTTCCAGCTTTGCTCGAAGCTCGAAGGCATCATCCCTGCGCTCGAATCGGCGCACGCGATCGCGAAGGTGCTGGACCTCGCGCCGCAAAAGCCAAAGGACCACCTGATGGTGGTCAATCTGTCCGGCCGCGGCGACAAGGACCTCGCCTCGGTCGCGGAACATTTAGGCAGCAAAATCTAGAGCCAGAGCGCGACTTCCTTCACCTCTCCCACAGGGAGAGATGAAGCGTTGCGGCCGCATTACGGTCCGCGGTTGTGCGGCTGCCCCCTCAAACTTTACGATTGACCCGTGGCGGCGGGTTGTGGCGAGTATCGGCCAAAGCCGCGCGAGCCGCGGCGCTGACAACAAGCCGGAGGCCGAAGTGGACAAGCGAGCTCAGACCCGCGCGCTGATCGACCATGTGGTGCGCGCCGTCGACGCCGCGCAGGCGTTCGACAAGCCGTTCTTCCATCTCAAATATCAGAGCGTCTTCCCTGACGACGTCTATGCCGCGATGGTGCGGGCGCTCCCCGTTGCCGCGGATTACCGTCCGCTGCCCGGGCGCGGCAACGTCAACCTCAAGGAGGACGGCTCCTCGACGCGGGTGAAGATCGATCTCTTCCCGGAATACATCCGCCACCTGCCGCCCGAGAAGCGCGAGATCTGGGACATCGTCGGCCGCGCGCTCACCTCGAGCGAGGTGCAGGAAGCGTTCCGCCGCAAGCTCGCGCCCGGCCTCGAGAAGCGCTTCGGCGCGGGATGGCGCGAGGTCGGCATGTATCCGATCCCGGTGCTGACGCGCGACATCCCCGGCTACCGCATCACGCCGCATACCGATACGCACTGGAAGGGCATGACCATCCAGCTCTACCTGCCGAAGGACGACGCGCATCCGAATATCGGCACGATCTTCCACGGCAAGGATGCGAGCGGGAACCTGACCAAGGACACGCAGATGCGGTTCGTGCCGAACTCCGGCTACGCCTTCGCGGTCGGCGACGACACCTGGCACTCGGCGGACCCCGTCGGCAACGAGGTCGAGACGCGCGACAGCATCCTGCTCACCTATTTCGTCGATGCCGGCCTGCTGCGCTTCTTGCGCAACCGCGCCAAGCGCGTCGGCAACCTCGTCCTCAACGAGGTGCGCAATCTGAAGCGGTGAGGGTGTAGCAAGTCTCCAAACTCTCGATGTCATGCCCGCCAACGGGTCCGGCTTCGCCGGCCCGATGACAGGCTCCGCCGGGCATCCAGTACTCCGTGTCTTATCGTTAGACCGGGATTACTGGGTCCCAGCCTTCGCGGGGACGACAGCTGGAGTTTTGGACGGCCTTCCGGCGTGCCCGATCCCCGCATTCCGGCACGCCCCCACCTTTTTCCACTTTCGCGCGGCATTGCGGCCAGCCTACAATCGTCACAGATCGTCACGCGCGTGTTGCCGAGGCTCGGTAGGGGCGACCCGGCCCGCGCGATGTGGCGCGGGAGGAAACGTGAGGAGAAGAAGAATGACGTCGAGGGGCTTTGTGCTCGCGGCCGCGACGGCCGCCATGCTTTGTGGAGCGTCGCCGGCCTTCGCGGTGACGGAGATCCAGTTCTGGCACGCGATGACGGGCGGCAATAATGAGGTCATCGTCAAACTGGCGAACGACTTCAACGCGTCGCAGTCGGACTACAAGGTGGTGCCGACCTACAAGGGCAGCTATCCCGACACGATGAACGCCGGCATCGCCGCGTTCCGCGCCGGCAATGCGCCGCACATCCTACAGGTGTTCGAGGTCGGCACCGCGACGATGATGTCGGCGCGCGGCGCCGTAAAGCCGGTCTACCAATTGATGAAGGAGACCGGCGAGAAGTTCGACCCGCAGGCTTACCTTCCGGCGATCACCGGCTACTACTCGACCTCGAAGGGCGAGATGCTCTCGATGCCCTTCAACTCATCTTCGACGGTGATGTGGATCAACCGAGATGCGTTCCGCAAAGCCGGGCTCGATCCGGACAAGCCGCCGAAGACGTGGCCGGAAGTGTTCGCCGACGCGAAGAAACTCAAGGCGGCCGGGTACGCAACCTGCGGCTTCTCCAATGCGTGGGTCACCTGGGTCAATCTCGAGCAACTCTCGGCCTGGCACAATGTGCCGCTCTCCTCGAAGGCGAACGGCCTCGACGGCTTCGACACTGTGCTCGAATTCAACCGCGATCTGCAGGTCAAGCATCTCGAAAAGCTGATCGAGCTGCAGAAGGACAAGACCTACGACTATTCCGGCCGCACCAATACCGGCGAAGGCCGCTTCACCTCCGGCGAGTGCCCGATCTTCCTCACCTCGTCGGGCTTCTTCGGCAACGTGAAAGGCAACGCCAAGTTCGATTGGACGAACGCGCCTATGCCCTACTACCCGGACGTCAAGGGCGCACCGCAGAACTCGATCATCGGCGGCGCGTCGCTGTGGGTCATGGGCGGCAAGAAAGCAGAAGAGTACAAGGGCGTCGCGAAATTCCTCGCCTTCCTCTCCGACACCGACCGCCAGGTCGCGATCCACAAGGCTTCCGGCTATTTGCCGATCACCAAGGCGGCTTACGCGAAGACCAAGGAGTCCGGCTACTACAAGGAGAACCCGTATCTCGAGACGCCGCTCCTCGAGCTCACCAACAAGGAGCCAACGGAGAATTCGCGCGGACTTCGCCTCGGCAACATGGTGCAGCTGCGTGACGTGTGGGCGGAGGAGATCGAGGCCGCGCTCTCCGGCAAGAAGTCGGCGAAGGAAGCGCTCGACGCCGCCGTTGCGCGCGGCAACGCCATGCTGCGGCAGTTCGAGCGCACGGTGAAGTAGCCGCCTGCTGCGCCAGGGATTGTTGGTCCGTGACAGAGCCACAAGCTCCACCTCCCCCCTTGAGGGGGAGGTCGACGCGCGAAGCTTCCCTCCCCTCCGGGGAGGGATGAGATGGAAAAGCGCTCGGTCTTCAATCACAAGCTCCTGCCGTATTTGCTGCTCGCGCCGCAGCTGATCATCACGCTCGTCTTCTTCTACTGGCCAGCGAGCCAGGCGGTATGGGCGTCGTTCCTGCTGCAGGATGCGTTCGGGCTCTCGAGCAACTTCGTCTGGTTCGAGAACTACAAGGCGCTGTTCGCTGATGCCTCCTACTACGCGACGATGGTCAACACCTTCGTCTTCTCCGCGGCGGTCGCGGGCGCTTCGCTGTCGATTGCGCTCCTCCTCGCGGTGATGGCGGACAAGCCGCTGCGCGGCGCCGGCGTCTACCGCACGCTCCTGATCTGGCCCTATGCCGTCGCGCCCGCGGTCGCCGGCGTCCTCTGGGGGTTCATGTTCCAGCCCTCGCTCGGCATCGTCGCGCAGGCCCTGCGCGATCATCTCGACATCGACTGGAACCCGCTGCTCAACGGCAGCCAGGCGATGACCATGGTCATCCTCGCGGCGACGTGGAAGCAGATTTCCTACAACTTCCTCTTCTTCCTCGCGGGACTGCAGGCCATCCCCCGCAGCGTGATCGAGGCGGCGGCGATCGACGGTGCGCGCCCGTTCCGCCGCTTCTGGACGATTATCTTCCCGCTGCTCTCGCCGACGACCTTCTTCCTCCTCGTCGTCAACATCGTCTACGCGTTCTTCGACACCTTCGGCATCATCGACGCGATGACCGGCGGCGGGCCGGGCAAGGATACGGAGACGCTGGTCTACAAGGTGTATCAGGACGGCCGGCTCGGCGGCGATCTCGGCGGCTCGGCGGCGCAGTCCGTGGTGCTCATGTTCATCGTCATCGCGCTCACCGCGATCCAGTTCCGCTATGTCGAGCGCAAGGTGACGTATTGATGGCCCCGAGCTCGACCCAGCCTCCGTCATGCCCGGGCTTGACCCGGGCATCCATCCTCTTTGCGAAGAAGATGGATCGCCGGGTCAAGCCCGGCGATGACGAGCGTGTTTGGCGCGATCTCACCGGAACCTCTGATGGTTGAGCAGAACCGCTTCGGAAATCTCGTGCCGCATCTCGTCTTGTGGATCGGCATCGCGATCGTCGCATTTCCCGTCTATCTCGCCTTCGTCGCATCGACGCACGACCAGGCGGTAATCGCCAATGGGCAGATGCCGCTTCTGCCGGGGCCGCATTTTTTCGAGAACTACTACCGCACGATCTTCGTCGGCACGTCGCGCACGACGCGCGAGCCGGTCGGCTCGATGCTGTTCAACAGCGCGGTGATGGCGCTGTCGATCGCGTTGGGCAAGATCGCGATCTCGATCATCTCGGCCTATGCGATCGTCTATTTCCGCTTTCCGTTCCGTATGGCGGCATTCTGGCTGATCTTCATCACCTTGATGCTCCCGGTCGAGGTGCGCATCTATCCGACGTACAAGGTCGCGGCGGATCTGCATCTCCTCGATACCTATGCGGGCCTGGCGCTGCCGCTGATCGCCTCGGCGACGGCGACGCTTCTCTTCCGGCAATTCTTCATGACGGTGCCGGAGGAGCTTGTCGAAGCCTCGCGCATCGACGGAGCCGGGCCGTTCCGCTTCTTCAAGGACACGCTGCTGCCGCTCTCGCGCACCAACATGGCGGCACTCTTCGTCATCCTCTTCATCTATGGCTGGAACCAGTACCTCTGGCCGCTGCTCATCACCACACGCGACGACATGCAGACGATCGTCATCGGCATCAAGAAGATGATCGTGACGTCGGATGCGATCACCGAATGGCAGATCGTGATGGCGACGGCGATGCTCGCGATGCTGCCGCCGGTGGCGGTCGTCGTGCTGATGCAGCGGCTGTTCGTGCGCGGCCTGGTGGAGACGGAGAAGTGAAAAGAGCGAATAGCGAATGGCGAATAGCGGATAGTGGAAAAGAGCCAATGAAATGTAGCGTTTTTCTATTCGCTATTCGCTACGCTCTGTTCGCTTTCTTCGCGCGGAGCGCGTGATGGCCGGCGTGAATTTCAGCGAGGTCCGCAAGGTCTATCCCGGCGGTGTCGAGGCGGTGAAGGGCGTCACCTTCGACGTACCCGACGGCGCGTTCTGCGTGCTCGTCGGACCGTCCGGCTGCGGCAAGTCGACGCTCTTGCGCATGGTGGCCGGCGTCGAGACGGTGACATCGGGCGCGATCAGGATCGGCGATCGCGTGGTCAACGACATCGAGCCGGCGGATCGCGACATCGCGATGGTTTTCCAGAACTATGCGCTCTATCCGCATATGACCGTCTACAACAACATGGCTTATGGCCTGCGCAACCGCAAAGTCCCGAAGGGCGAAATCGACCGGCTGGTGCGGGACGCGGCGAAGATCCTCGAGATTGAGAATTTCCTCGATCGCAAGCCGCGTGCGCTCTCCGGCGGGCAGCGCCAGCGCGTCGCCATGGGCCGCGCGATCGTGCGGCAGCCGAAGGTATTCCTGTTCGACGAGCCGCTTTCGAACCTCGATGCGAAGCTGCGCGTCTCCATGCGCGTCGAGATCAAGAAGCTGCAGAAGAGTTTTGCGACGACCTCGATCTACGTCACCCACGACCAACTCGAGGCGATGACGCTCGCCGACATGCTCGTCGTAATGAATGCGGGGCAGGTGGAGCAGATCGGCGCGCCGCTTGCCGTCTACGAGAAGCCGGCGACGACGTTTGTCGCCGCCTTCATCGGCGCGCCGCCGATGAATCTCTTGCGCATGCCGGCGGATGAGGTGGCGCAGTGCGCGGGCGACTTGCCCAAAATCCCCGCCGAAGGTGCCATTGTCGGCGTCCGACCGGAGGATCTCGACTTGGCGCCGGCCGGCACGGCGCCTGCCGGCGGCCTGGCGCTGCCGCTCACCGTCGAGGCGGCGGAGCGCGTCGGGCCCGAGAGTTTCGTCTATGGCGCGCTCGACCGTGGCGGCATGGTGATTGTGCGCGTGCCGGGACAGCAAGTTCCGGCGCCCGGCGAGAAGGCGGTCGCGGTTGCGCGGCGCGGCAAGCTGCATATCTTCGCGGACGATGGGCGCAAAAGGCTTGATGCATAAGGTCTTTTAGGCCCTTGCGGCGCGCCGCATATTGTCCCATATGAGAAGCATCCCGCGCCGTTCCCGGTGCGAGATGATTGGGGCGCCACTGATGGGCCCCTCTCAAAGTCGCTTGATAAGGGCTTTGACATGTCTCGTATGCCGACGCTCTCCAGCCCCTTTCTTCTCGGATTCGACGAGATCGAGCGTGTGCTCGACCGCGTGGCAAAGGCCGCGGACGGCTATCCGCCGTACAACATCGAACGCGTCCCGCGCGACGAGAAGGACCCGGACCGGTTGCGCATCACGCTGGCCGTAGCGGGCTTCACCCGCGACCAGCTCGACGTGACCATCGAGGAGAGCCAGCTCGTCATCCGTGGCCGTCAACGCGAAGACAAGGCGCGCGAATACCTGCATCGCGGCATCGCCGCGCGGCAGTTCCAGCGCTCCTTCGTTCTCGCCGAAGGCATGGAAGTCATGCGAGCGGACCTCAAGCACGGCCTTTTGTCGATCGACCTCGTGCGTCCCCAGCCGGAGCGCGTGGTCAGGACGATCGCCATCGCCGAGCACGAGTGAACCGCTTCGCCGGCTGCGAAGTGAACCAAACCCCGGACTCGACCGACAAACTCTTGAAAGGAGTCGAGGGCCATGAAGACCGAAACACACATCAACGAAGCTCAGGCGTTGTCGCCTGACATGCTCGCCAATCTCGGCGGCGGCCAGATCGCTTACGTCAAGCCGATCCGCTCCGAGGACGTGAAGGCGATGTTCCCGCAAGCGCCGCAACTGGCGCCGGGCCTGCAGCTCTTCTCGCTGCATGCCGCCGACGGCACGCCGATCATGCTGACGGATTCGCGCGAGGCCGCGATCGCCGGCGCCCGCACGCAGGACCTTGAGACGGTCAGCGTGCACTAAGGCGCCGCTTTACCTCCCTTTGAAAAGGGGAGGCGGGCGATAGATAAAAAGATGACCCCCACCGCGACCCTCCCCCTTCAGGGGGAGGGAGAGAAGGTGACGCGCTTTACTTCGTCGGCTCCAAGGTGACCGGCGGCGCGGTCAGGATCGCATAGATCGCGTCGCTGTCGGGCGCCTCGCGCAGCAATCTGGCGACGTCCGGCCCGCGCAGGAGGCGGGCGATCTTCGCCAGCGCTTTGAGGTGGTCGGCGCCCGCGCCTTCGGGGGCCAGCAGCAGGCAGATGAGATCGACCGGCTGACCGTCGAGCGCCTCGAAATCAATCGGCCGGCCAAGCCGCGCAAACAATCCGAACAGTTTCGGCAGATTCGCGAGCTTCCCGTGCGGGATGGCGATGCCGTTGCCGACCGCGGTCGAGCCGAGCTTCTCGCGCTGGATCAAGACGTCGAGAATCGCGCGCTCGTTTGCGCCGATGAGCTCCGCCGCTTTCGCCGCCAGCTCCTGCAAGGCCTGCTTCTTCCCGTTCACCTTGAGCGCCGGGATGACGGCGTTCGGCGGGATGAGGTCGTTTAGGGGCATCGAGAGGAAATCCGGGAATGCGGTTGGGAGGGGTTATGCGCTCAGGCCTGGCTCAGGCATCGATCATGTCCCGGACATCCGCCCGGCGCGCAGGGCGCGGACCATAGGTACGCGCCCCCTTTGGGTCAATGCCCGTCATCGACCGGCAGCGCCGGAGGGTCGATCCAGCCAATATGGCCGTCTGCGCGGCGGTAAACCACGTTGATACGGCCATGGCCGGCATGCCGAAACACCATCACGGATGCGCCGCGGAAATCCAATTCCTGCACCGCCTCGTTCACCGGCATGCGCTCGAGCGACGTCGTCGATTCGGCGATGATGACGGGATGAAATTCCTTGGGATGCTCATCCTCGTCATGCTCAGGCGTTTCGATGACATAGCTCGGGGCGTCGATCGTGCGCAGGTTCGCCTGCGCGGAATGGGCGGCATGCGCGGCGGAGCGATCTTTCAGCCGCCGCTTGTAGCGACGGAGGCGCTTCTCCATGCGCTCGACCGCCTGGTCGGCGCTCGCATAGGCGTCGGCCGCCGTCGCTTCCGACTCCAAAGTGACGCCGGACGCGAGATGGATAGCGCATTCGGTGTTGAAGCCGAAGCCTTCGCGGCTCACCGTCACATGTCCTGAATAACCGGCGTTGAAATACTTCTCGAACGCCTCCTTGACGCGGGCATTGATGCGGTCCCGCAGCGCCTCCCCGACGTCGAGATTTTTTCCGGAAATGCGAAGTGGCATTTGTTTGCCTCTGCCTTGTTGTGATGCGCGCGGCGCATCACGGCCACGACTTAGAGCGCGATGCGGGCCGCCGATTGCTTCTCGCGCCGGCGCTGGACCGACGAGGGAATGCGCATCGCTTCTCGGTATTTTGCGACAGTGCGACGGGCAATGTCGATGCCTGCTTCGCGCAATTTTTCGACGATCGTGTCATCCGACAAAATGTCGCTGGAACTTTCCTCATCGATCAGCCGTTTGATGCGATGGCGTACCGCCTCGGCGGAATGCGCATCGCCGCCGTTTGCTGCCGCGATGGCGGAGGTGAAGAAGTATTTGAGCTCGAAGATGCCGCGCGGCGTCGCCATGTATTTATTGGCGGTGACGCGCGATACTGTCGACTCGTGCATGCTGATGGCATCCGCGACCGTGCGCAGATTGAGCGGCCGCAGATGCTGGACGCCGTAAGCAAAGAATGCGTCCTGCTGACGCACGATCTCCATGGACACCTTGACGATGGTGCGGGCGCGCTGATCGAGCGCGCGCACGAGCCACGTGCCGTTCTGCATGCAGTCGGCGAGGTAGCTCTTCTCACTGGCGCTGCGCGCCGACTTCGAAACCGTGGCATAATAGAGCTGGTTGACGAGCACGCGCGGCAGCGTCTCGTTGTTGAGCTCCACCAGCCATCCGCCATCGGGTCCGGCGCGCACGTGCACGTCCGGCACCACCGGCTGTACGGGCGATGAGCCGAAGCTCAAGCCGGGCTTCGGATTGAGGCGGCGCACCTCCGCAATCATTTCGGCGATGTCTTCGTCATCGACGCCGCACAGTTTGCGCAGCGCTGCGAGATCGCGCTTCGCGAGAAGCTCGATATTGGCGATCAGCGTTTGCATCGCGGGGTCGAAGCGGTCGCGCTCCTTGAGCTGGATCGCGAGGCATTCGGCGAGGTTGCGCGCACACACGCCGACAGGATCGAAAGTCTGCAGGATCGCGAGCACGGATTCGATTTCGCTTGCCGTCGTGCCGAGCTTTTCGGCGACGGCCGCGAGATCGCCGGCGATGTATCCGGCCTCGTCGACGAGGTCGAGCAGGTAGGCGCCGATCAGGCGGCGCGCCGGATCGGGGATGGCCAACGCGAGCTGTTCGGCAAGATGGTCGCCGAGCGAGCGCTCAGACGAGACGAAGGCTTCGAGGTTGTAGTCGCCGTTATCGCGGCCGCCGTTGCCGACGGAGGCCCATTCCGAAGACGGTCCGAGCTCGGCGGAATGCGTGGGCGCCGCCGGCGCTTCACCGTCGGAGGGGAAGACGTTTTCAAGATCGGTGTCGAGCTGCGCTTCGATCGCCGAGCGGCTGGTTTCGAGGTCGCCATCCATCCAGTCATCGCTGCGCGCCTCGCTTGCGGCCGCGCCGGCGCCGTCGTCAGACGTCTCGCGCTCGGCGTTGCCTGCGTCGCCGTCGCCGTCCGGCTCGCGCTCGAGCAGCGGGTTGCGCTCAAGCTCTGCCTCGACATAGGCGGTGAGGTCGAGAGTCGAGAGCTGCAGCAGCTTGATGGCCTGCATCAGCTGCGGCGTCATCACGAGCCCTTGGCTCTGCCGAATCTCGAGCTTCTGACTGAGGGCCATGCGGTTGAGTCGGACTTAAAACGTCAACAGTTCCTGATGGTTAACGAGTTGGCTCGATTCTTGTATGGAAATCGTGCCGCCGAGTCTTTTACTCCGCTCGAGCGGGGAAGGGAAATGGGGGGCTGCGGGATAGACCCAAGCTCGTCATGCCCGGGCCTGACCCGGGCATCCATCATTCAAAAGCAGTCTGGCGAAAAAGATGAATTGCCGGTCAAGCCTGGCAATGACGTCGAGAGGGCGGGGAGGCCCCGGCGCTACAGCCGGAATTCCTCGCCGAGATAGAGGCGGCGGACCTCGGAGTTCTGCACGATCTCGTCGGGCCGGCCCTCCATCAGCACCTCGCCCGAGTAAATGATGTAGGCGCGATCGGTGAGGCCGAGCGTCTCGCGGACATTGTGGTCGGTGATGAGCACACCGATGCCGCGATAGGTGAGGTGGCGCACCAGCGCCTGGATGTCGCCAACGGCGATCGGGTCGATGCCGGCGAACGGCTCGTCGAGCAGCATGTAGGCCGGGCGCGTCGCCAGCGCGCGCGCGATTTCGACGCGGCGGCGCTCGCCGCCGGAGAGCGCGATCGAGGGTGTCTTGCGCAGCTTGGTGAGGCCGAATTCCTCCAGCAGGCCGTCGAGTTCCTTCTCGCGCCGCTGGCGGCTCGGCTCCACCGCTTCGAGCACGGCGCGGATATTGTCCTCGACATTGAGGCCGCGGAAGATGGAGGCTTCCTGCGGCAGATAGCCGATGCCGAGGCGCGCGCGCTGATACATCGGCAGGCCGGTGACGTCGTAGCCGTCGAGCTCGATGCGGCCGCGATCGGCCTTGATGAGGCCGGTGACCATATAGAAGATCGTGGTCTTGCCGGCGCCATTCGGCCCGAGCAGGCCGACTGCTTCGCCGCGATCGACGTAGAGGCTCGCGCCCTTCACCACCTTGCGCGCGCCGAAACTTTTCTCGACGCCATGCACGGCCAGAAAGCCCTGGTCGCCTTCGGCGAGCTGGGCGGTGTCCGCATGCGCCGTGCGGCGCGTTCCGCCGGGCGGCGTGACGGCGCGCCCCCCGGGGAACGGCATCTTCAGCCGGCTCGTCACTTTGCCGACCATCGACGTCAACGTGCTTTTCTTGCCGGGGGGCGTCAGCATGGGTGCGAGGCCATCAGTTCAGCCTCAGCGGGCGCGAGGGCGACTGCGCGCCGGAACGCGGACGCGCATTGCGCTCCGCATCGTTGCCTTGCGGTTTGCTGTTCGGAGAGGGGGCGCCGCCCGGCGCATTGGGCGTCGTTCCGGGAATGAACAGGCCCTGGACGCGGCCTGTCCCGCCGCTCGATTCGACACGCGAGGCGCCCGACGTCATGTCGACGACCAGCCGATCGCCGCGCACGACATTCTGACCTTGGGCGACGACGACGTTGCCGCTGAGCACCAGCGTGTTGCTCTTCATGTCGTAGACGCCACGGTCGCCGGTCGCCGTCTGATCCTTTTGCGTGACGACGACGCCCCCTTGGGCTTCGAGCTTGCTGATCTGCTGCGAGCCGCTGCCGAAGCCGCCCGCTGCCGGCGCCGCCGGCTTTTTCGGCGCGGTGGCTGGCCGTGTTTTCGCCGACGGCTTGCCTTTCCCGGGCGACGCGCCCTCGGTGTAATGAACGATCAGCCGCTTGCATTCCATGGTGGTGTCGCCTTGGGTCACCTTCACGTTGTCGATGAAGGTCGCGACCTTCTCCTTGTCACGCACTTCGAGGCTGACGGATTCGATCTTGATTGGCTGGTTGCTGTTCTGCCGAAAACCCTGCACGGCGTTCGGCGGCCCCGACTGCGCGGAAGCCGCGGTGACGCAAGCGAGCACGATCAGCGCTGCGCCAACGCTTGCCGGACGAAGGCTCGATCGGAACGGAACGGTCATCATTGCTGCTCCGTCGTCTCCGCCGCGCCGATCGGAGAAACGTTGCCGGACACCACCATTGTCACACCGCCGCCGAATGTGACGACGTCGCCGCCGCCGGTGATCTCGAGCTTCTGCGCATCGATCCGCCCGCTCGGCATCAGTACTTCGACGGGCTTCTGCGACACGATGTGGCCCTTGCGCAGATCGAGAAACGCTTCGAGCAGCCGCACCTCGGTGCCCGCCGTCGACGTCACGAGGACATGATCCTTGATCGTCACCGCTTCCGTCTTGGTGTCGTAAAGCCCGCCGTCGGCTTTGACTTCCACCAGACTGGAGTCTTCAAGCTGCACCTTCGCGTGGATGTCTTTCAACTCTATGAACTGCAGCTTCGTCAGGTCCTGCGCCGCCGATGTGGCCGTCAATTCATAGGAGCGGCCGTCGCGGGTATAGCCTGCGAGCCGCGGCGCCGCCATCATGACCTTGCGGCCCGAGATCACGAGATTGCCGATATTTGGCAGATTCGCGAGCACGCGCAGCGGATTGAGCCAGGTCGCAAGGGCGTAGAGACCGATCCCGCCGACAACGAAAATGGGGATGAAGCGGCGCAGCCAGCGCACTACGCGGCTGTGGCGGCGGGCCGCGCGAAAAGCCGCGTCGACATTCGCTTGCCGTTCCACGCGCCATGTTCGGGCATCACTGTCGATGCTCACGGTCATCCCTATCCGCGGCCGGGCCGTGGCCCGGCGGTATCGCGACCTTCCTTATTTCCGGCCGCAGGTCGGCAAGGTCTCACCCTGGAATGTGGCCCGTCTGCGGCGGCGCACCTTTAAGAATGCGCGAAGATATCCTGCTCGGCCCACCCTGCAAGGTCGAGGCGCGCCCGATTCGGCAGAAACCGAAAGCAGGCCTCGGCGAGGTCCTGGCGTCCCTCCCGCGCCAGCATCGCATCGAGCTTCTCCTTCAGCGCATGCAAGTGCAGCACGTCGGAGGCGGCGTAGGTGAGCTGCGCCTCCGTAAGGTCGCGTGCGCCCCAGTCGGACGACTGCTGATGCTTGGAGAGGTCGATGCCAAGCATTTCGCGCACGAGGTCCTTGAGACCGTGCTTGTCGGTATAGGTCCGCGTCAGCCGCGACGCGATCTTGGTGCAATAGATCGGTCCCGGCATGATGCCGAGAGCGTTGAAGAGGACAGCGACATCGAACCGCGCGAAGTGGAAGATCTTCAGCACGTTCACATCAGCCATCAGGCGCTTGAGGTTCGGCGCGTCGGCCGCGCCCGCCGGAATCTGCACGACGTCGGCGCTGCCGTCGCCGGGCGAGAGCTGCACCACGCAAAGCCGATCGCGGTGCGGATCGAGCCCCATCGTCTCCGTGTCCACCGCGACGGAGCCGGAATAACGGGAGAGATCGGGAAGATCGCCACGGTGGAGGCGAATGGTCATGCAGTCTCCGGGCTTAAGGCACACGCGCCGCGTGCGGCGACGCGTGTACCAAGCCCGTGTTCGTTTCGTCCGTCAAGCGCGCGGCGTGGGCTTGTCCCCCAGGTCAAATCCCGAGAGGTGGCCGCGCCCATCGCCCCTCAATAGGCGTCGTCCGGGTCCACCGGGACCGGAGGCCGCGGCGGCGCATCATATGGTTCGACCTCTTCATCATACTCCCGGTGGCCATAGCGGTCGGCGCGGCCCTCGTCGCAATCCTGGATGCGGCGGGTGCGCTCGTAACCATCCGGATCGACGCTGCGCCGCACGATGTAGCGGCACTCGCCGTCGTCCTGCACTTCGACATGCCGGCGCTGTGCATAAACGGGCCCTTCGGCCGGCACGGCGTAACGCGGCGGCGGATAATAGGCGTCGCCCGGCGCGATATCGGCGGCTGCAGCCGGACCGATAAGGCCGAACAACCCGAAGGCTGCCGCTCCCAGAATTCCCAAACGCTGACAGTTGCGCATCAGAGCTTCACCTTTGTGTTCGTTCGACGCTGATATGCTCGACACCCATTCTGGCGGTTTCGTGCACGCATCACGGCTGAAACAAGCCGGGAGCGGGCTTTGTTCCTGATGGTTTCGCGCCTATTGAAAGGCGGAACGGCGGATAACGCTTCGTAGAGCCTCCGGCTCTATCGGAAGGGCGGCTGGCGGCCCATGACTGGACCCGTGACCCAAGGTTTGACCCACACGCCGCAGGAAACATCGGCGGATGCGCGTCCCGGCTACGGGGAAGGGGTGGGTGGGCCATGGCGGGGCCGCGCCCGTCTGCGCCGGCTCTTGGCGCCGCTCGTTATCGGCTTATGCGCGACCAGTATCTTCATTCTCGACACGGTGACGGAGCTGGAGATCGCGGCGGCCGTCCTTTACGTCGCCGTGGTTCTCATGGCGGTTCGCGTCTATGCGGCGCGCGGCGTCGTCATCGTCAGCGCCGGGTGCGTCGTCCTGACGATTCTAAGCCATCTGGTTTCACCGGGCGAAGGATTCCGCCTCACCGCTCTCGCCAATTGCGTGCTCAGCGTCGCGGCGATCGTTGTCACCGCGGTGCTTGCGCTGCGCAACCAGGCGGCCTTCGCGGCGCTGCATCAGGCGCGCGCGCAGCTCGCGCATGTCAATCGCCTGAACACGCTGGGCGAACTCACCGCCGCCATCGCCCATGAGGTCAACCAGCCGCTCGCCGGCGTCGTCACCAATGCCAATGCCTGCCTGCGCTGGCTCGCCGGCGGCCCGCAGAATACCGGCGAGGTGCGCGCGGCGACGGAGCGCATTATCAGCGACGGCAATCGCGCCAGCGCCGTGATCCAGCGCATCCGGGCGCTCGCGCGCAATGCGCCGCTGCAGCGCATCTGGCTCGACATGAACGCGATCGTCGTCGAGGTCGATGCGCTGGTGCGCCACGAACTGGCGCAGCAGCATGTCCTCCTGCATCTGCAGCTCGACGACGCCTTGCCGCGCGTCTATGGCGACCGCGTGCAGCTGCAGCAGGTCGTCCTCAATCTGGTCATGAACGCGATCGAGGCGGTCGCGCGAACCGGGCAGGGTGGCGGTGAAATCGTCGTCAGCACGGAACGCGCCGGGCGCGAAGGCCTGCGCGTCGTCGTGCGCGATAATGGGCCGGGCTTTGCACAAGCGGACATCGAGAAGTTGTTCGAGGCGTTCTTCACGACCAAAGCCGGCGGGATGGGGATGGGGCTTGCGATCTGCCGCACGATCATCGAAGCGCATGGCGGCGCCCTTTCGGCGCGCGCCAACACGCCGCGCGGCGCCGTATTCATTTTCAGCTTGCCGGCGGGCGCGGAGGATAAGACGTGAGCGAGGCCGACGCGATCGTCTACGTCATCGATGACGACCCCTCGGTGCGCGCCGCGCTCGATGGCTTGCTGCGCTCGGTTGCGCTGCGGGTGCGCACGTTCGGATCGGCGCAGGAATTCCTTGCGGCCCCCCGCGAGGAGGCGCCGGGCTGCATCGTTCTTGACGTGCGTCTGCCGGGCGCAAGCGGGCTCGAATTCCAGCGCATGCTCGGCGCGGCGGGAATCTCTCTGCCGGTCATCTTCATCACCGGGCATGGCGACATCCCGATGTCCGTGCAGGCGATGCGCGAGGGAGCGATCGAGTTCCTGACAAAGCCGTTCCGCGATCAGGACCTGCTCGACGCGATCCATGACGGCTTGGGGCGGGACGCTGTCCGGCTGCGTGAGGTGGCGGCGCACGATGGCCTTGCGCGTCGCTTCGCGACGCTGACGCCGCGCGAGCGCGCGGTGATGGCGCTCGTGATCGCCGGGCAGCTCAACAAGCAGATCGCCGCCGCCCTGTCGCTGAGCGAGGTCACGGTGAAGGCCCATCGCGGGCAGGTGATGCGCAAGATGGAGGCGCGCTCTCTCGCCGATCTCGTGCGCATGGGCGACGCGCTTGGCGCATTGAACGGCGGCGCCGATACCAAGGTATAGGCCGGCGATATCTTTTGACTACGGAGAGACACGCTCGCGCAATAGCGATGCGCGGCGCAGTGCGTCAGGGTGGCTCGCGTAAAATCCGCGGCCCGCGAGTGCATGATGCTGAGCAAACCCGCCATTTCCATCGTCGACGACGACCATTCGGTCCGCGAAGCGACCGTCGGCCTCATGCGCGCGATGGGCTTCATCGCCAAGGCGTTTCCCTCGGCGCAGGAGTTCCTGCAATCGAGCCGGATGCAGCTTACGACCTGCCTCATCGCGGACGTGCGCATGCCGACGATGAACGGCCTCGAGCTCTACGCGCGCCTCGTCGCCGCCGGACGGCCGATCCCGACCATCCTGATGACGGCGTTTCCCGACGAGCGGCTGCGGGCGCAGGCGCTCAATTCCGGCGTGATCCGCTTCCTGACCAAGCCCTTCAGCGAGGAGGAGCTTTTGGCCGGCATCAACGCGGCGGTCGAGCGCAAGCCCCTGTCTCCCGTCTGGGCGGACTAGGTTCGCATCACGGTTAACGTGGCGGTGTGCGCGTGGCACGCGCTTTGCCTTTTCGTCGATGTAAAGTTGCATCGAACGAAAAGGAAAAACACTCATGCACGAGCGCCGGAAAACACACCGGGCCAGGACGTTCTATGGGGGCGTCATCGCTTTCAACAAACGCCAATCGACGATGGATTGCACCGTGCGAAATTTTACCGACGACGGGGCGATGCTCGCTTTCCATAACACCGCGACAATTCCCGACGACATCGACCTGACGATCGCGCAGAAGGAGCGCAGCTTCCGCGCGCGTGTCATCTGGCGACAGGCAGGCGCGGCGGGTGTCTATTTCCTGGACAATAGTGTCCCGGCTGCGCCAGTTCCGCTCGACTGGGCCCGGCGGCTGCGCAAATGCGAGGAAGATCGCGCGGCGCTACGGCGGCGGGTCGAGGACCTGAGCACGGCAGGGTAAGGAACGCCTCGCGTTGGCGCGGCTACAGTCGCGCCGAAAAAGATGGTGCCCAGAAGAGGACTCGAACCTCCACGGCTTTCACCACTGGTACCTGAAACCAGCGCGTCTACCAATTCCGCCATCTGGGCAGCGGGCCACACATAGGGGTGTGGCTTTTGTCTTGTCAACGCTCCGGACAAAGCCGGAATGCGCTATACAGGGCCGGATCGGTCTTGTATTGCCGCTGCGGCGCCGTGGCGGCGTCCGATCTGCGCTTCGGGACACATGATGGTTTCGCAATCCAATCTCGACACCCTGATCACGGTTTTCGGCGGCTCCGGATTCTTGGGGCGCCACCTGATCCGTGCGCTCGCCCGGCAGGGCTATCGCATCCGCGTCGGCGTGCGCCGGCCCGACCTCGCCGGCGACCTGCAGCCGCTCGGCCGGGTCGGACAGGTCGCCGCCGTGCAGGCGAATATCCGCCATCCGGAATCGGTCGCGGCGGCGGTGCGGGACGCGCATGTCGTCATCAATCTCGTCGGCATCATGTTCGAGCGCGGCCGCCAGCGCTTCGACGCGGTGCAGGCGCAAGGAGCGGCGAATGTGGCGCAGGCCGCGGCAGCCGTCGGAGCGCGCATGATCCAGGTCTCGGCGATCGGCGCCGACCCGGACTCGCCCTCGCATTATGCGCGCAGCAAAGCGGCCGGCGAGGCGGCGGTGCGCGAGGCGGTGCCGGACGCCGTGATTGTCCGCCCCTCGTTCCTATTCGGGCCGGAGGACGACTTCTTCAACCGCTTCGCGGCCATGGCGCGCATGTCCCCGTTCCTACCGCTCGTGGGCGGCGGCGCAATCCGCTGCCAGCCCGTTTATGTCGGCGACGTCGCCGCCGCCATCGCCACCGCCGTCGAAGGGCGCGCGCGGCCGGGCACGACCTATGAGCTCGGCGGGCCGGACGTGAAGACGTTCCGCGAATTGATGGAATTCATCCTTGCGACCATCGGGCGCCGGCGCCTGCTGCTCCCCATTCCGTTCGCCTTGGCGCGGTTGCAGGCGCAAGTTCTGCAATTTTTGCCGAAGCCGCCGCTGACCCCGGATCAGGTCGCGCTCCTGCATCTCGACAATGTCGTGTCGGAGGCGGCGGAGGGCGATGGGCGCACGCTCGCGGGGCTCGGCATTTCCCCACCCGCGAGGGCGGCGGTGATCCCGAGCTCCCTGGGGCGCTTCCGCAAGGCGGGGCAGTTCAGCCGGGTGGCGGTGTACGCACCACCGCCGATCCTTCTCCCTCCCCGGAGGGGAGGGTGGCTCCGAACGAGCGGAGCGAGTGAGGAGACGGGTGGGGTAATCTTGCAGCTTGTCCCCACCCGGCCGACGCTGCGCGTCGTCCACCCTCCCCTCCGGGGAGGGACGAGCGAACTCATCCCATCAACGCGAGGCTCACGAGCCCGAGCGCGCCGACGATGATGCGCCACCAGGCGAACAACCCGAAGCCGTGACGCGAGACGTAATCGAGGAACGTCTTCACCACGATCCAGCCCGCGATGAAGGAGGTGACGAAGCCGACCGCGACGAGCGCGAGGTTGGCGTTCCCCATCCCGTGCCAGTCCTTGTAGAGCGCGAAGACGAAGGCCCCGACCATGGTCGGCATCGCGAGATAGAAGGAGAACTCGGCCGCTGCGCGCCGGTCGGCGCCGAAGAGCATCGCGGCGACGATGGTCGCGCCGGCGCGCGAGACGCCCGGGATCATCGAGACGCATTGGGCGACGCCGATCCACAGATACACCATCAGCGGAAAGCGCGTCGCGTCGTGATGCTTCGGCTTGAGGTCCATGCGGTCGACCCACATCAGCACGAAGCCGCCGATGACGAGCATCGTGCAGACAACCCAGACATTGAACAGGACCGCCTTGATGAAGCCGTAGGCAAGGGCCCCGACGACCGCCGCCGGAAGGAAGGCGATCAAGACGCCGAGAACGAAGCGCCGTGCCGCCGGGTCGCTCGGCAAGGCCATGGCGACGTTCCAGAGCCGCGCGAAATAGATCGACAGCAGCGCCAGAATGGCGCCGAGCTGGATGAGGACGGCGAAGCTCTTGCCGAAGTCGTCGTCGCTGAAGCCGAAAAAGTGCTCGACCAGGAGCAGATGGCCCGTGGAGGATACGGGCAGGAATTCCGTCAACCCTTCGACGACGCCAAGCACGATCGCCTTCAGGACATCAAGGATCATTGGGGAACGCTCCGATGGAGGGGCGCGACGCGGTAGGGTCCGATTGCGGCCGGGAGAGGGCGACGGTCGAGGCGCGTTAACGAATCGGTATGCTTTGTCGCGCAGCCCTGCACAGCGGACAATGGAAACCTTTGGGAAACCTTTGCGAAACCTTGGCGGTGGAAAACCGCCGGAGGCCGCAAGATGTCGCGAAAGGGGCGCAAACGCCCGATAGCCGCCATAGGGCACGAATCAGGCGCCGCCTTGCAATTTGACGGTAGCCACCCTTAAAGCGGGCTCCCGCGCTCCCGACGTTCGGATTTCATCCTCCCGTTATGGTCAAGCTTCATCATCACCCCTTCTGCCCGCATTCACGTTTCGTGCGGCTGGTGCTCGGCGAATATGGCGCCGAGGTCGAGCTGGTGGACGAGAAGGTCTGGGAGCGCCGGGAGGCCTTTTTACTGATGAATCCGGCGGGGACGACGCCCGTTCTTGTCGAGGAAGCAGGTCCGGCTGTGCCTGGAGCTGCGGTGATTAGCGAATATATCGACGAAACGCGCGGGCTCGGCGTCGGCGACGGGCGGCTTTTGCCCGAGGACATTGCGGCGCGCGTGGAAGTGCGGCGGCTTTCGGCCTGGTTCAACGATAAATTCTTCGCCGAGGTCAGCGAGCCGATGGTGATGGAGCGCGTCTATCGCCGCCATATGCCGGCGGAGCAGGGCGGCGGGCCGCCTGACACGGCGGCGATGCGCGCCGCGCGCAGCAATATCCGCTATCATCTCGCCTATATCGGATGGCTGATGGGTGCGCGGAACTGGCTCGCGGGCGATCGGCTGAGCTATGCCGATCTGGCGGCGGCGGCGCACCTCTCCGTGGTCGATTATCTTGGCGACGTGCCGTGGGAAGAGAACGAGGCAGCGAAGATCTGGTATGCGCGCGTGAAGTCGCGCCCGTCGTTCCGCCCGCTGCTGGCGGACGCGGTGCCGGGCGTGGCGGCGGCGAGCCACTACGCCAACCTCGACTTCTGACCTCTCCCGACGCGATCAAGGCGGCGCTCGCGCAAGAAGCGCGCGCGCAGCGCTTCGATGCTTTCGGCATTACGCATCCCGACGCGATCCCGGACGCTGAGCCGCGCTTGCGGGCGTTTATCGTGGAGGGCGCGCATGGCGACATGGCCTGGATGGCGGACAGCGCGCGGCGCGGCCATCCGCGCGGGCTCTGGGGGGACGTGCGTTCGGTCATCATGCTCGGCATGAATTACGGCCCGGCGCACGACCCCTTGGCGGTTCTGCGCGAGCGGATGCGTGGTGCGATCTCTGTCTATGCGCAGGGCGACGACTATCACGAGATCGTCAAGCCGCGGCTGAAGGCGCTGGCGCGCTGGCTCGTCGCGACGGCAGGCGGCGACGTCAAGGTCTTTGTCGATACCGCCGCGCTGATGGAGAAGCCGCTGGCCGCCGCCGCCGGGCTCGGCTGGCAGGGCAAGCACACCAACCTCGTGTCGCGCACCTATGGCTCATGGCTTTTCCTCGGTGCGATCCTCACGACGCTCGATCTGCCCATGGATGCGGCGGAGGAGGATCATTGCGGCAGCTGCCGCGCCTGCCTCGATGCTTGCCCAACGGCGGCGTTTCCCGCGCCGTATCGCCTCGATGCGCGCCGCTGCATCTCGTATCTGACGATCGAGCACAAGGGCCCGATCCCGCGCGAATTGCGCACGATGATGGGCAACCGCATCTACGGCTGCGACGACTGTCTCGCGGTCTGTCCGTGGAACAAATTCGCGCAGGCCGGTCGCGAAATGAAGCTCGCCTCGCGCGAGGAGCTCAAGCGCCCAGCACTCGCTGAGCTCGCGCAGCTGGACGACGCCGGCTTTCGTACGTTGTTCCGCAAGTCGCCGGTGAAGCGCGTCGGTCGCGACCGCTTCGTGCGCAATGTGCTGATCGCGATCGGCAATTCCGGTGACGCGGCGCTGGTGAGCGCGGCTGCGCCATTGCTCGATGATGCCGCTCCGCTGGTGCGCGGCGCGGCCGTATGGGCGCTGTCGCGGCTGTGCGGGCGCGAGGAATTCGCGGCACTCGAGCGAACGCATCGCGCGCACGAGAGCGACGCGGATGTTCAAGATGAGTGGAAGAGTGCGGGCGGCGAAAGCGCGCCGATACTTCGACATTCTCAGGGTATCGTCCCCGCGAAGGCGGGGACCCAGTAAACGCAGGCCTCGCGAAATTAATTCGGCGGGGCGTACTGGATGCCCGCTTTCGCGGGCATGACACTCAAGGGGTTCGCGGACCCGGTGGTCCAGCCATTTCTTGCTAATCAAACTCCGCGACCGCGGCTGTGAGCCGCGCGATGTCTTCCGGCCGCGACAAGCGGTGATCGCCGTCCTTCACCAGCGTGAAAACGACGTCGTCCTGCGCCAGGAGCGTGACGAGTTCCGCCGCGTGCCGCCAGGGCACATCCGTGTCCTGCACGCCTTGGATGATGCGCACGGGACAACCGGTGCGGATGAGGTCGTCCATGACGAGATGCTTGCGGCCGTCCTCGATCAGTGCGCGCGTGATCGGGTAGGGGCCGTCGCCGTAAGCGGACGGGCGCTCCCAGACGCCTTTCTCCTCGATCTCGCGCTTCACGTTGCGCGGGAAGTTCTTCCACATCAGCCTCTCGGTGAAATCGGGCGCGGGCGCGATCAGCACCAGCGCCTTGAGCGATGCGGTCGACACGGCGCGGCGCTGCAACTCGCGGGCGAGCAGGAGCGCCATCCAGCCGCCCATAGACGAGCCGACGACGACTTGCGGGCCGCGGCAGTATTGCGTGAAGACCGCGAGGCTTTCCTCGAGCCAGCGTCCGATCGTGCCGTCGATGAACGCACCTTCGGATTCTCCGTGTCCGGAATAATCGAAGCGCACATAGGGCCGCTTGTGCTCGGCGGCCCAGGCGTCGAGCGCCGCGGCCTTCGTGCCTTTCATGTCGGACTTGAAGCCGCCGAGCCAGAACAGACCCGGGCCAGCGCCGTCGCGGATGCGCACAGCGATGCGTCTGGTATCGGGCTCACGGCCAACGGGAAGGAAGGCGGGCGGGGTTTCGTTCATCGGCAAGCTCTGACGCGAGTTGGTGACATCATGCAAGTCCGGCTTTTGCTTGAACAGCCATGCGGTATGATGGCGCTCCGATCTCCGATCGGCGTAATGCGTGCGGGGCGACTGAATGATGAGCGTGACCGAAGAGGAGCAGATCGCGCGGCGCGCGGCGCGTACGCTCGTCGGCTCGACCGTTCTGCAGACCGTTACGCGGCTCGACGACGATCGGGCGGGCCGCGCCACGCTCAATCTCGCGCTGGCGCTTCTCAGATCTGGCGCGCGTGCGATCGTCGCGGGTGAGGAAGGCTCGCTCGTCGGCGAATTGCAGGCTCTGGGTGGCGAATGGATGGAGTTTGGCTTCTCGACCACGCATCCGCTGCGGCGGCGCGCCAATGCGCGCAAGCTGCGCGAGCTTGTCGAAGGCGAACGCATCGAGCTCCTGCATGCGCACGGCTCGGAATCTGCGCGGGTCGTGACCGGGGCGTTGCGGAACACCTCGGTCCCGGTCGTCACGAGCTTTCTGGGCGTGCCGGGCCCGCCGCAATCGTTCGGCATCGAGCCGGCGGTCAAGGGCAATATCGTCCTGGCGCAGTCCGTCTATGCCGCCAACATGATCATCAAGCACCATAACGTGCCGCGCGAGCGCATCGTCGTCGTCCCGCCGTCGGTCGATACCGACGTGTTCGCGCCCGCCGCCATCCGCGCCGATCGCGTCGCGGCGCTGCGCTACGCCTGGCGGATCCATCCGGAGGAGCGCGTCGTGCTCGCGCCGGGGCGGCTGATGCCGTGGCAGGGGCAGCTTACGCTCGTCGATGCGGCGCGCGTCCTCTTCAACGGCGGCTTGCGCGATACGGTCTTCGTCATCGCCGGCGATGGTCCCGCCGACGAGGATTATGCCAAGGAGATCGAGAGCCGCGTCATCGCGCAGGGGCTCGGGAACGTGTTCCGCCGCGTCGGTCACTGCCGCGACATGCCGGCGGCTTATGCGGCGGCCGACATCGTCGTCGTCGCGACCGAGCGCGCGACGAGCTTCGACGACATTGCCGCCGAGGCGCAGGCGATGGGCCGCCCCGTCGTGGCGTCGGATGTCGGGGCGATCCCCGAGATCGTGCTCGCACCGCCGCTCGTGCCGGCGGATGCGCGCACCGGCTGGCTCATAAAGCCGCGCGACACTCTGGCGCTCGCTCGCGCGCTTGCCGAGGCGGTGGAGGCGGAGCGCTCGGAAAGCGAGGCGATGGGAACGCGTGCGCGCACCGTCGCCGATCAGACATACTCGCCGCTGCGCGTCGCCGGCGCCGTTCTCGACGTCTACGATGCGTTGTTGGAAGGTGACGCGTGAGCGTTGCGCCGCGGCGGCGGTAGGGCTATCAGTCAGAGGGCCGGAGCGTCCGGCCGCGTGACCGTTCCGCTCCTTAATTTGCGAGGTTTCGGTGCCCGCCGGTTCGGCTGCCCTGCGCACAGCGACTGCCCCTGACGCTTACCAGAGCGAGCTGCAGCTTCCGCCCGCGCCGCCGTCGGTTCTGCCATTCGCAGATGAAGATGTGACGGCGCGTGCGCCGGCGCCGGTGCGTCCACTGCAGCCGCTGATCGTGGTGCCGATGGTCGATGCCGGCGCGGCAGGCGCCGGCGTGGTCGACCTCGTGCGGATTCTCGCCTCCGCCGGCCATCGGCCGATCGTGGTGAGCGAAGGCGGCTCGCGCGTGAACGATCTCGGCGCCTATGGCGCTGAAATCTTTCCGCTGCGCGTTGCCAGCATCAATCCGCTGGTCATGCTCGCCAACGTGCCGCGCCTGATGCGGATCATGCGTGCGCGCGATTGCGACCTCGTCCACGCGCACGGCCGGGCGGCAGCGTGGAGCGCCTATCTCGCCGCGCGATTGATGCGACGGCCGCTGATCACCACATGGCACAAGGGCTTTCGCGACCAGAATGTTTTCAAGCGGCTCTACAACGGCATCATGGCGCGCGGCCTGCGCGTGATCGTGGTCAGCGATCAGATCGCGGAATTGCTCGGCGAGCGTTACGGCCTGCCAGCTTCGCGCATCGACGTCATTCCCCCGAGTGTCGATCTCGAATGCTTCGATCCCGCGGCGATTGCGCCCGCGCGCATCCAGGCGTTGCGGCAAAGCTGGGGCGCGGGGCCGCATGTGAAAGTGATGCTCGTCGTCGGCCGCATGAGCCGGCGCAAGGGCCATCATATCGTGGTCGATGCGGTGGCGCGGCTCAAGGCGCTCGGACTCAAGGACTTCGTCTGCGTCTTCGCAAGCGAGGGCGGCGTGCGCACGCGCTATGCCGGCGACCTTTGGGACCGCGTGCTCGCGACCGGCACCGGCGATTGCGTGCGTCTTGCAGGACGCATCGACGATCTTCCGGCCGCCTATGCGGCGGCAAGCGTCGTCGTCTCGGCGGCGGTGCAGGCCGAGGGCGTGCAGCGCGCGACGCTCGAGGCGCAGGCGATGGCGCGCCCTGTCATTGTCTCGGACCTCAGCGCCGGCGCCGACGTCGTGCTGGCCCCGCCGGTGGTGAGTGAGGAGCGGATGACGGGCCTGCGTTTCCCGGCTGGCGACGCGTCCGCGCTCGCCGCCGCGATCGTGCGGCTCTTTTCTGTCCCGGAGGCCTCACGCCGGGCGATCGGCGCCCGCGGTCGCGCCTGGGCGAGCGCGAATTTCAATCCCGCCACCGTGCGCGAGCAGACCCTCGCGCTCTATGAGGCGGTCGGACGCGCGCGGACCCGACATTGAGAATTTCACCGCAAAGGCCCATTTATTTGCGACGCCGTGTGGCTTTGCCGGCGTTGACTTCCCGGAAGATTCTACCGATGTTCCGCCCGTGTCGCGTTTGCGGAACCGGCGGGTTCATCGGATGTTCACGGTAAGGACGCGATCATTCCGCGCGCCTTGCCGTAACGTCAGCGCCAATGCGCACAAGAGCCGACCGGACGTGCCCGCGATGTGGCCCGTCTCGACCGGCTCATCGTTTTAACAGTAGAGGAGAATTCGACCATTCGCCGCCCCATGAGAGCCCCGGTGCCGGTCCAGAAGGACGGCCCGCGCATCAACGACGAGATCCGCTCGCGCGAAGTGCAACTGATCGACCAGGACGGCCAGAACCACGGCACCGTGGAATTCCGCGTCGCCTACGCCATGGCCCAAGAGGCGGGTCTCGACCTGGTCGAGATCGCGCCGAACTCGACGCCGCCTGTGTGCAAGATCCTCGACCACGGCAAATACAAGTTCCAGGCGCAGAAGAAAGCGGCCGAAGCCCGTAAGAAGCAGAAGGTCGTCGAGATCAAGGAGATCAAGCTCCGCCCGATGATCGACGACCACGACTACGACGTGAAGATGCGCTCCATGAAGCGGTTCTTCGAGGAAGGCGACAAGGTGAAGGTCACTTTGCGCTTCCGCGGCCGCGAGATGGCGCACCAGGATATCGGCCAGAAGCTGCTCAACCGCGTCAAGGACGACCTCGTCGAGGACGCGAAGGTCGAGCAGGAGCCGAAGTTCGAAGGCCGCCAGATCGTCATGGTCCTGGCGCCGCGCTGAGGCGCCGCTGGCTGTGAGAGTATGGCGTCATTGCCGGGCTTGACCCGGCAATCCATCGTTTTTCAAAGATTGATGGATGCCCGGGTCAAGCCCGGGCATGACGACGATAGACTTTCCGCCTTGGTCGGATTGATCTTTCCGCCCCGCTCTGCCATAAGCCTGCCCTTCCCGCCGCCCGGCTGAAATAGGGCTGCCGTGGCGGTGGTTTTCGCTCATTCCGAGCATTTGCTCACTTTCGAGCACCCGTCCGGGGGACGCATGGCTTTGGCCGTTTGCGTCCAGCCCGGCATAGGAGAGCCAAAATGCCCAAGATGAAGACCAAGTCGGGCGCCAAAAAGCGCTTCAAGATCACCGGTTCTGGGAAGGTCGTCTCGGCCATGGCGGGCAAGCGCCACGGCATGATCAAGCGGACCAAGAAGCAGATCCGCGACAATCGCGGCACCACCGTCCGCTTCAAGACCGACGGCGAAAACATCAGGAAATACTGGATGCCGAACGGCTGAGCGCCGGACGTCCTCATTTCGCTTCTTAAACTTCCCGTGTGATCCCGCATCGTCCAGAGCGCGCCATCGCGCCGGACATGCCCTAGACAAGGAGTTCAGCCATGGCCCGCGTCAAACGTGGCGTTACCGCGCACGCCAAGCACAAGAAGGTCCTCAAGGCCGCGAAGGGCTTTTACGGCCGCCGCAAGAATACGATTCGTGTCGCCAAGCAGTCGGTCGAGAAGGCGAACCAATATGCGTTCCGCGATCGCAAGCGGCGCAAGCGCACGTTCCGCGCGCTCTGGATCCAGCGTCTCAATGCGGCGGTGCGCCAGTTCGACCTGACTTACAGCCGCTTTATCGCCGGCTTGAACAAGGCGGGCATCGAGATCGACCGCAAGGTCCTCTCCGACCTCGCCATTCGCGAGCCGGCGGCCTTCCAGGCGATCGTCGAGAAGGTCAAGGCCGCGCTGCCGAAGGCGGCCTGAGGCCTGCCATCCCGCGTCATCGCCGGGCTTGACCCGGCGATCCATCGGACACCAAACCGTTCTTTGGCTGATGGATGCCCGGGTCAAGCCCGGGCATGACGGTCACAGGAACTTTGCATGTCCGACATCGAAACGCTTGAACGTAAATTGCTGACCGAAATCGACGCCGCCTCCGACGAGGCGGCGCTCGAAGCGTTGCGCGTCGCGGCGCTCGGCAAGAAGGGCTCGGTCTCGGAGCTTCTGAAAACGCTCGGCACCATGACGCCGGAGGAGCGCAAGACCAAGGGGCCGCTGATCAACGGCCTGCGCGACCGCGTCGCCGCCGGCATCAACACGCGCAAGAGCGCGCTCAAGGACGCCGCGCTCAATGCGCGGCTCAACAGCGAGACGGTCGACGTTACGCTCCCTGTACGCGAGGCGCCGGCGGACGCCGGGCGCATCCATCCGATCACGCAGGTGGTCGACGAACTCACCGCGATCTTCGCGGATATGGGTTTCGCGATCGCCGAGGGGCCGGACATCGAGACCGACGGCCTCAATTTCACGATGCTCAACTTCCAGGCCGACCATCCGGCCCGGGACATGCACGACACGTTCTTTTTCAATCCGAAGCCGGACGGCTCGCGGCTGCTTCTGCGCACGCATACGTCGCCGGTGCAGATTCGCACGATGCTCGCGCAGAAGCCGCCGATCCGCGTGATCATTCCTGGCCGCACCTATCGCTGTGACAGCGACCAGACGCACACGCCGATGTTCCATCAGGTCGAGGGCCTGGTCATCGACAAGGGCTCGAATCTCGGTCACCTCAAGTGGATTCTCGAGGAATTCTGCAAAGCGTTCTTCGAGGTCGACAAGGTGAAGATGCGGTTCCGCCCGTCGTTCTTCCCGTTCACCGAGCCGTCGCTCGAGGTCGACATCCAGTGCCGCCGCCAAGGCAACGAGATTCGTTTCGGCGAAGGTGAGGATTGGCTCGAGATTCTCGGCTGCGGCATGGTCCACCCGAATGTGCTGCGCAACTGCGGTCTCGACCCGGATGTCTATCAAGGCTTCGCCTGGGGCATGGGGATCGACCGCATCGCGATGCTCAAATACGGCATGCCGGACCTGCGCGCGTTCTTCGAAGCAGACGTGCGCTGGCTCTCGCATTACGGTTTCCGCCCGCTCGACTTTCCGACGCTCGCCGGAGGGCTGAGCGCATGAGCGTTATGTTGGGAATTAGCCAAGAGCCGCAGCAGACTCCCTCTCCCGCTTGCGGGGGAGGGTTGGGGAGGGGGCTCTTCATGGACAAGCCGAAATGGCGGGTTCAGCCCAAGACCCGTGTACGCGCACGCTCGCTTCGCCGTGATTTCACGCGAGCCGAGAAAACGCTTTGGGCCATGGTCCGCGCGCATCGCTTGCAAGGCGCGAGCTTTCGTCGACAGACTCCGATCGGGCCTTACATCGTCGACTTCGTTTCGCACAGTGCGCGGCTCGTGATCGAAGTCGACGGCGGGCAGCATTTCGAAGAAAAGCATCTCAAGGCCGATGCGCGGCGGGATGCGTTCTTGGCAAGCAAAGGTTATCGCGTCTTGCGGTTTACCAATCTTGATGTTCTGAAGAATCGAGAAGGCGTATTCGAGACGATCGCCAGCGCATTGAAAGAAGCCCCCTCCCTAACCCTCCCCCGCAAGCGGGAGAGGGAACAGGCTGCGGCGGGTGGAGAGACAATGCCATGAAATTCACCCTCTCCTGGCTGAAGGAACATCTCGAGACGAGCGAGTCGCTGGAGAGCATCGTCGATACGCTGACGATGATCGGGCTCGAAGTCGAGAACGTCGAGGACAAGGCGAAGGCGCTCGGCGCGTTCCGCATCGTGCGGGTGATCTCCGCCGTCCAGCACCCGAACGCGGATCGGTTGCGCGTGTGCATGGTCGACACCGGCGAAGGCGCGCCGGTGCAGGTCGTGTGCGGCGCACCGAATGCGCGCGGCGGCATGAAGTCCGTCTTCGGCACGCCCGGCACCTACATTCCCGGCAAGGACATCACGCTTGCGGTCGGAAAGATCCGCGGCGTCGAAAGCCACGGCATGCTGATCTCGCCGGCGGAAATCGCGATCTCCGACGATCACGACGGCATCATCGATTTGCCGGAGGATGCGCCGGTCGGCGCCGTTTTCGCCGAATGGGCGGGGCTCGGCGATCCAGTCATCGAGATCAATCTCACGCCGAACCGGCCCGACTGCACCGGCGTCGTCGGCATCGCGCGTGACCTCGCCGCCGCCGGCCTCGGCACGCTGAAGAACGACGGCGTCAAGCCTGTGCCGGGTGCGTTCCCATGTCCCGTCGCGGTGAAGCTCGATTTCCCGGAGGGCGAGCCGCTCTGTCCGGCGTTCGGCCTGCGCCTCGTCAAGGGCGTGAAGAACGGGGCGTCGCCGGAATGGCTGCAGCGTAAGCTGACCGCGATTGGGCTGCGCCCGATCAATGCGCTCGTCGACATCACGAACTTCCTCACTTTCGATCGTGCGCGCCCGCTGCACGTCTTCGACGCGGCGAAGGTGCATGGCGACCTCACGGTGCGGCGCGCGCGCAAAGGCGAGATGGTGCTCGCGCTCGACGGCAAAACCTACACCTTCGACGAGACGATGTGCGTCATCGCCGATGAGAAGGGCATCGAGTCCATCGGCGGCATCATGGGCGGCGAGGCGAGCGGTTGTTCGGAAACGACAACCGATGTGCTGATCGAATCGGCCTTGTGGGTGCCGCACAATATCGCGCGCACCGGCCGTAAGCTCGGCATCAACAGCGACGCGCGCTATCGCTTCGAGCGCGGCGTCGATCCCGCCTTCATGGTGCCGGGGCTCGAGCTTGCGACCAAGCTGGTGATGGAGCTTTGCGGCGGCACACCGTCGGAGATCCTGGTCGCCGGCGATCCGCACGCGCCCGACCGCGTGCTCAATTTCCCGCTCAGCGAAGTGAAGCGCCTGTCGGGCCTCGATGTGCCCGCGGCGGAGGCGAAGCGCGTGCTGGGCCATCTCGGTTTCTATGTCGCTGGGCAGGGCGAGATGGTGAAGGTCGCGGTGCCGTCGTGGCGTCCGGACATCGAGGGTAAGGCCGACCTCGTCGAGGAGGTCGTACGCATCGTCGGGGTCGACAAGGTGCCGGCGACGCCGTTCCCGCGTGGGGATGCCGCATTCAAGCCGGTGCTGACACCCTTGCAGTTGCGCACCCGCAAGGCGAAGCGCGCGCTCGCGGCGCGCGGCCTCGTCGAGGCGGTGACCTGGTCGTTCATCGCCAAACCGCTTGCCGAGCTTTTCGGTGGCGGCGCGCCTGCGCTCGCGCTCGCCAACCCGATCGCGGCCGACCTTTCCGATATGCGGCCGAGCATCGTGCCGAGCCTGATCGCGGCGGCGCAGCGCAACGCCGACCGTGGATTCGGTGACACGGCGTTGTTCGAGGTCGGTCAGATTTTCCGCGGCGATCAGCCGGAGGATCAGCTCGCGGCCGCGGCCGGCGTGCGCCGCGCGCTGGCGAAACCGGATGGCGCTGGGCGTTTCTGGTCGGATAAAACCGTGGCCGTCGATGCTTTCGACGCCAAAGCGGACGCGTTCGCGACGCTGATCGCTGCGGGTGCACCGACCGCTGCGCTGCAGGTCGTGCCGGGCGGCCCCGCGTGGCTCCACCCCGGTCGTTCCGGAACGATCCAGATCGGGCCGCAGAACGTGCTCGGCTATTTCGGCGAGATGCATCCTGCGGCGCTCGACAAGCTCGGCGCCGAGGGGCCGATGGTCGCGTTCGAGGTCATCCTCGACCGCATTCCCGAGCCCAAGGCGAAGCCGACGCGTGCGAAGCCGCCGCTCGAGCTTTCGCCGTTCCAGCCGGTGGAGCGCGACTTCGCTTTCGTCGTCGACCGCGCCGTGAAGGCGGGCGACATCGTGCGCGCCGCGCAGAACAGCGACCGCAAAGCTGTTACGGCCGTCACCGTGTTCGACGTCTATGAAGGGCAAGGCATCGATCCCGACAAGAAGTCGGTCGCGATCGCCGTGCGCCTGCAGCCGCGCGAGCGCACGATGACGGACGAGGAGATCGATGCGATCGGCGCCAAGATCGTCGCCGAGGTCACGAAGCGCACCGGCGGCGTGCTGCGGGGGTAAGAGCTCCTACAGCGGCGAAGCCGACCGCGTTCCCCGTCATCCTGAGGTGCCCGCACGTAGTGCGGGCCTCGAAGGATGGCCCCAGGTTCGGGCCGTCGCCCTTCGAGGCTTGCCGACTACGTCGGCTCGCACCTCAGGGTGACGGATCATATAAAGCCGTGCGGGATAACCTTATTCGCTACTTCGGCAGCACCGCCTCTTCCTCCGCGAACAGGTGATTGAGGATCACCATGCCGACGATGAGGAGCGGCGCCGCGAGGAAGGCGCCGAGCGGTCCCCATAGCCAGGCCCAGAAGGCGAGCGAGAGGAACACCGCGAACGGGCTCATGGTCAGCCGGTGGCCGACAATGCTCGGCGTGATGATCTGCCCCTCGAGGGTGGCGATGGCGACGAACAGCGCGGGCGCGAGCAAGGCGCCGCCGATCGTGCTCGACACGACGAGACCTACGACGAACAGAATCGCGACCATCACTGCCGCGCCGATATACGGGATGTAATTGAGCGCCGCCGTGAGGATGCCGAAGGCGATCGGATTGGGGAAGCTGATGATGTAAAGCATCGCCGCGGTCACCGCGCCGAGACCGACATTGATGATGCTGACCGTCACCACATAGGTGATGAGGTTCTGTTCGATCTCGCCCCAGATGCGCACCACGCGCAGGCGCGCTTGGCGCGAGCCGGCCTTGACGATGAGCTTGCGCCGGATGCCGGTGACACCGACGAGGAAGAACAGCAACGTGCCGAAGAACACGACGAGCTCGGTCATCGCGGGCGTCGCCACACTGAGCGCGCCTTGCGCGATAGCGGCGAGGTCGATGGCAATGCCGCCTTCCTTGCCGTCACCACCCATCGATTGGCGTAGCGTATGCAGTACGGCGAGCGGCCGCTCCAGCAGGCGCAGTTTATTCTTGAGCGTGCCGGCGAGTTCCGGCGCACGGTCGATCCATTCGGTCAGCGGCCCGGCGCTGAGAACGACGGCGAGCCAGACCGCGCCACAGAAGAGGAGCACGAGCACTACAGCTGGCAGGATCGGCGGGATCTTGTATTTCTCTGCGTATTTCTGGACGGGGCTCAGCGTGATGCCGACGATGAGCGCGGCCGAGACCGGCAGCACCACCGAGCGCGAAAGATAGAGCGCGGCGACGGCCAGGATGACGAAGATGCCGATGATCGCGCCATCGGTCGCGTCGCGCCAATTCGCAGGCAGGAATTCCTGCGTGCTGCCGTTTTCGTCGCCTTTGGCCGCCGGGCGATTGCCGTTCTTGGTTGTCGGCGTGGAGGTTTGCAGCATGACCCGCGGCCCGGTTGAGCGCCGAGCGACGTCGGCCCCTGACTTAACGCCAGGGGGCCGGTTCGGTTGCGTGGCCGCAGGTCTTTTCGATGACAGGCGTTAGCGCGGCGCCATGCGCAGCGCGCCGTCGATACGGATCACCTCGCCGTTGAGATAGCGGTTGGAGACGATATGCATCACTAGCGACGAAAACTCGCTCGGCTCGCCGAGGCGCACGGGGAAGGGCACCTGCTGGCCCAGACTCTGCTGCGCCGCTTCCGGCAGCGCCTTGAGCATTGGTGTCGCGAAGATGCCAGGCGCGATCGCGAGCACGCGGATGCCGAACTGGGCAAATTCGCGCGCCGCCGGCATGGTCAGCGCCGCGATGCCGCCTTTCGACGACGCATAGGCGGCCTGGCCGATCTGCCCCTCGAAGGCCGCGACGGACGCGACCGAAACGATGACGCCGCGCTCGTTGTCGGCAAGCGGCGTAAGCTTCGAGGCTTCGGCCCCGACGAGGCGCATCATATTGAACGAGCCGATCAGGTTGATGCGAATGACGCGCTCGTAATCCGCGAGCGGCATCGGTCCGTCGCGGCCGACGATGCGTTTCGCCGGGCCGACGCCGGCGCAGTTGATCAGGATGCGAGCGGGGCCGTTCTTCTCGGTCGCCTCCTTCAGCGCGGCGACGGCGCTGTCGGAATCCGACACGTCGCATTTGATGGCGTGGCCGCCGATTTCCTTCGCGACCTTTTGCGCGGCGTCCATGTTGACGTCGAGCACAGCGACCTTGGCGCCGGCGCTCGCGAGTTGTGCCGCGGTCGACGCTCCCAATCCCGAGCCGCCACCGGTGACGACCGCCGCCTGTCCCTTCGGATCCATTTTACGCTCCCCTCAAATGCAAAAGCACGCGGCAAAGCCTGCGCGTCGTCCGCTGGCGTCATTGCCGGACTTGATCCGGCAATCCATCCTTTTCAAAAGATGGATGCCCGGGTCAAGCCCGGGCATGACAGGAACGGCGCTTCTCAATCTTGTCATTCCGGACTTGCCGCTTCGCGGCAATCCGGAATGACGGGCCTCACGCCCCGATTACCCGCACCGGCGCGCCGTCGACGAAGGCGCGGATGTCCTCGACCGTGTCTCCGTAGAAGATCCGGTACATCTGTTCGGTGACGTAGCCGAGATGCGGGGTCAGAACGACGTTCGGCAGGGTGCGCAGCGGGTGGTCGCGCGGCAGCGGCTCGGTGTCGTAGACGTCGATGCCAGCGCCGGCGATCGTCTTCCTGCGCAAGGCGTCGATCAGGTCGGCTTCCTTCACGATCGGCCCGCGCGAGGTGTTGATGAGGTAGGCGGTCGGCTTCATCAGCGCGAGCTCAGCGGAGCCGATGAGCCCGCGCGAGCGGTCGCCCAGTACGAGATGGATGCTGACGAAGTCGGATTGCTTTAACAGCTCCTCCTTCGTGGCGTACTCGGCGCCGCCTTCCTTCGCCTTCTCCGGCGTCAAGTTCGGGCTCCAGGCGAGCACCTTCATGCCGAAGGCGCGGCCGAAGCCGGCAACACGCGAGCCGAGCTTGCCAAGACCGAGGATGCCGAGCGTCGAGCCATGAAGCTCGAGGCCGATCGTTGTCTGCCAGGGCTCGCCGGCCTTCATGCGCGCATCCTCGAAGCTGATTGAGCGCGCGAGATCGAGGACGAGCCCGAAGGCGAGCTCCGCCGTATGGTGCGGTCCGGCGCGGGTGCCGCAGACGGGGATGCCGCGCTCGGCGGCCGCCTTCATGTCGATCGAGGCGTTGCGGCCGGAGGTCGTGACGATGAGCTTCAGCTTCGGCAACGCCTCGATGATCTTGCGCGGGAGCGGCGTGCGCTCGCGCATCACGCAGACGATCTCGAAATCCTTCAGTGCCGCGATAACCGCATCGGCGTCGCCGAGCCGTTTGTTGAAGACGATGACGTCGACGTCCGGCCGCAGCGCCGACCAGTCGGCCATTTTCAGCGCCACGTTTTGATAATCGTCGAGCACGGCGCAACGCAAACGCAGAGGCATTGGCGATTCTCTCGGCCATGGGGGAGGGCAGCAGAAAGTATAGTTGCTTGATTTCGCGGTCTACATTTGCATTCATGCGTTCCGCGTGCAAACGCCACCATGGCACATACTGCAATGCGTTACGACAATAACGAAAATGGGAGAAACGCTCATGATCCGACTTCGCACGGCATTGTCTCTATTGGCCGCGCTCGCGTTGTCCGCGACAGCCGCGCATGCGCAGACCGAGATCAAATTCGGCCATGTCGGTGAGCCGGGTTCGCTGCTCGACAGGTCGTCCCAGGAATTCGCCAAGCGCGTGAACGCGAAGCTCGGCGACAAGGCGAAGGTCGTCGTTTACGGCTCTAGCCAACTGGGCAGCGACTCCGACTTGATGAAGAAGCTCAGGCTTGGAACGATCGATCTGGCGCTGCCGTCGACCGTATTTTCCTCGCAGGTTCCACTCTTCGGCCTCTTTGAGATGCCGTACCTGGTCAAGGATCGCGACCACATGGCGCGCATCCGCGATCAAATCGTCATGCCGAGCATGGTGCCAGTGGCTCTCAAGGCCGGCTATCGCATCATCGGCGTGTGGGAGAACGGTTTTCGCCAGATTACCAACAACAAGCATCCGATCAAAACGCCAGAAGATTTGAAGGGCATCAAGCTGCGCGTGCCGAAAGGCGAATGGCGCGTCAAGATGTTTCAGGCCTATGGCGCGACGCCGAGTCCGCTCGCGTTCTCGGAGGTGTTCGTTGCCTTGCAGACCGGCGTCATGGACGGCCAGGAAAACCCACTGGCACAGATCGATTCGGCACGGTTCTACGAAGTGCAGAAGTATCTTTCCATGACCGGTCACGTTTACACGCCGTCCTATGTCACCGCAGGACGAAGCTGGGATCGGCTGCCCGAAGATGTCCGAAAAATCCTGGAGGACACGGCAAAGGAGATGCAGCCCGTGGCGCTCAAGATGGGCGCCGAGATGGACGAAGAGTTGCTGAAAAAAATGAAGGCCGGCGGTATAGCGATAAACGAAGCCGACAAGGATGCCTTCATCAAGGCCAGCGGGACGATCTACAAGGCGTTCGCCGAACAGGTGCCGGAAGGCAAACCGCTGATCGACAAGGCGCTGGCGCTCGGCAAGGGCTCCTGATCCGGGAAGCGGGCCGGCCTTTCCGGCCCGCACCGCTTCGTGTTTCATTATAGGGGGTCTTGCGACCATGCAGGCCGTGCGCGCCGCATTCGAGCGGTTGCTTGAAACGATCGTCATTGCCTTGATCGTCGTGCTCACGGCGCTCGTCATTGCCGGATTTCTCTTCCGATATCTCGGATATCCGCTGGTGTGGTACGACGAATTGGCATCCGTCGGACTGGTCTGGCTGACCTACTACGGCTCCGCACTCGCAGCTTTGCGTGGCGCCCATATCGGCGTGCCGGGCCTTGTCAACGCGATGCCGCCACGGCTTCGGGTCGTCGTCGTTCTCGTTGCCGAAGCCTGCGTTCTTTTCTTTTTCGTCGTGCTGGCGACCGCGGGTGTCGAGGTGTTGCAGGTGCTGGCGGGCGACTCCATGGTCAGTCTGCGCTGGGTTCCCTTGCAAATCACTCAATCTGCTATCCCGATCGGCGCCGTGCTGTTCATCATCGCCGAGATCTTGCGCTTCCCGCGACTGATGCGCGACGCGCGCGGCTCCGGCTTCATCGACACCGAGATGATCGAGGCGATGGCGCATGGCGCGCCGCCAACGCCGCCAACGCCGCCGGCGGGCCCCGCCGGGGAGGCGCGGCCATGACCATCACGCTGATGCTGATCAGCATGCTGGCGCTCGCGCTGATCAATGTGCCGATTGCAGTTGCGCTCGGCCTCGTCGCAATGATCGCGATCTGGGTCACGCAAGGCTCGAGCATGCTCGTCAACACTGCGCTCGTCATGTTCGACGGCGCGTCGAGCTTTCCACTGCTCGCGATCCCGCTCTTCATCCTCGCCGGCGCGATCATGAACGCGTCGTCGATCTCGCGGCGTCTGATCGCGTTCGCCTCCGCGCTGGTCGGCTTCGTGCGTGGCGGCCTGTCGATGGTCGCAATCGGCGCTTCGGTCTTCTTCGCGGAAATCTCGGGCTCGGCCGTCGCCGATGTTGCGGCGCTCGGCACCATCCTCATTCCGGCGATGAAGCGGCGCGGCTATTCGAAGGAATGCGCGGCGGCGGTGGTTTCGTCATCGGCCAGCCTCGCGATCATCATCCCGCCGTCGATTCCGATGATCCTCTATGCGGTGATGGCGCAGACGTCGGTCGTGAAGCTTTTCGTCGCCGGCATCGTGCCGGGGCTGATCGGCGCGATCGGGCTCGCCATCGCGGCCTATTGGCAGGCAGTGCGATACAATTTCCCGATCGAGGAGAAGTTCCAGCTCGCGCGCGTCGTGCAGACGTTCAAGGAAGCGATCTGGGCGTTCGTCCTGCCGATTGCGATCCTCGGCTCAATCTTCGGCGGGATCGTCACGGCGACCGAGGGCGCCGGCATGGCGGTCCTCGCAGCGCTGTTCATCGGGCTTGTGATCTACCGCGACATCGATCTCAAGGAGCTGCGCAAGGCGTGTGTCGACGGCGGCATCCAGACTGCCGTGGTGATGCTTCTGGTCGCAAGCTCCGCGCTGATCGGCACCTTCCTCACGGAAGCGCAGCTGCCGCAGAAGCTGGCGACGGGCATCACCGGCCTCACGGAGAACAAATACGTCGTCCTGCTGCTGTTGAACTTTGCTTTCTTGGTGCTCGGGATGTTCCTGCACTCGGCGGCGGCGATCATCCTCGTCATTCCGATCGTGATGCCGATGGTCAACGCGGTCGGCATCGATCCCATTCACTTCGGGCTCGTGGTGACGCTCAATCTCGCGATCGGGCAGCAGACGCCGCCGGTCGCGAGCGTGCTCATGGCGGCCTCCGCCATCGCCAAAGCGGACATCTGGCAGACGACGAAGGTCAACCTGCCGTTCATCTTCGCGCTACTCGTCGTGCTGGTGTTGAGCACCTATGTGCCGATCGTCTCGCTTGGTCTCGTGCATTTCTTTTACGGAGGGTGAGACGCATGTTGAGGTGTCGTCCCCGCGAAGGCGGGGACCCAGTAACCCCGGCCGAGCGAAATGACGCAGACCGGGAATACTCGATGCCCGCCTTCGCGGGCATGACGATCGGCGGTTAAGCGGTCCGCTCGTCGCTCAAGCATTCCGCCAGCACGCGCACGACATGCACGGCGTTACGGCCGGCGCCGTCGTGGATCTGATGCCGGCATGACGTGCCGTCGGCGACGATGATCGCGTCGTCCTCGGCCTTGCGGACCGCAGGCAGGAGCGAGAGTTCCGCCATCGCCTGCGAGACGTCGATGGTATCGGCGGCGTAGCCGAAGGCGCCGGCCATGCCGCAGCAGCTTGAATCGATCGTCTCGACGGCGAGATCGGGGACGAGCTTCAAGACCTTCTCCACCGCGCCCATGGCGCCAAAGGCTTTCTGATGGCAATGGCCGTGGAGGAGCGCGCGCTTGCGTGCCGCGCGCAGCGGCAAGTCGAGCTTCTTTTCCTCCGCTTCGCGTGCGAGGAATTCCTCGACCAGGAATGTCTGCGCGGCTGCCCCTTTGACGGCGTCGCCCGGCAGCATCGCCGGGATTTCGTCGCGGAAGGTGAAGAGGCAGCTCGGCTCGAGCCCGAGGATCGGGACGCCGCGTTCCAGAAATGGCGCGAACGCGGCGAGCGTGCGCTCGGCTTCGCGCTTGGCTTCGTCGACGCGGCCGACGGAAAGGAACGTACGGCCGCAGCAAAGCGGGCGCGGGATGCTGTCGTTCGGCGTTGCGACGGTCACGCGATATCCGGCGGCGTTGAGAACGGTTAGAGCGGCGCGCAGGTTTTCCGGCTCGAAATAGCGATTGAAGGTATCGGCGAAGAGGACGACCTCTTTGCCTTCTGAAAGGGGGAGGTCGGACCGCGGAGCGGTCCGGGTGGGAGTCTCTTCGCTCTGGTCCGATAAACGCGACCCCCACCCCGACCGTCCCCCTTTTAGGGGGAGGGAGGCGCTTGCCTCCTCATCCCGGAACCAATCGCGCCGCCATTGCGGCAGCGTGCGCCGCGCGCTGAACCCCGCGAGCGCCTCCGAGAGGACGGCACCGCCCGGAAGCTTGTCGCGCAGATTGAGAAGCCATGGCACGCGCGCCGTGAGCGGTGCGTAGCGCGGCAGCCAGCCAATAATACGATCACGCAGCGACAGTCCGTACTTCTGCGCCCGCGCCGCCTGCACCTCGATCTTCATGCGCGCCATGTCGACGCCCGTCGGGCATTCGCGCCGGCACGCTTTGCAGGAAACGCAAAGTTTCAGTGTGTCCGCGACCGCGTCGGAGGTGAAGGCGTCGGCGCCCAGCTGGCCGGAGATCGCAAGGCGCAGCGTGTTGGCGCGGCCGCGCGTCACGTCGCGCTCGTTGCGCGTCGCGCGGTAGGATGGGCACATCGCGCCGCCGGCGAGCTTGCGGCACGCGCCGTTGTTGTTACACATCTCGACGGCGCCCTGAAATCCTCCGGCGGCGCCGGGATAAGCGGACCAGTCGAGCGCGGGCTTTATTTGCGCCGGCTGATAATGCGGGCCGTAGCGGAAATTCTCCCGGTCATCGAACTTCGGCGCGCGCACGATCTTGCCGGGATTGAGGACGTGCGCCGGATCGAAGCGATCCTTTACCTCCTCGAAGGCGCGCACGAGCTTCGGGCCGAACATCGTTTCGTGGAACTCGGAGCGCACGAGGCCGTCGCCGTGCTCGCCAGAATGCGAGCCCTTGTATTCGCGCACCATGGCGAAGGCTTCTTCGGCGATGGCGCGCATCGCCTTCACATCCTTGTCGAGCCGCAAATTGAGCACGGGCCGCACGTGCAGGCAGCCGACGGAGGCATGCGCATACCAGGTGCCGCGCGTGCCGTGCTTCTCGAAGATATCAGTCAGCCGCGACGTATAATCGGCGAGATGCTCGAGCGGCACCGCGCAGTCCTCAACGAAGGAGATCGGCTTTCGCGCCTCCTTCATCGACATCATGATGTTGAGGCCGGAGGTGCGGATATCGGCGATCGCCGTCTGCAGCGCCGGATCGAGCACATCGACCACGCCGCCGTAATGCGCCCCGGTCTTGTCCCAGGCGAAGCCGAGATCGCCCATCTGCGCGTGCAGACGGCTAAGCTTGCGAGCGTTTTTCTCCTCGCCGTCGTCGAACTCGACGAGCAGGAGCGCTTGCGGCGCGCCGCGTACGAACTGCGCCAGCGTTGGGCGGAACATCGCGATCTCGCTCGCGAGGTCGATCATGGTCGCGTCGACAAGCTCGACGGCGATGGGATTGAGCTTCACGAGGTGCTGCGCGGCATCCATCGCTTCGTGGAAGCTGCCGAAGTGGCAGACGCCGAGCGCGCGCTTGCCGAGCAACGGCCAGAGCTTGATCTCGATACGCTTGGAGAAGGCGAGGGTGCCTTCGGAGCCGACGAGGATATGCGCGAGATTGATCTCGTTGCGGCCGGGCACGAGCGCGTCGAGATTGTAGCCGCCGACGCGGCGCTGCACTTTCGGATAGCGCGCGGCGATCTCGTTCTTCTCGCGCGCGGCGATGCCGAGGAGGTCTTGTGCGAGCGGCTTGAGCGGCGAGGATGCGGGAAGGTCCGAAAGGTCCGGTGCGACAGAACCGAAATGTGCCGCCGTCCCGTCGGTCAGCACCGCGTCCATCGACAGCGTGTTGTCGCGCATGGTTCCGTAGCGCAGGGAGCGCCCGCCGCAGGAATTGTTCGCCGCCATGCCGCCGATCGTGGCGCGCGAAGCGGTCGAGACGTCGACGGGGTACCAAAGCCCGTGCGCCTTCAGCGCACGGTTGAGCTCGTCGAGCACGATGCCGGGCTCGACCACGCAGCGGCGCCCCGCGACATCCAGCTCGACGATACGGTTGAGGTGCTTGCTGCAGTCGATGACCAGGCCGCTATTCATGGTCTGGCCGCTCTGCGAGGTGCCGCCGCCGCGGGCCAGCACATTGACGCCGGCATCGCGGGCGATGGCGAGGGCGCGCTCCGCTTCCTCGGTGCTCCGCGGGACGACCACGCCAGCCGGGATCATCTGGTAGTGGGAGGCGTCGGTGGCGTAGCGGCCACGGCTCGCGGGATCGAACAGGACGTCGCCCGTCGTCTCCGCGCGCAGCCGGCGTTCAAGGGCTGAAGACTGTTGCGTCACAATTGCCAAAATGGACCGGAGGAGCGGCGGGCCGCGCGGACCTTGACTGTATCATGCATCCGGCCTTCATAACCGCAATTCACTCCCAGGAGGAACACGTCTTGTCCCAGAATTCCTCGCGCGTCGCCGGACGCCATTTCCTGAATATCCCCGGCCCGACGCCGGTCCCGGACCGTATTCTGCGCGCCATGGACATGCCGGTGCTCGACCATCGCGGCCCGGAATTCGCGCGGCTCGGCAAGCGCGTGCTCGAGGGCATGAAGACGATCTTCAAATGCGCGGGCCCGGTGATCATCTACCCCGCCTCAGGGACGGGCGCGTGGGAGGCGGCGCTGAGCAACTCGCTCTCGCCGGGCGACAAGGTGCTGATGATCGAGACCGGCCACTTCGCGACGCTGTGGAAGACGATGGCGACGAAACTCGGGCTTGAGCCGGAATTCATCGCCACGGATTGGCGCACCGGCGCTGACCCGAAGCTCATCGAAGCGCGGTTGCGCGAAGACAAGGCGCATACGATCAAGGCCGTGTGCGTCGTGCACAACGAAACCTCGACCGGTTGCGTCACGCATGTCGGCGAGGTGCGCAAGGCGATCGATGCGGCGAAACATCCGGCGCTTCTCATGGCCGACACGATCTCGTCGCTCGGCTCGATCGATTACCGTCACGACGAGTGGGGTGTCGATGTCACCGTCGGCGGTTCACAGAAGGGTCTGATGCTGCCGCCGGGGCTCTCCTTCAATGCGCTCTCGGACAAGGCGCTTGCGGCGTCGAAGAACGCGAAGCTGCCGAAATCCTTCTGGGGCTGGGAGGAGATGATCGCCAACAACAAGAACGGTTTCTTCCCCTACACGCCCGCGACCAACATGCTCTACGCGCTCGCCGAGGCGATCGACATGCTGCACGAGGAAGGCTTGGAAAACGTCTTCGCACGCCACGACCGGCATGCGGAGGCGACGCGCCGTGCGGCGAAGGCGTGGGGTCTCGAAATCTGGTGCCGCGAGCCGCGCGATTACTCCTCGTCGTTGACGACACTGCTGATGCCGGCGGGACATGACGCCGATGCCTTCCGCAAGGCGGCGCTCGCACACTTCGACGTGTCGCTTGGCACCGGGCTTTCGAAGCTCGCCGGCAAGGTGTTCCGCATCGGCCATCTCGGCGACACCAATGATCTCACGATCATTGGCGCGCTTGCGGGCGTGGAGATGGGGCTTGGTCTTGCGGGCGTGCCGCACAAGAAGGGCGGCGTGCAGGCGGCGATGGATTATTTTGCGGCCGAAGCGAAGGGGAATGCACGCGCCGCGGCCTAACCGCCGACGCGTTTATGATGGAGCGCTGCACGGCGTCAGATGACGGTGCTCCACAGAATCGCGAGCACGACCACCGCGAGAAAGGTGCTGACGGCAAGAATGGCCAGCACAGGCCGGTCCATGAAGCCCTGCCGGGCTTCAACGCTCGACTCGACGATCTTGCCGTTCGCCTGTTTTTCCATGTGCCCTCTCCATGGCCACGTTGCTTGGGGACAACGGGGCGCAATGGAGATGGGTTCCGGGATTAGCTCTGGCGGAATGTCGCGTCAGTAGCAGGGAACGGGGTGCATCCGGCCGTAAGGATCACGCGCGTAGCAGGGCGGCGGTGGAGGTGGGGGCGGCGGGGCAGCCGAGGCCTCGGCCGCGCCGCCGACGGCGGCGCCGACCAGGCCGCCGGCAATGGCGCCCCCAGCACTGCGGGTCGCGAGGCCGCCGATTGCGGCGCCGGTCGCGCCGCCGAGCACCATCCCGTTCACGGGCGGCGCCTCTCGTGCGCTTCCGGCGCATCCGGCGAGTAAAAGGCCGACGGCAAGCATTGCTGCGGTCTTCAACATGGAAATCCCCTCCAGGCGCGACATCGCGCGCCCTGTCCCAAGACCATCGGAAAATGACCGCAACAAGGACAAGAGACGGAGAGGTGTTGATTGTTCGCCTGACGCCGGGGAGGTGGGCGCGCCCTCAGGTGTCGACGAGGACGGCGCGGGTCGTTCGGTCCGGTCCGAAGTCGTCGGACCCTTCGATCTGCATGAGCTCGGCCAGACGCCCGCGCGCGCGGTTAACGCGGCTTTTGATCGTGCCGACGGCACAGCCGCAAATTTCGGCCGCCTCCTCGTAAGAGAAGCCCGAGGCGCCGACGAGGATCAATGCTTCGCGCTGGTCCGGCGGCAGCTTACCGAGCGCGACGCGAAACTCTTCGAACTCGACACGGCCAACTTGCTCCGGCTGCGACTTGAGGGATTCCGCGTAACTGCCGTCGGTGTCTTCGACCTCGCGACGGCGCTTGCGATACTCCGAGCGGAACAAGTTGCGCAGGATCGTGAACAGCCACGCCGACATGTTCGTCCCCGGCTGGAACGAGTTGATGTTGGCGAGCGCGCGTAGCAACGTTTCCTGTACGAGGTCGTCGGCGCGGTCGACATTGCCGGACAACGAGATCGCGAAGGCGCGAAGGCTCGGCACCGCGGCAAGGACGGCTTCACGAACTGATGGGTCCAATTTCATTTAACGGCGCTCTCCGTCATCCTTATCTTCAAGGCGCCGGAGGAGATCCACAAAACGGTCAGGCACACCCTGATCTAGGACGTCGTCGTAAAGAGCGCGAAGTTGTTCGCCTATTTTTGATTGAATCTCGCGTCCAAGACTGGCTTCGCTTTGCACTGACCCAAACTCTATTTTACCCATTGGCAATCCGCGTCGGACGGGCTTCTTATTCATCACGATCAACCCCATCTCCCGCGAATGTTACGCACGCGGGACCCCCATAGTGTGGCTGGTATAAACGCCCTGATCGGCGCTTGGTTCCTAATAAGGGAACCTTTATTTTGTTCGCATGTTATGAGGCAAGCACCAGGGAGCCCTTAAGTGTCCGCAGCCCAAGCCGTCGCCCAGCACCTTCCGTTTCTGCGTCGCTATGCCCGCGCCCTCTCCGGCAGCCAAGGGTCGGGGGACGCCTATGTGACTGCGACTTTAGAAGGGGTCATCGCCGATCCTAAGGCCCTGGAGGACCCCGCAGGCGTACGGGTCGCCCTTTATCGGATGTTCACCTCGATTTGGAATTCGGTCTCGGTCAATGACCAGACCGAGCCCGCGGATGCCGGCCTGCCGGCCGAACAGCGGCTCGGGCAGATCACGGCGCGCCCCCGGCAGGCCTTCCTGCTGGTGTCGCTCGAGGGCTTCTCGGAGGCGGACGCGGCGCAGGTTCTGGGCACCGACGTCAACGGAATCCGCAAACTCGTCGAGGAAGCCGGACGCGAACTCGCGGCCGAGATCGCAACCGATGTTCTGATCATCGAGGACGAGACCTTCATTGCCATGGATCTCGAGGGTCTCGTGCAAAGCCTCGGCCATCGTGTGATCGGCGTTGCGCGCACGCACGCGGAGGCGCTCGCGCTCGGCAAGACGTCGCGGCCGGGATTGATTCTCGCCGACATTCAGCTTGCCGACGGCAGCTCCGGTCTCGACGCGGTCAATGATCTCCTGCGCACCTTCGAGGTGCCGGTGATCTTCATCACCGCCTATCCGGAGCGCTTCCTCACCGGTGAGCGGCCTGAGCCGGCGTTCCTCATCGCCAAGCCGTTCCAACCGGCGACGGTCTCCGCCGTGATCAGTCAAGCGCTGTTCTTCGTGCGCAATGCGAAGCGCACCGAACCGCGCCGCGCGGCTGGCTGACTCAAGCTTACGCGCGTTTGAGGAGGAGAGGTTTACGCCGCGGGCGGAGCCTCTTCCGGCTTTTCTGCTTCGGCCTCGCTGGTGGCGGTACGGCGTTTTCGCCGCGGCGCACGTGGCTTCTCCCGCAGACTTTGCGCGAGCGTGTAACCGAGATCGATCGCCTCGGCGATGAGCTCGGTGCGTTCGCTGCGCCGATCCGCCTCTTCGCGCGCTCGTTCCTGCTCTGCCGCGGGTTTGCGTTCGACGAGCCACAGCGCCGCGAATGCGATCAAGATGACGATTACGAAGGCTGCGGCGATGGCGCCGCGCGCCCAAGCGGTGCCAAGCGACGGCTCCAGCGCCACGCGGGCCGCGGCCACGCCTTCGATCAGCGCGCCGATGACGCAGAACAAAGCAATGACGCCGACGATGAGGCGTCGGCGCCATTTGCGGAGAAACTCCTCGATGAGCGCGGTCGGAATTTCGGTCAGCCGCATCGGCTGACCCTTAGTGCCGTCGTGCCGGTGGCGTATCCCTGGTCGAGCCGGCGATGCCGGCGAGGAAACCGAGGCCAAGCGCCAGCGCGACCGTCATGAAGGGGCGGCGCTCGACCTCTTCGCTCACGCGACGCAGCGCCGAGGTGCCAAGCTTGGCGACGCCGGTGACGTTGTCGCTGCCGTTGCGGACGCGGTGGGCAATGTCGCTGAGCCCATCGGCCACCATGTGGCCGACATGATCGGTCGCGCGCGACACGAATTCGTTGACCTGTCCCGATGCGGCGGACACGGAATTGCGAATGCTGGCGTCGCTTGTGAGATGCGCAATCCGCGCTTCCAGCCCGCGGATCATCTGCTCCAAGTGGCTGATCTCGGCCGATGGCGTGCGGCGGCGCGCGGTTCTCTGCGTGCGGCGTTTGGCGCCGTTCGCCCGGCGCTTCGCCGGTGCGCGGCGTTTGGTGGTCGACGTGGCGGTTTCGACTTGCGACATTGGTAACCCCTCGGCGTTTCGCGCGTCAGACAACGCTCTCTCCGCGTCAACACGCTTGGCGCTGAATGGTTTCCTGCGATGGAATGTCTCGGCGGCTCGTGCGCTGTTCTCGGCTGTAAGCCAAAAGGAGAAGGCGTAGCCAGCGCTGAGGCCAACTACGCCAACTCGACCGGCCGAGCACGAGGGGAGGGGATGGCGGCCGGTTGCCACTTCAATGCGCACCGGCGTGTCCGGTTCCCAGTCGGGCCGCGGTGGCTGCAAAAAGAACGGTCGGCGAAGCGGAAAACAGTTGAACCGTTTCGCGATCGGCGGCGTTACGATTTCAAATATGGGTCAGAAATATCGCGTCGTCTCAGCCCTTTACGGCGCGAGGGCGTCAAGCCGGTCGGGACGTGGGGTGCCTGTGAGAACAAGGGGCTATCAAAAGTCCGCGATCCGAGAGCTTGAGATTGGCAGTGGCGTCATGTCCCGAAAGAAGCCGCTCGCCGTGCGGGGTGACACCAAGGTGCTTCTGGGCACCCGCGTTACCTGTTTCATCGTGGGTGCCGCCACGTCCTTCGTATTGGTTGGTCTCTCGCGTTTTGCCAACGACAATCTAGGGTCTTATATCGACGCGGTTCTTTTGCTGGGACATCCGGCGGCTTTCTCCTTCATTGGCGTCGCGGCCGCGATGCCCGCAGGGTCATTTTACTCGGACATGCCAACGTCGTCGACGCCGCAGCAGCTGAAAGAAGCGAACGAAAGACTGAGCCGTGAGGTCGCCGCCCATGAGGCGACCTTGCGTGAGCTCGAGGCGGTGCGCCGTGATCTCGAGGCGCGTGTCGCCGAGCGCACGAAGGAGCTGAGCCTCGTCAAGGCGCGGTTCGAGACGGCGCTTCGCGGCGCCAAGGTGCATGTGTTCTCTCAAGATCGCGATCTTCGTTACACGTGGGCCTATGCGCCGCATGGCGTCCAGACCGGCGATGACATGATCGGTCTGACCGACGAGGAGTTGTTGCCAGAAAGAGACCGCGCGGCCGTGATCGCGCTGAAGCGATCCGTGTTGAAAACGGGGAGCGCCGAAACCTGCGAGGTGTCCTACCCGCTGCCGCAAGGGCGTGCGCTGGTCTCATTGCACATCGATCCGACCTATGGCGCGGACGGCGAGGTCGACGGCATCATGTGCGCCGCCATCGATATCTCGCATACACGCTCGCTGGAGACGGAGCAGCGCCGTCTCGCCGCTGAACTCGCTGCCGCGCTCCAGCGCTATGACACGGCGCTGCGTGGCTCCAACGTCACTGTGTTCACCCACGACAAGGCGCTGCGCTACACCTCGATCAGCAATAGCTTTCTCGGTCATCCGGTCGAGGACATCATTGGGCGCGCGGACGATGAGGTGCTCCCGGCAGGGAGTCGGTCCGAGATCGTTGCGCTGAAGCAAAGCGCGCTCGCGTCGGGTGAAACGAAGGATAGCGAGATCTATCTGCGCGAAGGCGCGGTCGATCGCTGGTTCGACTTGCATATCGAGCCGCTGCGCGACCTCAGCGGCGAGATCGTCGGCCTCACCTGCGCCGCCGTCGACATCACCGAGCGTAAGGAGGGCGAGGCGCATCTGCGTATGCTCATGCGCGAGCTGACGCATCGCTCGAAGAATCTGCTCGCGGTCATTCAGGCGATGGCGCGGCAGACCGCACGGCACACCGGCGCCATCGAGACCTTCCTCGATCAGTTCGGCGCGCGGCTGCAGGCGCTCGCCATGTCCCACGACCTGCTGGTGCAAGAGAGCTGGCATGGCGCCTCGCTCGAGGAGCTTGTCCGTTCGCAACTCGGCCATCACCTCGACGGCAACCAGATGCAGATCGCCGTCGCCGGGCCGCCGATCTTGCTCAAACCCGAGGCGGCGCAAGGACTGGGACTGGCGCTGCATGAACTCGCGACCAATGCCGTCAAATACGGCGCGCTGTCTACACCGACTGGCCGCGTCGCCATTTCCTGGCAGCGGATGAAGGCGACCGAGGGCCACGGCGTCGAGGTGGTCTGGCAAGAAACCGAAGGCCCGCAGGTGACCGAGCCGAAGCAGCGCGGTTTCGGCAGCATGGTGATCGAGCGGCATCTCGCCCGGTCACTCGATTCGGAGGTCGCCTTGATCTTCAATCCGGCCGGTGTACTCTGCCGTATCATTATACCGATCACGCAGTTCCTCGCGAACGGGTGAACCCGCCGGTTTGGAACCTCCGGGCGGGGTCCGCGTTGTGGGATCAATCCAGTTCACGTGTCGGCGTCTGTGACGACCGGCTTGGCGCGAGGGGAGGTTCCCGTGCGTGCAGTGGCTTATTGCGTCTTGGGCGTTCTCGCCCTGTCGCCTGGTCTCGTCGCCTTGGGTCCGACGACGACGCTGGCGAGCCGAATCACCAATGTTTCCGCACCGGTGCAAACGGTGGATCGCACAAACAAGGGCGATCGCCTGACAAGCACGACGGTGGTCCAGAAGACCGCGCGGCAGAAAGCTCCGCGCACCAGTTCGAATGGCCCCCGCGGCAAGCTTCCCGAAGGGTGCGATCCGTTGGTCAGCCCGCTTGCGGGTTCAGCTACGGCTGGGCTGACGGGGCGGTGCATGTCCTGACCGGCGCGGCGTAACGCCGCCGGCCCCGCCATCCGATCATCGTGTTCAACGCCGGGCTCACGCCCGGCGTTTTGTTGCGCGCCATTGACGGCGGTCGCGCGGCGACCTTAAGCCTGCACCTGGCATTGCTCCCCGCGCCTCCTTTTTGCCGGCGCCGCCAATGAACGAAGGAAAGCTCTGATGGAAGGTTCGCGTCTCGCGTCGCACGGCGTTCATGTCGAACTCGGCCCCGATTATCCCGAACTGCGTGAAGCCGTGAGCCGTGTCTGCGAGAATTTCCCGGGCGAGTATTGGCGCAAGAAGGACGAGGCGCTCGAATATCCAAAGGAGTTCGTCGACGCGCTCACCGAAAGCGGCTTTCTCGGCGCGTTGATTCCTGAAGAATACGAGGGCTCGGGCTTGCCGCTGCGCGCGGCCGCGGTGATCCTCGAAACGATCAATGCCAGCGGCTGCAACGGCGGTGCGGCGCATGCGCAGATGTACATCATGGGCACGCTGCTGCGGCACGGTAGTGCGGAGCAGAAGTGTAAGTATCTGCCCGCGATCGCCAAGGGCGAATTGCGGCTGCAGGCCTTCGGCGTGACCGAGCCGACGACAGGGTCCGACACGACCAAGCTCAAGACGCGCGCCGAGAAGAAGGGCAACGACCGCTACGTCGTCACCGGGCAGAAGGTGTGGACGTCGCGCGCGCTTTATTCCGACCTCATGCTTCTCCTCGCGCGCACCACGCCGGTCGATCAGGTGAAGCGGCGCACCGATGGCCTCTCGGTGTTCATCGTCGACCTCAATGCAAGCCGCGGGAAAGGCCTCGACATCAAGCCGCTCAAGGCGATGATCAATCACAATGCCACCGAGATCTTCATGGACGGCCTTGAAGTGCCGGCCGAAAATCTCATCGGTGAGGAGGGGAAGGGCTTTCGCTACATTCTCGATGGCATGAACGCCGAGCGCATCCTCATCGGCGCGGAGTCGATCGGCGACGGGCGCTGGCTCCTCGACAAGGCGGTGAGCTATGCCAACGAGCGAAACGTGTTCGGCCGTCCGATCGGTCAGAATCAAGGCATCCAGTTTCCGCTCGCGCATGCCTATGCGCAGCTCGAAGCCGCCGACATGATGGTGCGCCGCGCGGCGGCGCTGTTCGCCGCCGGGCGCGACTGCGGGGCTGATGCGAATATCGCCAAGCTTCTGGCGTCGGAGGCGGCCTGGAACGCCGCCGAGGCGGCAATGCAGACTTATGGCGGCTTCGGCTTCGCCAAGGAATACGACATCGAGCGCAAATGGCGGGAGACGCGCCTCTATCGCACGGCGCCCATCTCCAGCAACATGATCCTGGCTTATGTGGCCCAGCACGTTCTAGGCCTTCCACGATCATATTGATGCCTTTTCCGCCGGGTTCTTGACTGGATCGGGCGCGCATGGGAGCGCTCGCGATCTAATGGGAACCAAGTCGATTCGATCCTTGGGCACGCCTCTTCGCCACGCCGCCATCGGCGCCGCCATCGCGCTCGCGGCCCTGTTGACGCCGGTGCGGGCGCAAACGCCCACACCGAACGCGCCGCCGGCCGCTCCCGCAACGGCACCGCAGGCGCAGCCGTCCGTGGACGTGCCGCCCAGTCTCGCCAAGCTCGATCCGCTCAAGAAGCAGCTCGATGAGGTGCAGGACACGCTGCGCCAGGAGAATCTCTCGGCGGACGTGCTCACCAAGCTGCGGCAGACGACGATCACGGTCGCCGATACGCTCAACGATCGCATCGGGCAGATGACGCCGCGCGTCGCCGAAGCGCAGGCGCGGCTCAATCAGCTCGGACCGGCGCCGGCGAAAGACGCGCCGGCGGAAGCGCCGACGGTCGCCGCCGAGCGTGAGCACCTGACGCGCGTCTTCAGCAATCTCGATGGCGCGCTCAAGCAGATGAAGCTCCTCAGCGTGCGCGCCGACCAACTCGGCGAGCGCGTGACGGAACGGCGGCATACGCTTTATGCGCGGCAGCTGTTCCAGCGCAGCCCCAGCATGCTCGATCCTTTCTTCTGGGTCGATGTGGGCAAGGCGGTGCCGGCCGAGTTCAGCAATGTCGGCTCGCTTCTATCCTCCTGGCTCGACGAGATCGGCGGCGCCGGCGGTCTCGTAAAGCTCTTTGCCGCATTGATCCTGATCGGCGGCGTCGTTGCGCTTGCGGTTGCGATCACCCGGCGGTGGTTGCCGCGCCTCGATGCCGGGCCGCGCTCCGACACGCGTTTCGCGCGTGCGCGCACGGGGCTCGGCGTTTTCGTCTGGCTGGCGGTGCGTGCGCCACTGGTCGTCGCCGCGTCGGTTCTGGTGCTCGACGGCTTCGGCCTTCTCTCTTACCGCATGGACGAGGTCGCGCAGGGGCTCCTGGTGGCGACGGTCGCGGCGGCGTTCGGGCGCGGCGTCGCACGCGGCTTGCTGGCGCCGGACAAGCCTGAGCGGCGCCTCATCGCCATCGATGACGGCACGGCCGGCTGCATCAACGACCATCTCGTGTGGACGACGCGCGTGCTCGCGGTCGCGATCGTGCTGCAGGTGATCCACAAGGTGGTCTTCGCGCCGTTGGTGCTGACGGTTGCGACCAATATCATTTTTGGTCTCGCGATCGCGGCGCTGCTGGTCCACTTCATCTTCTGCCTGCGTCGGGCGGAGGAAGCGACCGCCGCCGACACCGTGATCCGCGCGCCATGGATTCGGCCGATCGCCTGGATCATCATCGCCACGATCGTTGCGAGCCTCATCGCCGGCTATGCCGGCTTTGCCGGCTTTGTCGCGCTGCGCGCGGTGGTCGCCGGCGCGGTCGTTGGCGCGCTTTACCTGCTGCTCGTGATCACCGATGCGGTGTTCACCGAGATCCTGCGCGGCGATACGCGTCGCGGGCGCACGCTCGCCGCCAACCTCGGCGTTGCTTCGCGCAATCTTGAGCTTGTCGGCACGCTGATCTCCGCTGGCGTGCGCGTCCTTCTCGTCCTGTTCGCGTTGCTCCTCATCGTCGGGCCGTGGGAGGCTTCGACGGCGGGACTGTTCGAGTCGCTGCAAAGTCTCCCGCTCGGCTTCCGCGTCGGCGAAATCTACATCTCCTTCCGCTCGATCCTTGCTTCCGCCGCGGTGCTGATCGTCGCATTGATCCTCACGCGCGTCGTCCAGCGCTGGCTGCAGAACCAGTTTCTCCCGCGCACCAGCATCGAACCGAGCCTGCAGCTCTCGATCGCGACCATCTTCGGCTATATCGGCGTCATCACCGCGATCTCGCTCGCGCTCGGCGGGCTCGGCATCGACCTGCAGAAGATCGCGATCGTCGCCGGCGCGCTCTCCGTCGGCATTGGCTTCGGCCTGCAGTCGATCGTCTCGAATTTCGTCTCCGGCTTGATCTTGCTGGCCGAGCGACCGATCCGTGTCGGTGACCAAGTGGTGGTCAAAGGCGAATCCGGCTGGGTGCGCCGTGTGCGCGTGCGCGCGACCGAGATCGAGACCTTCGACCGCGCGACCGTCATCATCCCGAATTCGGAGTTCATCACCGGCGTGGTGATGAACTGGACGCACGCCAATTCAATGGGCCGCTTCATCGTCAAGGTGGGCGTCGGCTACGATTCCGATCCGGCGCAGGTGCGCGACCTTCTTCTCGCCATCGCGGCCGACCACCCCAAGGTTCTGCGAACGCCGGGTCCCTGGGCGCAGCTTGCCAACCTCGGCGACAGCGCGCTGGAATTCGAGATGGGGTGCGTCGTCGCGGATGTCGGCGATCGCGGCGCCGTCAAAAGCGACATCCATTTCGAAATTCTCAAGCGCTTTCGCGAAAACGGGATCGATATCCCCTATCCACAGCGGGAGGTGCGGATACGGTCGGCGGAGGGGAGTGCCGCGAGCCCGGGAGCTGGGGATGGCGGAGGCTTTGCCGCCGCGCGGCCGCAATCTTAACGGAAAGGCTACAAACGTCGCGATACTGCGTCCCGACGCCGCCTCCCGAGAAAGCCGATGCCGCGAAACCCGCAACCGCGCTCCACCGTCTCCCGCTATGCCTCGGTCATCGCCGGACGGCTGATGTTGGGCAGCGCCTTGCTCGGCGCCATCTCGCTCGCCGCCTGCATCAGCCTCGGCGACAACGAGCCGCCCTCGGGCTCACCGAGCTTCTACCGCACGATGGCGGCTGCGGATGCGCATCTCGACGCCTCGGCGGCGCAGTCGATGATCTCGGGCTATCGGCGCAACAACGGGCTCTCCGTCGTCACGCTCGATCCGGCGCTGATGCGGATGGCGGAGGACCAGGCGCGCGCCATGGTGGCGCGCGACAAGCTCGACCACAATGTCGGGCGCAGCTTCACTGACCGCCTGCGCAATTCCGGGTTCGATGCCAAATTCGCGGTGGAGAATATCGGCGCCGGCTATCATACCCTGGCGGAAGCGTTCTCCGGCTGGCGCGACTCCCCCGCGCATCGCGCGAACATGCTCAAGAGCGGCGTGACGCGCATGGGCATCGCCGCGGTCTACTCGCCGCGCTCGAAATACAAGGTGTTCTGGTCGCTCGTCCTCGCCGCGCCGGACGATCGCAAGGGGTCGTAGCCTTCGAACAGGAGGGTGTCATTGCCGGGCTTGACCCGGCAATCCGTCCCTTTTGCGAGGAAAGATGGATGCGCGGGTCAAGCCCGCGCATGACGAAGATCACTCCGTCAGCGCGAACTGCAGGAGCAGCGTGCGCTGGATGAGCGAGAAATTGTCGTCCGAGACCAGCGTGAGGACTGTCTCGCCATCTGACGAGCGATGGGCGGAGAGCCCTTCCATATTGTCGATCTGAAATCCCATATCCGCAGCGAAGAGGACATCGCCGTCGAGGAGAGCCCCCGGCCGGATCGACGTCAATGGAATCCGGCGCAAGCGCATCTTCACGCCCTCGACGAAGGTAAAGTAACGCTCGAGAACGATGAGATCGCCGTCGGGCGTGACGGCGGCATCGGTAACGTTGAAATCGTCGCGGCGCTGAAAGGAAAACTCGCCGGGTGTCGGCCCGCCGATCAGCCAGCCGCGGATGTTGCCGTGCGCGTCGAGGCCGCGCTCGGAGATTGCGATGAGTGTGCCTGCGAGCGGCATCCCTTTCGGGACTGCCGCAAGCGCTTCGAGCCCCTTGTTGCGCGGCAGCATCTTGATCGCATGCGGAATCCGTAATGGCTCGCCTCGCGCCACGAGGCCGTGTTTGCCGTAGTCGAACTTCACGATCTGGTGCACGCGTTCGATGCCGACATAGAGCGTGTCGCCGGCGCGCGTGAGCGACTCGGTGTCGTACCAGCCACGCGCGGCGAGCGGGCGGCCATCCGGACCAAGTATCGGCGCCATCTCGGCGTCGGTAATCGCGATCGGCGCGCCGGCATTGTAGATGATGCGGCCGCGGAGCCAGTCGGCCTTGTCGCTCAGCGCGATGAAGTGTTCGCCGTCGGCCTCGACGCTGAGGCCGGACAATCCGCCGAACGCGGGATGGTTGGACGTCAGCGAGAGGCCGCCGCGAAAGCGCAGGTGGCCGAACTGGCGGCGGTCTGCCTGACGTGGCTCGAAGGAAACGATCGGCTTTGCGACGATCTCGATTCGCGCCGGCGCGGCGGATGTGATCGCGCGCGGCGCCGAGGCCGCCGGTCCGAGCGCCAGCGCGGCGATCAAAAGACCGGCCGGCAGCCGCCCGAGGCGCGAGCGTTTGACGGCACGCGCCGGGGCATATTGGCGCATCAGTGTCTGCGATGACGTGGCGGGATGACTTCGGCGCTCGCATGCTCGTCGAAGAGTTCGGCGAGCTTCTCCGTCATCGCGCCGCCCAGCTCTTCGGCGTCGACGATCGTGACGGCGCGGCGATAATAGCGCGTAACGTCGTGGCCGATGCCGATCGCGATCAGCTCGACGGGCGAGCGCGTTTCGATCTCTTCGATGATCCAGCGCAGGTGACGCTCGAGATAATTTCCTGGATTGACCGAGAGCGTGGAGTCGTCGACCGGCGCGCCGTCCGAGATCATCATCAGGATCTTGCGCTGCTCGGGTCGCGCAAGCAGGCGCTTGTGCGCCCAATCGAGCGCCTCGCCGTCGATGTTCTCCTTGAGCAGGCCTTCGCGCATCATCAGGCCGAGATTCTTGCGTGCGCGCCGCCAGGGCGCGTCGGCGGATTTGTAGATGATGTGGCGCAGATCGTTGAGCCGGCCCGGGTTTGCCGGTTTGCCGGCGGAGAGCCACGCCTCGCGCGACTGCCCGCCCTTCCAGGCGCGGGTGGTGAAGCCGAGGATCTCGACCTTGACGCCGCAGCGCTCGAGCGTGCGCGCGAGGATGTCCGCGCAGGTCGCGGCGACCGTGATCGGGCGGCCGCGCATCGAGCCGGAATTGTCGAGCAGCAGCGTCACGACCGTGTCGCGGAAATTGGTGTCGCGCTCGTGCTTGAACGAGAGCGGATGCATCGGGTCGATGATGACACGGACAAGGCGCGCAGGATCGAGCTGGCCTTCTTCGAGGTCGAACTCCCAGGCGCGGTTCTGCTGCGCCATCAGGCGGCGCTGCAGCCGGTTCGCGAGACGGGCGACGACGCCCTGCAGGTGCGAGAGCTGCTTGTCGAGATAGCCGCGCAGCCGATCGAGCTCTTCCGGCTCGCACAGGTCCTCGGCGCCGACGGTCTCGTCGAAGCGGCTGACATAAGGCTTGTAGTCCGGGCCGCGCGGCTCATTGGCGCCATGCCGCGGCCGCCAGGGCTCGCCGGCGGTCTCGGCATCGCCAAGGTCGGCGTCATCGGGCATGTCGGCGTCTTCGGCGTCGGAGGCTTCGGTCGCGCCTTCGGCCATGTCGTCCGACGACATCTCGGCTTGATCCATGGACGCGCTCTCGGCGTCCTCGGCATCCTGTGCCTCGCCGTCCTCGCCGCCTTGCTCCTGTTCGCCCTCGCCGTCCTCTTGGTCGTCCTCGTTCTCGTCTTCGGACTCGCGGCCGCGGTCGTCGCCCATCTCGAGCGAATCGAGAAGGTCGTGAATGGCGTCGCCGAAAAGCTTCTGGTTCTCGAGTACGCGATCGAGCCGATCAAGATCGGCGCCGGCACGTTCCTCGATCCATGGCCGCCAGAGGTCGACGAGTTTTTTCGCCGCCGCCGGCGGCGCCTTGCCCGTGAGGCGCTCGCGCACCATCAGTGCGACCGCATCCTCGATCGGCGCGTCCGCACGGTCAGTGATCTCGTCGAATTTTCCACGGTGGAAGCGGTCATCAAGCATGGCGCCGAGATTCGCGGCGACGCCTTCCATCCGCCGCGCGCCGATCGATTCGACGCGCGCCTGCTCGACGGCGTCGAATACTGCGCGCGCCTGCTGGCTCGACGGCATCAACCGCCGATGCACGGCGGGGTCGTGGCAGGCGAGGCGTAGCGCCGAGGAATCGGCGTGGCCACGCACGATCGCGGCCTCTGCCGCGGTCAGCTTCCGCGCCGGCTCCGGCAGCCGCACCTTGCCGCCGACAAGCCCGGGCCGCTCGGCCGCATAGATGACTTCGAGCTCGGGCTTGCGCGCGAGCGCGCGCAGGCAGCCGGCGACCGCGCGCTTGAACGGCTCGGCGGGCGCTTCCTTGCTCGTGACCTTGGGCTTGATGTTGGACATGCGGGCTCTTTATTCGACCGGAAATACACCCTATCTTGAATACACACGCGAGGCGAACATGGCCGAACCCGAGAACCAAACTCTACACCTGCTGCGGGACATCCGGGACTCTGTGAGAGTTGTGGATGAGAAGGTCGACCACGTTCACGACGACCTGACCCAACGTCTCAAGAGCCTTCAGCAGGCGATGATCGGCGAGAGCGTCCTCGGGCGCTACACTGTCGCCGAAGTCGAGGAACGGCTTGACGCCATCGAAAAGCGCCTGTCGATCCTCGAGCAGCGCTGAGCTTTTAGCTCAGCGCCACATTCACCGACGATTCCGGCAATTCCTGACCGAAACAACGCTGATAGAACTCGGCGACGATCGAGCGCTCGAGCTCGTCGCATTTGTTCAGGAAGGTGAGCCGGAAGGCGAAGCCGATATCCTTGAAAATGTCGGCGTTCTCCGCCCAGGTGATCACCGTGCGCGGGCTCATCACCGTCGAGATGTCGCCATTGACGAAGGCGTTGCGGGTGAGGTCGGCGACGCGCACCATCTTGTTGACGATCTCGCGTCCGGCGTCGTTACGATAATGCTTCGCCTTGGCGAGCACGATCTCGACCTCGTTGTCGTGCGGCAGGTAATTCAGCGTCGTGACGATCGACCAGCGATCCATCTGCGCCTGGTTGATTTGCTGCGTGCCGTGATAAAGGCCCGACGTGTCGCCGAGGCCGACGGTGTTCGCCGTCGCGAACAGGCGGAACGCCGGATGCGGCTTGATCACGCGGCTCTGGTCGAGCAGCGTCAGGCGGCCGGAGGATTCGAGAACGCGCTGGATCACGAACATCACGTCCGGGCGCCCGGCGTCGTATTCGTCGAAACAGATCGCGACGTTGTGCTGGTAGGCCCAGGGCAGGATGCCGTCACGGAATTCGGTGACCTGCATGCCGTCCTTGACCACGATCGCATCCTTGCCGATCAGGTCGATACGGCTGATGTGGCTGTCGAGGTTGACGCGCACCATCGGCCAGTTGAGCCGGGCGGCCACCTGCTCGATATGGGTCGATTTGCCGGTACCGTGATAGCCCGTGACCATCACGCGGCGGTTCTTGGCAAAGCCGGCGAGGATCGCGAGAGTTGTCGGCCGATCGAAGCGGTAATCCGGATCGACGTCCGGCACATGCTCGTCAGGCTCGGAATAGGCCGGAACCTCCATGTCGCTGTCGATGCCGAAGACCTGGCGGATCGACACCTTCATATCGGGCAGGTTTCCGGCTTCAGGCGTAACGACGCTCATTGGTCCTCCGTGACCTAGGGTGTACCCGAGGTCCGCGGCAGCGCTGAAGCGGTTCGGATTTCAGACCCAAATTAGCAGATGCGAAGGGGAGGGCGAAACCTCCCCTCGGCCTTTCCTTGGCATGGTGATGCCCCCCTGCGCCAGCCTCCCGAAGGCGGCGCATCCCAGCCTTGCGTGGCGCGGGCCGCCGATTCAGCAGTAACCGGCAGCTTTCAGGTAGTTGTAGGCTTGGATGATGTCCCGCAAGCGGTCCTCGAAGGTCCGGTCGCCACCATTGGCGTCGGGATGATGGCGTTTCACCAGCATCTTGAACCGCGTCTTGATCTCCGCCTTGGTGGCGTCGATCTCAAGTCCCAGTGTATCCAGCGCCTTGCGCTCGACGTTGCGGATCATGCGCCGCTCGCGCTCCGGCGGCTCGGGGGGCGCCTGCCAGCCGGCGCGGCCGCCCATTTCCCGGAACATGCCAAGGGGGTCGACGGCCGCGTTGATCTCGGGCGCTCCGGGCTGGCCGCTGCCGTTCGTGCCTATCTTCCAGGTGGGGCGGTGGCCGGTCAGCGCGTCCTTCTGGTAACGCGCGACGGCGTCGTCGCTCATGCCGGCGAAGTAGTTGTAGGTTTTGTTGTACTCGCGCACATGCTCGAGGCAGAAGCGCCAATATTGTCCCTCGCGCAGGCGGCCCTTCGGCGCGCGATGGGTCGCCGGCTCCTGACAGCCCGGCCACGCGCAAACCGGACAGCTCGTGCGCAATTTGCGGCTGTCGTCCGGTTTGACGCGGATGGTGTCGAATATGGGCGAGTCAAATTTCATTGTCGTCGATTATGAAAAGCGCAACGCAAGGCGGCAAGAGCCGAATGCGCGCGCGTCGCGCATGCGCCATCGGCCACGAAAGGAATTCCCCTTCGGCGAAGGATGGATTATGCGGGAACAATGCATAGGCGCGATATCATCACGAGAAAGTTGACCGAGGCTTTCACGCCCGCCGATCTCGAAGTGATCGACGAGTCCCACGACCATGTAGGACATGCGGGGCATCGGCCGGAAGGACAAACACACTTCCGCGTCTATATCGTGGCTGATGCCTTCCGAGGGAAGAGCCGGCTGGAGCGCCATCGCATGATCAATGCGGCGCTCGCGGATGAACTTGCCGGGGGCATCCACGCGCTCGCCATCCATGCAACTGCGCCGGGCGAAGGCGCGGCTTAATCAGGCGGCGGGCTCCAACGCCGTCATGCGCGGGCTTGACCCGCGCATCCATCCAAGAAGAACGTTTCTGGGAAGAGGATGGATGGCCGGGTCGAGCCCGGCCATGACGAAAGAAATGCGGGCCGCGGTAAGAATGGCCGCGACTAGCGCGTCTCGGCCTTGAAGACCTTCGCAATGATGCGCCAACCCTCGTTCGTCTTCAAAAGCGAGAGGTAGTCGACGAAGAAGCGCGGCGGTGCGGCGCATTCCACCTTGGCGAAGGCGCTCGCCGGGCCGGACTGGTCGATGTGCACGATACGATCGTGGCGCGGATGGCCTTGCGATTTCGGCGACGTGCGCTTGCGCACCATGTCGAGCCAATGATCACGCGGCCAATCCGTCACCTTGCCGGCTTCGTCGAGGAAGTAGAGGTGCGCGGCGGGATGGAAGATCGTGAGAAACTTGTCGGCATTGCTTTCGTAGACGCCGTCGAGATAGGTGGCGAGAAGCGCTTCGATGGCGGCGCGGTCCGGCACGTCATCGATCTGGGGCTTGCGAAGGGGCGTTGCAGCGGGGGCCATAGGTCGTCTCCAATCAAAAAGGGTCGGGATCAAATCTGAAGGCCGATTGTCGCGCGGGTGGCACTCATCCTGTGGCGCGCTAGGCGACGCGCAAGACTAGCGCATTACGCTGCGGCAAGCACCTGCGACAGGAAGGCACGCACTTCGGCCGCGTCGGAATCCGGCGCCACGAAGGTTTCCCCGATGCGGCGCGCAAGGATCAGCGTCAGCTTCCCGCCGCGCACCTTTTTATCCTGCAGCATCAAGTCCATGAGGCCGTCCACGCCGGGCCATGGCCCCGGTACCTGAGCGACGCTTGTCGGCAGTCCGACCGCCTCGAGATGGCGACGCATGCGGTCGGCGTCTGCCTGGGATGCAAGCCCAAGCCGCACCGAGAACGCGAAAGCGAGCGTCATGCCGAGCGCGACCGCCTCGCCATGCAGCAAGCGATCGGAGAAGCCGGCGGCGGCTTCGAAGGCGTGACCGAACGTGTGGCCGAGATTGAGCAAGGCGCGCTCGCCCCATTCGCGCTCGTCGCGCGCGACGATCGCCGCCTTGGCGCGGCAGCTTACGGCGATGGCGTGTTCGCGCGCCGCTCCGCCGGCGAAGACGTCCGGCCAGTTCGCTTCCAGCCAGGCGAAGAAGCCTTCGTCATTGATCAGGCCGTATTTTGCGACCTCGGCGTAGCCGGCGCGGAACTGGCGCGGGGGCAGCGTGTCGAGGAGCGCCGTGTCGGCGAGCACGAGCACCGGCTGGTGGAACGCGCCGATGAGGTTCTTGCCCTGCCGTGCATTGATGCCGGTCTTGCCGCCGACGGAGGAATCGACTTGCGCGAGGAGCGTCGTCGGCACCTGGATGAAATCGAGGCCGCGTCGCACGATCGCTGCTGCGAAGCCTGCAAGATCGCCGACCACGCCGCCGCCCAGCGCGATGACGAGATCGGACCGCTCGATCCGCGCGTCGAGGATGGCGTCACAGACCTGCTCCAGTGTCGCTACGCGCTTTGAGCTCTCACCGGGCGCGACGATGACGCGGGTGCAGCGGATGCCGGTGTGCTCGAGCGTCGTCATCGCCGCGACCAAGTGCCGGTTGGCGACGTTCTGGTCGGTCACGATGATCGCGGCGGCGCCTGGCCGCAGCGCCTGCACGCGCGCGCCAAGCTCCTGCAAGAGGCCGCGGCCGATGACGATGTCATAGGCGCGGCCCCCGAGGTCGACGGCAACGGTCGTGCGCTCCGCAGCGGGTACCGCGATGGTCATGCGTGATCCTCTTTTCGCGTCAAATGCTCGTGCAGCCGTACGATGATCTCTTCGACGACCGTCATATGTGGCACGTCGCGCGATTCGATCGTGAGGTTCGCTTCGGCATAAAAGGGATCGCGCTCGCTCATCAGCCGCTGCAGCGTTGCGGCGGGGTCGGCGGTCTTGAGCATCGGGCGGTCGCTGCGCCGCTTAATGCGCCGCATGAGCACGTCGAATTCCGCCTTCAGCCAGATCGAGACACCCTTGGTGTGGATCAGCGCGCGGGTATTC
>JBFWXB010000026.1:0-69216 GCA_050187875.1 Variibacter sp.
CCGAGGACGACCGCCCAATAGCAGGTAACATTGATGCCAAGGGCCGGGAACGCGAAATACACGAAGAGAACGAGCAAAAGCGTCGGCAATCCGCGAAAACACTCCGAATAAACGATCGCCATCCAGCGCAACGTCCTTCGGCTCGACACCTGACCGAGCGCGACAATTGCGCCCACGACAACACTTAAAATCGCATCGACGATCGCGATCCTGAACGTCTCGACAAGCCCGGCGCCCAGAAACTGCCAGACATTCAACGATAGAAATGGGGACCACTTGCTCGCCGCAAACCCTCCCGCCTTCGAGAAGAGATAGGACGCGTACGCCAGCAGCGCGAAGATCGCGACCAATGCGACGATTGAGGCAATGTGGGCGCGCCGGCGGGCGCGTGGCCCGTAGTCGCGTTCCAGAACCGACGCGGTCATCGCTTGATCCTCTTTCGGCTTTCGAGTCCGCGAAAGTAGATCCCCAGCGGAATTGTAAGCAGCAGATAAGCGAGGCCTGCGGCGATAAACGTTTCAACGGGCTTGGCGTAACGGGATACGAGGTTGTTTGCCGTCCCCGTGATTTCGACGACCGATATGGTGTAGGCGATCGACGTGTTTTTCACGAGGTCGACGAAGATATTTCCTATCGGCGGCACAACGGTTCGCGCCGCCTGTGGAAGAACGATCTCTCGCAGCAGTTGGCCTTGCGTCAATCCGATCGCCCGGCCAGCCTCGATCTGTCCATCGGGAATGGCATGGCCGAAGTAGAAGAACACCATCAGCACCGTGATGGGCATGCTCCTGAGGACTTCGACATAGACGGTCCCGGTGACGCGCAGCGAAGGCACTGGGCTAATACGAAATATGCCGATCAACAGTCCAAATGCGGTCGCCCCGAGAAACGAAACCATCGCCAGTTGAATCGTCACCCACATGCCGACGAAAATCGCGTCGAGATGATCCACCTGCTTTCCCCTACCCCTTGCCCGTGCGTCGCGTTGTTTCTAGGCGATGCCGCCGTCCTTCGGCAACACCGCCGCCGAGGCCATCGACGGCCGCTTAACCAGGAGGTGCGCAGCATTCACGCAACGACCTAAGGATACATTATCTTAAAGCATGCGAAGCGTGCGCCGATTATCGGGACCTTTTTGTTGAGACGCAGGCTCGTCCACGGCAAGCCGCCAAAACTCGTCGATCGCCACGCGGCGTTGCCGAGAAGATTGACAGGTGACCTTAACTGCGTGACTTTTTGCTGCAATATTTTTTTTCGCGGATGAAGCTGGCGACGCGCGTGTTCGGTATTCGTCGCGGAAACGTCGGCAGATCAACGCCGTCAGACCATCAACGTGATTAGGGTGCGCTTCTCGCGCATTCCTGGAGTTCGTAATGCCGCCGAAACACTCCGCAAACGGCCATGGCTCATCTCCGGTTGTGATGGTCGATCATGTCCACAAGTATTTCGGCGAAAAGCATGTGCTCAAGGATGTGAGCCTTGTTGTGAACGCGAGCGAGGTCGTCGCGATCATCGGGCCATCGGGCTCCGGCAAGTCGACGCTATGCCGATGCATCAATCGCCTGGAGCGGATCGATAAGGGAAGAATCGAGATCGATGGCATTCCGCTGCCGGAAGAGGGCGAGGCTCTGGCGCAGATGCGCGCCGACGTCGGCATGGTCTTTCAATCGTTCAACCTCTTTGCCCATAAAACGATCCTGCAAAACGTAACGCTCGGACCGACCAGAGTTCGCGGTCTTTCGAAAGCAGACGCCGAAGCGCGCGCAATGGCTCTGCTTGAGCGGGTCGGCATCCAGGATCAGGCTAGCAAGTTCCCGAGCGAGTTGTCGGGAGGACAGCAGCAGCGCGCAGCCATTGCGCGCGCCCTCGCGATGAATCCGAAGGTCATGCTGTTCGATGAGCCGACTTCGGCGCTCGACCCGGAAGTCATCAGTGAGGTGCTCGCCGTGATGGAAGGGCTCGCAGCCAGCGGCACGACGATGCTCGTCATCACACATGAAATGGGATTTGCTCGGTCGGTCGCGCATCGCGTAGTCTTTATGGATGAAGGGGAGATCGTCGAAGTTGGCGAACCTCATCGGTTTTTTGACGCGCCGACGTCGAAGCGAGCGCGCAATTTCTTATCAAAAGTCGTCAGTCATCGAACATAGAGAGCATCAACGCCGCTTGCGCATAATGAGAGGGGTTCAATCCATGAACATGAGAGATATGAAGACCGTTCCGAGCATGGCCCTTGTGTCGTTCGCGCTCGTCGGATGGAGCGGCACAAGCTCGGCACAGAGCGGCAAGCCTACCTTCCCGCCCGATTCAGCGATGCATCGCATTCAGCAGAACGGAAAGATGGTGGTGGGCATCAAGATCGACGCGCCGCTCTTCGGACTTAAGAATCCGATGACCGGAAAGGTCGAAGGCTTCGATGCGAGCATCGCCAATCTCCTGGCCAAGCGTATTTTTGGTGAGGATGGGCATGTCGACTTTATAGAGGCGCCAACGCCGACACGCGAGGCTTTGATCAAAGCCGGCAAGGTCGACATGATTATTGCGACTTACACAATCAATAAGACGCGCAACGAACAAGTGAATTTCGGCGGGCCTTATTTCGAGTCGAAAAACACCATCATGGTCAAGAAGGACGACAAAGCTTTCGGTGATACGATCGACGGCTTCAAGTCGCTGAACGGCCATTCCGTGTGCACCACGCAAAACGGAACGCAATACAACATGATTCAAGTCGAAGCGCCGAAGGCGGACCTGAAGGGCTTCGATACGATGGGCGCGTGCCTGACGGCGATGCGGCAAGGCCGCGTTGAGGCGGCTGCGGCCGAAAATGCAATTCTGTTCGGCATGGCTCAGGCGCAACCCGGACAGTATCGTGTGCTGGCGAATTCCGATGCTCCGCCCCAGCCCTATGGCATTGGGGTCAAGAAAGAAGACCCGCAGTTCTGCGAATGGATCAACACCCAACTGCAGGCGATGTTCAAGAGCGGGGAATGGGCCGACGCCTATAAGGCCACATTGGGTGCTATCGACAAGAATGTCCCGAAAGCGCCGGAGGCGGCCGCGATGCACTATTGCGGGCGCTGACGAAGCCGACACACGCCGCCGCGCGAAGCTTGCGAGGCGGCGTGTTGGCACCGCAATTCATCACTGGCTCTTACCGACCAGCCGTTCGGTCCAAGTCGCGACGCGATTTGACATAGTGCGGAGGTGGTTGGCAGCGGTGAAGCCAGAAACTGCCTTGCGGGGTTTGAGATCATGATCACCATCTTCGAGCCAGACGATGTCTATCGTCTTGGAAAGCGCATAGGTGGCAACCTCCTCACGGGTGCCGAAGGGGTCGCGTGTTCCCTGTACAATGAGAGCCGGAGTTTGCAGCTCCGCAAGATGCGCCGTACGCAGCTGATCCGGCTTGCCGATAGGATGGAACGGATAACCGAGGCACAGCAAACCAGCGATGCGGCTTGCGGCGTAGAGCTCGTCAGCAATCATGCTCGCGACGCGTCCACCCATCGATTTTCCACCGATCACGAGTTCGCCCGCCGGATTCAGCGCATCGATTGCGGCGATGTATTCTGATGTGAGCGTTTCCGCCCGTGGTGGCGGTTTCTTGACGGAAGAGCTGCGGCGAGACGCCATATAACCAAACTCGAAGCGCGCAACGCGCAGGCCCGCCGTCGCCAGCGCCCTGGCGGCTGCATTCAGCGCCGCGGAATCCATCGGCGCGCCCGCACCGTGAGCCAGCATGATGGTCAGATCCGCATTGTCAGGCCCATCGAATAGAAACTGCATCATCGAATACCGCGAGCGCGCTCGCGCGCATGCGCGTAAATGGCCGTCCAGTCATGCCGACCATGACCGGCATCACGTGCGGACTTGTACGTATTTGCGGCTGCGCGTCCGGTATCGAGCGGAAGGTCGAGGCTCTCTCCGAGCTCGAGCGCAAGGCCGAGATCCTTTATCGCGAGATCGATCATGAAGCCGGGCGTGAGATCGCCCTTGAGCACCTTTGCTGGATAATTGCCGCCCATATGTCCCATACCGGCTGCCGTGCCCAGCATCACTTGTCGCGCGAGCTCCGGGTCGAGCCCGCTCGCTTCGGCAAGCGTCAGCGCCTCGGCCGTGGTGGCGTTGAGCGTGATCGACATGAAGTTGTTGACGATCTTCATCCGTGAGCCGGCGCCGGCCGGTCCGCAATGCACGATCGTGTCGCCCATGCGTTCGAGCGCCGGCCGCGCGCGCTCGACGGCGTCGGCCGCGCCGCCGACCATGATCAGGAGCTTGCCGTCGACCGCATGCTGCACCGAGCGGCCGACGGGCGCATCCACCATGGCGATGCCGCGCTCGCCGAACCGCCGCGCGATGCGATCCGTCACCGATGGCGCGATGGTGCTCATGTCGATATAGAGTGCGTCGTTCCGGATCGTCTCCGCGACGCCGCTCGGCCCGAACACGGCTTCTTCAACGTGCGAGCCGTTCGGCAGCATGGTGATCACACAGTCGGCAGCGCGCGCGGCTTCAGCCGGCGAGCCGGCGCCAACAGCGCCGGCATCAACGAGTGCGGACATCGCCTCCGGCACGATATCGAACACCACAAGGCGAAAACCGCCCTTGAGGAGGTTCAGCGCCATGGGCCGGCCCATGGTGCCGAGCCCGATGAAAGCTATGATCTTGATCACGCCGTCACTCCGCACTCAGACAGTCTTCACGAACAGGGAAGAATCGAAATAAGTCTTTGCCGGCACGGCGTTCGGGATGTTGCCCTGAGAGACGAAGAAATCCGTCACCTGCTGCAGCCACTTGGTCACCGTTCCGTCCTGATAGAGCTTCTTCCATTCAGCGGCCGGGAACATCTTCTGCGCCGCATACTGCACTTTCAGGTCTTCGAGCGGCACTTGGCTGTAATTTTTCTTCTGCAGCTCCGCGAGCGCCTCGTCCGGGTGCGCGATCATATAGTCGTTCGCCGCGACCCAGCCGTTGATGATGCGCGTGCAAGTCTCTGTGTTCTGTGCGTACCAGTCGTTGCGCGCCGCCCAGCCGCCGACGATTGCCGCGTCGGGATAAAAAGCTCCTGCGTCGACCAGCATCTTCGCCTCCGGCACCTTGGCGCGCACGGTGACGTTGAAGGGAACCCACAGCGCAACGGCGGGCACAGCACCAGAGATAAAGGACGTGACCGCATCCGGCATACGCTGGTTCAAGAGCTCGACGCCTTTGGGATCGACGCCATTCGCGCGCAGCGCCCGATCAAGGAAGACATGCGCGGTCGTGCCGGTGGTGGTCGCGATGCGCTTGCCCTTGAGGTCGGCGATGGTCTTGATCCCTTGGTCCGTGCGCACCCAAAGCTGCGCGGTTGCAAACTCGACGTTGTTGATCAAGAACGCCTTCCCCTGCCCCCGCGCCGGAAAGTTCGAGAGCACGGCGCCGGTCGCCAACATATCGAGGCTGCCGCCGACCATGGCCTGGAACAGTTCAAGGCCGGTGTTGAATTGGCGCAGCTCGAGCTCAACGCCCTGCTTCGCGAAATCGCCGCGGTTGATGCCCGTCCAGATCTGTCCGTCAACTGCGAGCGTGTGGAGGTAGCCGACTCGGACCTTCTGTGCTCCTTGAGCGAGCGCTGGGCGGGCCAATCCGGCAGCCGCGACCGCCGCGGCAAAACCAAGAGTCTGTCGACGTGTGAGCATGTTTCCTCTCCCTGATGTTCGCCCGATCACTCCGAAAAGGAGGCCGAGCGTGTTTGATCCTGCTGCGCCTGATATTCGATCATGACGGCATCGCGGATATGCGAGCGCAGAGCGCCGAACTCCCGCGCTTCATGCAATGATTCATCGCGCGGATAAGGAAACGGCACCGTGACGATCTCGCGGATGCGCGCCGGGCGCGCGGTGACGATGATGATCCGCGACGCGAGATAGATCGCCTCCTCGACCGAATGCGTGATCAGCATGACGGTCTTCCGCTCAGCCGCGAGCGCTTCGAGCAGCAGGTTCTGCATGTTGGAGCGCGTCTGCGCATCGAGCGCGCCGAAAGGCTCATCCATCAGGAGAAATTCCGGCTTTACGGCATAGGCGCGCGCGATCGCGAGGCGCTGACGCATGCCGCCGGACAGCGTCTTGGGGTAGGCGCCGGCGAAGTCGGACAAGCCCATCAAGCGCATATAGCGATCGCAGATCGCGTCGATCTCGGCTTCGGGTGCCCGGTTGGCCTTGAGACGGAGGCCGAACGCGATGTTGTCCTTCACGGTAAGCCAAGGAAAGACACCGTATTCCTGGAAGATCACGCCGCGCTCCGGGCCAGGTCCCTGCAGCGGCTTTCCGTCCAGTAGCACCGCACCGCCTGTCGGCACGATGAAGCCGGCGAGCATGTTCATCATCGTCGTCTTGCCGCAACCGGACGGACCGATCACCGCAATGAACTCGCCCTCCGCGATGTCATAGCTCACGTCCTCGATCACACGCAGTGCGTCGGCGCCTGAGCCGAAAGCCAATGAGACATTCTGGAACTGGACGCGCGGCGCGGCGGCACTCATGTGATGCGCTCCTGCCAGGCGAGCAGACGCTTACTGATCCGGCGCAAGATCAGATCCATGACGAGGGCGATGAGGCCGATGCAGATGATGCCGACGTAGATGATATCGAGGAGGAAATAAGATGACGCATTCTGGATCAGCGCACCAAGCCCCTGCTGCGCCGCGATCAACTCGGCCGCGACCAACGTCGCCCACGCGACGCCAAGCGCGACGCGCAACGCGGTGAGGATATGCGGCACCGTGAGCGGCACGATCACCTTACGGAAGATTTCGCCGTCGGTCGCGCCAAGGGTGCGTGCCACCCGCACGTAAAGCGGGCTGATCTGCGCGATGCCCTCATACATCACGATCACGCCGGCGAAGAACGACGCGTAGAATAGAATGACCTCCTTCGCGAGCTCATCGACGCCGAAATAGACAATCACGAGCGGAATGAGCGCGATTGGCGGGAGGGCGCGGAAGAAGTTGATCACCGGATCGGCGAAGGCGCGCACGCCGCGATACCATCCGAGCAGGAAGCCGACCGGAACGGCACAGGCGATTCCGAGACACACACCGATAAGCACGCGGCGCGTCGACGCCCACATGTCGCGCAGTAAACTTTCGTGCGTGAGCAGTTCCCAGAACTTGGCGGCGACGCGGTGCGGCGCGGGCACGAGCGCAGGGCTGATGAGCCCGCTCGCATGGATGCCGTACCAGAGCAGCACGATCACGACCCATGGCGCCAGCACGAGCGCGGCCCGGGAGAGACGAGCGGACCAAGGGGGGCCATTTGCCATCGCTGGCAGCGTGTCATACCATTGATAGGATGACAAGAGGACCTGCGTGAGCGATCTCTTCTCCGGAAGCCCGGTGCCACGCTACGCGCAGCTTGCGGACCTGTTTCGTCGGCGTATCGCCCGCGGCGTCTGGTCGTCAGGCGCCCGGCTGCCGTCGAACGAAGCGTTGATGCAGGAATTCGACGTCGCCCGCGTCACCATTCGCCAAGCCGTCGATATCCTGGCTCGCGAGGGGCTCGTCGAAGCCCGCCAAGGCCGCGGCACCTTCGTCACCGGCAATGTGCGCAACGACCGCTGGCTCAAGGTGCAGACGAGCCTCGCGAACCTCGCCGAAGTTTATCGTGACACGCAGCCCGAGCTTCTGAACCTGGTCGAGGAGATCGCCGAGGCGCCCCTTAGCCCCGAGGACGGCAAGCCAGCGCCGCGCTACTTCTATATGCGGCGCGTGCACTCGCAGAACGCCGTCCCCTACTGCATCATCTCCATCTATATCGACGATCGCGTGTTCCGGAAGAATCCGGAAGCGTTCCGGACGCAGACCGTCATCCCGATCCTCGCCAGAATGCGCCACCCGAAGATCGCCAAGGCGCGTCAGACGCTGACGATCGCGACGGCGGATCTGGAGACCGCGCGCCATCTCGGCATCGGCGTCAACGCGCCTGTCGCCGAGGTGCGCCGCGTGTTCAGCGCGGCCGATGGAACCGTCATCTATCTCGGCGAGGTCACCTATCGCGGCGACTTCGTCCGCCTCGAAATGGACCTGCAGCCGTGACGCCGATCCGATTGCGCCGGATCGAGGCGCTCGTCTTTCGCTATCCGCTGGAGGCGCCGGTCACAACGTCCTTCGGGACGATGCGTGACCGGCCGGCTGTTTTCGTGCGCGTGGAGGACGTTGACGGCCATGTCGGCTGGGGTGAGGCATGGTGCAATTTCCCCATGGTCGGCGCGGAGCACCGCGCGCGGCTGATCACCGAAATCATCGCACCGCTTATCCTCGATAGGGATTTCGACGGCCCACGCGCGCTGTTCGATGAGGTCAGCGCAAAGACTGCTGTGCTGGCCCTACAGACCGGCGAGCCCGGACCGATTGCCCAGGCCATCGCGGGGATCGACATCGCGGCATGGGACTTGGCTGGGCGACGGGCCGGCGTCCCGCTGTGGCGTCTGTGCGGCGGCGCTTCGCCGGCCATCCGCGTCTATGCGAGCGGCATCAATCCCACTGCGCCCGAGCACACAGTCGTGCGCGCGAAGGCGCAAGGCCACCGCGCCTTCAAGCTGAAGGTCGGATTCGGCGCCGACAGCGATCTTCGCAATCTCCGCGCGGTGCGCGAAGTGATCGGTCCTCACGCTCGTTTCGCGGTCGACGCCAATCAAGCCTGGGATTTGGCGCAAGCGCAGTCGATCGCACCGTCGCTCGATGCGTTCGATCTTGCGTGGATCGAAGAGCCGATGCGGGCCGACTGCTCCTGGCAAGAGTGGCGCGCTCTGCGCCACTCGACCCGGACCCCTCTCGCCGCCGGCGAAAACATCGCCGGCCAGGCGGCGTTCGAAGCCGCCCTGGCGCAAAAAATTTTCCGTTTCGTGCAGCCGGACATGGCGAAATGGGGTGGCTTTTCCGGAACGCTACCAGTTGCTCGCATGATCCGTGAGAGCGGAGCGACATTTTGCCCGCATTATCTCGGCGGCGGCCTCGGCCTCCTCGCATCCGCTCATCTCCTCGCTGCCGTGGGCGGAGACGGGCTGCTCGAGATGGACATCAATGAAAATCCGCTGCGTGAGGGTGTGATGGCGTCCACGCTGAAGCTCGTCGACGGAACCGTTTGCCTTCCGGAGACGCCGGGCCTCGGTTGCGATTTTGATCCGGGCGCATTTGGTAAGTTCCGCGTACGGTCGATCGCAGTCTGATCATCTATCGGCTCCGCCGATATCGGCGTCGCGAAGAATTTGCAGATTGCGGTGAACACACCGAATCGCCGAAATTCGCCGGGTCTTCACCGGGCCTGGCGCACTGTCACGCGCCGCCATGCAGCTCACTTACGATACTGCGCGTCGCTGACCTTCTCCATCCACTCGACATTCTTGCCGTCGAGGGCTTCCGCGATGGCGATGTGACTCATTGCGGCGGTCGCGGACGCGCCATGCCAGTGCTTCTCGCCGGCCGGGAACCAGACAATATCGCCGGGACGAACGTCTTCGACCGGTCCGCCTTCGCGCTGAACCCAGCCGAGGCCCGTCGTGATGATCAAGGTCTGACCAAGCGGATGCGTATGCCAGGCGGTGCGTGCGCCCGGCTCGAACGTGACGATGGCGCCGCCAACGCGCGCGGGATCGCTGCCTTGAAAGGGCGAGTCGATCCGGACGTTGCCCGTGAACCAATCGGCCGATCCTTGGCGCGAGGGATGCGAGCCGGCTCGGGTGATCTGCATCATTCCACTCCTTTCGTGTGTCGCCGCCTCCGCCATCGTGCGTACGGCGCTTTCGGTCGTCACCACAGCCACAAGGCCGCCGGCGCCTGAGAGCACGGCTCTCCGCGTAATCATGGCTGTCCTGTCTTTGTTGCGTTCGCTTGAGCCTTCGAGCCCCGCTCCTCAGAGCAGCTTGTCGAGCGTGATCGGATAGTTCCGCACCCGCCGTCCCGTCGCGTTGTGGATCGCGTTGGCGACCGCGGCGGCAACGCCGCAGATGCCGAGCTCGGCGACGCCCTTGGCCTTCATCGGAGAGGAGATCGGATCGGCCTCGTCGAGGAAGATCACCTCCTGGTGCGGGATATCGGCATGCACCGGCACCTCGTAGCTCGCGAGATCATGGTTGACGAAGAAGCCGGTGCGCTTGTCGACGACCAAATCCTCGGTCAAGGCCGCGCCGACCCCCATGGTCATTGCGCCGATCAGCTGGCTGCGCGCCGTCTTCGGATTGAGGATGCGGCCGCAGGCGCAGACCGCAAGCATGCGCCGGATACGCGTCTCGCGTGTCGCGACGTCGACGCCGACTTCGACGAAATGCGCGCCGAAGGTCGACTGCTGATACTTTTTGTCGAGATCGCCGTATTCGATCCCATCTTCGGCGACGAGGCCATCGGCGCCCGCGGCCTCGGCCAGCGAGACGCTGCGATTGCCGGCGCGGACCTGTCCGTCCGCGAACACGGCTTCAGCGGAATTGAAACCGAGCTTCTGCGCCACGGCTTCGCGCAGCTTGACGCAGGCGGCATAGACGCCGGCGGTCGAGTTGTTGCCGCCCCATTGTCCGCCGGAGCCGCAGGAGACCGGGAAATCCGAGTCGCCAAGGCGCGCCGTCACCTTCTCGAGCGGCACACCCATCATCTCCGCCGCGGTCTGGGCGATGATGGTGTAGCTGCCGGTGCCGATGTCGGTCATGTCCGTCTCGACCGTCACCGCGCCTTTGTTGTCGAGCCGCACGCGCGCCGCCGATTTCGTCAGCAGATTATTGCGGAAAGCGGCGGCGACACCCATCCCGACAAGAAAGCGGCCATCGCGCTCGCCTCCGGGCTGAGCACGACGCTTGCTCCAGCCGAAGCGTTCCATCCCGGTGCGCAGACATTCGATCAGATGGCGCTGCGAGAACGGCCGTTCCGGATGTTCGGGATCGACCTGCGTGTCGTTGAGAATGCGGAACTCCACCGGATCCATGCCGAGCTTCTCCGCCATCTCGTCGATCGCGATCTCGAGCGCCATCATGCCGGAGGCCTCACCCGGCGCACGCATGGCGTTGCTTTCGGCAAGGTTGAGCACGGCAAGCCGCATCGCGGTCATGCGGTTGGACCCCGCATAGAGAAGCCGCGTCTGGCTCACCGCCGTGTCCGGGTCACCGCCCGGCAGATCGCCAGACCAGCTCTCGTGGCCGATCGCCGTGATCTTGCCGTCGCGCGCCGCACCGATGCGAATGCGCTGGATCGTCGCCGGCCTGTGCGTCGTATTGTTCGCCATGAGCGGGCGCGTCAGCGCGACCTTCACCGGCCGCCCGGCCGCGCGCGCGCCGAGCGCCGCGAGCAGCACGTCGGCGCGCAGGAACAGCTTGCCGCCGAAGCCGCCGCCGATGAACGTCGACACGACGCGCACCTTGTCCTTGGGGACACGCAGCGTCTCGGCGAGATCGTTCGCTGCCCAGGCGACCATCTGGTTCGAGGTCCAGACGGTGAGCTTGTCGCCATCCCATGCGGCGATGGAAGCATGCGGCTCCATCATCATGTGCGACTGGTCGGGCGTCGTGTAGGTTGCGTCGAGCTGGACCGGCGCTTCGGCAAATGCACCGGCGAAATCGCCGACAGCGGTATCGGCCGGCCCGCCAAATCCGGGCTCAGACTTGACGGCCGATGGCTTTGCCGCTGCGAGATCGAAGGCGCCGTCGGTCCGGGTATATTTCACGCGGACGAGATACGCGGCGGCGCGGGCTTGTTCGAACGTCTCCGCAACGACAAGCGCGACCGCCTGATGATAGTGCTCGATCTCGGGTCCGCCGAGGAGCGTCGCCGTGTTCCGCGGCCCTTTGCCGAGCTTGCCCGCATTCCCGGCGGTGACGATTGCCAGTACGCCGGGCGCAGCCTTCGCTTCCGTAAGATCGATCGAGGCGATCCGCCCTTTGCCGATGGCTGCGCCAATGACGTAGCCATAGGCTTGGTTCGGCACGACGTCGTGCCGTTCGTAGGCGTAAGGCGCCGTGCCTGTCGTCTTCAGCCGTCCGTCGACGCGATCGGTCGGCTGGCCGATGACCTTGAGCTGATCGATCGGATTGGTCGTTGCCGGGGTGTCGAACCTCATGGCCTTACCCTCTCGCTTCCGTCAGCACGGCGTCGAGCGTGCGCTCGACCAGGGGCAGCTTGAATGCGTTCTCGTCCGTCGTCTTGGCGCCTGCGAGCAGTTGCGCGGTGACAGCTCTTGCGCCGCGCGGCATCTCGGCTTCGGCGGCCTCGACGCGCCACGGCTTGTGGGCGACACCGCCGAGCGCCACGCGTCCCGAGCCGTCCCGCTGCACGATCGCGCCAACCGAGATCAGTGCGAAAGCATACGAGGCGCGGTCACGGACCTTGCGATAGATGTGCGTGCCGCCGAGCGGCTTCGGCAGCGTCACGGCGGTGATCAACTCACCGGGGGCAAGCGTCGTCTCGACGTTCGGCGTGTCCCCCGGCAGTCGATAGAAATCGGCGATCGGAATGCTGCGCGACGAGCCATCCGAACGCACCGTTTCGACCATCGCGTCGAGCGCACGCATGGCCACCGCCATGTCGCTCGGATGCGTGGCGATGCAGGCATCGCTCGTGCCCATGATGGCGTGGTTGCGGGTGAATCCGCCGATGGCGGCGCAGCCGCTGCCGGGCTCGCGTTTGTTGCACGGCTGGTCCGTGTCGTAGAAATACGGGCAGCGCGTACGCTGAAGCAGATTGCCCGCGGTCGTCGCCTTGTTGCGCAGCTGTCCCGAGGCGCCCGCGACCAGCGCGCGCGAGAGCAGAGGATAATCGCGCCGGACGCGCACGTCCGCGGCGAGATCGGTGTTGCGCACCAGCGCGCCGATGCGCAAGCCGCCGTCCTGCATCTCCTCGATCTTGTCGAAGGCGAGGCCGTTGACGTCGATGAGATGAGTGGGCGCCTCGATCTCCAGCTTCATGAGGTCGAGCAGATTGGTGCCGCCGGCGATGAATTTCGCGCCTCGGATGCGCGCGGCCGCGGCGACGGCGTCCGCGGGTGAGTGGGCGCGCTCGTAGGTGAAGGCTTTCATGCTCGTCTCCCCGCCACTTCGGTGATGGCCTCGATGATGTTGGAATAGGCGGCGCAGCGGCAGATGTTGCCGCTCATGCGCTCGCGGAGCTCGATCTCGGTGAGTTCCGGCGCCGCCATCAGGTCCGCGCTCACATGGCTCGGAACGCCCGTCTTGATCTCGTCGAGCACTGCGACGGCCGAGCAGATCTGGCCGGGCGTGCAATAGCCGCACTGGTAGCCGTCATGCTTCACGAACGCCGCCTGCATCGCATGCAGGTTGTCCGGCGTGCCGAGCCCTTCGATGGTGGTGACGCTGTCGCCCGCATGCATCACCGCCAGCGTCAGGCATGAATTGATCCGGCGGTCATTGACGATCACCGTGCAGGCGCCGCACTGGCCGTGATCGCAGCCTTTCTTCGTGCCCGTGAGATGCAGGTGCTCCCGCAGCGCATCGAGCAGCGTCGTGCGCGGATCGAGCGCCGCCAAGCGATGCTCGGCGCCGTTGACACGCAGCGCAACATCGAGCGCGGCGGATGGGGCCGGGGTTGCTTGCGCCGCGGCGGGCGTCAGGGTTTCGGACATGATCTGACCTCCTACAAGAGCGCCACCGGTCACTGCGGCGACAGCCAGCACGTCGCGTCTCGTCACATTGGAGGGGGGCATTTTCGATCCTTTACGTTCCACGGGCCGTCTCCGACCGCGGTTTCGCAAAACCCGGTGACATTTCGGAAATGTCGAAGCGCAATGCCCGCCTGCCGATCCGCGCGGCTCTTGTCCGAGCAATACGTGCCGCCGAGGCGATAGGTGGGCCCGAACACATCTGCGTTCGCGCTTCGGACCCGAACAGCCCAACCAACGGCACGCGTTCATTTAGCGCGTGCCAGCGGCCGGGATTAGGCAGTAAAATCCACATGGACTTATCAGCGAGCCCGAATAATGCAGCGCGGACAACTGGACGGCCTTCTGGCGTTCATCGCCGTGGGGCAGGAACGCAGCTTCACGAAAGCGGCGGCAAAGCTCGGCATCTCGCAGTCGGCGCTCAGTCACACCATTAAGGAACTCGAAGCGCGCGTTGGAGTTCGACTGCTAACGCGAACAACGCGAAGCGTTTCGCCGACGGAAGCCGGCGAACGGCTGCTGCACAATATTGCGCCACGGATGGAGGAGATCGACGCCGAGCTTCGGGCCGTGACCGAGCTGCGCGAAGAGCCTGCCGGCACGATCCGCCTCACATCCACGGAATATGCCGCCGACGCGATCCTCATGCCCAAGCTCGGGCGGCTTTTGCGCAGCTATCCCGACATCAAGGTCGAGATCATCGTGGATTATGGCCTCACCGACATCGTCGCGCAGCGCTTCGACGCCGGCGTGCGCAGCGGCGAACAGGTTGCGAAGGACATGATCGCGGTGCGGATCGCACCCGACATGCGCATGGCGGTCGTGGGAGCGCCGAGCTATTTCAAGACGAGGCTCCAACCAAAGAAGCCGCAGGACCTGATCGCACACAATTGCATCAATTTGCGGCTGCCGACGCATAGCAGCCTGTACGCCTGGGAATTCGAGAAGGGCAGTCGCGAACTCAGGGTCCGTGTCGAGGGCCAGCTCACCTTCAACACCACGGCGCAAATGCTGAGCGCGGCGCTGGGCGGGCACGGTCTCGCTTACGTTCCCGAAGGCATGGCGCAACCGCATGTCGACAAAGGCCGCCTCGTGCGCGTCCTCGAGGATTGGTGTGCGCCGTTCTCCGGCTACCACCTTTATTATCCGAGCCGCCGCCAGCCGTCAGCTGCATTCTCGCTCGTCGTCGATGCGCTGCGTTACCGAGCCTAAAAAGCGCCGTCAGCGCGGCCGCTTCTCGAAGACGTCCTTGGCCACCGGCATCGCCGAGAACACGTTGGGCCAGCCGACATAGAAGGCGAGATGCGAGAGCGCCTCGGCCGCCTCCCCCTGCGTGAGGCCGTTATTCATCGCACGGTTGAGATGATAAGGGATTTGCGCGACCTGTCCGGCCGCGATCAGCGCACTCACGGTCACGAGGTTGCGGTCACGCGGGGCGAGATCGGGACGCAGCCACAGGTCGCGGAAGAGAACGTCCGTTGTGTTCCCCACGACGCCGGGAAATGCGGCGCCGAACTGCGCGCCGACGCGCTTCGCGCGGTCCGCTTCCGCGGCTTCATCGAGCGGGAGAAGCTTTGGCGCCGCCGCCGGAAGCTGGTCGGCGGCGATCTTTCGGGCAGCGAATACGTCCTTCGCAACGGCGACCGCCGACATGGCGTTCGCCCAGCCGGAGTAGAACGCGAGGTGCATGATGATCTCGGAAATCTCGCGCGGCTTGACGCCGCTATCGAGCGCGAGATCGAGATAGGTGGACATCTCGATCGTCTGGTTGCGGGCGATGAGCGCGGCGAGCGTGACGATGCTGCGGTCGCGCGGGCTCAATCCCGGGCGCTTCCACACGTCGCCGAGCAACCGGTCGCGATTGTACGCCTCGAGCGCGGGCGCAACGCTTCGAATATCCTCACCACTCAATGTCGTTTTTGCGGCTTGCATGGATCGTTTCTCCTGGGCGAACGCGGGCGACGCGATCACCGCGAGCGACGCGATCATCGCAGTGAGAAGTTTCATATCGGCCTCCTGTCGTTGATTTGGAACAGACTCACTCGGCCGCCTGCATGATTGCCGGACGGGTGAATGGGCGCATGAAGGATGCGGCAATCGGTGCCGCGCAAAGCGCAGCGATTGCGGCAGCGGCGAAAGCGGCGCCGAGCCCCGCGACACTCGCAAGGAGCCCGAGCGCCGGCGTGCCGAAACCCAACGCCACGTCGAGGAACGCCGTGTAGGCTCCCATCACGAGCCCGCGATTGTCCGCAGGCACGTGACGGACAGCCTCAGCGCCGAGGGCCGGGTAAACGAGCGAGTAGCCAAACCCGGTCAATGCGGTGCCGGCGAGCGCCAGCGCAAAGCGCGGAGCAAAGCCCATCAATCCGAGGCCAGCTGCCTCGATCAGCACACAGGCGAGCGCGATCCTTGCACCGCCGAGCCGGTCGGCAACATGTCCGAGGGCGACGCGCGCCAGAATGAAGACAAGCGCGAATACCGAGAACGCGGGCCATGCCGGCCAGCCGCGTGCGACGAACAGCAGCGCGCTGAATGCGGTCACCGCGCCGAAGCCGATGCTGCTCAATGCGGAGCCGAGGCCCGGGAGCCAGACGGCGCGCATCACCTGTGTGAGGCTGGAGCGCATCCGCGCGGTTGGCGCAATGCGTCGGATCGGCGCGACGAGAGCCACCGTCGCAAGCGGAAGGAGCGTCGTCGCGAACGCAATGCCGCCGAAGCCATATCGCGCATAGAGGGCGCTGCCGACGGGCGCGCCGGCCGCAAAGGCGCCGAACATCGCGCTGCCGACCCAGGCGAGCACCTTGCTCGTGTTCTCGACGCCGAGAAGGCCAAGGCCCCAGCTCTGCGCACCCGTGATGATGAAGCTCTCGCCGACACCCAGGAGCGCACGGCCCAGCAGCAGGATCGCGACGGACGTCGCAGGGTTGGCGGTGAAGCGCAACGAGAGGAGATAAAGGAGGCCACCGGCGGCAGCGATCGCGAGACCAACGACGACCGCATGTTTCGCGCCTTTGCGATCCGAATCCCGGCCGGCCCATACGCGCGAAAGAATTGCCGCCGCGAATTGGCTGCCGGCGACGACCCCGACGAGGAACGTGCCGAGGCCAAGCCCCTCGTGCACGTGAAGCGGCAGCACGGGAATAGCGATGCCGATCACGAGGAAGCCGATGAAGACGGCCGCCATGATGGGAAGGAGCGCCGCGACGGAACGGCTTTGGCCGATCGCTGCAATACACGCGGTGCTTGCCTTGTGTTCGATGCTGATCATTTGAGTGCCGGCCGAGAATCGAAACCATCCGCAAACGCGGAAACTCTCGCTGATTCAGACTTCTGAAAATGTAGACAGGCCGGTTATATGCGCCGCCGTCCGTCGCGATTAGACGACAAAATCCGCATGCACTTATGAGAGGTCCTCATAGATCCTCTCGTAAGCACGCAGGGTGCGGGCCCTAAAATACCGTGAGGCGCCGCCGCACTACCACGATTTCGGCAAAGACGAGTTGTCCTGACATCTCTTGGGATTCAGCCGCAGCCGAGTCAGTCAGCTCTCTGCGAAATCTTCATCGAGAAGCTTGACCTGTTCCCCACGCGATTGTGGGCTGTCGACCCGGGGAACGGCGGCCAGCAGCTTCCTGGTGTACGGGTCCTGCGGCGTCTCCATGACCGTGGCCGTGGCGCCGGCCTCGACGATCTTGCCGTGATGCATGACCACGACCTTATCCGAGAGGTGGGCGACGACGGAGATGTCGTGGGAGATGAACAGGTAGGCGACGTCGAGACGGTCCCGCAGGTCCGCGAGCAGATTCACGATCGCGGCCTGGACCGAGACATCGAGCGCCGAGACAGGCTCATCGCAGACAATGAATCTCGGGTTGGTCGCCAAAGCGCGCGCAATGCCGACGCGCTGCTTCTCGCCGCCGCTCATTTGATGTGCGTAGCGATCGGCATAGTGGGCCGGAAGCCGAACGAGATCGAGAAGCTCGTTCACCCGCTTGGGGATGTCCGCCTTGGCCGCGAGTTCGAAGCGTTGCATCGGCCGCGCGAGAAGCTCACGCACGGTCTTGCGTGGGTTGAGCGAGGAGTCCGGATTCTGGAAAACGATCTGGGCGGTGCGGCGCATCTCAACGAGAGAACGCTGCGGCTTCTCCGAAATGTCCTCGCCGGCGATCTCGATCCGGCCAGAATTCGGCTCCAGCAAACGAAGGATGGTGCGCCCGAGCGTGGTCTTGCCGGAGCCGGATTCCCCGACGAGTCCCACCACTTCGCCGGCCGAGACGGTGAGCGATACGTCGTCCACGGCCCTCAGCGTCACCGCGTCTGATTTCCCGACAAGGCGGCTGAGGAAAGGCATGCCGCCGCCCAGCATGAAGGTCTTGTTGAGGTGCTCCACGCGCACGATCGGCTTGTCGCGCGCGACGCGATCAACATGCGCCTCGTCGTCATAAGCCTCGACCGGCCAAGCCTTGTCACGCAAGTGTTCGGCATTCACACAGCGGACCTTACGGCCTGGAAGGTCGCGCAAGGTCTGCGGCGCCGCGCTGTCCGGCGTGGCAAAGGGACAGCGCGATTGGAAGCGGCATCCCGTCGGCGGGTTGCGCAAATCCGGCAGCCGCCCCGGAATGGCGGCGAGCTTGCGCTTCTTCAACCCGAGCCGTGGGATCGCGGCCAAAAGACCCTTGCTATACGGATGATGGGGCGCGCGCAGCACGTCCTCCGCCGCGCCCTGTTCGACGACTTGGCCGGCATAGAGCACGGCAACATCATCGGCGATGCGCCGCACCACCCCGAGATTGTGGCTGATGAAGAGCATGGTCAGGCCGCGCTTGTCGCGCAGCTTTTCGAGGAGATCGAGGATTTGCGCCTCTATGGTCACGTCGAGCGCGGTCGTCGGCTCGTCGAGGATGAGCAACTCGGGCTCGGAGGCGAGCGCACCAGCGATCAGTGCTCTCTGGCGCATTCCGCCGGAGAGTTCGTGCGGATAGGCATTGGCGACCGCCGCAGGATTGACGATGCCCACCTCGTCGAGCAGCTCGATCGCGCGCGCGTGAGCCTGCGCGGGTGTGAAGCCGCGGTGATAGACGAGCCCCTCACCGACCTGCTCACCAATCTGCAGCGACGGATTGAGGACCGAGAAGGGATCCTGGAACACGAGGCTCATGCGCGTGCCGCGCAACCGCCGCTGTTCGCTCGGCCGCAGCGAAAGAATGTCATCGCCATCGAGCCGAACCTCGCCGCTGACGACCTTGGCCTCCGCAGGAAGGAGAGCCATCGCCGCGAGCGCAACCGTGCTCTTGCCCGATCCTGACTCCCCTACAAGCGCGAGCGTGGCGCCTTTGCGCGCGGTCAGATCGATCGCATTCAGCGCCTCGATCTCACCTCCGAGGGTGCGGTATCGGATCGTGAGGTTCTTGATCTCGAGCATGGCTCAAGCCTTCGCCCGCGACTTCATGCGGGGATCAAGGCGTTCGCGCGCCCCGTCGCCAAGCAGGTTGACGCCGATGACGAGCAGACACATCGCCGCGCCAGGCGCGAGCGCGATCCAAGGCGCGCGGTGGAGGAACGAACGCGCCTCCGAGATCATCAGCCCCCAGTCGGAGCTCGGCGGCTGGGCGCCAAGCCCAAGGAAGCTGAGCGCCGATCCCAACAAAATCGCATACGTGACGCGCAAGCTCGCTTCGACGATCAGCGGCGGCCAGGCGTTGGGCAGGATTTCACGGAATAGGATGTAAGGCGTGCTTTCGGCGCGCGCCTTCGCCGCCTGCACGAACTCCTCGTTCGCCAGCGACAGCGTCACGCTGCGGGCAAGGCGCGCGATCTGCGGAATGTAGACGAAGCCGACGGCAACGGCGGTCTTCCACAATGTCGGCGGCGTGACGGCGAGCACGAGCAAGCCGAGCATGATGGCCGGGATCGCCATCAGCACGTCGGCCGCCCGCATCAACACCTCGTCGACCCAGCCGCGGAAGTATCCGGCGGCGAGACCGATGGGCACACCGAAGACCAAGCTGATCACGGTCGCGCCGACGCCCATCGCCAGGCTGAGCCGTGTGCCCATCAGGAGGCGGCTGAACACGTCGCGCCCGTATTCGTCGGTGCCGAGCCAATAAACGGGGCCGGGCGGCAGAAAGCGCGTGCGGATCGAAATGGTGTCCCAGGGATGCGGCGCGATCCATGGCGCCAGTAGCCCTAAGAGCACGATGGTCCCGACGATCGCAATGCCGGCTTTCAGCTGAAGCGACCAGGGCTTGCGCGGCGCGCTCAATGAGGCCGATGCGTCATGCGACATTGCGGCCGAACCTGATTTTGGGATTGAAGCGCGCATAGAGGAGGTCGGCGATCAGGTTGGCGAAGGCAAAGATCGCGGCGACGACAAGAATCGAGGCCTGCAAGGTCGGCAGATCGCGATTCTGAATCGAGAAGACGATCAGCCGGCCGAGCCCGGGATAGGCGAAGACGGTCTCGACCACGACGATGCCGCCCATCAAGCGGCCGAAGTCGAGAGCGAGCACCGTGATCGTCGGCAGCAACGCGTTGCGCAGCGCGTGGTGGAGCACCACGATGCGCTCCGGGAGGCCCTTGGCGCGCGCCGCCGTCACATAGGGGCTTTGCATGACTTCGATCATGCTCGAGCGCGTCAGCCGCGACACATGCGCGAGATGCGCGAAGACCAAGGTGATCGTCGGTGCGATGAGGTGCTTCGTCCACGGCCAGAAGCCGGCCGACAACGGCTCGTAGCCCGATGCGGGCAGCCAGCCGAGCCAGGCGGCGAAGATCACGATGACAACGATCGCCCAGAAGAACTCGGGCACGGCGATGCCCAGATAGGTGGCGATCGACACACTGTGATCGAGCGGACGTCCGTGACGCAGCGCAGCCACGATCCCGAGCCCGACGCCGATGATCGCGATCAGCACGAAGGAAACGCCGGTGAGCGTGAGCGAGCGGCCGAGCGCCTCCATCAGGATCGGTGCGATGGGGCGGTTCATCAGCGTCGACTCGCCGAGGTTGCCGGTCAGGAAGCCGCCGGCCCAGCGCAGATACTGCTGCCAGATCGGATCGTTGAGCCCGAGCTTCAGCTCCAATGCGTGCACCTGATCCGGCGGCGCGAAAGGCCCGAGGATGAGATACGCGACATTGGCAGGGAGCAGCGCGGTGATGCCGAAGACGAGCATCGACACCGCCACCAGCACCAGGACGATCAAGGCGAGGCGTCTCGCGATGTACGCGGCCATCGATGCCCGTCCTCAGGCTCAGGGCTTGAGTGACACGCTCTTGAGCTCGAGCCACTGCATGGGCGTGGATTTGAAGCCCTCGACCTTCTTGCTGACGCCGTTCACATGCGCCGCCGAGTAGGCGATGATGCCCGGCACCGTCTCGTCGACGACGGCCTGGAACTGCTCGAAGATCGCTTTGCGCGCCGCTTCGTCATTGGTCTTGCGCGCATCGTCGAGCAGCTTGTCGACGCGCGCGTCCTTGTAGTGCCAGAGCTGCTTATTCCAGCTGCCGGACGAGTGATAGAACGGATAGATCGCGGTATCGACCGTCGGGCGCGCGAAATAGCCGTCGGCATACATCAGCGCTTTGCCGGCGACGTTGGCCGTGTATGACGCGAAGGGCACACGCTCGACATTGATACGGATTCCGGCCGCTTTTGCCATGTCGCGGACCGTCACGCCGACGCGCACGCGTTGCTCGCGCTCCTGCGGTACCGGCATCGAGACGTCGAAGCCGTTCGGGTATCCGGCCTCGGCGAGAAGCTTCTTCGCCTTGGCGATGTCGGGCGGGTTGAACTTCAACGACTTGTTGAAATAGGGATGGCTCGGCGGGATCGGGCTGAAGGTCGGCTCACCCTGCCCGAACAGCACCAGTTCGACGATCGCCGCCTTGTCGATCGTGGCGGCCAGCGCCTGGCGTACGCGTACGTCGTTGAAGGGCGGCTTCTCGTTGTTGAGGATGATGCCGTCCCAAGTCGGAGTCGAAACGGAATCGATCCGAACGGTGGGGTGGCTCTTGAACCGCTCGACCGACTCGTAAGGCATGCTCCACACGATATCGAGCGCGCCGGACTCAAGCGCGGTCATCCGCGCCGCCGCCTCCGGCACGATCAGAAGCGTGACGCCGTCGAGCTTCGGCAGGCCTTTCTCGAAATAATTGGGATTTTTGACCAGCTCCATCCGGTCGCCCGGCGACCACGACTTGAACATGAAAGGGCCGGTGCCGATCGGATGCGTCGACAGGTCACCCAGCTTGTCCTTGGGAACGATGCGCAGCTGCCGATCGGCGAAGATGTCGGCAAAGCCGGCGTACGGAACGTTGAGATCGAACTTCACGGTATGAGCGTCGATGGCCGAGACCTTGTCGACCATCGAGAGATTCGTGCGCGCGCGCGAGCCCGTCGCGGGATCGAGAATGCGGGTCATCGTCGCCACGACATCCTCTGCATCGAGCAGGCGTCCGTGATGGAACTTGACGTCCTGGCGCAGCTTGAAGGTCCACGTCTTGAGGTCGTCGGAAGCGGTCCAGCTCTCGGCCAGATCCGGCTTCACAACCATGTCGGGATCGATCCTGGTCAGCCCGTTGAAGACGAGATGGACATAGACGTATTCGTCACCGATCGTCGTCTTGGCCGGATCGAGCTGATTTAACGTGGTGCCGAGCGCCACACGCAGCACGCCTTGCGCGTCGGCGCGCGCGGCACAGAAGGTGAAGGCTAAGACCGCTGCGATGACCGATAGCAACTTCCGCATGGTAGTTCCCCTCGTTCTAGTCGTTATCGCGTTTGCGCACTCCGCTCGCCGACGATCGCATCGGGATCGACGGCGCGGGTCACGAACATGTCGGCCAACGGCTCGTATTCGGACCAGAGGCGGCGCAATGTGCTGATCGGATCGGGATCGCTATCGACCCTGAGATCGACATAAGAAAACGGCTGCTGATGGGCGACGAGGAGGCCGGCCGAGACCAGCGGCCGAAACTCTCCTCCTGCCGCGTCGCCCGCCGCCAGAGCCTCGATCAGCCTTTGCGCCAAATGAGCATCCGGCTGCGCTTCGAAAGCCGCAACCATCGCCGCCGGCACGTCGGCAGAGCGAACGATGTTGGCGATGGCGACGCAGTCGACGCCGTGCGCCTCTCCTCGTTCCGGCTTTGCGCTCGCGCCGGTGAAGCTCGCGGTGCGGCCTTGCGCATCGATGACGGCGAGCTGACGCCAGTCGCTGCGCGGCGTCGCGTTGACGGCGGCTTCGATCGCACGCTTCGGCTCATGGCCTTGCCGCAATCGCTCCAGCATCAAAGGACCCAGCCGCGGATCGGTCGTATGCTGCGACAATGCCGCACCGACGCCGGCTTGCGCATACGCGCAGCGCGAGCCGACCGAGATCGACGACGTCGTCACGACAACACCGAGCATGCCGGTGCGGGAACAACGGCCGGCGAGCGAGAATGTCATCGGCCCGCGCCTTTCACGGCGACGATGTCGACTTCCATCAGCAGCTCCGGACTCGCGAGCCCTTTCATGATCACGCAGCTCAGCGCGGGCGTTGTTCCTTTGAGCCGGCGCATCACGGCTTCGTTGACGCCGGCGAGGAAGGCGCGGTCGGTCACGAAGATCGTCGCCTTGACGACGTCGCGAAGCGCGGCGCCGGCTTCCCGCAATAGCGTTTCGACATTGTCCATGGCCTGCTCCGCCTGCGCAACCGCGTCGCCGGCGCCATGGAGGACTTCGTCGAGGCCCATTCCCGTCTGGCCGCGCAGCACGATGCGATCGCCGGCGACGACAGCCATACAGAATTCGCAGTTGAGCGGTTGCTCCTCCGTGCCATAGCGGGCGCTGCGCGAGTGGTAAGGACGCAAGCGCCGATGCGCGGTGCCGTTCTGTTTGCGCGGGATCGTGAGGTCGATCTCGAACAGGATGTCGGGTCGCGCGAAGCCGGTGGTGATGATGCCGGTCGACACCGGCCTGATCGCGCCGAGATGCTTGCCGATCATCGGGTAGACGGCGTTCCGATAGGCGCGGTCGCTGATGTAGACCGTGATCTTGGCGATGTCGGCCGGATCGGCACCGGCTTCCGCCAGCAACGTCATCAGGTTAGTCATGGCGAGATCGGCCTGCGCGCCGGCGTCTTCGACGCGGCGGCCCTTCATCTTCACGCCCGTGTGGTCGAGCCCCGCGCCCGTCTGCCCGCGCACGAAGAACTCGTCATCGGTCGCGAGGATCATCGAGCCTTGCCAGGGGAAGCCCTGACCATGCCAGCTGTCGAAGTCGTACGGCCGCGTGTATTTCGGCGGCGCCTTGGGGATCGCCGCCTCGGCGTCGATCTGGACGATGAGTTCCGGGAGCGCGAGACCCGCAACGACGAGGCCGGTACTGACCGCGCGCACACCGGCAAGGCGGCGCGAGATCGCGGCATAGGCATCGCTCCTGTAGCCGCGGTCCACGACCGACGTGGTGAGCTTCGTCACGTTGCTCAGCGTGCCGCCGACGCTCGCGAGCGCCGCTTCAAGCTGGTCGAGCGCAGCGTCCGCCTGCTCCATCGGATTGCCCAGCCCGCGAACAACACCGTCGCGACCGAGTGCGGTTGCCGCGCTGAGAAAGACGCGCTCGCCGCTGCGGATGGCGCCGGCCACCGGGCGATCGGTGATCCCTGGGAGCCCGGATGAAGCTACTGCGCCGCTTTGCATGGATGCGTCTCTCCGTTCGATTTACGCCTGCCCGAGAACGCTAATGCCGCCATCCCAATTCCCGGCGGCAAGGTTAGCCAACGGCCAGGGAGGCGACCAAATTATTTTCAGGGGCATATTATTTGATGGCCTTATAGGTTCACCTTCCGAGAACGTCGGCGCCGAAGTTCCGCACCGGATCGACGTCAGCGGCGAGGCGACCCGTCGGCGCGGCCGCAACGCCGCCGGTTCGCGCAATCCAGCGGCCTGAACCCGGCACACCTTTGAGTGCGCCATCGCTGATGATCTCTTCGCCACGCCGGATCACCCGCTCGGGCCAGCCGGTGACGGTGCGTCCCGCAAAGGGCGTGAAGCCGGTGCGATCATGCATCGCGGCGTCGGTGATCGTGACGACGCGCTTCGGATCCCAGATCGCGATGTCGGCGTCGTATCCCGGCTGGATCGCGCCTTTGCGCGGCAAGTTGTAGAGCTGCGCGGGCGCCGTGGCGGTGAGTTCGACGAAGGCTTCGAGGCCGCGGCCGGCGAACTCCGGGCGTCCCTTGGAGACGAGCGCATCGAACAGCAGTGGCAGGCGCGTCTCCAAGCCCGGCAGGCCGTTCGCGATCTGCTTAAAGTTCGGATCGGGTCCGGCCGAAAGCTTGCCGGTCTCGTCGAAGCGATACGGCGCGTGATCGGAAGAGACCGTCTGAAGGTCGCCGAGCGCCAGCGCTTGCCAGAGCGCGTCCTGGTCGGAGGCGTCGCGCGGCGGCGGCGAGCACATCCACTTGGCGCCTTCGAGTCCTGGCTTGTCGAGATCGTGCTTGGTCAGGAAGAGGTATTGCGGGCAGGTCTCGGCGAAAATCTTCAGACCTTGCCCGCGCGCGTGGCGGATGACCGCGGCGCCTTCCGCCGTCGAGACGTGGAAGATCATGATCGGCTGGTCGATCAGCGCGGCAGCGGTGATGAGGCGGTTGAAGGCTTCGGCCTCGGAGCCGCGCGGGTGGCTGATGGCATGATATTTCGGCGCGGTGTAGCCGCGCGCGACAAGCCGCTTGCCGAGCCAGGAGATCATGCCGTGGTTTTCGGCGTGCACGCAGACCAGCGCGCCGTTCTGCCGCGCAGTGAGCAGCACGTCGAGCACCGGCTCGTCGTCGACCTTGATCAGGTCGTAGGTCATGAAGATTTTGATCGACGCGTGGCCCTCGCCGATCAGCGCCGGCAAGTCCGTTTCGATCGTCTTCCGGTCAGGATTGGCGACGATCATGTGGAAGGCGTAGTCGATGATCGCGCCGCGCCGCGCCAGTTCCGCATAGTCGTCGACGATCTTGCGCAGGTCGAGCCCGCGATGCTGGGCAGCAAACGAGATCAGCGTCGTGTTGCCGCCGAAAGCCGCGGACGCCGTCGCGCTTTCGAACGTATCGGCATTGAGCAACCCGCCCGCCGAGACCTGCTCGACATGCGCATGGCTGTCGACACCGCCTGGCAACACGAGCTTGCCGGTCGCGTCGATCTCGCGCGCGCCTTGAGGAAGATCGATGCCGACCGCGGCGATGCTGCCCTGCGTGACGGCGACATCGGCGACAAAACTGCCGGTCGCCGTACCGACCGTGCCGCCGCGGATGACCAAGTCGTAGCGCGAAGCCGTCATCTTCCTTCGTTCCTTTAGCCTCAGCGGACCGCGATGGTGCCGATCGCCATGGCGACCGCCGCCTGGGTCGGGTCGATCACCGGAATTCCAACAGCCTCCTCCAGCGGCCCGCGATGGCGCGCCATGCCGGCACAGCCCATGACGATAGCGCCGGCGCCGTCGCGCTCCTTCAGTTCGGTGGCGACCGCGATCATCCGCGCCAGCGTGCCTTCGCCCGATGCGCTTTCGGCGACCGACATTTCGAGCGGGCGCTCGCCGGCGAAGCGATGCATCAAATCCATCTGGCGCAGATAGCGGATGTGGCGTGGGATCGAGCGCGTGCGAATGGCGATGACGCCGAAACTGTCGGCGCGCGTCAGCGCGGTGAGCACGCCGCATTCGGCGATGCCGAAGACAGGGCGCTCCGTGCCTTCGCGCGCGACATGAAGCCCCGGGTCGGAATAGCAAGCGATGACAAACGCATCGACATCGTTCGCCGATTCGACGCGGCGGCGCAGCGGTATCGTCACGCTGTCCGCGTGCTCCTGCGTCTCTATGCCGATGGGACCTTCCTTGAGCGTCTCGCAGACGATCTCCGGCCCTTCGGCGAAGGACAACGGCGCGACCGCCTGGCGCAACCCTTCGGTCACGGTCTCGTTCGAATTGGGATTGATGACGAGAATACGGCTACGGCGGCTCATGCTCGATCTTTCGTAATCGCGATGACGACTTTCATCGCGGCATCAGGAGGTTGACTCCTTTGCCACCCAGTCGGCAAGAACCGTGCAAGCCGCGAGGAAGTCGTCGATCTCCATCGCCTCCATTGGATTGTGGCTCCCGTGCTCGTTGCGTACGAAGAGCATGGCAATCGGAACGCCAGATTCCGCGAAGGCCGCAGAATCATGCGACGCGGGACTGCCAAGCCGCATCGTGGCGATGCCGTGACGAACCGCTGCGGCCTCGAGCGCGGCGACGATCTCCGGATCCACGGGACCAACCGCGGCACTTGCGCGCGTGCCAAGCTCGAAAGTGACACGACGGCGCGCTTCGATGTCGGCGATAGCGTCGAGCATACGCGCCTCGACGCGCTTGAGCACCGCGGCATCATAGGCGCGGACATCCAAGCTGAAGGCGAACGCGCCCGGCACCGTGGTGAGCCCATGCGCCGCCTCGTCGGTGTGGAAGCGGCCAAGGGTGACGGCAAGCTGCACGCCCGCCTTCTCTTCCTGCTCCCAGATGCGATCGAGCGTCATCGCGAGCTCGGCGCCCGCCATCGCCGCATCGTGCCGGAAGCGCCGCGGTGTTCCGACGTGATCGTAGCGTCCGACAATACGCGCAGCAGGATAGCGGAAGTTGCCGGGAATGCCGCTGCAGATCGCGAGTGGCAGGTGCGACTCGACGAGGCTCGGCGCTTGCTCGATATGGACCTCGAGGAAAGCGCGGATCGTCGCGGGGTCCAGATGCCGTTTGTGCTGGCGGATCGCCGCCGGATCGCCACCGCATGCGGCGATGTGCTCGGCGAGGGGCTTGCCGTTATCGATGCGTTTGGCTTCGAGCGCGCCGTCAGGGAGCCGGCCCAGCGCCGAGCGGCTCCCGACATAGGAGACCTGGAACCAGACGCTCTCTTCCGCGCGCACGCCCATCACGGTGACATCGCGCCGCGGCTTGACGCCAAGGCTGCGCAGCGCCTCGATGACAACGAGGCCGGCGACGACCCCGGCGGCGCCGTCGAAGTTGCCCCCATGCGGGACGCTGTCGAGATGCGAACCTATTAGAATTCGCGGCACCTTCGGTTCGCTGCCGTACCAGGTGACGTAAGTGTTGGCGGCAAAGTCTTTCGACACCGGCAGGCCTACTTCCGCGGCGAAATCCGTCAGGACGTTGTGGCCGAAATTTTCTCCCGGTCCGTAGCTGTCGCGCGTAATGCCAGGCTCGTCCCGGCTGCCGTCCGCCAGTTTGGCGAACAGGCGCTCGACCATCGCCCGCTGCGCTTCGACCGCGCTCTTGAGGGCGGATGCGGATAGTGTCCAAGGAACGTCGGTGCGTTTTGTATCGGCGGTCATCGCGTTGTCATTCAAGACGGCATCCATTGCAAAGCGCCGGCGGGCGGCGTGATGTCGGGATTGGCGGCGATCATGCGATCCCATACGCGCTGGGTGACGGCCTGCGCCTCAGCCAACAGCGCATCCTCGTCGATCGTCAGCACCTTGCCGTCGCGCATCACGAACGCGCCGTCGACCATCACCGAATGAACGAGGCCCGGGTGGCCGTAGTGGACGATGTTCGACAGCAAGCGGATCACCGGCCGCATGGCCGGCGCGTCGAGATTCAAGATCGTCAGATCGGCCTTCATTCCAGGGGCGAGCGCGCCGATCTCATCCGACGCGCCGACGCTACGTGCCGCGTTGACGGTGATCATATCGAAAATCTCTTGCGGCGCCGGAATGACGCCGTTCTCGACGTCGCGTCCGCGCCCCGTCCGATGCACGATCGAGCCGAAGGCCATGGCCTGGAACATGTCCTCGCTCATATTATCCGTGCCGATGACGATCTCGACGCCAGCGTCGCGGATGCGCCCGATCGGCGCCTTGTGCAGGCCGCGGCGGGACGAGCACGCCGGGCAGTGCGCCATGCGCACCTTGCGCGCGGCGAGCAGTTCGACATCCTCCGGCGTGCAGAACGTCCAATGCGCGCACGTCAGGTCGGGGCCGAGGAAGCCCTCACGCTCGAGGTATGCGGCCGGCGTCAAGCCATGCCGCTTGGCGACCGCGGCGACCTCGCCGGGGCTTTGCGCCAGATGGCACGTGCGCGTCAGGCCATGACGCTCGGCGAGTTCCTTCAGCCGATGCAGCATCGCGGGCGAGCAGTTATCCGTCGCGTGTGCGGCGATCTGGCAATTGACGCGCCCGCCTCGCGCGCCGTGCCATGTCTCGACCAACGCTTCGGTGCGGTCGAGGAAGGTCCGGCCGAAAGCCTCGTCGACGGTGTAGTCGCCGAAGCGGATTTTCATCGTGTCAATGTCGGCGCAGCTTTCCGAAAGCCAGAGCCGTAAGCCGGTATCGGCCATGGCGCCGACATAACCCGCTACATGCCGGAACGGATCGACGAGCGTCGTCGCGCCGCTGCGGATCGCTTCCAGACACCCGAGCGCCGCCATCACCGAGCGCTCTTGATCGCTCATCGCGTAGGAGACTGGCGACATGTACTTGTAGACGACGGTGTCGCCGTCCCAATCTTCGACCGTGCCGCGCAGCGCGGTGAGAACCGTGTGGGTGTGAGCGTTGATGAAGCCGGGCAGAACGGCGAGGCCGCGTCCGCCCATGCGCGGCACGTCCTGGAAGCGCGCCTCGAGGGTTGCGCTCGGGCCGACAGCGGCGATCGTCTGGCCTTTGATGGCGATGGCCGCATCGTGAAGGATGCGGCGCTCAGCGCCGCCGGTCACGATCGTCGCCTTGGTGATCAGCAAATCCATGAGATACGGCCGTGGCGCCGCCGTTCGCTGTGAGACGCCGCGAGAGTGCGGCACCGGCCCGGCCCAGGCAATGCCGCAAGCTATATTGATTATGCAGGTGGCATTTGCCGCATGAATAGTCGCGATCGCGCTTATCAGCCGAACGTCGAGGCGGTCCGCTCGGCAACGCCGCGAACTTCCCTCAGGAAAGCTTCCGCCGTTCGGGAGAGCGGGCGCTTGCGAGACCGCACGGCTGACGCCGAGACGATCGCCTCGGGCTCGAAGCGGCGCACGATCAGGTCGCTCCCCGCCGCGAGCGGGGAAAGCGGGTCCACGATCGCGACCCCGACGCCCGCTTCCGCCAGCACGCAGGCCGTATTGCAATAACGAACCTCGACGGCGAAGCTGAAAGCCTCGCCCGCCTTCTCGAACGCTTGCCGAACGATGGTTCCCATCTGCGTCCCGCGCTGGAGCGCAATGTAAGCCGTCCGCTTGAGATCGGCCGGCGTGATCACGGATTTTTCCGCGAACGGATGATCCCGCCGCATGACGCAGACCATCCGCTCGGAGAAGAAGCACTCGCTGTCGACGCCCTTGTGGTCATCACTCAGGCCCATGACGAAGCCGAGTTCCGCGACACCGTTGTCGACGTTCTCGATAATCCCTTCGAAGCGGCGGACATCGAAGGACACCCTCGTCTTCGGGCGTTTGGCGAGGAAGTTCTTCAGCGCCACCGGAATCACGCTGTAGCCGAGCGGCGGCGTCGCCATGATGCGCACATGCCCGGAGCGGTTGGCCCTCAAATCTTCCACTTTCGCCTCGAGGGCGGCATGCATCGAGAAAATGGGATCGGAGTCGTTGTAAAGCTCGCGTGCTTCGGGCGTGGGGAACAGCCGATTGTTCACGCGCTCGAACAGCGGAAAGCCGACCTGGCTTTCGAGGTGCTTGATCGCGTTGCTGACGGCGGGCTGGGACAGGCTCAATTCCCGCGCGGCGCGGACGGTGGTCTCGCAGCGGACGACGGCCCTTAAAAGCTCGATCTGGCGAAGGTTCATATGACCGCCCCGAATAGAGTTTCCCCAACCCTATTCGTTTCGCAAATTCTATGCCAGCGACCAGCGGATGCACCGGAGCGCCGGTTGGGCGGCATAAGGAGCGGTCAGCGAACGTGGGAGCCGCATCCAGACGGAAGCGGAAGGGCTTAAGCCCACGGCAGGGTCGGCGGGGAGAGTTCGTCCACGGAGCGCCCGGCCCAATCGAGCGACGACGCCTTGGCGAGGGCACGGCGCTGCGCCTGCTCCAGCCCTTCCGCGGCGGCGGCATAATCCATCGTCAGCACCCTGCCCTTTTCGACGACCTGCCGCCCTTGCACGAAGACGTGCGAGACGGCCCGTTCGGCAGCGGCATTGATGAGGCTTTTCAACGGGTCGCGGGTCGGCCGCATCATCGGATGGGTGATGTCGACCATAACGAGGTCGGCCTGGGCGCCGGGAGCGATCCGCCCGATGTCGCTGCGGCCGAGGAGCTTGGCGCCGCCAAGCGTCGCGGCCCGAAAGATCTGCCCGGTCGTCACCGCGGCATGGCTCTCCGCCGTGATGCGGGCGAAAATGCCGGCGTGGCGCAACTCCTCCAGCATGTTGTGCGGAAAGGTGTCGGTGCCGATGCCGACATTGATGCCGGCCGCAAGATATTGGCCGAGATCGCGCAAAGTGACGCCGCGCCGGCCGAAGACGGTCGGGCAATGCGCAAGCGAGGTGCCGGTCTCGGCGAGCCGGTCGATGTCGGTGCGCGTCGGCCAGCGCACCCAGGGATGGTGGTCGAGGAAGATGCCGTGCGCGATCGACGCGTTCGGCCCGAGGAAGCCGATCGAGTCCAGCCACTGGACGGCGCTCATGCCGGTGCGCCGGACCATTTCGTGGAATTCGACGATCGCCTGCCCCGCATGGGTCTGGATCGGGATGCCGCGTTCCTTTGCCGCCGCGATGGAAGCACGGAAAAGCTCCTCGGTGCAGGTGTCGATCTGCGCCGGGCAGACCATGCCGGAAAGCCGGCCGGAGGGATGCGCCCGCGCGGCGTCGATGATCCGTAGCGCCTCTTCCATGGCCTTGCGGCCGGCGGCATCGTCGAGCTCGTATTCGACGGTGTAGCCGTTGCGCGTGAACCAGCGCCCGTTGCGATACATCGGCGCCAAAACCATGCGCAGCCCGGACGCCGCCGCGCGGTCGAGCCAGCCGTCGCTCGGGAAGGAGAGATCGACGAGCGTCGTGACGCCGGACATCAGCAGTTCCGACCAGGCGACGTGGTTGAGGTGCGGGATGCCCTCGGCGTCGGCGCGGAAAAGCCAGAGGAACTCATAGAGCGAGGAATTGTAGAGCTTCGGACTGCCGACTTCGTCGGTCATACCCTTGTTGCCGGGCTCGCTCGATGGATGGGAATGAATATCGACGAGCCCGGGCATAACCATGAAGCCTGCACCGTCGATCTCGCGGCCGACCGACCCGCTCCAGCCATCGCCGACATGCAGGATGCCGGTCTTGTCGAACACGACGTCGAGATTGCGCCGATAGACGTGATCGTCCGCCGCCGGATCATAGGCGACGACGATTTCGGCGCGGCGGATGCGCGTGGTCATGACAGCTTACGGCTCATGCGGCGCTCTTGGTTTGGCGCCGCTCGTGGGCGAGGAAATGCTCCGCGATCTCCTGGCCGGTCGCGATCCAGACGTCGCCGTAGCCGCGCGCGCGGGCGAGAAAGTCGCGCAGGATGCCGATGCGCATCGGCCGGCCTGTGACCTGCGGATGCATGACCATGGTGACCAGGCCACCCCATTCGCGCGTCTGGTCGAGCTCCCCGTTCCAGATCGAGAGAACGTGCTCTTTCGGGAACATCGGCCGCGGGCTGAAGCGCTGCGAGAGGCCGTAAAGCCAGTCGTCGAAAGACATGTTGACCGGCAGTTCCACCGGCCCCTTCGAGCCGTCGCGCAACTTGTGCCGATAGGGGCGAATGTCGTCGCGGAATGACGACGAGTAAACGATGCCGCGATCGCGCAGATAGCCGAGCAGCTCGTTGTAGTTCTCACCTGACGGCGCCCGATAGCCGACCGGTGTGACGCCGAGCACGCGCTTCAAGGAATCGAGCGCCTTGTCGATCTCCTCCTTGTCCGCCGCGAAATCGGCGGGATCGGGCCGCTTGTGCAGATAACCGTGATGGCCGACCTCGTGGCCGTCCTTCACGATTGCCTCGCACATTTTCGGATGTGCATCGACGACCCACCCAGGGATGAAGAAGGTCGCCTTGATCTCGATCGAGCGCAGATACTCGAGGAGCTTCGGCACGCCGACGCGCTCCTCGTAAGCGCCGAAAGACATCGTGACCAATCGGTCCACGTTCTTGAAATCGTGCTGAACCCATGCGGTCTCCGAGTCGACATCGAACGCCGGAAACAATGCGCAGCGCTTGCCCGCAGGCCATGGATAATCGGGCGCCGGGTCGGACAGATTGGCGGGGACGGTCGGAATATCGGGCATCATCAATGTTTTTCTCCACTCACAAGGCGGCGGCGATCACGCCTCGCCAGTTCCACGATCAGCATGGCGATGACTGACACGACGATGAGAATCGTCGAGACGCCGGTCAGCGACGGGTCGAGCTCGAACTTCACGGATTCCCAGATCTTCTTGGGGATCGTCACCGTGCGCGGCCCACCAAGGAAGAGCGTCAGCACGACCTCGTCGAAAGAGGTCAGAAAGGCGAATGCGGCGGCCGAGATGATCGCCGGACGAACCGAGGGGATCACCACATGCCACAACGCGCGCGGGAAGCTTGCCCCGCACGAGCGCGCCGCAAGCTCAAGCGACGCGTCCGTCCGGCGGAACGCCGCGCCGACGATGATGATGACGACCGGCAGCGCGAGCAGCGTATGCGCGAGAAAGAGCGCCAGCGGCGTGCCGACCAGGCCGGCCGACGAGAACAGCATGTAGAGCCCGAGCGCGAGCACGATCACGGGCACGACCATGGGCGAGATGAGAGCGGCTTCGACGATCCGCCGCCCGGCAAAACGCCCTCTGACCAGCCCGTAGGCCGCCGGCACGCCGAGCGCGAGCGAGGCCAAAGCGACGGAGCTCGCGAGCCACAGAGAAAGCCAGCCGGCCTCGCGCCAGGCGCGACTCTCCCAGAGCGCGATATACCATCGCCACGACCAGCGGTGCGGCGGAAAGGCGAACAACGCGGTGTCGTTGAAGGAGACGACGACGATGACGACGATGGGGGCGAGAAGGAACACCATCGTCAACACGGCGAGGAGCCATAGGCCCAGCCGACCCGCGGAGAATCCACTATCAGGCGCGACGGCGGCGCCTTTCATGACCGATCCATGCCGGTGATGCGGCCAGCGCCCGCGAACACCGCGCCGATCGCGAAGATCGTCCCAATCAGCACAAGCAGCGCCAGGCTCAACATCGCGCCGACCGGCCAATCGAGCAGATCGCGCACGACCATCTCGATCAGCGATGCGATGGTCAGTTCGTTCGGTCCGCCGAGCAGCGCGGGTGTGATGTAGAAGCCGACGGCAAACATGAAGACGAGCGTCGCTCCCGCAGCAAGTCCAGGGAACGACAGCGGCAATGTCACGTGAACAAAGGCCCGCAGAGGCGAGGCGCCGAGCGAGCGGGCCGCGCGCGGAAGCCCCGCGTCAAGCCGCGAAAGCACGGCCCAGACCGGCAGCACCATGAATGGCAGGAGCACGTGCACCATGCCGATCTGCACACCGATCGCGTTGAACAGCAGCGCCACAGGCCGATCGACCCAGCCGAAGCCGATCAGCCATTCATTGACCAGGCCCTTGCGCCCGAGAAGGATGATCCAAGCAAGGCTGCGCGCGAGGATGCTCGTCCAGAACGGGATCATCACGGCGGCGGCGAGCAGGAGCGCGAGGCGAGGACGGCTCGTCGCCATCAGATACGCATAAGGGTAGCCGAGCACGACGCAGACCGCCGTCGTGATGGCGGCGATCTTGAACGTCGTCAGAAACGCGAGGTGATAGGAATCGTCGGTCAAGACCTTTTGCAACGGCACGAGCGACCAGCCGACCTTCGGCAGATGAAACGCCCAGTCGATGAGCGATACCATCGGCCCGAGGTAGACGAACGCGCAGAAGACCAGGGCGCCCGCAACGAGCCACCCCGGCCGCGAGCGCCACGCGCGTACGGCTGGCGCTGCGAGATCGTCGCCCGCGACGAGTGCGCTCATCCGCGCTTGACCATCCAGCGCGCGAAGCGCTCGATTTGGTTCTCGTTGTGGGTCTTGCCGTTGTCAGTCACCGTGCCCCACCAAGTGATGTCGGTCCAGAATTGCTTGGCGAGGTTTTCCGGCGAGGTGTTGAGCTGTTTCGACTCGGCCTCGCTCAGATGCGCGAAGGCGTCCTGCGACGACGGGCCGTAAGGAATGCGTTTTGCGAGCTCCGCCTGAATCTTTCCATCGATAGCGAAATTCAGGAACTGATAGACGGCCTCGACATTGCGCGAGCCTTTGACGATCGCCCAGTTGTCGGGCGCGAGCTTGCCGCCGGCGAATTCGACATCGACGGGCGCGCCTTCCTTTTTCGCGACGAGCCCGCGCGGCCCGATCGTGCAGCAAATGTCGATCTCACCGCTGGAAAGGAGCTGGATCGCCTCGGCATGGTTCGCGTACCACTTGGTGACGAGGGGCCGGAGCTTGTCCATCGACTTCCACGCACGCTCGATGTCCAAGGGGTAGACTTTATCGATGGGCACACCGTCCGCGATCACGGCAAATTCGAGCTGGGGCGAGAGGCCGCCGCGGAAAGGAAACGAGCGCGCACCCTTGAACTTCGTGCCGTCCCACACGTCGGCCCATGTCTTGGGCTGCGTGCCGTTCGGAAAGCTCTTGGTATTGTAGACGATATTGAACGAGTAGATCAGGTGTCCCAGCCCGTACGGATGATGCAGCACGGACGGGATCTTCGAGAGCTTCGTCTTGTCGATCTTGGCATATTCGATCGGCTCGAGAAGCTTGGCGTTGACCATCGAGAGGATCGCTGGGATGTCCGTGTCGAGGACGTCCCAGGTCACGTTGCCGGACTCAACCATCGCCTTGACCTTGGCAGCCTCCGGAGGACCGTCGTCGCGCACACGGATGCCAGTCGCCTTCTCGAACGGCGTGAACATGACCTCCCGCATCGCCGTGGTGCGGGAACCACCCCAGCTGGCGACGACGATTTCACCCTTGTCCGCGCGCGCGGGCCGGATGTGAAGGAAAGGACTTGCGATAGCGAGCGAAGCGCCCGCGCCGCCGAGCAACACTGAGCGCCGGGAAAAGCTTGGTCGATCGATCATGGTCGTATCCCCTCTTCGTTGTCATGTCGCGAGAAACTCAAGCAGGGAGCAGCACGGCGTCCTTCCTGTCCCAGCCGACACGCACGCCGGCGCCGGGCTGCGGAAAGAAGCCGTCGGCGCGGTTCTGCTGTTTGATTGCAATGGCCGGCCCGCCTTCGAGGCGCAGCGTCAGTCGCGAAATGTCGCCGACATAGATGATGTCGTCGACGCAAGCCGCGAAGCCCTCCCCCGAACTCGGCGCCGCCATGCGGACCTTCTCCGGCCGCAGCAGCAACATCGCCTTGTCGCCGATCTTCACCGCTCCAGACACCGCGGGGAGTGGCGCGCCGCCGGCGGCCGGCTTGAGAGCGATGCCGTCTCCATGCGCGACGACTTCGCCGGCGATCAGCGTGCTCTCACCGAGAAAACGCGCGACGAAACTATTGGCCGGCTGCTCGTAAAGATGACGCGGGCTGCCGATCTGGACGATTTGGCCGCCGTTCATCAGCACGATGCGATCGGACATGGTCAACGCCTCTTCCTGATCGTGCGTGACGTATACGACCGTGATCCCGAGCTCGCGCTGCAGCCGCCTGATCTCCGCCTTCATCGTTTCGCGAAGCGCGCGGTCGAGCGCTCCAAGGGGCTCGTCCATCAGGAGCAGACCGGGCTCGAAGACGAGCGCCCGCGCGAGCGCCACGCGCTGCTGCTGCCCGCCGGACAATTGTGACGGCAACCGCGTATGGAAGTCCGCGAGGCCGACGCGCTGCAGGATGTCGTCGATGCGCCGCAGTGTCTCGGCGCGCGGCATACCGCGCATCCGCAGCGGGAAACCGACGTTGCGCGCGACGGTCATATGCGGAAACAAGGCGTAGTTCTGAAAGACGACGCCGATGCCGCGGCGCTCCGGCGGCTGGCCAATGATGTCGCGGCCGTCGAGCAGAACCTGTCCCTGGTCGGGGGCCGTGAAGCCGGCCACCATCATCAGCGTCGTGGTCTTTCCCGAGCCTGACGCGCCGAGCAAGCTCACGAATTCGCCGGCGGCAATGTCCAGAGAAACGTCCTCGACAACGAGAGACTGTCCGTAGGATTTGGACAGCGATCGGACCTCGAGGCGTGCACCCATCAGGCGCCATCCGGATTAGATCACAGCAAAGTCGCTCACAGCTTTATAAAGCGACGGCGTGCGAAGACGCCACGGCGACATACGCGCCACGGCGCGTCCGCCTATAATTTATTGATGGGTACTATTTTGCACCGTTATATCCTGTCGGTCACGTTGACAGCGTGAGGTTCAGACGGCCGGCGGGAATACCGCACGCGATCGCCGCGCATGTCGCGCATCGTCAGACGTCGCTCGATCGACTGGCTCGCCTATTTCAACCGCGTGAGAGCCGCGTCGGCTTCCTGCGCGGCCTTGGCGTTTGCAGGCGTTCCCTTCGCCAGGGTCTGGACCGTGGTCCACGTCTTCTTCGCAAGGTCCGTCTTGCCGGCTTTTTCGTATGCCGTTGCCAGCTCGCTTTGCGCTTCGACGTTTTTCGGCTCGGTTTGGACCGCCCCTTCGAGATTCATGATGGCGCGCTCGAGGCCGGCTTCCGAGACACCGACGGTGCCGTCGGGAAGGCGATGCGGCATCATCGAGACGCGCCCCAGGAGAATCTTGGCGCGCAGGTTCTGCGGCTCGAGCTCGATCACATGGTTGAGCTCATCGACGGCCATGTCGATCTGGCCGGTCTCGACACGCGTGAGGGCGCTCGCGATATGCGGGCTGACGACATAGCGGTCGATCTTCTTCGCCGCGCGAAACGCGTCCAGCGCGTCGTCATTTCGTTTCAGCCCGCGATAGGCGTTTCCCAGCGCCACCTGCGCGGGGATCGATTGCTTGTCCAACTCCACGGCCCGTTGCAGCTCGGGCAACGCCTTGTCGTATTGGCCCTTGTCGAGCAGCGCCTGACCGGCGGCGAGGTGCTCCGCGGCTTTCTTCGTGTCGTCGCCGCAAGCCGCCAGCAGAAGCACGGCGCCAAGACAGACAAGAAAACGGGCGCGCATGGAAAACCTCACCAAATCTTAGTCGACCACGCACGAGTTTCGCACGCGCCACACCGCGCTTCAAATGACCTTGCGCCGCAGTTTCCCGCACACCCAATCCGACACGAGGACGAGCAGAAAGATCACGAGAATGCAGGTCGCGGTCTGATGGTATTTGAAGAGCTTCATGGTCTGGATGAGCGAGAAGCCGAGACCACCGGCGCCGACGAGCCCCAGGACGGTCGCGGAGCGGATGGATACGTCCAGGCGGTAGATCGAATAGCCGACAAAGGACGGGATGACCTGCGGGATGACGCCGAACAGGATCACCTGCGTGCGCGATGCGCCTGTCGAGAGCTGCGCCTCGATCTGCCCCTTGTCGACGCTTTCGATCTCTTCCGCGACGAATTTCGCAAGCATGCCCGTCGCGTGAAGCGCGATCGCGAGGACGCCGGCGAACGGGCCGAGCCCGACCGCGCTCACGAAGATCAGGGCGAAGACGAGCTCGTTGATGGCACGCAAGGCGTTGAGGAATATGCGGGTGGCATGAAACACGACAATATGCGGAGTCGTGTTGCGCGCACCCAAGAGCGAAAACGGGATCGAAAGAATGATGGCGAGGAGCGTGCCCCAGATCGCGATCTGGATGGTCTCGACCGTCGCGGTCCCCAGCACGGAAATATAACTCATGTCGGGCGGGAACAGGCGCGTGAAAAAGTCCCACATGAAGGGGACGCCAGCGGCCACGGCGTATGGGCTGAACTTGATCTGGTGCGCCGCATACCAAAGGATGGCAATCGCGATGGCGCCCCACGCCGCCTGCTTGAGATATCGCCGGTGGCGCACCTGCGCTTCGCGCGCAAGCCCCGCCGCAACCGCCGCTTCGAAGGAGACCGCCGCCATCACTTCTCCTCCGCCGCTTCCTCGTCGGGGTCACGGTAGTAGATGCGATGGATGGCGTCGTCGGTGAGCTCGGCGCCGGTCCCCTCGAAAACGATCCGCCCCTTGCTCATGCCGACGATCCGCTCGGCGAATTCGCGCGTGTATTCCACCTGATGCAGATTGCAGATCACGGTAATGCCGAGCTCGTGCGCGACTTCGCGCAGATAGGTGAGGACCTGCCGCGCGATTTTGGGGTCGAGGCTCGCGACCGGCTCGTCCGCCAGGATGACCGTCGGCTGCTGCGCCAGCGCGCGCGCGATGGCGACGCGCTGCTGCTCGCCGCCGCTGAGCGTATCCGCCCGCTGGAACGCCTTGTGATCCATGTTCACGCGCACAAGGCACTCGATGGCGATGCGCTTGTCTTCCTGGGGGAAGTTGTAGATGAGGCTGCGCCAGCTGCTGCGGTAGGCGAGACGGCCCGTGAGCACGTTCGTGAGCACCGAGAGGCGCCGCACGAGGTTGAACTGCTGGAACACCATTCCGAAATCACGGCGGACGGCGCGCAGATTGCGGCGGTTGCCGGTGATCTGCACGTCGTTGTGGAAGATCTGCCCCTCGGTCGGCTCGACGAGGCGGTTAAGACAGCGCAGCAGCGTCGACTTGCCGGCGCCGCTCGGCCCAAGAATGACGAGGAACTCGCCTTTCTTGACCTCCATATCGATGCCGCGCAGCGCATGGATCGTGCCGCCATAGCTCTTGGTGAGCCCACGCACCGAAAGCATCGTCGTGGTGTTCTGCGAGTTTGGCATGAGCATGAGCGTTCCGACCTGCTAGTAGATGCGGCTGCGAATGTAAGTTGAGGCCAAGTCGATGACCGTCACCATGGCGAGAATGAACAGCAGGATGAGACCCACCTCACGCCACTCGAACAGGCGAATGGCGGTGATGAGCTCGAAGCCGATGCCGCCCGCCCCGACCATGCCGAGGACGGTCGCCGAGCGCACGCCGACCTCGAACCAGTAGAGATTGTAGGAGACGAACTGCGGCAGGACCTGCGGAATGATCGCGAACATGATCACCTGCAGCCGGGTCGCCCCAGTCGCTTCCATGGCTTCGATCGGGCCCTTATCGACGTTCTCGATGGCTTCGGCATAGAGCCGGCCGAGAATGCCGCCGTAGTTCATGCCGAGCGCAAGCGCCCCCGGAAACGGGCCAAGCCCCACCGCCGCCACGAATAATATCGCCCAGATCAGCTCCGAAATGCTGCGGAAGACATTGAGGATTCCCATCGCGCCGCTGCGCACGATGCGCGACGACGAGACGTGGCTCGCCGCAAGCAGGCCGAGCGGCACGCCGACGATCGTCGCCAGCACATTGCCCCATAGCGCGACGTAGAGCGTCTCGATCGCGGGCTTCCAGATCTCGGAGAAGAAGTTCCACTTGGGCGGCCACATGCGGCCGAAATAATCGACGATCACCGGCACGGCGCTGAACGTCTCGCGTGGCCGCAAATTGACGCCGTTGGCGCACCAGAGCAGGAACGCGATGATCAGCGCGGTGATAACGATGTGATGAAAGCGCCAACGCTGCCGAGCTGCGAGCTCATCGAGGAGCGTCTGGGTCTGCCTCTGCACGTCAAGTGACACGATGACTCTCGTTTGACGGGGGCCACATTGTCCGTCGGGTGCTGCCGCCGGCGGGCAACCAACACATCACGCGACGACGCATTCCAGGATAGGAGGCTGCCGGCCAAGCCGGCAGCCCCGGTTGCCGACGAACGTCACTTTACCTTTGTCAGATCGAGATCCAGCGTCTTGGCGATGTCCCGCAAGGGATCGTAGTCCTTATCGGTGATCGGATCGAAGCGGGCGACCGTTCCCATTTCACCGAAGGGAAGATTTTTGACGCTGTAGAAGGCTTCGCGGATCTTCTTTTTGATGTCTTCGGGAAGCGTCTTGCGATACAGGACCGGATCGTTCCAGATCTGATCCGACTGCCACACGATTTTGATCTTGCTGCAATCGGCGAGGCCTTTCGCGCAGCCGCGCTCGTAGATGCGATCGGCCACGGCGCCGGCGTTCACTTTACCTTCGCCGACGGCGACGATCGTGGCGTCATGGCCGCCGGAATACATCACCTGCTTGAAATCCTTTTCCGGCGTGATCCCCGCCTTCTTGAAGGCCGCGGCCGGCACCATGTAGCCCGACGTGGAACCCGGATCGACGAAGGCGAAAGTGTTGCCCTTGATCGTGTCGAACGATTTCACCGGACTGTCTTCGCGCGCGATGATGATCGAACGGTAGCTGGGCTGCATCGTCTTTGCGATCACCGTCACGGCGAACGCTTCGACGGGCGCCTGGGTCGTCGCCAGCACGTAGGAGAACGGGCCAAGCAGCGCGACGTCGACATGGCCGTTGCGCAACGCCTCGATCGTGCCGTTGTAATCGGAGCCGACGAAGGCTTCGATTTTCATGCCCGTACCTTTGGCGACAATGTCGAGAATGGCCTGCGACTGGCGCACCATGGCGCGCGAATCCTCGGCCGGAATAAAGCCGATCCGCAGGACCCCCGATTTCGCCGGATCGTTCGGCTGAGCCCATGCGGATGACGCGCACAGCGTCAACGCTGCCGCGACGACAAGCTTCTTGAGTACGTGCATTTCCAACCTCCCCGTTTTGACCTGGCCGTTATCTGCAGCCTGTGATGGTCGCATTTCAGATGCGTGCTTTGACGTCTCCTTGCCGTTCCTTCTATCGAAGCCGCACTTGCGTCAGCTTCGCGTCGTCTGCGGCACCGCGTGCCGCTCCTTTTGTAACGATAGCCTTTCTCCTCCCATCGCCCAAATCGGATTATTCCGACCAGCCATCGATCCTATCGATAGCTCGCTCACCAACGCATGTTGATGTTCTTCACCTGCGTGTAGCTCAGCAATTCGGAGAAACACTCCTCCTCTCCGATCCCGCTCTGCTTCCATCCGCCGTACGGCGCGCCGAGATAACGGCCGTTCGAGTTGATCCAGACATACCCGGCTTCGATTCGGTCGGCCGTCTCCATGGCCTTGGCGAGGTCGTTCGTGACGATCGACGCCGTCAGGCCGTATTCCAGGCCGTTCGCCTTCGCGATCATGTCCTCGTAGTCGTCCCAGGTGAGGACGGACATGACCGGCCCGAAGACTTCCTCGCGCCCGATCCGCATCGCCGGCGTCACCTCATCGAAGACCGTCGGCGCGATGAACAATCCGCGCCGAAGCACGGGATCGTCGGGCCGGCCGCCGCCCGTGAGCAGCTTTGCGCCGTCGGATTTGGCCGAGTCGATGAAACCCATGATCCGGTCGAACTGACGCGCCGAAACGATCGGCCCGACATCGTTCTCCTTCACCCACGGCACGCCCATCGGCAGCGACTCGGCCTGCTTGACGAGCTCTCTCGTCACCGCGCCGTGCAGCGAGCGATGGACGAAAACGCGCGAGGTCGAAGAGCATGACTGCCCCTGACGATTCATGTTCATGCCCTTGATGGCCGCAGCGGCGGCCTTCTTGGGGTCGGCGTCAGGGAAGATGATGATCGGATTCTTGCCGCCGAGCTCGAAGCTCACGCGCTTGAGCGTCGCGGCCGCCTCGCGCGCGATGGCGCGCCCCGTCGGCACCGAGCCGACGAAGCCGACGCGATGCACGTCGGGATGGCGCACCAAGGCGGAGCCGGTCGCGCCGTCGCCGGTGATGATGTTGACGACGCCGCGCGGGAAGATGCCCTCGCACAACTCGCCGAGCCGCAGGCTCGAGAGCGGCGCCTGCTCCGATCCCTTGATTACGACGCAGTTTCCTGCGGCGAGCGGCGCCGCCGCTTTCTCGGCGCAGAAGCGGAACGGATGGTTGAACGGGTTGATCTTGGCGACGACGCCGTAAGGCTGGCGGCGCGTCAGATTCATGTGGCGCGGCCCTTGCGAGGACGTTTCGCCTTTGATCTCCGTAATCAGCGCCGCGAAATAGCGCAGCGTATCGGCAGTCCATGTCATGTCGCCGCGCATTCCGACAATCGCATTGCCGGAATCGACGGCATCCATCATCGCCAGCTCATCGGCCGAGGCTTCGATGCGCTCGGCGAGTTTGACAAGACAGCGGGCGCGCTCCTTGATCGGCACGCGCGACCACTCGCGAAAGCCTTCCTTCGCCGCGGCGACAGCGCGGTCGACATCCGCCTCGGTCGCGAACGGCACGTCGCCGAGCTTGTCCATATTGGCGGGATTGATCGTCGCAAAGGCCTTGCCCTCGGCCGGCGACACCCACTCTCCGCCGATGTAAAGGCCGCGCGGTGCGAAGTTCAGTTGAGGCGCGCTCATTCTGCTGCGCGCCTCACGGTACGATCGCGGCGCGCAGGACCGTGCGCTCAGACGCTTTCTTGAAGGCCGTATCGAGATCGTTCAGCGCGAACTTCGAGTCGACGATGCTCTTGAAGGGGAAGCGATCGCGGTTCGCCATCACGAAATCGAGCGCCTGGATAAGGTGGCGCGGATGGTAGTTGTGAATGCCGCGCATCGTGACCCAGCGCTTCACCAGCATATTGGCGTCGATCATCACATCGGCGCCCGGGCTTACAAGCCCGCCGAGCACGTATCGCCCGCCGACGCGCAACATCTGCAGTCCCTGCGGGATGACGTCGGGAACGCCGCAAACTTCAATCACCGCGTCGGCGCCATCGGGCTTGCACAAGCCGCGGATCTTCGACACGACCTCCTTGTCGCTCATGCCTTTGATGTTGAACGTGTGGTCGGCGCCAAACTTCTTCGCGACCTCGAGGCGGTCGGGAACGGCGTCGAGGCCAATGACCATGCGCGCGCCACGCGCCTTCGCCATCGCGCATCCATAGAGGCCGAGCAGACCGAGCCCCTGCACCACGACAGCGTCGCCCAGCGCGATCTCGGCCGCTTCCGTCACCGACGCCATAGTGGCGACGCCGCAGTTGAGCGGTGTCGCCTCCTCATCGCTCAGATCATCGGGAAGCTTGAGGATCCATGTGCCGGGAAGGATGTAGCAATACTCGGCGAAGCCGCCGAGAAAATGCGGGTCTTCCTCGACGAGGTCGTGCCCATATTTGCGCACGCCATTGCATTTCTGCGGCATGTCGTGGACTTCACGGTAGTAGCAGTCGCCGTGAAAGAAATACTCGCTCCAGGTGATGCGATCGCCGACCTTGAGCGGATCGCCGCGCATGTCCTTGTCGATGCCGGCGCCAATTTCCTCGATGACACCGATGATCTCGTGGCCGAGGATTCCGGGGCACGGATTCGGCCGGCGACCTTCATAGGAATGGATGTCCGAACGGCAGATCGTCGACATGGTGACGCGCACCAGGACCTCGCCCGGCTTCGCCGGCCGCACCGGATAATCCTTGATGATGAAAGGCGTATTCGGCGCCTCGTAAATCGCCGCCTTCGCGGTTCGGGCCATGCGCGCTCACTCCATTGGAATTTCTATTTTGTTTGCATCGTCTTGGCGGCGGGAAGCCGCAGCTCCGACAAGCCTCTAAGCCTCGGCGCCGTTGATGGCAAAATCGAAGATATGGAAGTTGCGCAAGCCGCCGCGTTGCGCGCGCGCCGCATAGCTCTCGTAAAGCGGGCGGTTGATGACGAACGGCACCTTCGCCTCCGAAAGACCGCCATGGGTGCGCAGGCGATGGCCGGCAAGGCCCGTCATGTCGTGCTTATCAGGCGTCATGCCGATGCAATGGTCGACGTCGCTGATGACGACGACGTCGCCTTCGCGATCGATCGGAAGGTCGAAAATGCGCGCGGCCGTTTCCTTGTCGCACACCGTTTCGATGCCGGGAAGCTTGCTGGCGACGCGCATGACGTCCTGCGGCGTGACCTTGCCGTTGCAATAGACGCGCACGAAGCCGCCGAAGGAGCCGTGATGCGCGACAAAATAGTCGGTGATCGGGCAGATGACGGTTGCGGCGTCCTTTCCGAGCTCCTTGTCGAGGATGTCCTGCAGCCACACCACCTTCGGCGACTGGTCGGAATTCGACTTGTCATTCATGCCGTGATCGGCGGTGAGCGCGACAACGGCGCCCGCCGCATCGAGCTTGCCGAAAAGCTCGTCCATCCGCCGGTAATAATCGTCCGACTCGGCTTCCCCCGGCGCGTATTTGTGCTGGATGAAGTCGGTGAGCGACAGATACATGACGTCGGGCTTGCGCTGCTCGAGGAGCTTCAGCCCGGCCTCGAGCACGAACAGCGACAGTTCACCGGAATACATGTCCGGCAGCGGCAGCCCGACCAGCTCGAGAACGTTCTCGATGCCGTTCTCTTTCATTGTGCACTTGTCGGCCTTCTCGGACGAGAAATTGATCCCGCCGGCGGCGATATCCATGTCCTTGCCAAGCTGCTGGCGCAGCTTGTCCTTTGCCGTGATCGAGATCACCTTGGCGCCGGCGGCGCTGAACGCGGCGAGGATCGTGCTGGAGCGCATGAGCTCCGGCCCGGTCATGACCACTGCCTTGCGGGTCTCCGGCTCCAGGTAGAAATTGCCGGAAATGCCGTGGATCGACGGCGGGCTGCCGGTGATGATCGAGACGTTGTTCGGGCAGGTGAAGCTCGGGATCACGCATTCGGCGAGGCCGTTGAAGCCCTGCTTCATGAAGCGCGCGACGTTCGGGATGATGCCGTCCTTCAGCGCGCGGTCGAAATAAGCAGGATCGCCGCCATCGACGCAGACCACGACGACCGGCCGCTTCGGCCAACGATAGCGCACGCCGTTGAGGCGGACTTCCTTCGCCATTTTCTTCCTCCCTCGCCCCTCTCGGGGTGTTCTGCCGGCGCCGGCCGCGACCTTTCGTGACCAAAGCCCGTTCGCGTCTCGGCACCGCCTTATTTCCTGCTTGCGCCACGCTAAGCGGCCACGCCATTATCTGTAAAATTCAGTTTTCGGCACGATCCATCGGTTCGATCAATGCATCAGAGATGGCTTGCAGCGTTCCATGCCGTTGCCCGATCGGGCGGATTCACCGCCGCGGGGAAGCTCCTCAATATCGGGCAGCCGACGATCTCAACGCACGTGCGTTCGCTCGAAGATCATTTCCGGGTTGAGCTGTTTCATCGGCGCGGCCGCGCCGTCGAATTGACCGAGATCGGCAAGCTCCTCGCGACGATCACGCAAGGCATGTTCGGTCACGAGGAGGAGGCGACGGTCCTGCTTCGCGCGGCGCAGGCCCTTGACGTCGGCATGCTGAAGGTTGCTTCCATCCGGCCCTCCGACGCCATGGAAATTGCCGCGTCGCTTCTCAAGCAGCATCCCAATCTCAAGCTGACCGTGACACTTGGCTCCGGCCCCGACCTTCTCGACGGGCTTCTGAAGTTCGATTTCGACGTCGCGGTTATCGGCGACGACCCGCAAGATGCGCGCTTCTACAGCCACTTCTACAACAAGCATCGCATCTTGATCGTCGCGAACGTCGAGCACCCGCTGGCGAAACGGCGCTCGATCAAGATCGAGGAATTGGAGGGGCAGAATTTCATTTTGCGCAGCGCCGGATCAACGACGCGGCGGATCTTTGATCGCGCGCTCAAAAAGGCGGGCGTGAACATTCGCGCGGTGATGGAGACGAACAACCGCGAGGCGGTCAATGCGGCCATCCTCAAAGGCATCGGGCTCGGCGCCATCTCCGAACCCGAAATCGCCGTGCACAAAAACCTGCGTGTGCTCAACGTCAGCAATGTCGAGATGTTCAACCTCGCCTATGTCGTCTGCCTCGCAGAACGGCGGAAGCGGCCGCTGATCGAAAGCTTTCTCACGGCGGCGGGACGCGGCGCCAATGCGAAGCCGTAAGCTGCGCTGCGCGTCACGCCAACAACGCCGGAGCTTTGGGCGCGAGCAGAACGACGCTCAGCGCAAGCTGTAAGCGAGCAGCACGAAGATGTCGTCGACGCGCTTGGGATCGATCGATGTCGCGACGGTCCATGCTCCAGGCGCGCCCTGCCCGCTCCAGGCGCCGGCCGCCGGATCGGCCGCATTTCCCGGCGCGATGCCCGTTTGTCCTGGGCCTGCCGTGCTTCTGACAATCGGCTCCGCGTTGCTGACGGCGATCGTTCTCCCTTTCGTGAAATAAGGGAACCGCTTCGCCGACAGATCGACGGTGATGCTGCTCGTTCCCGTTGCCGACGCACTCGCGAAGCGCGCCCACTCGGAAGGAAACTCGTGACGCAAGCTGAACATCCTGACGAGAACGCCGGACGTGGCATTCGAAAGCGTCGTCGCGACCGCGGCAGCCGCCGCGGTGCGCAACGCCTCCCCGCCATCGCGCGCGGTGTAGCGCAGATGCAGGATCACGTCCGAAATCGTGTTGTAGTCAAACGTCTTGAACTGCATCGGCAGCTCGAGGCGCCAGCGGCTGATCGCGCCGCCGCCTTCGAACGGGAGATAGCGCTCGTCGCGCCCCTGCGTCTCGAATAGCCCCGAATCACTCTGACCCGAGCTCGTCACGATCGATTCGAGAATCTTGCGATCGTCGACGAAGCGCTCGTCCGGCCCGCTCGGATCGTCGGCAGGCCGCCGGTTATAGCCGGCGGCAATATCGGCCGTGCGCCGGTACGCACTTTTGAGCAACGTCGCCTTGCAGTGAATCGTCGTGTAGGGACCGGTCACGCAGGGGATGGTGACGCTAACGGTCTTGAGCCGCCGCATGAAATGCCCGGGCGTGTCGAGATCGAACAGCCATTCGGGAATCTCGAACTCGCAGGTGCCGGTTTCCTTCAGCGCAATCAACTGCCCGGCCGCGACCCCCAGCAACGAGACGTGTCTGGTCAGCTCGTATTCGCGGATGTTGCCGTCGAGATAGGCGACTTCCAGGCGCTTGAGATCATGCGCCAGATGATCGCCAGCCATAAGTCCCTTCTTCAGCGAATCCCAATAGCCGAAGCGGATGATCGACGTCTCGCCGTATGTCATGCCGAGCTCGTGCTGCATGCACATCTCGGCGCGTTTCGCGAGATCGTAAGCGAGCTGATAGCTCTGGAAGTAGAGGCCAGACATCTTGCCGATGGTCCAGTCGTAAAGGTCCTGGCTGGTGAACTTGCTGCGCAGGAAATCGTCGGTGTCGCGCGCGTCGTCGATCTGACGATCATGATTGCGAAGGTCCGCCTCCGCCATCGCGCGGCGAATCTGCGCGGCCGCCAGCTGCTGATCGATCTGCTTGAGCTCGATCGTCGCAAGCTGCGCCTGCAGGTCCCATTCCTCCTTGCGGCGGCCATGATCGGCGGTGCGGCCGATCACCTGCGAGGAGATGTTGAGAATGCTCGCGGCGGCGTCGAGCGCGATCGCTGCCTCCTCGACGCCGACGCCGATGAAATAGCCGCCGACCTCGATGCCGGCGGTGGTGGGGGAGCCGACCTTGACGTTGCCGATCCTTTGCACGAGCCCGGCGAGGACGCGCAGATGCGCGGCGATCTCGATCGGCAACGCGGACGCGCCGAGCAGCACGAGCGAGGTCAGCTCCAATGCGTTGAGCGTCTCGCGGCTTTCGTAGAAGGTCTTGCGCGCCTGGGCGATGTCGCGGCTGCGCTCCAGTGCGGTGATATTGGCCTCCGCCTCGTCGACTTGGGCGACGCGGACATCGCGGACGGCCTGCAGCATGCGCAGCTCCTGGCCGGAGCGCAGTGTCGACAGCGCCTCGGTATCGCGCTTCTCCAAGGCGGCCATCAGCGCTGCGCCGAGATTTCTCACCTCCACGGCCATCTCGCTGGCCTTCTGCGCGATCGTCTCGAAGCGTTGGTTCGGCAACGAGACGGAGATGTCGCTGAGAACCTCGCCGATGCTGAGCCCCGCGGCGCGCGCGCGAACCAGCAACGCCGGATCGATCGGCGGCTCGAACAAGGGAAGCTGACGCACCTGCCCCTCGATGTTCATGCAGTGCCGGATATTGAACAGCCGCCCCCCGATCGTGTCCCAGTAGCCGAGCAGCTTGTCGTTCACAGGCACGGGGAAATAGGGCGCCATGTCCGGCAAATCGGGCGACGGCGACGGAGGCGAGACCGGCGCTTCGTCGTCGCTGTCGCCGATGAGCAGCTCGATGTCCTGAAGCGCGTTGCCGAGCGCGCCGAGCCGCGGCTCCAGACTGTTGAACGTCTCGGGCACGCGGTTGATGTTCCGCTCGATGATCTCGGGGCGGCGGCCGAGGATTTCCGCGGCCAGGACGTAAAGCTGCGCGGCCTCGTTGATCGTCTCGAGCGTGTCGGCGCGGAAGAGCTGATCGGCCCATGCGACCAGGTTGTCGACGTACTTCATCACCACCGTCTTTTGATAGGCGGTTGTGCGCAGCCGCGCGATCGCATGCGGATTGAAGGGATCGTTGCGCCAGACCTCGACCGCGGCCTTCAGTGCATCGGGCGGGCCTTGCGCGATGAGCTCTTCGATCGCCTTGACCGACTCGGCCTCGTAGTCGCTGCTGAGCCGGTCGAAGAAGGGCTTCGTGTGCCAATAGCGCTGCGGCACACTCCCGCCGGAAGCGCCCGTCGGGTCGAAGATGAAGTGGAACCAGCGTTGCGCGTCCTCGAAGCGCTGGTTGCTGCTTAGCCGCGAGGCGATGAGCAGCGGGATGTGAAAGAAGAGCTCCCAATTGTAGATTTCGTAGGCGCCGCCGGCGGCGAACTCCACCTCATCGATCGGATAGGCTTTCAGCACGCGCGGCTGAGGCTGGTAGGCGTCGAATGAGGCAGGATCGGCGGCCTCCTGGCTGTCGAGCGAGAGGAGTCCCGGTAGGCCCTGCCGCCGCAGCGCCTTCACGAACTCACACACATAAGGATGGTGGAAATTGGCGAACTGGTACTGACGCGTTGTCCAGAAAACAGGCAATAGCGTCTTCTGCGGTGCTTTCGGCTTCAAATCGATCGGCACCATCTCGCGCATGACGCGGCGGCCGTCTCGCGTGCGCGCCAGCATCGTCAGCGGACGCGCCGCCACTTCGTCGACTACTGGCGTCGGATTCTGGCCATTGGTCTGCGGCGACGTGACCGGCGTCGGAAAGTAATCAGCCCGCCACACGGTCGCGAGGTTTGCGTTGATCCAGTCGGAGAACGGCGGGCGCTTGCCGGATGCGCCGGTCGAGCGGCCAATGAAGGTCCGCCGGTCGTCCATGAAGAAGAACGGCCGATCTCCGACGAACTGCAAATCCTGGTGCGGTGGCAGCAGGCGATAGGTCCACGGCGTGCGGTCGAGAACCCGGATGTCCAGCTTGTTGGTGAGCGTCGGCGCAGGATTGCCAGCGATCGAGGCCGGCTCGTTCTCGTTCGACTGAACGGTCGGCAATATCACATTCGGGAATGTCGGAAACGTCCCATCGAACAAGATCAAGGGCGACGCGGTTTCGGTGAACCACATCCGATCGAACTTCGTGCCGCTCGGGGCGAGTGCGAAATTGCGCCGGGCGACCTGTGCGTTCGGCACCGCGGTGACGATCTTGCGGCAGCCGGAGAAACGAAACTCGCCGAACGGATAGGCAATCTGGATATCGCCCGCGGTCGGCGCGCTACGGTAGTCGCGGCGCAAATATCCACGCACGGAGAGCGTATCGCCAGCAACCAGCGCCTTGAAGGAGAAGAGCTCCGGCCGCACGACGGGCTTGGGGTCACCCGATGGCGAAGTCGGCGGGGGAGGCAACGATCCTCCCGGATGGCCGCCGCCACCTCCACCGCCGTCCGGAGGAATGCCGTCGCCCACGCCGCCGTCGTTGCGGATGCGCGCCATCGCGTTCACTGGCGCACCGACGCGATCGCCGAACAGCACCTTGTCATCGCCCTGATAGGCCATGAAGGTGACCGGGTCCGACACCACCTTTCCGCTCCAGCGCCCGCGCTGGTATTCACTCCAGGCGAGCTGGATTTCGAGGTAACGCGCACCGGCGCTCACCTTGCTGCCAGGCGCCGGCATGACGACCTGCTGCTCCTGCTGCTTCTCGGTGAAGATCGGCCAGATCAGCAAGAGCTTGCCGTTCCACAGCACCGGAATGATGTGATCGCCTTCGATATCGAGCTCGACTTTTTCCCAGGGCGTCCAGACCTTGGTGTCGCCATCGCGCCGCCGATAGAAATAAGTGCGCGGCGCGTGGAATGTGCGCCCGAAGACGTGGAGCACCTTATCCTCGTCCTCATAGACGCCGGCGATCTCCAGCCGCGCGATTTGATCGAGCTTTTCCAGGTAATGCGTGAACGCCTGCTCGGCGGCATCGTCGTCGAGCTCGGCCTGCATCAGCTCGTTTTCGAGGTCCTTGAAGAAGGGCGTCTTGTCGTCACGCAACTCGGGCTCGATCCAATTCTCCGGATAGAGCCAGATCTTCCGGCTCGCCTCCCAGACGCGGAAGGTTTTCATCCAGCTCCATTGACTCCACTTCGGGTCGTCGATCGCGACGCCCGCCTCCAAGCCCAAAAGGCAGCGCTGGGCAAAGAGCTGCGTGGAGGCGATCGCCTGTTGGATGCGCGAGGTCAGCTGGCACGCGCTCATCTCGACATCGATCAGGAAATGCGCGAAGAGGTCATTGCTGTCGGCCGGGCCGGCGGCAGCGCCCCACAGCTGCGGCCGTGCGACGAGATAGGCGACAAGTGCCAAGCGCTGCTGCTCGCGCAAGGAATCCTGCAGCGGCGCAGCCAGCGTCTGCCACGTTGCATCGTCATACTTGGCTTTCGCGGCGCTACGCACGGCGGCAGCGACCGCGTCGCTTACGCTCGTTTCACACCATTGCCGCGCCACGGCGGCGGGAACGCCGAGGCGTTTCACGGCGCCGATGGCGCGCGCCAAACGCGACACGAGACCGATCCGATAATCTTGCGGCAATTGCACCTGCAAGAGGCCGCGGTCGTTCAGGTCTGCGGCAACGCCGATGAGGGTCGCAACATCCTCTTGCGCCCAGCCGAGCCATCGCGACAGCGCCTCGGCAAACGCCTGCTTGCCGGCGATCCGGCCCGCATCGTCGGCCGCCGCGCGAATGGCGGTCATCGCGCCGAGGATGCTTTCCACGGCTGCAGCGTCGAGCGAAAGGTCGCGCGTCACCTGCTGCAATTCGATCAGCGAGAACCAACTCGCGAACGGGACGGGCGTGCTCGACGGGTCGGGTGCGACGGCAAGCCACGGATTTTCATCGAACAGCCAGTTGATCTGGCTCGCCGGCAGTTTGATCGTCTGAATCACCGACGCGATCTTGAGCAGTTTCTCCAGCGTCTCGAACTGCGCCGCGACATTGTCGCGCGCGAGCGCCGGCGCCGCGATCTCGGTCAACGCCAGCAGCCGCTGCTCCGCGCTTTCGCCCCCGTGCATCACGCGCGCGAGCAGTTGCCCGCAAAGATCGCCCGACAGGCTAAGGGCGGCGGCCGTGCGATCGATGACGATGCTGCGCGCCTGCGCCTGCCGATCAGCCGGCGACGCCGCCTCGATTGCCGACAAGGCGCCGCGCATGCCTTCGAGCGTTTGCGCGAGCGCGGCATCGGTTGGAACAAACGACGCCGCAGGATTGAAGCGATGGAGGAGCAGATAGTCGAGCTGGAAAATGTCGAAGCCGGACGCCTGAATGGACTTGACGGTCTCGATAAAGCGCAGCGTGTCCTGCGAATGATCGAGCGCGAAGGGATCGATCGCGGTGAGGTCCATCGCGATCAGAAGACTGGCGATCGTGAGGCCGAGCTGGCGAGCCAGGACGGCATGGCGATAGAGCGTAGACAGATTGCCGAGCGTGAGCTTGCCGTCCGTGCGCGCAATCAGAAGCGCGCGGCTTGCCGGATCGAGGCGGAACGCCGCCTGCAATGCGGCCGCGTGATCGGCGAGGAGCTTGTCCGTCGCGGCAAGCTCCTGTCCGTCGGCGCGGAGCCGGAAGGCGTCGTCTTGCGGCTTAAAGACCGACGGGTTGTAGAACAGGCTTTGATAGAGCGAGGCCGGGTCGGCCGTATCGATCGGCCGCCACAGCGCGAGCGCAATGGCAGACGGTAGACGCAAAGCTGCGATTACAGCTCGCAGATGGTCGATCCTGACCAGCGTTTCGTTGTTGAGCGCCGGAGTGTTCGTGCCGGCCAGTGCGCCGAGAACGCGGCCAAGCTCGGAGATCGTCCAGTCGAGCTTGCGCCTCAGCCGAACGAAGCGATGCAGCCGGTCGAGGATGTCGGCCGTGAGGCCGGCGACCTGAAGCTTCGTCGTGTCGCAGGTGTCGAGCGGCGCGCCGGATTTCGGAACGATGGAGGCGGCGCCGCCTGGATTGACAAAGCCTGTAGCGAGGGCTGCATCGAGGTCTGCGTAACTCAAGCCGGATCGATCCAAGAAATCCTGCACGGATTGCAGCGCGGCGAGAGCCGTGCCGCCCCAGAAATCCTCCGGCTGCCGCGGTGGTGTGAGCGCCTCGCCGACGACGATCTTGCGCTCGACATCGGTCAGCCCTAAGCGCTCGGCGGCAAGCAGAATGATGTGAGGATCATTCGCGTCGAAGGTGGCCGGTAGCGGGATCAGCGCGTCGATGAAGTCACGGCGCGATACGCCGAGATGGGCGAGGAAGACTCGGGCTTCCGCGCTCGACAAGTCGAACGGCAGACCCCATGGATAAACGGCGCGGCCGAGTTCGGCGTACGCCTCCGCATTCCGGTATTGCGGAGTTGCGCGTCGTTCGCTCGACGACCCCGTCGTCTGGCGGCTGCGTGTCGCGACCTTGAGGCCGGTCGCATCCCTGACGATGCCGTAAGCGAAGGCGTCATCCTGGATGCGCCATCGCCTGCCATCTTCGAGCGTTTCGATTCGCGCCGACGGGTGCAGGGGCGGCGCAAATGCGGCCGACAGCGCCGCTGTCGTCAGGGGTCCGGAGAGGTCGGGCTCCAGCGTAGCCGCCAAGGCAAACGGTGCAAAGGCCGCCGGCGGCGCCACCGCATTCTCCAGGACCTCGTTGACGATGTCGATGAGCGGCAATGTCGTATTGGTATTCTCGCAAGTCAGCTCGATCTCGCCGAGATCGGGACGGCGCGCGAAGAGCGCGGGCCGCGCGCCGCGATCCCCGAGGAAACGAAGCGCATCGACGAGATAGGCCGCGGCCCCGTGCGCGGAGGCGCAATCCTGACACGCGCAGAAATCGAAGGTGCCGAACAGGGTTTCCCAGTCCGGGATGCTATCCTGCGCCAACTCCTTCTGCTTTTGCGTATCGATGGTCGGCAGCGCGCGCAGGCTTGTGCGATTGAAGGCACTGCCATTCTCTCCGACCAGCGCCAACGCCAACGCCGCACGGCGGGACGCCTTGGCGTGGATTTCGGCGGCGCGCGCGGGAGGTAGCGCGTCCTTGTATTGATCGGCGAAGGCCGTGGGAGACATGCGCGCGATCTGCTGTGCGGAACCCAAATCCTTGAGCGCGATGGCCTCGCCTGCATTGCTGGTGAGACGATAGAGCCGCTGCAGCGACTGCAGCTGGTGTTGATCGCCTTCGTTCAACGACTGCCCGGCCGGCAGGGATTTGAAGAACTGCGGCGGGTAGGTCGTTCGCAGGTCATAGGTCGGGTTTGCCTTGAGGAAGGTCGCAATCGGCGAAGCGCCCAGCCGCTCGGCAAAGAATGACGTGGGGAACGCCACCTCCACCTGATCGACGAGTGTGCGGGCATAATTGTCGGCCTTCTCGGTGGCGTCGGCGCCGGGCGTTTCGGGCGGCACGCTCACGCCCTGCGTCGCGATCAGCGATTTCCAATCGTCCACGCTGAGGCGGACGAGATCGGACGCCTGGCGGATGTCCTGGCGCGCACGCAGTGCCGCGACTAACGGAGTGTTGTTGTTGGTGAGCGCGCCGAGTTGCACGGTGAATTTGAGATCAGCGGCGCGACTTGCCCAAGCGGGGTCGGCTTCCAGCTGCTTCCAGAAAATCGCCGGATCCTGGCTCTGTTTCACATATTTGCCGACAAGCGCATTGAGGTCGTTGGCATCGAGAATGCGGCCGAGCAGCGGCTGCAATGGCGCAGCATTGGTTGTCTCGACGTCGGGCAGATAGTCCTCGATCTTCTTGTCGCCGATCTGCTTCGGCACGGCGCCGCGCGCGACAGCCACCGTAAGCGCGTCGCTACGCGTGCGCGCATCACTCCGCCGCAAAGCGTCGCCGTCTGCCGGCAGGCCCTGATCGAGCAGCGCGTAGAACACCGGCGCGGGAATCTTCGCATCCCGCTCCATCTGGTGCGCTTGCACCAGCGCGGCGACCTGCTCGGACGGATAGCCGCTTTGCGCCGCCAGCATGCTCACGTCGTAGCGCCCATCGCCCTCGGTGAGGTCGGCGATATTGCGGCTGCCGAGGAGCGGCTTGAGATCGGCCTCTATCCGTTCGAAATCCGAGCGTGGCGGCTGCGCCGCCGCGGCCACTTGGAAATCGACGACCTCAAGCGGACCCGCATCGGTGAGGATGCTCGCGCCGCTCGGCTCCGTTTCTACGACGGCGTCGCCACTCAGGACGGCGACGCGGATATCGACCGGACCCGTATTATCCGCCGGCGGTGTGTAAGAAATGACGTAGGAGCCGTCTTTCGCTTCGATCGGCGATTTCCCGGCGACCTGCTCGCCCGCCGGCGTTTGCCGGTACACTTGCACGAAGCCGGCCGCGAACGGCATCGCGTCCGCATCGCGCACGACGCCACGCACGACGCGCGCCTGCGTATCCAAGGCGCCAAGCCGCGCATTGATCACGCGCACGGTCGCGGCGTCGATGACGCCGCTCGCTGGGACATTGAGCTCGGCCTGGAGCGCTTTGACGACCGCCGCCGTCTCCGGGCCGAAGACGCGCGACGTACGCTCCGCCGCCGAGACGTCCCGCCCGAGGGCTTGCAGCGCTTGCTGAACCTGTGCGACGTCATCACCGCGCGTGCCGAGGGAAAGCTGACCGGACGAGATTTGCAGGCGCATCGTGAGCCTCCTTCTTTCCCTCAAAAATCACTGCGGATAATCGTCGCCCGTAAATCCTGTTCGGCCATTAGTCCCCCCAAGGGGCGATCGGCATACTGTCGAGCAGTTGCCTCGCCTGCTCTGTAATCTTCAATGTCGTTTCCTGGCCCGTCAGCACCGCGCCGAGATGCGTCGCGCCCTGATGCTCGGCCCATTCGTGCGCGAGGATCGCATCCACGCGCGTCTCGAGATTGGCGGCATTCCACTCCGGCCAATGTGGCGTGTTGCTCAAAATTCCGGAATCGATCCAGATTGCTCCCGGCCCGCCACCCGAGGGCCGTATGTTGTTGCCGACCTTATTGCCGACCGCGAACGGTTGCTGAACGTTCTTCGGTATGCCGAGTTCGTCCATACGCTGGCGGATCGCGTTATCGAGACGCTCCCTTTCCGCGAGCGAGAGAGGTACGGTCGGAGCCCATCCCAAGTCGGCCATCGCGCCAGCAGCGAGCGCATCGGCTTCCGCCTGGAGCGCGGCAGCGTTCTTGACGTGCTTGAATCCCATTCCGACATAGGTGAACGGGCTTCGCGGATCGTATTTCGCGCCGATGATATCGGCGGCGAGCTTGGTCAGCAGCGCGACCCGTGTATAGCGATCGAGATCGAGCTGCGAATTCGGCACGGGCCCGTTGGTCAAAAACTCGATGTGGCAGCCCGCGCAGCCATGCCCGGCCTCCCAAATCTCCGCCTCTTTGGTGTAGCCGGCCATCGCGTAATCAAGCGCGCGCGGATTGCGATAGAACTGCCGCGGCCCCTTCGCATGCCACCGCGTGCCGGCTGACGAAATCTCGCCGGGATTGGGATCGAGCAGCATCTCGGGGACTTCGTAGACAGCCTCGTCGAGGAAATCCAAGATCGGGATGCCGTTGTTGAGGATGATCGACACTTTCTTGTTGTCGATCGGCTTGATGGTTTTGAAATCGTCGTCGGAGTAGGCGAACGTCCCCGGCTCATACTGAAAGAAGATGACACCGGGGCTCGATTTGTACGTCCATCCGTTCTGGAAATTCGAATTGAGCGCCGGTTGCTTGCCGTCGCGGTCGAGCAGCAGAACGGGAGAATTGTTAGCGTAGACATAGAGGTTGGGACCGCCGTCGATGCCCTTCGGGTCGGTGCTGACCCAGCGGCCGAGCCACGGCGCGTAGTAGCGCGCGCCGTGATACTGCAGCCCGCTCTCCTCGTCGCGTTCCTTGCCGATATAGCGATAGCGCCGCGGCGTTTCGGTTTGCGACCGCACCGCCTGGAAGGAGCTGCAGCCGAACGGCGTGTACTCCTCGTACGAGATCACCTGCGCGAGGTGATCGAGCTCGAGAACCGCCGAACCCAATTGGTTGGTGAACTGATAGCGGATCAGCCGCTGCGCCGAAGCGTCCGCGCCCTGCGTGCGCGTCTCGATGGAGGCGACGCGCTGGGCATCGTCGGTGATGTGCAACGTTTCGCGCACCAGCGGATCGGCGCCTTCGCGTCGATAGACCTCGAAACCCTTCAAATAGATGCGCTGCTCCCTGAGGTCGCCGGAAGCCGCTTCCGTGACCTTGCGCACACGCTGGCCGCTCGCATCATAGACGTACCAGGTTCGCTCGCCCGCTCGCGCGACACCGTCTCCATCGTCCGCATTCACGGCCTGGCGCTGCGTCATCCGCAGCTGGTTGCGGAAATCCCATTGCATGGCTTGCAGCTGCGGCATCCGCAGCATGTTGCCGTGCGCGTCGTAACCGTCGCCGTTGACGCTATAAGTCTCGGGCGTGGCAATCGTCGTGCTCGTGAGCCGATTGCTTCGCTTCGCCGGCTCGAGTTGGCTCGTCTCGTCGCACGCATAGACCCGCGTCCAGCCGGGGTTGAGCGGATCGCTGCCGCGATGCGCCACCTGCGCGAAATTCCCGGCGGCGTCGTAGGCGTATCGCTCGACGTAGCGCCCCATGGCATTGCCGTCGCTGGCGGACAGCAGGATGCCGATACGCGTACGGTCGTTGTAGCTTCCGGGCGCCGGCGTGCCGCTGACCTGGCCGAGATGCTCGCGTCCGCTCGCCTCGATGAGCCGATAGGTGGCGTCGTAGGCATAGTCCGCACTCGGCTCGATGCGGCGATTGCGGAAGTAGATGGTCTGCTGCGCGTCGTCGCGGATGTGCGTGATGTTGCCCTTCGGGTCGTAGGTATAGGTCAGGTTCTGAATCTGGCAGCCCGGCCAGCCGGCCGCAGGGGTCTGCGGGCAGTCATCGGGAAACTGCGCGGGATCGCGGCGGGTGATGATGCTGGTCAAACGGGACGTCAGCCGGTCGAACGCGTAATCCGTGGTGACGCCGTTGCCGTACTCAATGCGCGTGCGCCGCCCCTTCGCGTCATAGTCGACATTGCCGACAAACACCGTCGTTGCCGCCTCGCCGCGCAGATTCGCTTCGATGCTCTCCAGCAGATTGTCTTCGTTGAACGTCTGGCGAACGACGCTCGCATCCGACGCGGTCACTTCAATCGGCCGGTTGAGTGCATCGAAGCGGCTGCTACTGACGTAAATATCCGTTTCGAGCGGGACGCTGGCCGACCAGTCGATCACGGTCTTGTAGTCCTGCGCCAACTGGCGGCGGCTCGTCAGGACATTGCCCTTGAAGTCGTAATCATCCGCGGTCGCGACACCCGCCTGGTCGAACTGCTGGATCGGTTTGCCGCGCGCATTGTGCGCTTCGGCATCCGGAAGGCCCTCGCCGTACGCGGTACGCCCGACCAGGCGCTCCGGCCCGTCGCCTTCGCGCAGAAACACGTCGGTTGGGCGCTGGAGCGGGTCGTACACCGTGCGGACGCGATTGCCGCGGCTATCCCACGCATAGGCCGGCTGGCCGAGAACATTGGCCAAGGCCCGACGCTCGCCCGCTTCCATGCTGGCCGAATGGATGCGGTTTCCCAGGATGTCATAGTCGTACTGCGCGATCAGCCGATCGGCAGCATCGAAGACCTGCCGCTGGTTGCCTTCGATATCGAAGGCAACACGCACGGTATAAAAAGCCTCTGCCGGCGGCTGAGTGGGAGGCTCGTCGCTGTATTTTGTGCGGTTGTGCGCGACTGTCAGAAACGCGCGGCCAAGCGGATCAGCGTGCGCGAGGGCGGGGGTCGCCGCATGTATCGCCGCCTGTTCTGCGGCGCGTTGCTCGTCGGGGCCGAGCGCGCCGCCTTGGCGCTGCGCATGCCACGTCGGCAGATACTGCGCGGCCGGCAGCCGCCGGAAAAAGTCCCCGACGTCGGCGTCGGTCGCCGGATCGGCAATCAACGCCGTGTCGTTCACGTCCCAATTTTCCTGGCGCCACGCGCTGAAGCTCACCTTCTCCCAGGTGCTGTTCGGCTGCAGGTTGCCAATCAGGCGCTGCATAGGGTCATAGAACAGGAGCGGTCCGACGCCGATCCGCGTGTCCGCCTCGAACGATTGCCTGTCAGTGAAAAACGGTTCGAACTGCCGGATCGGGTCGCCTTTGTTGTTGAAGACCGTCCAGCCGCTCGCGACCCAACGCGGCGTGACACTGTCATCGGTGAACACCGGGTGGCCGTCGACCAATACGATCCGCCCCGTTGCCGGGTCACGCTGCGGCACCGGTCCGGATTCGACCCGTCGCTTCTTCTGGATTTCGCGGCCGAAGCCATCGGAATATGAGAAGCTGTGCTGCGTCTTGCTGTGCTGTCCCGGAGCAAGATCGGCGTCATGGGTCTCGCGCACGATCGCGTAGACGACGTTCGGGGACGGCTGCGGCTGCGCTTTGCTGCGGTAATAAGCCGACAGGTCATAGACGAGCCGCGACGTCGCTGCGCTAAGAATCGCCTCCGGCGCTCCGAGCGGATCGGCAAGATGCGCTGCAATGACATCGTCCGGCAGATCGGGGATGAAGCCGTCGAGACGATCGCCGCGCCGCGGCGTCTCGTCGCGTTTTCCCATCACGGCCGTGCCGATGATCATGCCGATGGCATCGAAGCTCGCCGCAACGCGATTGCCGTTCGCATCGGTGGTGATCGTCGGCGCAAGCACGCGATAGTCGATCGAGGGAACGATGGCGCCGCCTAGTCCGCGCTCGCCGGCGGTGATCCTGTTGCCGAGCGCGTCCTCGGTCTCCAAAAGCAAAAGATCGTACGCATCGCGGCGAACCGTCGTCACCGCGCCCATCGGCCCCTGATAACGGCACGGCTGGAAGAAATGCTGCTGCGCAAAGGCAAACTCCTGCGCCGCGCTGTCGCCGCCGGACGGCGAATAGAAAGCGCGTCCGGAGGGGATCCACCACTTCTCATCGCCCGCGAAATGAACGTAACCCGCGTCAGTGAGCATCACGTCGGAAATGCGCGCGCCATAAACTTGCGCGACCAGGCTTGGCGTCAAAGCAAGCTTGTAGGTTTCAAGCGGCAGTGCTCGCGCCTCAACCGTTCCGCTCGGCAGCGTCGCCGATAGGTCATCGCTGCGGTAAAGCGTGCGCTCGTGCTCGATCAGGCGCTTCTGCAAGACGCTGGTGTTCGGCGCAGCTTCGTAAGCAATCTCGATAGCGTTACGCGCGGCGTCACCGATCTGTTCGATCGTGAAACGGCTCTGGTCCGGCGGCAAGGTGATGCCGGTGACCTCGTAGCTGCGCGTCGCCGACGGCCGCGGCACGCAATGACCGTCCGCGGCATCCACGGCATTGGTGAAATCGTTCTCGGTATAAACGATATGCAACGCGGCTTGCTGCGCTTGATCATGCGGCGCAAGCGCAGGATCGGGCGCGCGCCGCGAATAGCCGACCGCCGCCGATTTCAGCGTCATGCCGTATTCGTTCGTCTCGAGGACGAGGTTATGCGAAACCCTCGGATCGTCCGGGACGCGCTCGTAGTTGAAGCCGATGGATTCGCGCGCATAGACGAGAAAAACGGCATGCCGCTGCTGCCCCTGCGCTTGGACCAACTGCACACCGAAATTCTGCTCGCTGACCGAATACGGGTGCGACGCCTTGTCGGTACCGTCGAGCGCATAGAGCTCCTGGCGCAGCATCGTGCCCTTGAGGCCCCGGCAGGCCTGGCGTTCCTCCTCGGCGGTCAAGCCCGCCGGCAGCGGCGTATCGTCGAGCAAAAGCCGTTTCGCCTGCGCATCCGTGAGGCCAGGCTCACGGTAGTACTCACCGACATCACGCTCATCGAGCATCCCGGCGAAGAAGTCCGAGACATGGTCACGTCCGAAATAAGCACCGGTGTGGAACCAGGTGCGCGTCAGCGCCGGCGGCACATGCGAGGAAGAGTCGATATTGTCGGCCGGCGGCAATGTTTGATCGGCGGCGAGCGCGGCGAACTCTTCAGTGTCCCACTTCTCCACCATGCCGAAACCGCGGAACTCGCGTTCAACGCCGTCGTAGAAGCCGTGATGATAGGCGAAGCGCGTGACGAAGCGGTTGCGGCTGATGTCATCGTAGGTTTCGGTGCGTGCGACCACGTGCACGGGAAACGGCAGGCGCGTGACCCACGGCCGGCCCGCCGCTTGATCCTCGAGGTAGTAGCGGGTCGAGGAGGCGTATTCGATACGCGTGCGCGCACCGAGATTGTTTTCGATCCCGATGAGCAAATGCGGCTTCTGCCCGCCCATCAGATCGAGGTAAGCAATCGGCGTGGTCGCCGGGTCTGGCAACGGCGTCGACCACACGAGGCAGGTCGTGCCGTTCGCAAGGAGATCGACCGCACCGACAGACGACACGTCGTCGATACGTGGGAAATTCGCGAGCGCATAAGGCGCGCTCCACCCGTTGCCGGAATAATTGAAGTAGAGTCGCGGCCCATCGGCGGCAAGATAGATGATATCCGTGACGCCCGACCCGTCGATATCGGAGAGCCGAAGCTGGCGGGGATCGAACAGCTCCGGTGCGTCAAAGACCGGCGCGTTGTTCATTGTGACTTTGCGCCCAAACCGGCCGTAACCGAGATTGGGCCAATAGCACACCTCGCCGTTGCGGATGCGCACGAGGTCGGCAAGACCGTCGGCCGTCATATCGGCGAGAAAAACAGTGCCAGTCGTGTCGTTGAAGACGAGCGACGGACCGGCCGTCTCGTCCGCACCCATGCGGACATACTCCGTGGCGCCGAACCCTGCGTCGGCGAGTGAGCAGTTCCACGCGATCACGTCGTCCTGCGTGACCATTACGTCGGCAAGGCCATCGCCGGTGAGATCGAGCATGCGTAGATTCGGATCGTCGAAGGCGATGTTGAGCTGACGCTCGAAAGCGCGGAAAGGCGACCAATCGTTCTGCGCGTCGCGCCTGAAGAAGCCGGCGTCCGGGCGTGCAAGCTGCACGAAATCGAGCGCGCCGCGGCCGGAGACGTCGACGAATTGCGCGCGGGCTTCCGGGCCTGCAGACGGCTTCTGCGCGACGAGCTGCTGCGGCCCGAGCCGCCCGCCGCCGAGATTGGATTTGTACCACCACGCGCCGCCCTGATCGCTCAAGACACCGGCGATGCCCTCACCATTGAGGTCGAGCCATTGGTGCCGAGAGCCGTCGATCCCATCGGGTAGGTTGGCGCCGCTCGCCTCGTCGAGCGCGACGGCCTCTTCGGCGATATGCGGCCGCGAATAGGTGAGCTCGAGCGGCGGCATCGCACGCGCGAAGCCGTCGCTGGCGTAGCCGGTCACCATCGCATGGCGCAGGAACGAGCCGAGCCGCGTGCTTCCGGAATGTGCCAGCTCATCGCCGATCGAAAATCCGGCGGACTGCGGGAAATCGTCGTAGTCGAGCGTCAGCGAACGCACGAGCCGGGGCTGTGGACCCAGCTCGTCGAAGCGGTGGAACATCAAGAAGCGCCGACAGCGGCGATAAGTGCGAACGTCGAAACCGGAGCGGTGCGTCGAAAACGGGTCAGGCCGCACTAGCCAAGCACCATCGGGCTCAACGCCCGGCGCGCTTTCGCGGTGGTCGCCGTAATCGCAAATGAGCTCGAAGAGCCATTGGGCTTGCGCGAGGTCCGGCTGGACGAGCGTCGAGGTTCGATTGCCGTAGCGAACGCGCTTCAAATAGCGGTTGGCCGTGCGGCTTGCCTCGGTACGATTGGACTCGCACGCCGAAGCACTGTCGATGCCGGCACTGTCCTCGGGGACGTAGTCGTATTTCGCGGCGTTGCCTTTGGCGTCATACGACTCGCAGATCAGCCAGGTGAAAATCCGCCGCGGTTCGTCGGGATCAAAAATCCGGCTTGCGGCCGTCCGGCCGTAAATATTCGCAGCATTGTCGCGCGAGATCGTTCGCCAGTGCATATCGGCGGGATCGGCCTCGCTGATCCATCGCTCGATACGCGCGAAAAGCCCTTCGATCCTTGGCCGATAGCGCGTGATGCGAAAGCCGTCGCGTCGCTCTTCCTGCGGCGTGCCGTCAGCACCGACGACCGGAACCAGGTCCTCGGCCCCGGCGAGCAGATACGTGTCGGAGCCTTGGTCGTCACGGTAACGCGGTAGGCCCCGGTCGGTGCGCCGCGAGATGTTCGGAAGCCCAAGGCTCCAACCAAATCCGAAAGGGCCGTTTCCCGCACCGGAATCGTAGGTCAGTGTCAGCGACGGGGTGAAGCCGGCGCGTCCAGGGCTGAGAGGCAGCGGAATCGAAAGCGCACCCGTGCCCGTGACCGGATTTGCGCTGAATGTTTCGCCGATCCCTTGGATCGCGCCGCCGCCTTTGGGCGTCGATATCGTGGGCGCGGAAAATCGTTCGTCTCTCGCTGCGGCCGCCTTGCCGCCCTGGTTCGCGCTGGACGCCGATCGCCAATCGAAATTCACTTTGGCCACTCCGCATCATCGATGAGAAAGCGCCTCAGAAACTCGAAGAAAATTTTGCGTCTTGTTGAGCATCCGATCAGATCGAATGCCCGGGCGCAACGGATCTCATATGGCAACGAAGTGACGTTCAGCGCCGTCGCGATACCGAGACGACGGCACGGAACGCGCTACCATTGTACGTCGGCAGCGCGTTCTCTGGAAGAGAGCATCGTGAGGTTCGCAAAAGACTAAAATTATTGTCAGCTTTTCAGGAGAATTCTACGTCACTCGCTATAGAGATTCTCGTGACAGATTGAGCAACATCATGAAGAGCAGCCTGCCGCGAACCCTCGCCAAGCTTCAGGCTTATGCATTGCCGCTCCAGCGAGAGCGCGATGTCGAAGCCGGATTGAAAAGCTTTGGTGACCTCTTGAGGCGCGAGGCGCGGCGCTTGAGCTTCGACGACCAGCCTAGCGACTTTCGCGCCGCGCAGGCGTTCAACGCCGCCGATGTGTGACGCGCTTTGTAATCTCGATCTCACGGCGATTGCGCGCTTGATCCACAACAGAGAGGTCACCTCCGTCGACGTGACGAAAGCTTGCCTCGCGCGCATCCAGGAATGGCAACCCAAAATCAACGCTTTCATCGCGGTGGACCACGTCGACGACGGCGAGCCGCGGGCTGAGTGAAGCGTGCGAATCCTGAAACGTCATCTGCGCTTGCCGCCGGAAGGCTTTCAGCGCAATGCGGCGCGGGACCGAGATAGATCAGCGCGCGGTTGTATCAAAGTACAATTCACCAACCAAGGCACTTCGGGCCGAGGCGAAGCGGCTTATGCGTCGATGGCAAATTTACGCTTGACGGCGATCAGATAGCACTATTGTCTTATACGACAATGCGCGCAACCGCCGTCAAATCGCAAAAATTGAACGGGCGAACCCGGCCGCCCAAAGCGCGATCGCGCGCGAGAAAGCGCGCGCCGGCTTCGCGCGAAACGCTCGGGCCCCGTGTCAGGCGATTGCGAAAGGACGCCGGGCTGACGTTGAAGCAGTTGGCGGCCCGAACCGGCCTTGCGTTCTCGACCATCGCCAAAGTCGAAACGAGCAAGATATCGCCGACCTATGAGAACATTCTCCGCTTGGCGCACGGATTGAACGTCGATGTCACGGAGCTTTTCGCATCGCAGACGACGGAGATGACCTCCGGCCGCCGGACCTGGACACGCGCCGGCGAAGGTGCCAGGCACGTCTCGCCGCAATATGAATATCAAATGCTGTGCGTCGATATCGCGCGCAAAAAATTCATCCCCCTGCTCACGACGATCCGCGCGCACGACATTGCGCAATTTCCCCAGTTACTGCGGCACCAAGGCGAAGAATTCATCTTCGTGATTTCAGGCGAGATCGACGTCTTCACCGACCAATACGAGCCGCTACGATTGCGGCCTGGTGACAGTTGTTATTTCGACAGCACCATGGGGCACGCCTGCGTGTCCGCAGGAAAGATCGACGCGGTCATCCTTTGGGTGTGCTCGCGTATCGATCCGCCGCTCGATGGCGTCGTGCCGCCGATACGGATCGGCAGCAGCGATGCGTCGCCGACCCAGCTGCTTTCAAATGGCAAACACCCGACCCGCGGGGCAAGGGAGAAAGCCGCAACAAGGAACCCTAAGGAGGAGAAACAGAGATGAACCAGGACCGTTGGACTCGACGCAGTGTTTTGTCGTTGCTTGCCGCCTCTACCCTCACATCGACGGGGTGGACACAAAGCGAAAAATTTCCGACGCGGCGCGTCACGCTGACGGTCCCCTACGGCGCCGGATCGACCAACGATATCTTCGCCCGGATTGTCGCTGAAGGCCTGACCGCGCAGCTTGGACAGTCGGTGATCGTGGAGAACAAGCCTGGCGCCGGCGGCACGCTCGGCATCGGCCAAGTGACGCGCGCCCCGGCGGACGGCTATACGCTCGCGCTGATTTCGACGAGTTCGATCCCCATCAACCGCGCGCTGTATAAGAGCCTTTCCTACGATCCGGTGCGCGATCTCTTCCCCGTCGGCATCCCCTGCACCACGCCGAACGCGCTGATCGTTTCGGCGGACCAGAACATCAACACGGTCGCCGAGCTTGTCACCAAAGCGAAGACGATGTCGCCGCCGCGCTACAACTCGGCCGGCAGCGGAACCTCCCAGCACCTGTCCGGCGTCCTGTTCTCCCGGTTGACGGGAATCAACGCCGAGCACGTCCCCTATCGCGGCCAGGAAGGCATCACGGGAATGATGGGCGGCCAGACGCTGTTCGGATTCGCCTCCATCCCCTCGGTCGTCGGCCTCGTTCGCGCCGGCAAGCTGAAGATTCTCGCCGTCAGCGGCAGCAAACCGTCGAGCGCATTCCCTGACGTTCCGACACTGGTCTCGCTCGGCTTTCCCGATTTTTCTTACGGCGAGATCTGGTATGGCGTCGCGACGCCTTCGGCGACCCCGGCTCCGGTCAAGAAAACCTTGACCGAGGCGATGACCGCCGTTGCCGCCAAGCCGGATATCCGCGAGCGCCTTTCGAAGGCCGGCTTCGACCTAGCGGCGCCGATGAACGACGAAGAGCGCAAGAAGTTCGTCGACAAGCAGGTGGTCTTCTGGGGTGATCTGGTGAGCGCATCAGGCGCCAAGGCGGACTGATGGGAGCGCGACAACCCGACGCGCGCTTGGCGGCAGGCCCGGCGGACCAGGCTGCCGCCATGGCGCTTCACGCCGACGCCATTGTCATCGATGGAACGTGTCCGCTTCTGCGACGTGACGGCTATCTCGATTGGTTCAAGGACGGCGGCTACACGGCCGTCGCACCGACGGTCGGCTTGGGATGCGAAGCCGCGGGCGCCTTGCGCGAACTCGGGGGCTGGCATCGCACCATCAACAGCCGTGACGACCTGATCCTGGTAAGGACCGCGAGCGACATCGAGCGGGCCAAGCGCGAAAAACGCCTCGGCATTATCCTCCACTTCCAAGGCACGTCGCCGATCGAGAACGACCTTCGCCTCGCCGACGCTTACAAAGCGCTCGGCGTCAGCATGATCATGCTGGCCTACAATCAGAAGAACCGCGTCGGCGACGGCTGCGAGGAGCGCACCGATGCCGGTCTGAGCAATTTCGGCGTCGAGCTCGTCAAGCGTCTCAACGAGCTCAAGATCGTCGTCGATTGCTCGCATACGGGCATGCGCACGACACTCGACGCCATCGCGATGTCGTCCGCTCCGGTCGTGTTCTCGCATTCCAATCCGCACGCCGTCTTCGCCTCCCGGCGCAACATCACAGACGAGCAGATCAAAGCGGTCGCCCAGTCAGGCGGCCTCGTCGGCATCAATGGCTTTCCGCATTATGTCTCGAGCGCGCCGAAGCCCAGCCTCGACGACTACATTCGGCATATCGACTACATTGTCGATCTCGTCGGCGTCGACCATGTGGGCATGGGGATCGACTATTTCACGCATCAGGTCGGCGTCGCGACCGATGCGGAGGCGCGGGTCTACTACGACGATTCCGTGCGCGTCGGCCGCTGGCGACCGGAAACCTATCCTCCGCCGCCCTACCACTACCCACAAGAAATCGAGACGCCGCGTGCGATCAGCAACCTAACCAAGGGATTGCTGGCGCGGGGCTACCGCGACAACGACGTCAAAAGGATCCTTGGCGGGAATTGGCTTCGCGTTTTTCGGGCAGTGCTCGGTACATAAGAAAGCGAGTCACGAAAGCGCGTGCGGCGAGAGGGGCGACGCACGATAGAGAGGGAAGGTAAGTGTAATGCCGACAATTGCGAACCCGAAAGAGTTCTGGGCCGGCGTTATTTATGTGGCGTTTGGCGCGACTGCTATCCTGATCGCCAAGAATTATGCGCTTGGCAGCCTGCACCGTATGGGACCGGCTTACTTTCCCATCGTGCTGGCCGTGTTGCTTCTCATATTCGGCGTCATCGCGATCATCCGCTCGATGGCGACAAGCGGGTCGTCGCTCGAGCACAGCGGCTGGCTCCCGCTCCTTTACGTCACGGGCGCAAATATCCTCTTTGCGCTGCTGTTGCCGCGCGCCGGATTGCCCATCGCATTGATCGTGCTCGCGCTCCTCTCTGCCGCGGCCAGCCGCTGGTTCAAATGGGACCTCAAAGCATCGGCCGGACTTCTCGCGCTGGTCGCCATCTGCACAGTCGTTTTCGTGAATATCCTTCAGGTGCCGATGCCGACGCTCGGCAGCTGGTTCGGCAGTCGGGGCTAGGCCCTCGCCATGGATGTCCTCTCAAATCTGTGGCTTGGCCTTGAAACAGCGGTCAGCGCATCGAACCTCCTCTGCTGTTTCATCGGCGTTTTCCTCGGTACCGCGATCGGCGTTCTCCCTGGTCTCGGGCCTGTGGCGACGATCTCGATCTTGTTGCCGGTGACCTTCGGACTGCCGCCGGTCGCTTCGCTCATCATGCTGGCGGGCATCTACTACGGCGCACAATACGGCGGCTCCACGACCGCCATTCTCGTGAACCTTCCGGGCGAACCGTCGTCAGTCGTGACGGCGCTGGAAGGTTACAAGATGGCGCTGAAGGGAAAGGCCGGCCGCGCGCTCGCGATCGCGGCGATCGGCTCGTTCTTTGCCGGCACGTTCGCGACCGTGCTCATCGCGCTGTTCTCGCCGCCGCTGGCGCAGTTCGCTATCGACTTCGGGCCGACCGAATATTTCTCGCTGATGGTGCTCGGTTTGGTCGCGTCCATCGTCCTCGCCGAAGGCTCGCTGCTGCATGCGCTGGCGATGATCGTTCTCGGACTGCTCCTCGGACTCGTCGGCACCGACGTCAATTCCGGCGCCATTCGCTTCACGCTCGGCTTTCCCGAGCTCTCCGACGGCCTGAATTTCGTCGTCATCGCCATGGGCATCTTCGGCATCGCCGAGATCGTCGCCAACCTGCAGAGCGAGACAACGCGCACCTTGATCACAGGGCGCGTTTCCGGACTATTCCCGACGCGGGAGGACTGGCGGCGGATGCTCGCGCCGATCCTGCGCGGCACGTTGCTCGGCTCTGCGCTCGGCATATTGCCGGGTGGCGGCGCGATGCTTGCGTCGTTTGCGAGCTATTCGCTCGAGAAAAAAGTGTCGTCGCACCGCGAGGAGTTTGGAAACGGCGCCGTCGAAGGCGTCGCGGGGCCGGAGTCGGCAAACAATGCCGCTGCTCAAACATCCTTCATCCCGATGCTGACATTGGGCATTCCGTCGAACCCCGTCATGGCGTTGATGATCGGCGCCATGATCATCCAGGGCATCCAGCCCGGGCCCATGGTGATCGCCGAGCAGCCGGCGCTGTTCTGGGGCGTCATCGCTTCGATGTGGATCGGAAATCTGTTCCTGCTCGCGCTCAATCTACCCCTCGTCGGGCTTTGGGCGCGCATGATTTCCATCCCCTATCATTTCCTCTATCCGGCGATCGTCATCTTCTGCGCTATCGGCGCCTATAGTCTGAACAATTCCGTATTCGATGTTTATGCCATGTGCGTGTTCGGCGTGCTCGGGTACGTATTCCGCATCATCGGCTGCGAGCCGGCGCCGATGCTTCTGGGATTTGTTCTCGGCCCGATGATTGAGGAGCACCTCCGCCGCGCGCTCCTGCTATCCAATGGCGATCTGACCGTCTTCGTCACAAAGCCATTGAGCGCGACGATGTTGATCGCAGCGGCCATATTGCTCGTTATCGTCTTGCTGCCGACGATCCGTCGGAAGAGAGAAGAAGCCTTCCAAGAGTGAAGGCGATCGTTTGAGGATCACTGAGGATATGACATGAGTGCCTACAAATTCGGGACCACCTTCCGCCCGCTGATGATGTCGCGCCGTCACATGGTCTCTGCCGGCCACTACTTCGCGGCGCAAGCGGCGTTCAAGGTCCTGGAAGCGGGCGGCAACGCCATCGACGCCGGCGTCGCCGGCGGGCTCACGCTCA
>JBFWXB010000027.1:0-69144 GCA_050187875.1 Variibacter sp.
GCGACAGCCCGATCGTGCGGCGCGCCAAGGAGCGCGCCGCAACGGCTCGCGCGTAACTTCATAAGGAGCAACCGACATGCCCACTCTCACCATGGCGCCGCCGCTCGGCGACCTGCTCAAGTTTGAGCTCAACGCAAGCTATTGCCGCGAGACCGTGACACTGAAGGCCGGCACGAACTACGCGCTCGGCTCGGTGCTCGGCAAGATCACGGCGTCCAGCAAGTACCGCCTCTCCCCCGCCGCCCAGGTTGTCGGCGACGAAGGCGCCGAGACCGCAATCGCCGTCCTGATCGAGGCAGTCGACGCAACTGCGGCTGACAAGACCGGGCTCGCGGTCGCGCGCGGGCCTGCGATCGTGTCGAAGGCGGCGCTCGTGTTCGACGCGTCCGTTGACCAGGCGGCCGAGAAAACCGCCAAGCATGCACAACTCGCCGCGGCCGGCGTCGTCGCCCGCGACACCGCCTGATCCCACACCACCCGCTGACCGCCACGGGCCTCGACGGATCTCCGTCGGGCCCGAACCATTTTGAGGAGACCGCAATGGCCCCGATGATCAATCCCTTCGACGCGGGCGGCTACACGCTCGCCGAGATGACCACCGCCATCAACATCCTGCCGAACATCTACACCCGGCTCGGCGAGATGGGCCTGTTCCGCTTCGAGGGCGTCACCCAACGCAGCGTCATCATCGAGCAGGCCGAGGGCGTTCTGAACCTCCTGCCCACCGTTCCGCTCGGCGGGCCGGCCACCGTCGCCAACCGCGACACCCGGTCCATGCGCTCGTTCACGGTGCCATGGATTCCGCACGACGACGTGATCACGCCTCAGGACATCCAGGGCGTGCGCGGCTTCGGCGTGGCGGACGCGGCCGACCCGCTCGCCACCGTGATGGAGCGCAAGCTTACCCGCATGCGCGCCAAGCACGCGCAGACGCGTGAATACATGGAGGTCAATGCGCTCCGCGGCATCGTCAAGGACGGCGCCGGAGTCGCGCTCTACGACTATTTCGACGAGTTCGGCCTCGTCCAACAGTCGGTCGACTTCGTGCTCGGGACCGCTGGCACCAATGTGCAGGCGAAATGCCGCGAGGTGCTGCGCGACATCGAGACCGAACTCAAGGGCGAGACGATGAATGGCGTGCTCGCGCTAGTCAGCCCCGGCTTCTTCGACAAGCTGATCGGTCACGCCAAGGTGGAGGACGCCTACAAGTATTTCTCCTCGACCGGCGCGCAGCCGCTGCGCGAGGATACCCGCCGGCGCTTCCCGTTCTCCGGCATCGTGTTCGAGGAATACAACGCCACCGTCACGCTCTCGACCGGGGCGACCGAGACGCTGATCCCGGCGAACGAGGGTATCGCGTTCCCGCTTGGCACCCTCGACACCTTCGTCACCTACGGTTCACCGGCGAACCTGATTGAGACCGTCAATACGATGGGGCTGCCGATCTATGCCCGCCAGATCGCGCGGCAGGACGGCAGCGCCATCGACGTGAAGACCGAGGCTTCACCGCTGCCGGTGAACAAGCGGCCTCGCCTGGCGGTGAAGATTCTCACCAGCAACTGAGTGATGGACGCGTTCATTGCGGCGACCGATGCGCTGTTCGCCGACCCGAACATCGCCCGCAACGCCATCTGGCGCGCGGGCGGTGTGGGCGGCGGCGGCGCCGTCCGCGTCATCACCCGCCGGCCCGACCAGGTCGCTGGCTTCGGTGACAGCCGCGCGGTCCTACCGACCATGCTGATCGACGTGCGCCGCACGGAAGTCACGGACCCGGGCAGCGGCGACACAGTGGAGATCGACAGCGAGACGTTCGAAGTCATCGCGACGCCAACCATCGATAGCCTGCGGCTCGTGTGGACGTGCGAGGCCGCACCGCCGTCCTGACACCGATGCGCTTCACGCTGAAGACCGACGACATTGCCAAGGGGCTGACCGAAGCCGAGGCCAGCGCGGCGCGGTCCGTTACTGGCGCCATGCGTCAGGTCACCGAAGGGCTAAAGACCGAACTGCGGGCGGACGTGGCCGATGCCGGGCTGGGGCAACGCCTCGCCAACACCTGGCGGGGAAAGACCTATCCGGAGGCCGGCGCCAGCCTGGAAGCCGCATCGTTCGTCTGGTCGAAGGCGCCGAACATCGTCGATGCCTTCGACCGCGGCGTGACGATCAAATCGAGCCGCGGGCTGTGGCTCGCGATCCCGACGGCCGCGGCCGGTGTGAAAGGCATCAGCGCCACCGGCGCCATGAAACGCATCACGCCGGGCGGCTGGGAGCGGCGCACCGGCATGCGGCTGCGCTTTGTCTATCGGCGGGGCCGACCTTCGCTGCTCGTCGCCGACAACGCCCGGCTGAGCAAGAAGGGGCTGGCCAGGCCCAACATCGGACGCACGCGTGGCGGCGCTCAGTTCACGCGTTTGAAGGGCCGCTCGACCGTCGTCGTGTTCATCCTGGTCCCGCAGGTCAGCTTGAGGAAGCGTCTCGATATTGCGGCCATCGCGCAGCGCTGGGCCGACCGCGTGCCGGGCGTGATCGCCGGTCATTGGAGGTAAACGTGAAGCACAGAGCGGCGGCGGTACTCATGACGCTCCTGTCGTTTGCCGTCATCGTTTCGATCCTCGTGGCGAGCCTGCGGTGACGAGCAAGCGCGAACAGGTCCTCGATGCCGTCAAGGCGCTCGTTGCTGCCGCCCTGCCGGACGCCGACGTGAAGCGCAACCTCGCCAAGGCGGACCGCATCCCGCCCGGTGGCCTTGTCATTATCCGCGACGGCGACCCGGGCGAGCCGGAGGTGATGCTCTCGCCGCTCCTCTACATCTACACCCACCGCATCGCGGTCGAGGTCGCAGCCTACGAAACCTCTTCGCAGTCACGCGAACAGGTCCTTGATGAAATGCTCGGTTCGATCGGTGCGGCCGTTGCCGGCGACCGCACGCTCGGCGGTCTCTGCGATTTCATCGAGGCTGAGGCGCCGGCGACCGACGATGTCGAGGCCGCAGGCGCTCGCGCCGGCCGCTGGGCCGACGCCGCGATCGTCGCCGTCTACGGCACGCCCGACCCGCTGAACTGAACTCCGCCAACAATCCAGGAGATTCCCATGGCACGCGCGCGCGGCGCCAACGCCGTCATGGCTGCCGCATTCGAGACCACCTACGGAACCCCGCCGGTGGCTGGCTACAAGAAGCTGCCCTTCGTCTCCTCGGCGCTCGGCGATGAGCAAAACCTGATCGCGAGCGATCTTCTCGGTTACGGGCGCGAGCCGCTGCCGCCGAGCCGCGATGTGGTCAACAACGAGGGCGATGTCGTCGTCCCGGTCGACCTGCGCAATTTCGGCTATTGGCTGAAGCTGCTCTTGGGCGCTCCGACCTCGGTCGATAACTCCGGCGTCTTCACTCACACGTTCGTCTCGGGCGCGCTTACGCTGCCCTCGATGGCGATCGAGGTCGGCATGCCGGAAGTCCCGAGCTACGGGATGAATTTCGGCGTCCGCGCCAACTCCTTGAAAATCCAGTTGCAGCGCTCGGGCCTCCTCAACGCCACCATGAGCCTGATCGCGCAGGGCGAGACCAAGGCCGGCTCGTCGGCTGCCGGCAGTCCGACCGAAGCCGTGATCGAGCGCTTCTCGCAGTTCATGGGCGAGATCAAGCGCAACGGAACGGCGCTCGGGCAGATCGTCTCGGCCGAACTCACCTACTCAAACAACCTCGACAAGGTTGAGGTGATCCGGCCGGACGGCCGGATCGAAGACGCCGACCCGGCGATGGTGGGTGTAATGGGCACCGTCAACATCCGCTTCGCCGACACCGTGCTGCTCGACCAGGCAGTGGCTGGCACGGCCTGCGAGCTCTCGTTCGGCTGGGCGATCAATGCCGACAAGTCACTCCTGTTCACCGTGCACGAGGTCTACCTGCCGAAGCCGAAGCAGCCGATCACCGGGCCGGGCGGTATCCAAGCGGCGTTCGCCTTTCAGGCGGCCGAAGACCCTGCGTTGCAGAAGACCCTGACCGCTGCGCTGGTCAACGACGTGGCGACCTACTGATCTCTCCACCCAAGAGGTAACAATGCTCAAACTCGCGTTCGACCGCGAGCCGTTCTGGCTCGACATGTTGCCAGGTGTCCGCGTGCAGTTCCGCCCAATCACTGTCGCCGCGATCCTGCTGGCGCGCACGGCAGCCGCAGACGTGCTGCGCGCCGGCGGCGACGACGCCATGGTGAAGGCGGGCGTTGCCTTCACCCGCTCGCTCGCCCATTCGGGCATCGCCGCCTGGGAAGGGATTGGCGACGCGGACGGAAACCCGGTCGAACCAACGAAAGACACCATCGACGCGGCGCTTGAAGTCTGGTCGCTGTTCGATGCAATCGACCGGCTCTATGTCGGCCCGGCGCTGCTCCAGGACGCGGAAAAAAACGCCTGATCGCCCTGGCCGAATGGCACTTCGGCGGGGGCGATGGCTATTGCGCTGCCTGCTCGTCCACCTGCGCCTCCTGCCCTTACATCGAGCACGCGCCACAAACTCCTGACGGCATCGCCGCCTGGGCCGTTCTCAAGCGCGCCGCCGGCCAGGTCCGTGCCGTGATGGGCGGAGTCTACGCGCTCGATTTCGCCGCCGTGCTGCTGCTCGCCGACTCCATGGGCGCGCTCAACACGCTGCTCGTCGAACTCCTTCCCGAGATCGAGCCGATCGTCGTGCGCGCCTATGCCCGGGACTCCGATTGAATGAGCACCACGCGAACGCGAGCGTAAGCGAGCGATGTCCACCACAAGTGTCTCGATCCGCCTCGGTGTCGAAGGCAAGGCTGAGGTCAAGCGTGCGTTCGATGAGGTCGGCAAGGCCGGACAGGACGCGTTCCGCAGTGTCGCCACCTCGATGGACGCCGCAGGCGCCGCGACCGACCGCGAGGCGCAACGGCTACAGCGTCTTGCACAGGCCGCCAAGCAGGCCGCGGCGGCCGACCAGGCGCAACGCGGCTTCAATACCGTCCTCGGCGTCGGCACGGGGCCGTCGAAGTCCGCCCGCGATTCTGCCGCGGTGTTCGAAGAGGCGGCGCGAGCTGCCGAAGACCTGGCGGCCCGCACCGCGGCGCTGCGCGCGCAGATTGACCCACTCGGTGCCGCGCAGGCGAAGCTCAATGCCGAGGTCGCGGAAGCCAACGCACTGTTCAAGGCCGGCGCGATCACGGCTACCGAGCAAGCTGCGGCGCACGCGCTGGCGCAAGCCCGCTACGACGGCACCGCCAAGGCACTCGGTGCAATCGGCGCAACGGGCAAGCTGACCTCGAACCAGCTGGTCAATCTCAGCTACCAGCTCAACGACGTGGTCGTCTCGCTTGCGAGCGGCCAGCGGCCCCTGATGGTGCTGATGCAGCAGGGGACGCAGATCGCCCAGATCTTCGGACCCGGCACCGGCATTACCGGAATTCTGCGCGGCGTCTGGTCTGGGCTCACCAGCCTGATTTCGCCGACTGTCGCGGTCGTGGGTGGCATCGCGGCCCTCGGCGCGGCGGTCGGCTACTCCTATTACCGCTACATCGAATCCCAGAAGGAGCTCGAGGTCGCGCTCGCCGGCACCGGGCGAGCCGCCGGCGTGGCGGTCGGCCAGATCGAGCGCATTGCCGAGCAGTCGGCCTCCGCCGGCAACGTCTCGGTCGCCGCGGCCCGCGAGATGGAGGCGGCGTTCCTGCGAACCGGCAAGATCGCGGTCTCGCAGTTCGAAGGCCTGATCAAGGTCGTCAAGAACTACGCCGCGACCACCGGCACCGATGTCGCGACCGCGACTAAGGAGCTCGCCAGCGCCTTCGCCGACCCGATCCGGGGCGCCGATTCGCTCAACGAGAAGCTCAATTTCCTCGATGACCGGACGCGGCAATACGTCCGCACGCTGACCGACCACAACGACCGTACCGGTGCCCAGCGTGTTCTGCTCGATGCGTTGAAAGGCAGCCTCGTCAATGCATCGGAAGCGACCACGGCGCTTGGCCGCGCTTGGGATTTCGTCGGGCGGATGGCGTCGAACGCCTACGACGCCATGGGGCGGGCGATCTCGCGCGCGCTCGATGGCGCACCGATCGACCAGCGGCTCAAGGAGCTCCAGCAGGAACGCACGCGACTCCAGGCGCTGATTGAAAGTCCGCCCACGCGCTTTGCCGCCCAGGCCCGCAACTTCAACACGCGGATGCTGGCGGAGGTCGAGGCCGAGATCGTCAAGATCGAGGCGAAGCTTGCCAATATTGAAGTCCGGGCGAAGGAAGCGAGAGCCAACGAGCTCTCGGTCCGCGCCGGTACCGTGGCGCGTGACCTCACGCCCGGCTTCGATGAGTTGCAGACCTTACGGGCGCGGCAGGCGCAGCTTCGCTCGGCGCTCGATGACCCGCTGGTCCGGCAAAAGGTTGCGGACCTCAAGCAGGTTGAGACGGCGTATGACGCGGTCACCCGCGCGATCCGCACCTGGCTTGATCCTGCCGAGAAGGCCCGCCGCCTCGACGAACTGGAAATCCAGGCCCTCCAGGCGAAGACGCCCGCACAAAAGGCGGCCATCGCCGAAGAGCGGCGGCGGCTTGAGCTTGCCGGCCAGGCAATCCCGCTCGCCATCGCCGAAGCCGATATCACGCGGGCCGGCACCAAGGCGCGCGCCGAGGCGACGCAGGCGCATATCGACCAGTCGCGGGTGATTGAGGTCAACACCAGGGCGACGTTGGGTTTGGCCGATGCCTGGCTCAAGGGCGCGGCGGCGGCCCAGCAGGCGGAAGTGCGCCGCAAGGCACTGACCGAGGCCGTGCAGAACGGCGTCGATGTCGAGACCCGGGCGCGTGAGCTCCTGCGCGAGCAGATCGCGGAGCAAGCCGCTCAATCGGCGAAGTCGGCTACCGATCTGACGGCCGAAGCCGCCGCGCAGCGCAAGCTCAACGACGCCGTGGCGGCAGGCACGATCTCGACCGAGCAGGCGCAGCGCTTGATGCAGGTCGAGCAGGCACTTCGCCCGCTGATCATTGCGCAGGCGCTCGCCGAAGGCGACGCCAAGGGCACGCTTGCCCGCGTCATCGATGCGTTGCGTAGCGCCTATGCACGGCTGCACGGCGAGCAGGCGCGAGCCGCAGCGCTTCAAACGATTGAAGGCCAGAAGAACCAGATCGAGCTGCTGCAGAAGCAGATCGAACTGGTCGGTACGAGCGAGTCGCAGCGCGCGATCATCATCGCCCAGCTGCAAGCCGAGCAGCAGTTACGGCAGAAGGGCATTGAGCTTGCGAGCGCCGAGGGCCAGGCGATCCTTGCCAATGCAGGCTTCATCGAGCGCCTCAACCAGGAGCTCGCACGCTCGCAGGGGGCGATGCAGTCCCTGCAAAGCATGACCGACACGACTTTCAACCACTTCGCCAACCTGATCGCGCAGGGCAAGACCGACTGGAAGTCCTGGGCGGACGCAGGGCGCGCGGCGCTCGCCGACATCGAAAAGGAAATCCTCAAGCTCGCGGTGTTGAACCCGCTCAAGAATTTCCTGTTCGGGACTAACCTCACGACGCTCAACAATGTCGGCGGCGTCCTCGGCGGCCTGTTCGGCTTCAAGTTTCACGAGGGTGGCGTTGTGGGTGTGGACGGGAGTCCGCACTGGGCGCCAGCGCAAGTTTTCCGCAATGCGCCCCGCCTGCATGATGGTGCGTTTCTTTCGCCCGACGAGGTGCCGGCGATCCTCCAGCGCGGTGAGCGCGTGCTTAATCGCACCGAGGCCGCGGCCTACCAGCGCGGCACGAAGGCGGCGCCGATCGTCCTCAACTTTGCGGTGAGCACACCCGACGCCGCCTCGTTCCGGCGGGCACAGAGCCAGATCACCGCCGACATGGCGGCAGCACTGCGGCGCGCGGAGCGCAACCTGTGACCGGATTCCACGACGTGCGGTTTCCTGACGCCGTGGCACGCGGTGCAACCGGCGGGCCGGAGTTCTCAACCGACATCATCGCAGTCGCTTCGGGCTTCGAGCAGCGCAACGTGAACTGGTCGGCGGCGCGCGCCAAGTACGACATCTCGACTGGCATTCGCACCCGCGAGCAGATGGCCGAGGTGATTGCTTTCTTCCGTGCCCGCAAGGGCCGCGCCTACGGCTTTCGCTTCCGGGACTGGAATGACTTTGAAGCGGAGGCCCAGCCTCTCGCGGCGACAGCCGATCCGCTGGTTTGGCAGCTAACGAAGCAATATGCCTCGGGGCCGTCGGCGGAGCAGCGCCTCATCACCAAGCCCGAAGCCGGCACTGTCGTGGTCCGGGTGAACGGCAATCCCGTGTCGGTCGATGTCGATCACCTGACTGGCCTCGTCACGTTCACTTCGGCGCCGGTTGCGCAGCCCTATGCCGACTTCGTGTTTGACGTGCCGGTCCGCTTTGACACCGACCACCTGCCGGTGGTCGTGGTCGCCTACCACATCCAGCAGGTCTCCTCGATCGCGCTGGTTGAAATCCGGACCTGAGTTTCGTCGAGCAGGCGCTCTCGGCGCGATATTTCCCGATCGGAAAATTCCTCGGCCGGAATAGCCACGCTAGCTGCAAACTTTCCCGATCGGGAAATTGTCCAATCAAGGAAGTTCAGGGAGTGGACTTTGCCGCTGCCGCCGCTCGATCGGCATCAATTGACTGTGCGCACCGTTTGGCGCGGTCGGTGACCGCGACCGAGAGGCGTTCAATGAGCGGATGATCAAGCCCATCCGCTTCCGCCGCGCGGCATATGTCTGATAGGGCATCGGGCAGCGTTCGGGCAAACTCGCCGATGCGTTCGACGAGTTCATCTTCGTCCAGCCGCAGATCGGTCGCGAGCTTGCGCCACTGCCGTGGACCGATGTCGCGCATGCGGTACTCACCGCCGATCTTCATCGCCGAACGAATCTTCTGTGGGTCGAAATCGTAAGGCAGGATGCTGGCAACATCGTACAGCGGAGCGAGCCGGGCGCGGCCTTCGGCTCCGATCAGCATTGAATAGTTCTTGGCGTGCGCGTCGGTGCCACCGATCAGCCAGTTGAACGCGAGCGCATCGACAAACCGCCGCACGTCTTCCTCAGGCCGACCCGAGAACGTCCTGATGAGCTGAGCGATCGCGCGCGCACCGGGCCCGCCTTCATTTTCGTATTTCACGGTGGGAAGGATTGCGAGCGCCTGGCACATGTCCTCCTGGTGCACGCGAACAAGTCCGGCGTCGGTCCGTTCTCGGTCGTAGCGCTCGATCACGATCGCAACCTGATCCTCGAACCGCATGACTTGAGTATCCGCGGTGATGAGGCCGAGCCCGGAGGCAAGATGCAGACAGACATGCTCGTTCTCGGCATGCCCGTCGAAATCGCCGGTCGGCGGTTTCAAGATGTGCGTTGTCGGCGTGCGCCCGGACGGGACGCCCCACCGACCGTTCTCGTAGTAGAGCGCGGTCTTGGGCTGGGCGCCGGCCAAGCTGAATTGTCCGGTATCGCGCGGGATGCGCCATGCGGAATGGTCGGCACGCAGCGCCCGCAGTCGCTCGGCAACGCCGGCCTCATCGAGCCAGTCGATCTCGGCCGGGCCTTGGCCAACCACCGCCTCAAGCCGCTCCGGCCGCACGAACTGCACGGCGCCAGCGCAGTCCTCTCCGACATGGCTCATGAGCGCGAAGGGATTGCGAGCCGAGACCTGAAAGCGCCGGGCCCAACGGTCGAGGACCGTGGCGTTGTCAGGTAGCAGTCCCCACAGGAAAGCTTCGACCGCCTTGTGACCGTGCTCGGCTCCCGCAACCGGCATCGACAACGAGAGCGGGTACGCTCCTTCCGCTTGCCGCCAATCGTCAGCATAAACGAAAGCCAAGCGGCCTCGGTTGTCGCGGGTGACTCGTCCGATCTCGCGGCCGCTCAGGAGAGCAACGAGCTGGCTGTTCATTTGCGCTTGTCCCGGGCGCTATCGAGAAGACGGTCGAGATCAACTGTGGGAACAGGCGCGCCGCCAGCAGTCTTGCCTGCGGTCGCGGTCCCCTCGTCATTGATCGACAAGCGTAGGCCCAAGGCGTCGAGCGTCCGCATCAGGAGCCCGATCTCGGCGCGCGGCTTTCCCTTCTCGACCTCGACAACCCACTTGCGGCTGGCTCCGACACGCTGGGCCAGTTCGGCCTGGTCCAGGCCGAGCCGCCGCCGGCGGTCGCGGATCGCAAAACCAATGTCAATGGGCGTTCGGAGCAGCATGGAATGATCCCGTTCGGTTACATTCCATATATGGCACCGAGCGGTTACAAGTCAAGATATCACCGACCGGTGACAATAAATAAAGTTATCGAGCGGTGACATCGCCGAGCAGCCCCAAGGCCGGGCTCATTATAAAGCAGCAGCCGCTAAAGCATGAAAACTCTATCTCCCGCCCTAGCCGCCCATGTGGCCGGCGAGGTGACGACCCTTGCGACCTGCTGGCGGCTCGAACGCACCGACGGCTGGGTTCGTGGCTTTACCGATCACGACCGCAACCTCGTCATCGACGGAGTGACCTATGTCGCCGCTACCGGCTTCCTGCCGAGCGCGATCAAATCGGGCTCGGACCTCTCGGTCGACAACCTCGATGTTGATGGCTTCCTCGACGACGAGGCGCTCAAGGCGGAAGACCTAACCGCCGGCCTCTTCGACGGCGCCAGGATCGACATCTTCCTCGTCAACTGGGCCGACCTGTCGCAAGGGCGCGTGCTCCTTCGCCGGGGCTGGCTTGGCGAAGTCAAGCGCGCTGACAATCGCTTCTCCGCTGAAATCCGCGGCATCGCAAATCGGCTGCAACAAGTTGCCGGCAAGCTCTACTCGCGGCTCTGCCGCACCGATCTCGGCAGCGACGAGTGCAAGGTCGTGCTTGGGTCGTTGACCGACGAGCTCGCGATTTCCGCCGTGTCGAGCGGCGATACCTTCACGGTCCCGACGGCAAGGCCGACGGGCTTCTACACCTTCGGCGTCTGCACGTTCCTCACTGGCGCGAACGCTGGCGCTGCCACCGAAGTACTCCAGCACAATGGACAATCGATCCAGCTGTTCACGCCGATGCCACGACCCATTTTTGTCGGCGACCAAGTCCGGCTGGTCGCCGGCTGCGACAAGACCCCGGAAACCTGTCACGCCCGCTTCGGCAACATCCTGAACTTTCGCGGCGAGCCGCACATCCCGGGCAACGACAAGGTCTTCTCCTATCCGGTCAAGAGCTGATGTTCTCTCGCGAGGCCGTCATTGCCGAGGCGCGGAGCTGGCTCGGCACACCGTGGCATCATCAGGCGTCGCTCAAAGGCGTGGGTTGCGATTGCATCGGTTTCATCCGTGGAGTGGCCCTGCCGTTCGTCGGGGAAGTCGCGATCCCGCTCGATTACCCGGAGACCTGGCACCTCTATCGCGCCGAGCCCCGCATGTATCTCGGCTTCAAGGAGCGTTGCGAGGAAATCGAACCAACGGACGCCCTGGCCGGCGACATCCTCCTGTTCGGCGCCGGCAAGGGACCGGCGCATCACTGCGCCTATGTCACGCCGAGCGGCGGTCTGATCCATTGCTACCGTGAAGCCGGAAAGGTGGTCGAACACGGCTTCTCGCCCTGGTGGCGGGCAAAGCTCCGCCACGCGTTCCGCATGCGCGGCATCGAGCACTGACCGTGGCAAAGATCGTCCTTACGGTCGGCGGCTATGTGCTTGGCAACCTTCTTCTGCCAGGCCTTGGCGGCGCGATCGGTGGGCTGGTCGGCGGTTACGTCGGCGGCATCGTCGACCAGCAGCTGTTCGGCGGCACCGCGAGCCAGACCGTCTATGGCGCGCGCATGCAGGACCTGCGCGTGCAGTCATCGAGCTACGGCGCCGTCATCCCGCTGCTCTACGGAAAGGGCCGGATGGCCTCCAACGTCATCTGGATGCGCGGCTTCGACGAGGAAGTCCGCACCGAGACGCAGACCGTCGGCGGGGGCGGCAAAGGCGGCGGAGGTGGCGGCACGACCGTCACCAACGTCAGCTACCATTACTACGCCGATGTGGCGGTCGGCCTCTGCGCCGGCCCGATCGCTGCGGTGAACCGCGTGTTTGCCGACGGCAATGCGTTCGAGGACGACAAGGTCGGCGACATGCGGGTCTACCTCGGGGACGAGACGCAGACCCCTGACCCGCTGATCCAGGCGGTGGAAGGAGCGGACCGCACGCCTGCCTATCGCGGCCTCGCCTACGTGATGATGGAGCGGCTCTACATCACGCCGTTCGGCAACCGCCTGCCGAACCTCACCTTCGAAGTCGAGACGTGATCGGTGGCCCAGCTCGTTCTGACGCTCGCCGGCGGCGTGGTCGGCGGCGGCATCGCGGGCGGCCTCGGTCAATCGCTCGGCGCGCTGTTCGGCGCCTATGTCGGCGGCATCCTGGACCGGGAGCTGTTTGGACCGCAGCAAGACCGGCGGACGGTCGAAGGCGCACGCCTCACCGAGCTCAACCTATCGGGATCGGCCTACGGCCAGACCATGCCGGTGGTCTGGGGCCGGATGCGCGTGCCGGCCAACATCATCTGGGTGCGCGGCATCCGTGAGGTGGTCCGCACGGAGACCGAGACGGTGGGCGGTGGCGGCAAAGGCGGCGGCGGTGGCGCGCAGACGATTACGCGCACGAGCTACCATTATTACGCCGATGTAGCGCTCGGGATCTGCGAGGCGCCGGTCACCTCGATCTATCGCATCTGGCTCGACAAGACGCCACTCGATCCCGAGCACGTCGATGAAATCCGCACCTATTATGGAGACGAGACGCAATCGCCTGATCCGCTGATCCAGGCGGTCGAAAGTGCCGACCGCACGCCGGCGTTTCGGGGCCTCGCCTACGTGGTCCTCGAAAACCTTTACCTCACGCCCTACGGCAACCGCTTCCCGAATTTCGAGATCGAGGTCTATCGCGGCTCGCGCGCGGACGTGGCTGATGCCCGCCATCTCGTTCGCAGCGTCTGCCTGATCCCGGCTAGCGGCGAATGGGCCTACGAGCCTAATGTCGTGCGCAGCCGGGTGCGCAATTCCAACATCAACAGCAATGCCGGCCGCAAGGCGGCCGACTTCGCGGTTTCGATCGAGAACCTCAAGCGCGAAGTCCCGAACGTCGAGTGGGTCAGCGTCGTCTATGCGTGGTTCGGCACGTCGGTGGACGTGGCGACCTGTTCGATCCGGCCCGAAGCCGAATACGCGATCTACCCGGACCGGCTGCCGGACACGACGCCCTATCTCTGGTCGGTGATGGGCGTCGGCCGGCCGGTCATCGGAGGGGGCGGTGGATGGCCGCTCGTTTCCTCGTACACCAACCCAGACGGCTCGCTCGGTCTTTATTACGGCGGCACCATCAACGACGGCTCGGTGGTCCGGGCCATCCAGCATCTGCGTAGCCTTGGCTACAAGGTGATGCTGTACCCGTTCCTGATGATGGATGTCCCGCCGCCCAACCCGTCGCCGTTTCCCTGGCGCGGTCGGGTCGCCGGAGCAGCGGTCGACGTGGCCGGCTTTTTCGAGCGCTCCGACGGTTATCTTCGCTTCATCCGCCACTGCATATCGCTGGCCGAGGATGCCGGCGGCGTCGACGGCTTCGTGGTCGGCTCCGAGATGGTCGCGCTCAATCGCATTCGTGATGGCAGCGGCAACTATCCCTCGGCGCCGTTCTGGCAGCAGATCGCCTCCGAAGCGAAGACGCGGCTCGGGTCGGAGTGCATCGTCACCTACGCGGCGGACTGGTCGGAGTACCGCTACCACGACCGTGGTGGTGCGAACGTCGACTTCCCGCTCGATGCGGTCTGGGCTGACCCAAACATCGATGTGGTCGGGATCGACGCGTATTTCCCGCTCACGGATGTACCACGCGCAGTCTACGACAAAGCGGTGATCGGCGAAGGCTGGGCCTCGGGCGAACTGATCGATTACTTCTATGCCACGCAGGCCGACCGCGATCTTGAGCGCCGCGGCCTCGACCCGCAGCGCTCCCCGATCGACGATCCGTTCTGGGCCATCAAGGACATTCGGTATTGGTGGGAGAACCAGCATATCCCACGCGTCGCCGGCGTGCCGACCGGCCCTGCGACGGCCTGGGTGCCGCGCGGCAAGCCGATCTGGTTTACCGAGTACGGCTTTCCCACGGTGAACTGCGCGACCAACCAGCCCAACGTCTTCATCGACCCCAAGTCGATCGAGAGCTTCGCGCCCTATTACTCCAATCGAGCGGTCGACCGCGTGGTGCAACGCGCCGCGATCGAGGCCACCGAAGAGTTCTGGAACGAGCCGGCCAATAACCCGACCTCGCCGGTGTACGGCGGCCCCATGGTCGGGCGCCGGTTCGTCTGGTGCTGGGACGCGCGGCCCTATCCGTTCTTCCCGGCGCTCACCAACGTATGGTCGGACGGCGAGAACTTCCGGCTTGGCCACTGGATCGAAGGGAAGATCGGCAACATGCAGCTCGCCGAGATCGTCCGTGACCTCTGCCTGCGGGCCGGACTGGCCGAGAGCGAGTTCGACGTGACGGCGCTGGACGACGAGGTTGTCGGCTACGTCGTCACCGAGCGCAAGCCGGTGCGCGACATGATTGCGGTCCTGCAGACCGCCTACTTCTTCGACGCCGTCGAACGCGACGGCGTGCTGGTGTTCGTTAAACGCGGCGCCGGCGAGCCTATCATGCTCGATCCGAACGACCTCGGCGCGAGCGAAAATGACAGCGACCGCTCGCGCGTCAAGGTCGAGCGAACCCAGGACACCGAGCTGCCGATCGCGGTCGACGTGGTGCACATCGACGAGGGCCGCGATTACCAGTCCTCCACCGTCACGGTGCGCAAGCAGGTCGGCCAATCGGAAAGCCTCAACACGCTGAGCTTCCCGATCGTGCTTACGGTCGAGCAGGCCCAAGCGATCGGACAGCGCGCGCTACGCGAGATGTGGCAGGGCCGCGAGGCCGTCGACTTGCGGCTGCCGACCCGCGCGGTGCGCTTTGACCCGACCGATATCGTGGAAATTCCGATCGACGGCGTCTGGCGCCGTGTCCGACTCACCGCCGTGACCTACGGCAAGCCTGGGCTCGTGCTCCTGCGCGGGATCGCGACCGACGGCGGGATTCCGGAGTTCTACACCGCGCCGACCGACAGCGGCGTGCTGCCGCCTTCTGTGCCTGAGCCGGTGGCGCCGGTCCGCGTCGAACTCCTCGACATGCCGATCATGGTCGAGAGCCACGACGCCTCGGCGCCGAGTTTCTATGTGGCGGCCTGCCCGGTCGGCACCGGCCGCTTCCGCGGCGCAACGCTGTTCCAACCGACTGCCGATGCACTGGATTACGTGGTCGCAGCCGTCGCCGGACTGCCATCCATTATGGGCGAGACGGTCACCGAGCTTGCAGCCGGCCCGGCTTGGCGGTGGGACCGCGTCAACATGGTTGAGGTGCAGCTCGATTATGGCTCGCTGCAAAGCCTCGCCGACGAACGCGTGCTCGCGGGCGGTAATGCTGCGCTCGTTGGCGACGAGCTCGTCCAGTTTGCCAACGCCGAACTCATCGCGGAGGGGCGTTATCGGCTGAGCCGGCTGTTGCGCGGCCAGCGCGGCACCGAGCACGAGATCGCGGCGCACGCGGCCGGGAGCCGATTCATCCTGCTCGACCCGGCGCGCCAGCCGCGCCCCAACTTCTCGGTCTCACGCATCGGCATCGAGATCGCCTGGCGCTACGCTCCGGTGCCGCAGGGACCGAGCGGCGACCTCTCGGGCGAGATCGTCTTCACCAACACCGGAAACGGACTGCGGCCGTTCGCGCCGGTGCAACTCAAGGCATCGCGTGATCCGTCATCGGGCGACGTCAGTCTCTCTTGGATCAGGCGCACGCGCGTCGGCGGCGACTCCTGGCTCAACGAGGTGCCGCTTGGCGAGGAGACCGAAGAGTACGACGTTCTGATCGTCAACGGCGCGAATGTCGTTCGAACCATTCGCGTGACCAGCCAAGGCGCGCTCTACACAGTGGCCCAGCAGGCGGCCGACTTCGGAGCGCCGCCGGCATCACTCGCATGGCGTGTCGCCCAGATCTCGCGCGCCTATGGCCGCGGCGTCACTGCCGAAGCCATTTCGATTCTCTGAGGACCCATCCATGCCGACGCCGAACTTGGGCCTGCCGCGGATCGCGGCGGACCAGGCGCAGAAGCACGTCACCGTCAACGAGGCGCTCTACGATCTCGATGCCCTCGTGCAGCTCGCGGTGCTCGACCGCGGCCTTGCGGCTCCGCCCGGCTCGCCGGCCGAAGGCGCGCGCTACATCGTAGCGGCAAGCCCGACCGGCGCGTGGGCCGGCCATGCCAACCACATCGCGGCTTGGCTTGATGGTGCCTGGCGCTTCTTTATTCCCGGCGTCGGCTGGCTCGCCTGGGTGGTCGATGAGGCAGCACTGCTCGCCTGGAACGGCTCGGCATGGGTCGACGCGCTCTCGGCCATCTCGGCGATCCAGAACCTGGCGCTGCTCGGCATCCGCACCACCGCGGACGCGACCAACCGCCTAGCCGTCAAATCCGACGGCGTGCTGCTCAGCCACGACGATGTGACGCCCGGAACCGGGCACATGCGCGTCACGCTCAACAAGAGCGCGGCAGCCAAGGATGCGGGCTTCACGTTCCAGGACGCCTTCGGCACGCGCGCCCTGTTCGGGCTGCTCGCCGATGACGACTTCACCATCAAAGTCTCGCCCGATGGCTCGACCTTCTATCTCGCCCTATCCATCGACAAGGATACCGGCCACGTCGGCCTCGCCGGCGCGACCGCGGACGCCAACAACGCCCTGATCGTCAAGGGCACCGCCTTCCTGTTCGACCGTGAGACGGACGATGTTCGCTTCACGTTCAACAAGGCGGCGGCTGGCGACGATGTCGCGCTTACGTTCCAAACCAACTATTCCGCACGCGCACTGTTCGGGCTTCTTGGCGACGACGACTTCACCGTCAAGGTCTCGCCCGACGGGTCGAACTACTTCACGGGCTTCGTAGTCGATCGGAGCACCGGGCGGCTCAAGCTGCCGCTGGCGCCGAAGTTCTCGGCCTACACCAACTTCGACAACTACATCGCAGCCAACACCTGGACCAAGGTCCAGTTCAATAACGCCGACGCCAACGACCAGAACGCCTTCAACGGCAGCAACAACAATTTCACGGCGCCGTTCGCCGGCAACTACGTCTTCGGCTTTTCCTTGCGGTTCAAGGCGAACGCGACGGTGCCGACGAAGGTGATCGCCACGTTCTACAAGAACGGCGCCGAGCTCGGACGCGGGCGGGCGGTTTCGGGCGCCCCCGTCGACGATGTCACCACCTACAACTTGACAGTCCTCACGCCTCTCGCGGCGAACGACGTGGTCGACGCGCGCGTCCATTTCGCGACCAACGACGGATACATCGAGAGCGACCAGTCGCACTTCTGGGGCCACTACGTAGCCTGATCCTGTCCACCAACCACCCACGCCAGCAGCCGCCTCCGGGCGGCTTTTTCATTTGGAGACCTTGAATGGCGGCTTCGACCTATGACGAGGCGCTGCGACGCCTGCTCGTATCGGAAGGCGGCTACACCAATCACCCGTCCGACCCGGGCGGACCGACGAATTTCGGCATCACGCTTGCGGACTTTCGGAAGTACATCAAGGCCGACGCCACGGCGGCCGACGTGCGCGCCATGTCGGTCGACCAGGCGAAAGCGATCTACCGCAAGCGCTACTGGGACGCGCAACGCTGCGGCCAGCTGCCGGCCGGCGTCGATTACAGTGTCTTCGATTACGGCGTTAACAGCGGGGTCGGCCGCAGCGGCAAGGTGCTGCGCCGTGTCGTCGGCCTGCCTGACAGCGCGAGCGCCGTCACCGACCAGGTGCTCGCCTATGCCCGCGCGCGCGATCCCAAGGTACTGGTCGCCGCGATCTGCGACGAGCGGCTGGCCTTCCTGCAACGCTTGAGGACCTGGCCGGTATTCGGCCGCGGCTGGGGCCGGCGCGTCGCTGAGGTCAAGTCTATCTCGCTCGCCATGGCCGGCGCAGCGCAACGCGTCACGCCGAGCCCGGCGCCCGTGCCTGTTGCCGGGACGCCGCCATGGCTCGCGCGCATGAATGCGATCCTCGGCCTCTATGAATTCCCTGGCACCGCCGACAATGCAGCGATCATTGCCATGGCCAGGGCGTGCGGTGGCAACATCGCCCGCACCTACAAGCACGACTCGATTCCGTGGTGCGCGCTCGCGGTCAACTACTGCCTGGTCGCGTCAGGCCTGCCCGGTAACGACAGCCTGTGGGCGCTCGACTTCGCCCGCTACGGCGTGCGCCTGAAGGGTGCGGCCATCGGCGCCATCGCGACCAAGACGCGCGACGGCGGCGGACACGTCTTTCTCGTGGTCGGCCGGACCAAGGACGGCCGCCTCGTCGGCCGCGGCGGCAATCAGCGCGACATGGTCTGCGACGAGGTCTTCGATCCCTCGGTCATTACCGCCTTCACCTGGCCGAAGGACTATCCGCAGCCGGCACAGGTCGGCTTCGCCGTACTGCCGGTGGTCGAACCCGCACCGAAGGCAAGGCGCGAACTCGTGCTGCCGGCGCCGACAAAGATCGAACTGCCGGCCAAGGGCGTCGTGCCGCCGCCCAAGGCCACAAAGGAAATCATCAGCAAGGGGGTGCCGGCCGGCGGCGCCGCCGGTGGCGTCGGCTTCTGGGACTGGATCGCGGCGCACCCGTGGGAAACCGCCGGCATCGCCCTTGCCGGCGCCGGCGCGATCGGCGGGGCCGTCTATGCGCTCAACCGCTGGCACGCGCGCCGTCAGGAAGCGCCAACACCGCACCTCGTTCCGATTGCAGCTTAACCAAGGAGCAGACCATGCTGATGTTCGCCCTCGTGGCCGGGACCTTTGTCGCGGTCTACTGGTTCTGGATTCGCCCCGTCCTGAAATCCCGGCCGGCGTTCCGCGAGCTCTATGAGCAGGAAGAGAGCTTCTTCGCGGCGCTCCGGGAGAAGCTCAAGGGCATCAAGCAGAAGCTCTCGTCCGCTATCGTGGTCGCGGCGAGTGTCGCTGTCAGCGGATACGACTTCATTGCGCCGATCGCGAGCGGAGTCGACGTGAGCTCCATCGCCGGGCAGGTGCCGTCCTGGGCGTGGCCGCTGATCCTGATCTCGGTGACGGCGCTCTTCCAATTCCTGCGCAATCTCGGTGACAAGCGACACAAGGCCGAACTGGCTGAAGGCCCTGCGCCGGTCCAAGAGGGCTAGCGTCATGTGGACCTGGCTCGCGAGTCTCATTGGCGGGCCGGTGATCACCGGCCTGATCAATGCCTACAAGGCGAAACTCGACGCCGCGAACACGCAGGATCGGATCGCGGCCGACCTCGCGGCGAAGGAGATCGAGGCGGAGATCGAAGCGCGCAAGCAGGCCTCCGCCATCGTCATCGCCGAGCAGGGCCGTTGGTATACGGCGATCATCCGTCCGCTGCTGGCGCTGCCGATCATCATCTACTTCTGGAAGGTGATCGTGTGGGACAAGGTTCTCGGTCTCGGCACGACCGATCCCATCACCGGGATGATCGCGGATTGGACCGGCATGATCCTGACAGCCTACGTCGGCGGGCGGTCCATCGAGAAGGTCGCGCGCGTCTTTGCGAGGCGCTCATGACAAACGAAGAACTGCTACGTGAGCGCGTTGCGAAGCTTGAGGTACAGATTACGCATCTTTCCGAAAAGCTCGATGACACGCACCAGAAGGTCGATGAGATGCATGCGATCTTGCTGCAGGCAAAGGGCGCACGCTGGGTAATCGTAGGTCTTGCAGGACTCGCGGGTCTGGCATCCGGCCTCGTGGCGAAGTTTATGCCCTAGGGGCCTTCGGGGTTCGCGCTGAATACGCCTTTTGTATTATCGTAGAATCTCCGACCCGCCGTCGGCACAACTCCCCGGCCGTTGGCGCGCGGTTCAATTCGTCTCAACGCACCTGTACGATGTCCGTCATGCTGGAAACGGACAAACAACAGGCGCGAACGGCCACGTGGTGGCCGTCCCCGGACCCGTCCCTTGTGGCCTACGTAGAGGCGGACCGCGGCAAAATCCTTCAGGTCTACAAGATCAAGCCTGAGCTCATCCGAGAGCACTCCGGTACGGAACAGTCGGTACTCTCCAGCGGCTATCGCTACCGCCAGATATTCGAAATCGTTCAGAATGCCGCCGATGCCATTCTTGAGGCGGCCGATGCTGGAGAGCAGGACGGCCGAATCGTCGTGCGGGTGACGCAGTCGCATCTGTACGTCGGCAACACGGGCGCGGCTCTCAGCAAAGACGGAATCATCGCGCTCCTGGGCGCCAACTCCTCCCGCAAGCGCAAAAGCCAGATTGGTCGCTTCGGCCTCGGGTTCAAATCGCTTCTCGCACTCGGCGGAACGATCGACCTCTTCAGCCGCTCAATATCCATACGGTTCGACCCGGAAGCCTGTCGGCGGACGATCTCCGAGGAACTGAAGCTACCGCCCGAAGAAATGCCGCCCGGCCTCCGGATGGCCGAGGTTATGTCCTTCGATGACGAAGCGCAGCAGGACGAGCACCTAGCGGAGCTCGGTTCGTGGGCGACGACCGTCTTGCGCGCAGAGATCAAGGCGGAGGGTTTAGAAGAGCACCTCCTTCAGGAACTAGTGAACTTCCCACGCGAATTCGTGCTGTTCCTGCCAGTAAAGGTATCCATGGAGCTGGAGCTTGGTGACGGGACATCGCGAATAATTCACCGCGAGTCCAAGGGCGATACCGTCGCGCTCCACGAGGGCAGCGGGGAGGAGCAATGGCTCGTCGCGCAGGTTGATGTTCCAATAACCGACGCGATGCGCAAGGACGCAGGCACGCTCCACGGCAGAAATGAAATACACGAAGTACCCCTCGTATGGGCGATGCCCCTGGATTCGGCCGAAGATGCCGCGGGAGAGTTCTGGGCGTTCTTCCCGACCGACACGCTCAGTCGGGTGGCCGGCATCATCAATGCGCCATGGAAGATCGATTTTGGTCGTTCGGCTCTCGTTCCGGGCGAATACAACACAGCACTCATGCACGCCGCTGCGGGCCTCATCGCCAACACGATACCGCAACTAAGCTCTCCGGATGATCCTGCGCGCACGTTGGACGCCCTCCCTCGAAGCATGGAGCGCAACGAGCCCGCCACGCCGCTCGTCGATGAACTGTGGACCCAGCTTGTCCCCTCCGAGGTGGTGCCCAACGGAATCGGCGAATTGCGCTGTGCTGCAGACCTCTCCCTGCATCCGGTCGAGGATCATGCGCTCACAGCCCGTTGGCTCTCGCTGGTGAAGGACGAGGACGTGCTCAGCAGCGTTATTCACCCCTCGTGCCTGAGGCGACAGCGGCTCCCCCGTCTCAAGGAGCTTCGCTCGCGATCCAAGCAACCGCTCAAAGAGCTGGATATTTGCGCGTGGTTGGAGGCCGCATGCGCGGAGACCGTTCCAAACGCCAAGGAGTGCCTCTCGCTCGTCGCGGCGCTCAGCAAGTCATCTCAATGGTGGCTGCTGCGGGAACGGGTCAGGGCGGCAGAAATCGTTCTGGCCGATACCGGAGAGCTTGTCGCGGCTCAGGATGCGGTCATCGACGGCGCGACCGAGGACGTGGAAGGCGTTTACCAGGTCGAGCCAGAGCTGCTTGCCGACACTGCGTCGCGAAAGGTGCTTGTCGAACTTCTTTCTATCAAAAGCCTGAACAACGACGAATGGGAGCGCCGGATCAGGCGGGCGGTCACAACCGCCGGAAGCCATCAAGGCGGACAGGAGGCGCAAACCTGGAAGGATGTATGGGCGCTCTTGCGCACGGCGCCGCCCTCGGTCCTGCAGAAGATCTCTGACGTGTACGATGAGATCAAGGTACAGTGCCTTGATGGCGCTTGGCGAAGCCGGCATCAGGCGCTGCTGCCAGGTCGCATCATATCCACCGCGGAGCAAAGGGCACTCGCCAGCCTGACGGTCGATATGGACGTCCATAGGGCGGACGCACCGGTATTGTCCGCCATGGGGCTGTCCGATGTGCCCCGTGCCATGTTGCACCGGTTCGCGCGCGCGAACTCCCCGCAGGGGTACGTCGATGTGATGCGGGACCAGTACCGGTCGCATCTCAAGCGCCGTCAGAATCCGCATGAGAACCTAATCCACATCGTGGAAGGTTTCTTTGCCCCGCACGGCTTCGAGCTTGTGGCGCGAACATCCGACGCGGTACGAGCCCGCATCTCGCAGCATTTCCTTGAAGTTTCCGCATTCAGCAAATGTCAGACCATAACGTTCGGTCACAGGACACAGCGGGAGAAGTATCCGGAAATTCAAGCGGTCAATCCGGCCGTTTGGTCCTTTCTAAAGACCGGGCTCGTACAAGCGGCAGGCCAACTAGTGAGCGTCGAGACGCTCGCCACGCATCGCAAGCGGCTTCGGACTCTTGGCCATCATCCCTTCACCAAGTGGCAAGACGGTGTCGACGGGCTCGCCGCCTGCATCCCGGAGGATGACTATTCGACACTGCCTGCTTCTCGGAGGGGGAAGGAAACGCGCGAAAAAGAACTGCCGTTCTGGGTGGCCCTTTCCACCTATTGCGAGCAAGCGGAGGTGGGAGCTGACGCGTGCCGAGCGATCTACGAGTGGATGGCTGAGGAGAATTGGTACCCGTCGATCGTCAGCACCGAAATCGGCAACGTAGACCTGAGCGAATGCTACGTCACGCAATCCTCGACCCTGGTTGCCGCGGCCCTCGAAGCAGAAGTTCCTTCCATCGTCCTGTCGCCGAACGCATGCGCCATATGGCTGAGGCATGGCGCTCACGGTCTGGAGTCGCATATCCAGATCGAGACCTCGTCGAGGGCCGAGACGCCTGTTCCGCTCATCGAGGTCGTGCCGGAATTTGCGGAGGTCCTGACCGAGGAGGCGAGAGACGCGGCGCTGGTTCGGTTCGTGACCGATCTTGCCCTTCGCGTCACTGGGAAGCCGGTGAAAAAGCCCTGCATTCTAGATGCGGGAGAGCTTTTGCTCGACCGCGACCAATTTGACGACCTTCCGTGGAAAACGCAAATGTCAGCGCTCGTCGCGGAAGCCGTCAATGCGAAGTGGTTCTCTGGCGATGCGGCGGGGGCGCTCGATCGTCTTCTAGACCACAGCGTGTTGCGGCTTCGCGCGTCGGTCGCCGAAGGGCACGACCTAACCGACCGCCTTCTGCGCGCGGTTCGCAACAATCCGAAACAACTGTTGGACAGCTTCGACGAAGGAACGCGCTCCGCCATCTCTAAGCGTATCGCGAGCGACGGCCGGAAGGTCGCTGAGCTGGCGCTCCACGTCCACGGTCCGGCGGCGCTGGCGCACCTATCGGACGCTCTGAAGGACAATGGCCTGAGTCCTCCCGGGAGATGGGGCACGCAAGAGGCCCGCGACTTCGTGGCGGCGCTGGGCTTCCCTCCCGAATTTTCGGTGAGTCCATCGCAGAAGCGGCCTGCGGAGCTCTCAGTGTCCGGGCCCATGCCGCTTGGTCCGCTGCATCAATACCAAACGCAGATCGTCGAAGAGCTCGCTCACATCATCGCCATGCGGGGCGCGAAAGCGAGGGCGAAGATCAGCCTGCCGACAGGGGCAGGCAAGACGCGCGTCGCGGTCGAAGCTGCAGTCAAGTACGTGCTCGCGGGAGACGCGGGCAGCAAATACGTGCTGTGGGTCGCACAAACGGATGAGCTGTGTGAACAGGCCGTCCAGAGCTTCCGCCAAGTCTGGAGCAACTGCGGCAAAGAATGGACGGAGCTCCGGATCGTCCGGCTGTGGGGCGGAAATCCCGATCCCATGCCGTCGGCGGATGACGTACCCACGACCGTCGTAGCAAGCATTCAGACCCTCACCGCGAGGCTCGGAGCGGATCGGCTCGAGTTCCTCAAAAACTGCGCACTGGTCGTCATCGACGAATCTCACCATGCGATCACGACGAGCTACACGCGACTGCTCGACTGGTTCGTTCCGGAAGAGCCTGCAGACGATACTGAGGAAATGCCCCCGGTCATCGGGCTTACCGCGACGCCGTTCCGGGGCATAAACGAGGAAGAAACTCGGCGGCTCGCCAACCGATTTGCCCGAAGACTACTGCCGCCCGCGGAGAGGCAGCCCGCGCTGTACGAGCGTCTCCAGAAGGAGGGCATTCTTTCGAAGACCGAATCCGAAGCGCTTCACTACGATGCTCCTTTCAAGTTCACCGAGGGCGAGCTGGAGCACCTGCACCGGTTCAGCGAATTCCCGGAAAGCGCGCTCCGCCGGTTGGCCGATGACCAGGACCGCAACGAGCTTATCGTCGATCGCGTCCGAGAAGCCGTCGGTGACGGACCGGTTCTCCTGTTCGCGAATTCGGTCGAGCACGCCCAGCACCTGACTGCCCGGCTATGCATCATGGGCGTGCCGTCTGCGTCCATATATGCCGACACCGATACGGCGGTGCGTCAGTATTTCATTCGGCAATTCCTCCAAGGCCGCGTAAAGGTGCTTGCCAATTACCAGGTGCTTGCCACCGGCTTCGACGCTCCAAAGACCGCGACCATCGTCATATCGCGGCCGGTGTTCAGCCCGGTGCGCTACATGCAGATGGTCGGCCGCGGGTTGCGAGGGCCAGAGAACGGCGGCACAGACACGTGTAAGATAATCACGGTGGTAGACAACTTGGTGCAATACGGGAACCGCCTCGCCTACCACTATTTCGTGCGCCACTACTCGTAGCGGTCTACTCAGCGCGCCAAGGCCGCCGACAGCTGGAGAGCGTTGGCTCGCTCAACGCCAGGCCAGTTCAACGAGCAGCCAACATTCCGCCGGCGTTCCTGATGGGGGCCTCGCCCACAGCCCTTTGAGCAAGCCGAAGGCCTCTATCTTGAGTGATAGCGGGGCTTTCGTTACAAGATGTAGCGTGGGGAGAGCGACAAGTGACTCGACGACTGATTGCCATCGACCTCTTTAGCGGATGCGGCGGCCTCTCGCTTGGCCTCAAGAAAGCGGGATTTCGAGTTCTGGCCGCGATAGACAACGACGCCCTTGCGACCGAGACCTACCGAAAAAATCATCCGAGCACACTGCTGTTCGAGCAGGACATAACCGATGTTTCCGCGGCAGGCTTGATGCGACGCTTGGGGCTGAAGCGCGGACAGCTGGACCTCCTGGCTGGCTGCCCGCCTTGTCAGGGTTTCTCCAGGCTGCGGACTCTGAATGGACAACGCCGGCCCAGAGAGCCGATGAATGATCTCGTTTTTGAGTTTTTGCGCTTCGTACGCGTCCTGCGGCCCAAGACGATCATGATGGAGAATGTCCCCGGTCTCACCAGGAACAGCCGTCTTAAGAAATTCTGCAAAGTTCTTTCGAAGCTTGGTTATGACTGGGAGTACGACGTCCTAGACGCAGCCGATTACGGCGTTCCGCAAAGAAGACGACGTATGATTCTATTGGCATCTCAGTATGGTCCTACGTCGTTCGCTCGCAAGTCTCGCTCATTGCGGACGGTACATGCCACGATCGCGAAGCTCGACCGGCCCGGCGGGAGCGGGGACCCGCTACACGATCATCCGGCTCGACGAAGCGCCGACGTTCAAATGCTGATCAAACGAATTCCGCGTAATGGTGGGGGGCGCTCTGCAATTCCCCAGCACGAACAACTGCCATGCCACCGAAGGATTGATGGTTTTCGCGATATATACGGGCGCATGGCCTGGCACGAACCAGCGCCCACGATAACGGGCGGCTGCATCAATCCATCCAAAGGACGCTTCCTTCATCCAAGGCAAGATCGAGCGATTACGTTGCGAGAGGCCGCCTTGCTCCAAGGCTTTCCTCGGCGCTACTTCTTTTCGCTAAAAAAGGGTACGTATCCCGCGGCTCAAATGATCGGCAATGCGTTTCCGCCGATGTTTGCGACACGGCACGCGCGCCAACTTGCGGCGCAACTCGGCGGCCGTTGATCAGCGGCCGTTTGCGGCTCGGCTCCGTGGCGAGCGCTTACCGAGGAAGCGCCGGAGCTTGGCTTCCAACGCCGGGCGGTCCTTCGTTTCACACTCCCACACGATCAAGGATAACCAACCGTCCTTTGCGAGTTGGTTCATGACTTCGCCGTCACGCCGAAGGTTGCGATCCAGTTTGGTGTTCCAGAATCTGGTGCGAGACCGAGGACGAGCGGACCGGGGGCAGCCGGTGTGCTGATGCCAAAAACATCCGTGAACAAAAATAGCCTTGCGATGACGCCGCAGGACGAGGTCCGGCCTTCCCGGAACGGAAGCGGTGCCTATTCCGAATCTGAATCCCATTTTATGGACCATCGATCGCACGAGCTTCTCGGGCCGGGTGTCCCGCCCGCGAATGCGCGCCATTAGCGCGCTCCTCTTGTCCGCACTGATATGATCGACCATGAACTATCTCGGTGCGACGGACCTACCGAGTCCGTTCGCGATCAACGACCTACCACCACAAACCCCGACGAAACAGGGCTCCACAATCGTTCTTCCCAGGCAACGCCGACGGCGCGAGCGGCGCCCGCGATAAACGATGTGCGAGCCTGCTCGATTGCGCCGCTCGGTTGCTCCATGTCAATTCCTACAGTTGCGGAGTGTTGGATCGAATCAAAGGCAAGCCGATAGCTTTCTCGATTCATGTGGAGATGGAGTATGAGCCAAAGCAACAGAGGATAATTCTTCCGCTCAACCTCAATTGCTCCAGCTTCGTTCGAGCGCAGCTTTGTCAACGCCTCTAACAGGACGGACAGACCGGCTTCCCTCAGTGCAGATAAGAATGGGGCCTTCTGTATACCGATGTAGTGCCGCTGTCCCGAGGAGCGAACCGTCATACCCAGCGAGCGATTTCCCTTCGGCAAAACGTCTTGTCGCAACGCACGAAAAACAAATTCATCTTTATCTATGGATATACAGAGGTCCTCGATCTCTCTCCATATCCGGCGACACGCAGTATCGTTGATAGAGAACGAATCAACTTCGAGCGCCCTTTCAAATCGAAGCGAGCCGAGGGTATCTGCCTCGACGATGGAGGCGAGGCTTCTTGATGTTCCGGACGAATCGATCAGCACTGTTTCTTTATGAAAGGCGCCGAAGGACGAGCGTGTTCCGATAAAGCAGACATCTGCGGCGGCGTTTGACGCCTGCATGGAAACTGCTTGGACGACGAGGGCACCGTGGCGATCGACCCCAATGGCGCGGGTCACCGACGACGAGCCGTCAAGGCGGACCCAGCCGTCCGGCGTCAACAGGGTCGACAGATTGATGAGTGTACAAGACGGCATTAGCTAACAAGTCCGGCATTTTTACGCTGTACTGATCACGATAGTCGGCGAGCCCAAGGCGCACCAGTCGGGCTGCCATGTACATCGCCTGTGTCCAAGTGCCCTTCGCCTTGTTCTTGAAGTAACGATCACGCATTTCCGAAATCTGAAGAGTGCGCCTTTCACGAAGATCGTCGGCGATCTTGCGAGTCCGAATATTGAATTCCTCAATCCGATCGCAATGGATGACGACCCGAAACGGAGTGCCTTGGCTTCCTTCGCAGATCACGCCGTCGATCCGACCGCAGTGAAGGCGGTAACCCAGCAGGGCGCTGAACACACGCTTCGGTACTTCGGCGCCAAGCTCTTGCTGGACCAGGTATCGCAACATGCTCGGTGTGAGACCCCAGCTGACGCGTGACACCTGGTCGATACTCTGGCCTATGCGGTTAATGTCTGCGGCCAGTTCGGCAGCTGTTGCAGCGAAAACCTTGATCCCGCCGAACTGCCGAAAAATACTGCGGCTCGCGCGTTTAGGGAGGTCGTCGGGACTGGCGAACAATCTGAGGTCAGGCATGCGAATTTTCGTCCAACGAGTCCCACGACAGCTCGTTCAAGAGTCTGTTTGTTTCGTCGCGCGAGATGCCCTTGCTGCCGTCCGCTTCGTCGTAAATCCATGATAGCGCTTGCAGCAGCGTACGCGGGATCAAGCGTGCCGTCGTCTGGTTATTCACGAATGCAATCGTCGCTCTCACGGCTTCGTCGCCGATGGGATCGGTGGCACCCCCGGCGTAGCCCACCGGTCGAAAACACTTGAACCGCTCCACCACAAACTCATAGGCTTCGTCTTCGCTCATTTCCGGCAGGCTTATCGAGGGGCGCATACCCATCAGCGTCCTAAGCTCCTGAGGCAACAAGTCGAGCGCCGTCTTTTCTATTCTCGTGGTGGCGGCGGCGATGACCGAAAAATGAGTCGGGTTTCTGCTAAACATTGATCTCAGATTGGAGAGGATCGCCGAGCGATAGCGATCTTGAAGGACACCAAGCCGTTGAAACTCGTCGAGAAGCAAAACGAGCCGTATCTTGTTCGTCGCTAGCACTTTGACAATATCGGACAGCACGTCTGTGGCCTGAACGTCGTTTTCGAGTCTGGCCGAAATCCCCGTATAATTTCTAAGCTCGCGAAGATGCACGTGTCCACCCGCCAACCATTCGGTCGCAACCTCTCGCTCGGCCGGGTTGCCGTGGACGATCACACGCGCGGCTCGCTGTAAATCCGCATTGACGCCGACCGCCCTGGAGTCGATGAAAAATGGAGCGATCCGGTCCCACGGCATAGCGGGAACGACGCGGCGATAGAGGTCCATAAAGTTTCGGATCTGCTCCGGAATCTCGACGAATAACGGAATGAATTGCGGCGCCTGGACCGAAAGAAGATGGACGATGTGATACAGGGCGTGAGATTTTCCTCCGCCGAAATTCGACCAGAGAAGATCGAGCGTCGAATCGGGACGATTGACGAGAGTGCGGAGCAGTCGGTTTATCTTTTTCAGAACTTCCGATCGGCCGGCCCAGCATTGCCCGATTTTTGGGGTCGCTGTCAGAACGAACGGTGAGCCGTCAAACACGTCCTGACCCTGCATCGTACTCATGATGCGTTCCCCCAAGCCTAATGGAAATGTACTCCGCCCGCGTTGTGGAGCCCGTCGAAAGTCGAGCCAGGTCCGGGCGTTTTGTTGCCAGCTCTTCGATACTACGTCGCGCGGCGCCGAGCGTAACGGCTCGCGCCATATCCGCCGCCAGCCATACTAGACCGAGGGCCAAAGTGTCGATCGGAAGCGGAGAAGTCGGTCGTGCGAGCGGCGCCATTATAGCCGGCAGCAATTCCACGAGCTGTTCTGGTGGTATGGCGTCGCGGGAACACGTTATGCCCAGAATCGAATCAACGAGAAATTCATCCAGCCAATGCTCCGCATCGCGTGCGGCGTTCAGGGTCTCGCGAATGCCGTGCAAAGCATCGGTGACGTAATACTTGTATTCGTATCGCTCCTGTTCACCGGCAATGCCTTTTCGAAGCAAGCCCAGATCGACGTACGTTTCGAATCTGGACGCGGCCCGGTGCCAGGCGGTTGAAGTGATGAGCTCGTCCCCGTGCCCCCGTCTCCGTAAGTCCCGCCACAACGAGAAAAGGTTTTGGCGCTGCCGTTGAGACAGGTGTCGCGCGGATTCGGCGGCATCGGCGATGCCTTGCACCGCGTCTATGTATTCCTGCGTCGCCTCCTTCTTTCGCAGCGGGTCCTTCTTTGAAGCCAACGACGTGACAAGGGCAGCGAACACATCGAAATCGCTGCGAATCACGAGGTCCGCAAATACCAGCCTCTCGTTTCCCAGCAGATAGGGATTCGCGCCACGAGGTCGCGCTGGCGAGTTAAAGTTTGCAACCAACTGGCCGTGAGCGAAGGGAAGACCGGACGCGCTGGCCAAGTCCAACATCGTCGCCCAGTCGATTACGTGAGAGAGCCCGGTCTTGGAGCCGTGTCGTCCGTGAGCCGTCACCGATCCAACCCGTGACGGCACACCGTCGGCCGACAGACAGAAGTCCTGCCAAAATATCTTGACGGGCGCACCCGCGGGCCATCCCTCAATCGAATCCTCCTCGTCCTTGGCAATCAATACGATATCGGGGTAGCGGAATTTCTTTTCATCAAAATCGCCGGCCTTTCGCTCCGCCAGTTCTGGGCATAGTTTCTTCGCCTTGAGGTATCGCGCGACGGAGGACAGGGATTCATCCGGGACCGGCACTAATCGTGTCAGCCGCTCGGCAGCCTCCCGCGCAAATCGATGCGCAGCCCCACCTGCTTCAACCGCAGCTTGGCAAAGCACGGTCAAATGTCCTAGTCGCAGCATGAATTCATCAAGGCCGGGGAGGGCCCGGCCCTCAAGCGGGATCACGCCTCGTACCCTCCATGTGCCGAGATGCGCGGGCGAACCGACGCAACGCAAACGCGCGGAAGATTCGGAGCGTTGCCGCATGAGAACGTCACTACGCCGGGAGTGAGTTGCCTCAAGAGCGCATCAAAGGAGGTTTTCGTCCCGTCCACTCGTATGTCGCCGGGAACAGGAGATCGCACGTTTTCCAGCGCGACGGCGGCGTCCTTGGGCGATGTAAGCTGATGCACGATCAACGTTTCGACCTGTGACATCAATCGGCTGTCGAGCGCACTCGGCTGCTGCGTCGCCAGCGCCAACGACAGCCCATAGTTCCTGCCCTCCTTTGCGTACTTTATGAACGCGTCACGGGCGACCGAGCCCTGGTCGGCTCCGGCAAGGACATGCGCTTCATCGAGCAACACCCAAGTCCTCGGCACGTTGTGCTCGATTGTAGCTTGAAGCAACGACTTCTCTGCGTCGGACAAGTTCGTCTGCAGATCGAGACGCTTTTGCGCAAAGGAAGCGTCTCTTCTTTGACGAAGGACTCTTCTAAGAAGTACCGACACAATTACGTTCTTCAATTCATCAGGCACGCGACCCAACATGAGCACGCTCACGCGTTCGCGCTTCAGAAGGTCGGTGAGGTCGGTCGCCGATCCTTGAAACAGAGGCAACCCCCGAAAGGTCTCCAATCGCTGCCGAACGCTCCGAATTGTGTTGTCGTTGTAATTGACGGCGAATGTGGGGTCCTGATCCAAGCAGGTTAGGAGTTGATCGAAGTTGAAGTCCGGCTGCGCCGCCACCGTTATTCCCGAACGATCAGTGTAGCCGTTTACTCCCACGCGCCCGATCAAATCGGTGAGAAGCATGCCGCGCGGCTCGACGAGCATATTAATGTCGAACAGAGCTCCCCAATCATCAATTTCCAAGTCACCGGCGCCGATCTGTAACGACCTAAGCCCGGACGGGTCGATCTCGGGGCGCTCGTAGCCGGCAGGTATCCAGACATCCACGTTCAGGGGCTGGGTCTTCAGGCTGGTTTTCGCAAGCAACGAAAACTGCTTCTTGATCTCGGCTGAGCCTTCCGCCGACAAAGGGATCTGGGACGTCCAAAAAATATCCATAATGTCGAAGACGAGGCCTGCTCGTTTCGTCACGTGAACCGCGATCGGCGTCTCACCCGGGCCGGCAGCGAGTCCTTCCGCGATTACGCCCAGCGTGTAGGACTTTCCGGTGCCGCGCTTTCCCAAAATCGCGACGACCTGCTCGCCGGTAATATCCAGCCAAAGTTGTCGGCGCGGTCCGGTCTCCGCCAGACTTCCCAACAACAGCTTATCCTTGCCGCGGGCAGACGGGTCGCCGGCGATCACATCGCCGGGGCCCTTCGCGATCGGCGGGTCGAGAGCAAACGAAGGCATAGGCTACATCCGCGCTTTCCGTAGACAGTCCGGGTCGATGAGACGCTTGTTGTCCTTCATCGCTCGGAATCCAACATCATCAAGCTTGTCGCAGATATCTCGGGGCTTGGCGTCTTGTTGGTTGTTATTCCAGTAACCGACAAATTCATTCCACCCGCTCGCCGTGAAGGGGTAGCGTTTCCAATCGTACTCCGACGGGGTAATCGTACCTGTGCCGGTCAGCCCGTCGACGCACGCCTTATCGACGAACGAAACCCTCAGTTTTTCCAGAAAAGATTCAACGTCGGTAGGTGCGAGATTTGGCAGCTCAATCATGTTGTTCGAACCGAGGCGGTTCACGATCTGCGGGTCTGAAATTACGCTAGGAACGCTCCTCTGGCCTTTGCCGCTCAGGGTGTAGATGAAGCCGAAGGCGTCGTTGTTGTCGTCGAAGATCAGACGATTGGCAGCAATCCAATGGCGCTTCGTGGCGTCATCAGCATCGATATCTTCCAGTTTCGCTGCTTCGTCGGCCATGAAGATCAGCTGCTTCTTATTGACCGTCTGACACAGCTCGCCGCAGCAAAGTAGTACGCTGTAGAACTCCTCGCTTTGTGATAGAGTACCGCCCAATCCCATGCTTGCGGCGTCTTTGGTCTTCTCGCCTTTGAGAAACTCAAACGCCGTCAGAACGGCAGGCGGTGGAGTCCCGCCCGGCGAGGCGAGCAGCAATTTCCCGAATGCCTCGGCGACATTGCTGGCCGCGCCTCGTTCCTTCAAACCTTCGACGACATGCTTTCCGCCCGCTGCGCTCGTGTAACCGTGTACGAGACGAACGAGCTCGGGGAGCCCGATACGATCGAGGAATGGTCCGACCAGCACGTCGAATCTCGATTTACTGGTAATGTCGCCAAGTTCCACCAATACCGTCTGAGCCGGGAAATCGGCGGCGTGCTGATCGAACCACCACGAAATATGGTAGACGGCGTGGGTCTTGCCGACCCCCCAATCGCCGTAGAGCACCATCTTTACGGGCTGGCGTGCGGCAAAGCGCCTTTCGATGCTCATCATGATCTCGTCCTCGATCTTTGCCTCGTGGCAGAAGACGAGCTCACGATCGCGGATCACGTTCGGCTTGAAGCTGTGTCTCCCCGGCTTCAGGCAAAACCACTCGCTCAAAGTATTCGGCATCCGGTCCCCCTCTCAGTGGGCAGTGTCACATTACTCCATGGGCTGCACGTCGTCCTGATTACGAAGCGCCCAGGCATAGCCGATCAATTCGCTCACCAACGCCGCGGTGGGTTCGCTTCGTCCTTGGACGGTGGTGCGGAATTCTATGGCCAGTTCTCGATTGTCCTCGTTGGCGGCCGGCGTCAGGTTTGGCGACCCGAATATGGCGGCACGAAAGCCATCGCACTCGAGTAGGTATAGCTTGGTATGGAGCGTGCCGCACTCGAAGACTTCGCGGTGCGGATGCCGGCACAGGATCGAAATGGCCCGGTCGTGCCATACGAATACAGGCCGACGCGTTATGACGACCAATCGACAATGCGTATCGCGAAGAGCATCCGTGATCCGCAGAACGGGGTCGAGCCCTGCTCCCGATGAGCCGATCCAAGGTGCAATGAGCCAGAGTCGATAGAGACGCCGCTTATTGGCGGCGACCACGTCGGCAAACGACGTAAGGACGTTGTCGGTCAGAATTTTCGCGCTCATCGAATACGGTCGTTGTCACGGGCTGCTCGTCCTCGCCAGGCATTTTACATGGTGCCACACCGCTGCACAGGCCCGCCCCGCTCTGCGATGGACTGCTGATGGAGCAGAAATCTTGAAGCCTCCTAAAGGTGTCCCCCCAAGACTCGCCCCAACTCAAGCCGCGTGACGGCTCTGCGTCACGACGCGGAATCTTCCGGGATCGGCTGTCCCCCGACTGCGAGTGGCTTGGCCATCTCAAAAAATCGACAGAACGCATTTGCCAGCTGAATTTGTCGCGGTGTGCGGCATTCCGCTTCGAATATCTGGGGCGAACCGACGAGAATCGATACACATTTGGCACGAGATGTCGCGACATTAAGTCGGTTAAGACTGTAGAGAAACTCCATCCCACGCGGTGCATCCGCATGGCTCGAGGTCGCCGTCGAATAGATGGCGATCGCTGCTTCCTGGCCTTGAAACTTATCAACCGTGCCGACGCGTGCGCGGGGCAGGCGTTGCTGAATCTCAAAGACCTGCGCGTTGTAAGGCGTGATGATGACTATGTCGTCTAGAGTGAGCTGCCGCTCTTTCCCGTCGCGATCGACCCAAGTCGCACCATCGGCGAGGATCGCCGGCACAAGCCTACCGACCGCTCCCGCCTCTTCAGGCGAGCAATTTTGATTGCCGCTGTGGGCGACAGGCAGAAAGTAGAGACCGGAGCCATCAATAATCCTTGCAGCCTTGATAACTTGTTCTTCCAGTCCGTCCCTTGAGTGGAGCTTGCCGTCATAAAAGAGCTCAGATGTGTAGGCGCAGATGGCTGGATGCAGCCGCCAAGTCTCTCCCAGGAACAATCCTCGATCCCGAGCGATGGTCCGCTCTCCACCCAGAATGTGGTTGAGCGCCGATACGTCAGTGCCCTCCGGATGGCTACCTTGCATTGGCTGATCGAGCTGTTGCGGATCACCGATCAGCACGACGGTCTTTGCCGCCTGCGAGACCGCAAGAACATTAGCGAGTGACATCTGCGCGGCTTCGTCGACGAACAACACATCGACCGTCTCGAACGCATCCGGTCGTGACCATAGCCACGCCGTGCCACCACCGACCGAAGCAGAGCCCCTTAACGCGGCGAACAGCTCATCGTTGCTGTTCGCGAACGAAAGACGGTGCTGGGGGTCTTCGGCCTCATCCGCCTTCTGGCAACATTGTAGCTCGATGCCTAATTCATCGGCCGCCTTGATTGTTGCGTTGATCAGATTTCGGATAACCTTGTGGCTATTCGCAGTGATGCCGACCGTCTTTCCGCCGCGCACCAGCTCGCAGATCATGCGGGCGCCCGTGAAGGTCTTGCCCGCACCTGGTGGCCCCTGAATCGGCAGGATGCCGCCGGTGATGTGCGCGCAGAGCCGAACGGCGGCCTCGACGGCCGTCTCTCCGTCGCGAAGAAGCGGCTCACCGCCAACGCGCGGTTTCTCTTTCAGTAGGAGATCGCGAGCCGCTTGATAAGGCCCATGGCCAGCCAGCCCGTGGTCGGCGACATATTCGCCGATCCGGACTAACGCCTCGGCCATCACCTGGCCACTGACATAGCTGTGAGCAAACACCGCCTGCGGATGAAGGCCGGCGGTATCCTGTCGTTTCTTGATGTCGACCGTGTTGTCCACAAAGGAGATTGCTTCGACCTTTCCCAATTTGGCACCGCCGACATTGCGGAGCTCCTCGCCGCCCCGAACCTCGGTTTCTTGGGGTGGGAAACGATAACGGTGGATTGGTGCCTTTGCGGTGCCGCCCACGGCGCCGACAAAGATGAGGCCGGACAGTCCGGCGCGCTCGTCTAGAAGTTCCTCGGAGGACAAGTCGGCCAGCCGGAAATACTCCCACCACACCGCCTTTTCTTCTCGGCGGTGCCAGTCGAGAACGTTGGCCAAGACCCAGCGGGCTTGCTGGTCCTCATTTTGTTCGACGGGATCGTCGGGAACATCGGCCGTCAGTCGACTGATCACCGCGTTGATTTTGATTAGCCAATCCGTGATCTTTTCCTTCGCCGCGCCGTCGCCAGGCTGCGGGCGAGGTACATCAACCCCGTCAGTGATCAGCTTAGCCCGATGCGATTCAAGCCAATTGCGCAACGCCGACGCCGAGCGGCAGTCATCTTCGTTGTAGGCTCGCACAGTCGCTTTGGTGTCCTCGGAAACTGACGGAATATCGCCAAGCTCAAGGTTGGCCTGGAGATTGGCCAAGGCAACGTTCGCATCATCGAGGGGCGTCCCGCGCTCGAACTCGTAGAACGGCTCCAGACGTTTGATCGAATAGCTTTCGACGCTTGCACGCAAGCCGTGCCGCACGACATGATAGAGATCGACAAAAAGTCCAGCGCGGAGCATTCGGTCGATCTCTTCCTCGCGCGTGGCGTAACGACCCATCAGACGCTTCAAGGCTGCGGGCTCATAAGGGGCATAATGATAAATGTGCAGCCCAGGAAAATGCGCCCACCGAGCCATGATGAAATCAACGAATGTCTCGAAGGCGCGCTTCTCGTCGGTGCGTGAAAGGGCCCAGTTCGCCTTATAAACCGATGCGCCTTGCGCGTCCTTAAAGAGATAACCGAACAGATATTCGAGACCGTGCTCGCCAACGAAGGGGTCGCCTTCGAGGTCTAGGAATACGTCACCATCGGACGGTTCGGGAAGGCGGGCAAGCCCGAAGCCTGCTTCCACCGGCAGCAGCTCAAACTTGCCGGCCCCTGCCGCGCGCGCCTCCACCACGATGCGAGCTTGCTCGCGAATGCGGATATAAGAATCCACCGAGCCCCGGTTGGGCTTCCAATTGAGCGGCAACTGCATGCCGGCCAAGCTTTGCAGCGTCGCAATGCCGTGCGCCTTTAACTCGCTAATTTGAAGCTTCGAGATTCCCGCCACGAGACAAAGGTGATCGTCATCCCGGCGACGCTGGTCACAAGCGTGGCGCCATCGGCAGATTTCGCAATGCTCAATTGGATTGGGGTAGGTGTCATCTGCAGCCGGTTCCGCCATCGCAGCCAGCAAAGCGCGCTTTACCTTCCGAAAATAGGCGGCGTAGTCAGCGAACCGATATTGCTGCGGCTCAAATTCCGACCATGGTGCAACGACGTACATAGACTCGGGCGGCAATCCCTGCGCTTTGGTCAGCAGGTCGGAATAAAGACAGAGCTGGAGAATCGTCCCGGCTTTCGTTTCGCGAGCAAGCTTCGTGTCGATCGCCTCATAGGACCAACCACCAAGCGCACTCGGCATCTCAACGCGGTGCAGGACATCGGCGCGTCCATTCCAGCCCTGGTCCGATAGGGCTCCTTGGACAATGACGGGAACCCCACGCCGCATGGCGGCGAGCGTCGCCGCTGCTGCCTCATTCGTAACTTCAAAACCATCAATTCGGATGAGCTCCAGACCTGCTTTGGTCAGGTGTTCGATGTACCCCTGCTCGTGCGCTGCACCGCGCTCGGCCAAAATTTGCAGTAGAGGGTCCCACACCTTTGGTTTGCCTAAAGCACCTTCGGCAACCGCACGGTCCAGGACAGTGAGATGGCGGCAATGCAAATGACCGACCAGATCGGTCGCGCTTAGCTCGAAGAATCCCCCAACCTTCTTCATAGGTCGAAAAGTACTCCGCCAGGGCGCGGCCCGCAAAGCACCTGACGTTTCCGTCCACGGATCGAATTCAGCAAAGCCGCTTCGAATTGCAGCGAAGATCTGCGGTGTAAATCGGCGAGAGAATGTTAATTTCCAGTCCTGGCGCTGAACCGAGCGAGAGTTCGCGCTATACTGAACAGATGCAGGAAATTGAGGAATTTAGCGACGAACGAAACAAGTCCTGGTGCATCCATTGCGGTCAGTGGCTCGCACAGGCGGAAACGAATGAAGATCACGTCCCTTCGAAAAGCCTGCTGCAAAAACCTCGTCCGCACCATCTGCCGGTCGTAAGAATCTGCAAGCCATGCAACTCAAGCTTCTCTAGCGACGAGCAATACCTCGTAGCATTCTTGAGTTCGGTCTTGGCGGGATCGACTGATCCCTCGGCACAGAAGAATGCAAGCGCCGCCCGGTCACTCGGCAACAGTGCGAAACTGAGAGCGCTAATTGATCGCTCCAGCTCAAGTTATCACACAGTCGGTGGTGAGATATGCACAGTCTGGAGGCCGGAGATGCATCGGGTCAACCGCGTGGTCGTCAAGAATGCTCGCGGACACGCTTATTTTGAATTCGGTGAACCGATGATGACCGAGCCGACGCACGTATGGGCTTGTCCTTTGGAATCTATGACATCGAAAGACCGGGAGGATTTCGAAGGAACTGTCTACTCAGGGCAGTTCTCGCCGTGGCCCGAAGTCGGCAGTCGGATGATGACGCGTGTGTTGACGGGGCAAGATATGGCAGGTCCTTGGGTGATCGTGCAGCAGGGTGTTTACCGCTACTCCGTTTCACAGTGCGGAGGCTTGCTGGTTCGATCAGTGCTTTCAGAGTATTTGGCGACTGAAGTGTATTGGGAGCAGTAGGGGCACACTCGGTCGGATGCTCGTGACCGCTAATGGACGCACCTGGCGCTTCCCTCAATTTGCGACACATACGCGACCAGTTCGCCGCGCCGATCGGCGCGCGCAACCGCGCCCGCGTGAGTCATTGATTTCAAAAAGAAAATGGCGCGCCCGAAGAGATTCGAACTCCTGACCCCCAGATTCGTAGTCTGGTGCTCTATCCAGCTGAGCTACGGGCGCTTGTGCCATGATCGCCTTGGCCCGGAGGGCAGGCGCGGCCGGGGATAGCTAACGTCTCGCGGCCAATATGGCAAGCCGCACGCGATCCAGCCGTCCCCGCCGGCGCGCGGATGAGGGGCTGAAAGCCTACGTTTTTCAAGGCTGTCGCGATCCCTAACCCTTCCTTCATGTTCGCTCTCTAATTTTCACGAGCCCGCAGAATGCGTGGTGCGTTGGAGTCGAGAACATGACCGCCCAGGGAGCCCTGATTAAAGACGTCGAAAACGTCGTGCGGGGGGCCTCACCCCTTCGGCGCGCCAATGCGTTGAAGCAGGTCACGACGCTGTTCCTGCATGGGGCCGGGGCTTTCAGCGACGCCCAGATCGAGCTGTTCGACGACGTCTTCCGCCGCCTCGTCATCGAGATCGAGGCCGCTGCGCTGGTCGACCTCGCGCAGACCCTGGCGCCGATCGCGAGCGCGCCGCCCGGCATCATCCGCACGCTCGCCCACGACAACGATATAGCGGTCGCCGGGCCCGTCTTGTCGCAGTCGCCGCGGCTCACCGACGAGGACCTCATCGTCATCGCGCAGAACAAGCCGCAGGCGCACCTCCTGGCGATTTCCGGCCGCAAGCAGGTCTCCGAGCATGTCACCAACGAACTCGTTCGCCGCGGCGACCTCGCCGTGCTCGACAAGATCGTCAGCAACCAGGCGGCACGGTTCTCGGACGCCGGCTTCGCCGTGCTGGTGAGCCGCGCTGCCGGCGACCGCGCGCTTTCCGATCGGGTCGGCAGCCGCGCCGACATTCCCGCGCCTTTGTTTCGCAAGCTCGTCGCGCAGGCGACGGCGACGGTGCGCGAGCGCCTCATCGGCGCAACGGGCGGGAAGGCGCAGGACGACATCGCCCGCGTCACCGAGAAGGCGGCCGACGACATCATGCTGACCGGTCTTGGAGGGCGTGATTACGCGGCGGTCAGCCGGCGCATCGATGTCGCGTATGGAACGCTCGAAGACATGGAAGCGCGCCTCGTCGCCTTCGCCGCCGAAGGGCGCGTCGAGGAGACGGTGGTCGCCATCTCGCAAATCTGCAGGCTTTCGATCGAGGTCGCCGACCGGCTGGTGAATGGCGGGCGGCCCGATTCCTTCCTGATCCTCGGCAAGGCGATGCAGTTCCAGTGGTCGACGGTCGCCGCGGTCATCGCGTTGCAACTCGGCGCCGATACGCCGGCGATCGAACGCGCGCGCGGACAGTTCGATCGTCTTTCGAGCGCGACATCGGAGCGCGTGCTCGGCTTCTGGCAGGCACGCGCCCCGGCCGCGGCAGCGGCGCATTGATTCGGAGAGCGAGGCGACCATCATCCCTCCCCGGAGGGGAGGGTGGACGACGCACTCGGGTCGGCGCTTTTGCGCCGCCCGAGCACAGGCTCCGCGTCGGCCGGGTGGGGACAAGCTGCAAGATTACCCCACCCGTCTCCTCACTCGCTGTGCTCGCTCGGAGCCACCCTCCCCTGCGGGGAGGGATAAGAACGCGGCAATCTCCGCTAGCTACCGCCGCACGAAAGTCAGATACGTTCCGCGGCGACCTTCACGCAGGGCCTTCGCCTCGTAGCGCGTGCCGCCGAAGCCCGGCCAGGGCTCGCGCCAGTCGTCGGCGCGCGTCGCCGGCCAAATGAAATCGCCTGCGCGCAGGAAGCGCCATAGCGTCCAGGCGACGTAATCGGCAATGTCGCTCGCGAAGCGGAACTCACCCCCGTTACACAAGACGCGTGCGAAGGTGGCAATCCGCTTTTCTTGCACGAAGCGGCGCTTCCAGTGGCGGCGTTTCGGCCAAGGATCGGGATAGAGAAGGGTGATGCGTTCAAGCGACGCCGGCGGCAGCCAGCGCAGAAGCTCCTCCGCGTCACCCGCATGCAGACGGATGTTGCGCAAGCCTGCGGATTTGATCGCGGCCAGCGCTTTCGCCATGCCGTTGACGAAGGGCTCGCAGCCGATGAAGCCGATGTCGGGATGCGCCATCGCCTCAGCGATGAGATTCTCGCCACCGCCGAAGCCGATCTCCAGCCGCACGGCGCGGGTCGTGTCGGGAAAGAGTGCTGAGAGGCTCAGCGGCGCGGGCGATGCGAGGTCGAGCGCGAGCCGCGGCAGCAGCGTGTCGAAAAGTTCTGCCTGTCCCGCGCGCAGGCGATGTCCTTTGCGGCGGCCAAAAAACGCGCCGCCGCCCGCGGGCGGCGCGCCCGCAAGCGGCGACGGAGAGCCTGAGCGAGGCGCCAGCGCCCGCTCCGTTAGTTCACAACAGCGGAGCGGATCGCGTCGGCGAGGTCCGTCTTCTCCCAGGAGAAGCCGCCGTCGGCTTCCGGCGCGCGGCCGAAGTGACCGTAGGCCGAGGTGCGCGCATAGATCGGACGGTTGAGCGCAAGGTGCGCGCGGATGCCGCGCGGCGTGAGGTCCATCACCTCGCTCAGCGCCTTCTCGAGACGATCCTCCGCGACCTGTCCGGTGCCGGCGAGATCGACATAGAGCGAGAGCGGCTTGGCGACGCCGATCGCGTAGGAGAGCTGGATCGTGCAGCGCTCGGCGAGGCCTGCGGCGACAACGTTCTTCGCGAGGTAGCGCGCGGCGTAAGCGGCGGAGCGGTCGACCTTCGTCGGGTCCTTGCCGGAGAAGGCACCGCCGCCATGCGGCGCCGCGCCGCCATAGGTGTCGACAATGATCTTGCGCCCGGTGAGGCCGCAGTCGCCGTCGGGGCCGCCGATGACGAACTTACCGGTCGGATTGACGTGCCAGACGGTGTTCTTCGTGATCCAGCCGCCGGGCAGCGCTTTCGTCACGTACGGCTCGACGAGCGTCTTGATGTCGTCGGAGGAAAGTTTCTCGTCGAGATGCTGCGTCGAGACGACGATCTGCGTCGCTTCGACGGGCTTGCCGTTGTCGTAGCGCACCGTCACCTGGCTCTTGGCGTCGGGGCCGAGCTTGTCGGTCGTGCCGGCGTGGCGCGCATCCGCCATCAGCTTGAGGATCTTGTGCGCGTAGTAGATCGGCGCCGGCATCAGCTCCGGCGTCTCGCGGCAGGCGTAGCCGAACATGATGCCCTGGTCGCCGGCGCCTTCGTCCTTGTTGCCGCTCGAGTCGACGCCTTGCGCGATGTCTGCCGACTGCGCATGCAGCAGCACCTCGACTTTCGCCTTCTCCCAATGGAAGCCGTCTTGCGCATAGCCGATTTCCTTGATCGCAGCGCGAGCGCGCTCGACGATCAGCTCAGGTGTGATGCTTTTCGGTCCGCGCGTTTCGCCGGCGATGATCACGCGGTTGGTCGTGCAGAGCGTTTCGCAAGCGACGCGCACCTGGTTCACATCCAGACCTTCCTTCGGCGCGGCGGCGAAGAACGCGTCCACGACCTCGTCGGAAATGCGGTCGCAGACCTTGTCGGGATGTCCCTCGGACACGGACTCGCTGGTGAAGAGATAGTTCTTGCGGGACATCGGCAGAGACCTTCCTTGGACGGAGACTTCGACGCCGGTCATGAGCTCAGATCATGGGCTCGGAGCAGGGCCCCGGGCTTCGGCGCCGGGATGCATTCAATCGAAAGATGGCGAGGGCAGGGCCGTCGCCGGACGCAGATGCACGGCAATGTGGCCGCGCTCGACCGCGGGGTTGTTGCAGCGTCTTTTCGCGGGGTCAAGGCCGGCAGCGATGCCGACGGCTTTAATCCTTGGCGTGGCCGGCGATGGCCTCGACCAGATCGACGATCCGGCGGCGAATCTTGCCGTCGGCAATCTGCTGAAAGGCCTTGACCAGGGCGAGACCGTCGGAGGTGGCCAAGAAGTCGGCGACATAGGCGGGAGATTGCGCTTCGCTGAGCCCAGGAGTGCCAGTGCCCATCCCGCTCGGCGCGCCCTCGTAGAAGAAAGCCACCGGCACCTGCAGGGTTTCGGAAATTTGCGCCATGCGGCTGGCGCCGATGCGATTGGTGCCCTTTTCGTATTTCTGGACCTGCTGGAACGTCAGGCCGAGCGCAGCACCCAGCTTCTCCTGGCTCATGCCGAGCATCATGCGGCGCATGCGCACGCGGCTTCCCACATGCTTGTCGATGGGGTTGGGCGCCTTCATCGCCATGGAATAGGTTGCTCCCGTACTCGAAACGAGGCACCGCGCTTCCGGCAATTCTCACATATTGCAAGCATTTGCACAAAAATGGGCGGCGAACTCTAAGGCCAAAGATTGCTCGCGCGGAATGCGAAAAAAGGTGAAGAGCGGCGGCATGTTAGTTTGCCCAAAAGAGCAGTGGTACTAACCTCCGGTAGCGGTAGGGCGGTCTCTTTCAACGCCGACGCAGGCGCCGCTGCAGGCAGAACAGAAAGGCCGCGCCGACCAGGAGCAGCGCGCCACCATCACCCATATGGACATAGAGCGGTGGGTCGATCGGCTTCGGCAGCGGCGCATCGAGCACGGTTTCCGCGCCCAGCGGCAGCGACGCAACAACGCGGCCGAGCGGGTCGACCACGGCGGAAATGCCCGTATTGGCGCCACGCACGAGCGGCAAGCCTTCTTCGATGGCGCGCACGCGCGCCTGCTGGAAATGCTGATAGGGACCGGTGCTGTTCCCGAACCAGCCATCATTGGTGAGATTCAGCATCCATCCAGGCCGCGGCCCTGTCGGCACGGCGGCGCCTGGGAAAATGATCTCGTAACAGATGAGCGGGAGCGCCGGCGGCGTGCCCGGAATAGTCAGCAGGCGCCGCCGCGCGCCCGAAAGGAAACCGCCATGCACCTTGGTGAGCTGCTGCAGTCCGATACTTTCGAGCAGTGACTGGAGCGGCAAATATTCGCCGAACGGCACGAGATGCGTCTTGTCGTAGACGCCGAGGATCGAACCGTCGTGGCTGATGACGTAGATCGAATTATAGGCCTGCAGCCCGCGTCCGGGCGCGGCCGGCGGCTCGCCGCGAGCGGCGCCGGTGATCAACACAGTGCCGACCGGCAACAGGTTCGCGATCTGCGCGAGCGCATCGGGCTCGCGGGTCAACAGGAACGGAAACGCCGACTCCGGCCAGATCAGGTGCGTGATGCCGCGCAAGCCGTCGCCACCGCTACCGTCGGGGTTCTGGCGCGCGGATAGCGTAAGGTAGCGGCGCATCACCTCGGCCTTGGCGCCGTAGTTGAATTTTTTGTCCTGCGGCAGATTCGGCTGCATGATGCGCAGCTTCACGTGATCGACGAATGTCGTCGGCAGCGCCGAAAGGCGCCCAATGCCGTAGATCGCCATCAGCGCGAGAAGCGCGAGCGCCGCACCGGGCAGGAGAAGAGGGCGGGGCGTGTCCTTGCGATCGTCGGCGAGAACCGCGGGGCTTGCGAAGATCGCGACGGCGAGGAACGTCAAGCCCCATAGCCCCACAACGCTGGCGCTTTGCGCCAGCGCCAGCGGCGTGGTGAGCGCGTAGCCGAAAGCATTCCAGGGAAAGCCGCTGAGCGCATGGCCGCGCAGCCATTCGGCGGCTGTCAGGCTGGCGGCGAGCGCGAAGACGCGCGCCGGCCCTGGCGTCCACAGCGCACCGGCGAGCGCCGTCCCGATCGCGGTGAAGATCGCAAGCAGCGCCGGTAGCCCGAGCACGGCGAAGGGCATCAGCCACGCGAAAGTCTTTGCGTCGACGAGGAACGCGATGCCGACCCAATAGAGGCCGGCGACGAAATAGCCGAAGCCGAACCACCAGCCGACGGCGGCGGCGCTCATCGCCCGGCCCCAGCGGCCGGCCGCGGCGCCGTCGATCATCCAGACGAGGACGGGGAACGTGACAAAGAGGATCGGCCAGGCATTGAAGGGCGCGAGCGCCAATGTCGAGGCGGCGCCGGCGATCCAGGCGATGGCGGCACGGCGCCATCCCCATGCGAGCACGACGGCGTTGGCGATGCGGGTCAGCATCAGATCGAGAGGTTGGCGGCTGGGCGATAGGTCGAAACCGTCATCCTGAGGTGCGAGGCGCAAAGCGCCGAGCCTCGAAGGACGACGGCCCGTGTCTTGGCCATCCTTCGAGGCGCGGCTTTGCCGCGCACCTCAGGATGACGACATCGAGAGTGGCGGCAGTTCTGCTGCAACTGGTTATGTCTCTCAGGACGCATAAGGATCGGGAATGTCGATTCGCGCGAGAATCGCACGTTCCAGCGCCTCCATCACCTCCGCGTCCGTATCTTTCTCGTGGTCGTAGCCGGCAAGATGCAGAAAGCCGTGGATCGCGAGGTGCGCCGCGTGGTCGGCGAAGGGCTTGCCGCCTTCCTGCGCCTCGCGCGCCGTGGTCCCGTAAGCGATGATGACATCGCCCCAATGGACGGGCGCGCCTGGTGCGCTTTCGCCGCGTGGCGCGGGGAAGGACAGCACATTGGTCGGCTTGTCCTGCCCGCGCCAATCGCGATTGAGCGCGCGCACGGCGGCATCATCGCTGAGCGCGAGCGCAAGTGCCACATTACCGGCGTCGCTAGGTAATGGCGTCACCGGCTTCGGCGCATCCTTTTCGCACAGCCGCGCGGCGGCGGCCGCAATCGCCTTGCGCAGATGCGCCGCGATCTTCGCCTCGCGCTTCCATTGCGACGATTGAACAAGGACTTCAACCTTCGGCGCCCCGGCTTTGATGCCGCGCCGACGGGGTGTCACAGGTGCCCCTCGCGGCGCGCTTGTACCGCCGCGTCGTAGGCGGCGACGATGCGGCCAACCAGCTCGTGGCGCACGACATCTGTCGCCGTGAATGTCGCAAAGCCGACGCCCTCGACGTCCTGAAGCAGCTCCAGCGCCTCGACCAGTCCGGACTTCTGTCCGCCGGGAAGGTCGATCTGGCTCGGATCGCCATTGACGATCATGTGCGAGTTCTCGCCGAGCCGCGTAAGGAACATCTTCATCTGCATCGACGTGGTGTTTTGCGCTTCGTCGAGAATGATGGCGGCGTTGGCGAGCGTGCGGCCACGCATGAAGGCGAGCGGCGCGATCTCGATCTCGCCCGTCTGCAGTGCGCGCTCGACGATGCGCGCATCCATGAGGTCATAGAGCGCGTCATAAACCGGGCGCAGGTAGGGATCGACCTTCTCGCGCATGTCGCCGGGCAGGAAGCCGAGGCGCTCGCCCGCCTCGACCGCGGGTCGCGAGAGGATGATGCGGTCGACTTCTTTGCGCTCGTAGAGCGCGATGCAATGCGCGACCGCAAGCCACGTCTTGCCCGTACCCGCCGGACCGGTGCCGAAGACGAGCGCGTTGCGCTTGAGCGCGCGCAGATACGCGTCTTGCGCGGGCGTGCGCGCGCGGACCGGACGCTTGCGCAGATTGATCTCGGTGAAGCCGCCGCCTTTGCCTTCCGCATCGGCGGGAAAGAGCGAGCCTTGCGCCAGCGATTGGCGCACCGCGCCTTCGACGTCGCCCGGCGCGAGGTCGCGGCCGCGCTTGAGCTGTTCGTAGAGGCCTTCCAAGACGCGCTTCGCCTGTGCGATGGCGTCGCGTGCGCCCTCGAGGGCGACGTGGTTGCCGCGCTGCTCGGCGGTGACGTTGAGGCGGCGTTCGATCAGGCTGAGGTTCTGCCCGTACTGGCCGAACAGGATCGAAGCGAGCCGATTGTCGTCGAAGGCGAGGTCGACCTGGTGGCGGGAGCCCGCCGCAAGCGCGGCCGGCGAGGGATGGGCGGTCTGTGCAGGGGGGCGCAAGAGGTCCCTCAGGCTCCGGTTTGCATGGCGGCGGCACGGCGGCCGCGATCGGGTTTGACGGCGGGAGTCTGCGTCAGGGCGATGCGTCCGAGCAAGCTATAGACGCGCACATCGTCGATCGATACGGGGACAATGCGGCCGATGTCCGCCGCATCCGCCATGACCTGGACTGGCTGCAGATAGGGCGAGCGGCCGGTGATCTGGCCCGGGTGGCGGCCGGGCTTTTCGAGCAGTACGTCGAACGTGCGCCCGACGCACCGCGCATTGAACGCGGCCTGCTCGTGGTCGATCGCGGCTTGCAGCTCCGCGAGCCGCGTCGTCTTCACCTCTTCAGGCACCTGCGCGTCCATGTCGGCGGCGGGCGTGCCCGGACGCGGTGAGTATTTGAAGGAGTACGCTGCGGCAAATCCCACCTCGGCGACGAGATCGAGGGTGGTGCGGAAATCCTTTTCCGTCTCGCCGGGAAAGCCGACGATGAAATCCGACGACAGCGCGATGTCGGGCCGCACGGCCTTCAGCCGTTCGACGGCGCGCAGATAGTCGGCGCGCGTATGGCGGCGGTTCATCGCCGCGAGCATGCGGTCCGAACCCGACTGCACCGGCAGATGCAGGAACGGCATCAGCGCCGGAAGGTCGCGATGTGCGGCATAGAGGTCGTCGCTCATGTCGTTCGGATGGCTCGTCGTGTAGCGAAGCCGCGCGAGGCCCGGCACGCCGCTCAGGCGCTCGAGGAGCTTCGCGAGCGACCACGTGCTGCCGTCGGCGCCCTCGCCGTGATAGGCATTCACGTTCTGCCCGATCAGCGTCACCTCGCGCACGCCCGCATCCACGAGCCGCTCGACCTCGGCGACGATCTTTGTAACCGGCCGCGAGACTTCCGCGCCGCGCGTATACGGCACGACGCAGAAGGTGCAGAATTTGTCGCAGCCTTCCTGCACCGTGACGAAGGCCGTCACGCCGCGTGCGCGGGTCGCGGCGCGCGTCGGCGGCGCGAGAAAATCGAATTTGTCCTCGGTTGCGAAGTCCGTGTCGATCACCGCGCCTTTTGCCGTGCGCGCGAGCAGCGAGGGCAGGCGGTGATAGCTCTGTGGGCCGACGACGAGGTCAACGGCCGGCGCGCGGGCGACGATCTCGGCGCCTTCCGCCTGCGCGACGCAGCCGGTGACGCCGATCGTCATGCGGCGGCCTTCGCGCGCCGCGGCGTCTTTCAAGGCGCGGATGCGTCCGAGGTCGGAATAGACCTTCTCCGCCGCCTTCTCGCGGATGTTGCAGGTGTTGAGGAGAACGAGATCGGCATTGTCCGGCGTCGCCGTCTCGACATAGCCTTCGGCCGCGAGCGCGTCGGCCATGCGCTGCGCATCGTAGACATTCATCTGGCAGCCGAACGACTTGATGAAGACGCGCCGCGGGGCGGTGGGCGCGAAGCCCGCGGGTTCATCCGGGCCACGTGCTGCGGGAGCATCGAAGGTGGGCTTACACGTCAAATCCATGCGGTGTGTCGCAACTTGTGTTCTCCGAACGGCGCCGCCGCGTCGCAACCGCGCCAATGCCCGACCGACGGCCGCCGTGGCGGAAACTCGGCCGGTTTATCGGCTTTCGCCGCAAAAAGGAACCGTGCGCTCTGCGGCCGTCCGGCGTCGGATTCCGGCTCTTTAGTTCTCCACGCTGCACGCTATGCGCGTCTCAGGCTTGATTCACACTAGATGCTTCTTTATGATTTTCTCGTTTGAAGGGTGTGGGGGCACATCATGAGTAACCATCCGGACCGCCGCGAAGCAATCCGTACGGTGACGGCAATCGTGGCGGGTGTGGTGACGACGGTGGCCTTGCCGTCTCGCTGGACCAAGCCGGTCATCCAGGCCATCGTCGGGCCGGCAGCAGCCGCGAACGGCCTTTCAACGTTTACGACGTTTACGTTTACGACTTTTTTTTCAACGCCGTTTACCTTCACAACTCCCTTTACTACGCTGTTTCCAACCACGACCCGTTTTCCGACGACGAACCCAGGCAACTAAAGCGGGGGGAGTGGGCGCATGGCACCCTGAGGGGCCGTGTCGGACGCCGCGACACCGCCGCGGGACGCGGTCAAGACGGCCGCCCGCCGGACCGGTACGCCGCGCGCGGCAGCCTCGATCATCAGCTTCGGGAACCAGGCCATCCGGCTCGCTTTCCCGGCGACGTGGCAGGGCGAGGTCGAGCATCTGTTTGGGCCGGCGTTGCTTCCGCCGGAGTCCGGAAAGTCAAGCCGAGATCTCTCGTTCCGGCTTGAGGAGGGGGGGTATGCGATCTGTGCCGGCGCTGAGCGGATCGCGCAGGACATTCCGCAAGCCGACGTGCTCAGGCACTTGGCTGAGCACGCGGTAGGCGCCCTGGCCACGGAGGCCCGCAGCGCCGCCTTCCATGCGGGTGCCGTCCTCGGGAACGAACGGGCGATCCTGATCCCGGGCGCGTCCGGGACCGGCAAGACATCCATCACGGCATGGCTGGTGGATCAAGGGTTCGCGTTCTTGAGCGACGAATTGGCGTTGGCAGCTGACCGGGCGGGGGACATCCTGGCCTTCCCGAGGGCGATGATCTTCAAGGCCGGCCGCCATGATCGCCTGCTGGCCAATCTCAAGACGCTTGCGGCGGCGCCGGCGCTGGCGAGCGGCGGATGCACCTTATTGCGACCGGCGGCCGCGCAGTGCGCGCCTCTCCGGCCCTATCCGTGCGGGCTAATGATTTTTCCGCAGCATGAAGCGGGACGGCCACTTTCGCTTGCGCCATTATCCGCAGCGCAAGCGGCGCTGCGCCTGATGGCCTACAATCATAGTTCCGAGGAAAACGCGCCGGACCGCGGATTTGCCGCGGTGACCGCGCTCAGCCGCCAAGCTCCGGCCTTTGCGTTGCACTACGGCGACTACGCGCAGCTTGCCGGAGTGCTCGATGAGCTTGTGCGCTGGGTGCTCGAAGGACGCCTTGATGCCGGGCAGATTCGGCGGGTGGTCTCCGCGTTCGGCGCCAGCGCAGCCGTCGCGTCCGCACACCCTGCACGCCGGCCAACCGAAATTCCCGCGCCAACGCCGCGGCGCGTGGCGCCCAAACTCACGATCGGCATGGCCACTTATGACGATTATGATGGCGTCTATTTCAGTCTGCAGGCGCTGCGCCTTTATCATCCGGAGATTGTCGGCGACGCCGAGTTTCTCGTTATCGATAATCATCCGGACGGGCCGTGCGCGTTCGCGCTAAAGCACCTCGAAGATTATGTTCCGAATTATCGTTACGTTCCTTACACGGCGCGCAGGAGCACGACCGTCAAGGGCCAGGTGTTCGAAGAGGCTTCCGGCGAATTCGTTCTCTGCATCGACTGCCACGTCTTCGTTGTGCCTGGCGCGCTGAAACGCCTGCTCAATTATTTCGAACGGAATCCCGGCACCCGCGACCTTCTGCAAGGACCGATGCTGCACGACGACCTGAAACGTATCTCCACGCATTTCGAGCCGAAATGGTGCGGCGGCATGTACGGCCATTGGGCCGACAACGGGAAAGCCGACGACCCCGATGCCGAGCCGTTCGAAATTCCGATGCAAGGAACCGGTCTGTTCGCCTGTCGGAAAGAAGCCTGGCTCGGGTTCAATCCCGCGTTCCGCGGCTTCGGGGGTGAGGAGGGCTACATCCACGAGAAATTCCGGCAAGCGGGGGCGCGCACGCTCTGTTTGCCGTTTCTACGCTGGATGCATCGCTTCAACCGACCGATGGGGGCCACGTATCCCAACCGCATCGCCGACCGAATCTGGAACTATACGGTCGGCTTCCGCGAGCTCGGCTTGCCCACGGACGGGATCAGGACGCATTTCGTCGAGCTTATCGGTGAGCAGGAAACCGCAGCGGCGCTGGACAGCATCAGCGAGGCTCTTGACGATCTCTATCCCACCCACGACGAGCCCAGCCATCCGCAGCAGATCGCGCGCGCATCGGCGGCGCGGCGTCAGGCTTTCGAGACCATATTCTGGACGAATGGCTGGCAGTGCGCGGAATCTGTCTCCGGCCCCGGATCGACGATCGCCACGACATTGCGCTTTCGGGAGGAGTTCGAGCGCCTTCTGCGGGACCTCAAAGTCCGCAGTCTACTGGATGCGCCCTGCGGCGACTTTAATTGGCTGAGCCACTTCGACCTCGACATCGATAGGTATATCGGAATTGACATCGTGCCGACGCTCATTAGCGCGAACCGCAAGCGCTTCGGCACGCCGAACCGCACGTTTGTCCACGGCGATATTGTCTGCCAGGACCTGCCCGCAGCTGACTTGATCCTGTGCCGGGACTGTCTCGGACATCTTTCCAATGCCGAGGCGGTGGCTGCACTCCAGAACTTTCGTCGCACCGGATCGCGCTGGCTGCTCGCCACAAGTTTCGACGAGTGCAGGGCAAATTGCGACATTGCCGCCGGCGGTTGGCGACCGGTCAATCTCGAAGCGCCGCCGTTCAACTTGCCTCCGCCTGTCCGCGTCATTGACGAACGGCTCGAAGAATGCGGGCCGGATTATCGCGACAAGTGCTTGGGCCTGTGGCGGATCGACGATCTGCCGGCCTGAGTTCGGCTCAGGGCGACGTATCGTCCGCGAGCCGGGCTGAGCCCTCCGCTCCGGAGGCGGCAGGCTTGTCCCCGGCGCGCTGCATCAGGCGCAGCGCGCCTTCGCTCACTAGGTTGTCGATGGCGTCGCGCACATCCGCGCGCACCTCGGCCGCGTTGTCCGGGTAGGCCTCCGCCAGAACGTCGGCGATCTGCGTAACCGTACGTTGGCCGTCGCACAGCGTCCAGACCGTCGTAGCGCTCTCGTTGAGATAAATCGTCTTCTTGACGGGAGCCCGATATAGAACGACTTCGCCCTCCAATTCCTCCACGCGATAGCCCCGACGCTGTATAGGCACCGAATTCGGGTCCATTTCGCTCTCCCGTTCGATAGACGCACACCGAAGGCCTGTGGCGCCATTGTACCAAGTCAATTATGCTTTTCTAAGCGCCGCCTGCACGCTTGAGCATTTCGCGAAACAGCCCGCGGCGCCATGAATAGAAGGCGCGAAGATCGGTGACCGAGGAGGTCACGACAGCGCGGCTGATGAGCGCGCGAGCGATCTCCACACGCAATCTCTGCCCCAGCGCTTGCGCCAGTTGGAGGCAGCGCGGTTCGCAGAACCATCTTCCGGCCAGCGTCAGTCCGAGCGCCGCGCCAAGACCGAGTCTCGTCCGTGCAACGAGCTCCAAGAAGCGCGCTTGTTCCTCCGCGGGACCGAGGGCCCGGGCCGCCTGACAGATATCGACCAGGTGCTGCAACCGCTCGAAAAGATGCCACGACCCATGCGCAGCAGCCACGAGCAGAAGCTCGGCAGGCCCTTCCGGGTGCGCTGCAATGTGCTCGTAGCGCACCGAGATGGTCCCCTGCAGCGACGGCGCATGAATGAGGTCCGTACTGATGTCGACGACCAGGTGAGGATTGTCGCGGTGAACCCACTGCGATTCCTGCCGCTCCGGTGCGAGCCCCCGCCCGGCCGGGGCAAAGCCCTGCTTGTCCAGGATCGCCTCAAAATCCGGGAGCGCCGCCGGCGCAGCCAGCACGTCGATATCGCCGAAGGGCCGATATTTTGGTGTCGGATAGAGCTTGCGTGCGAAAACCGGCCCTTTGACGAGCGTCAGGGAAAGGCCTTTCGCCGCCTCCATTATCGCGTCCGCCTGCCATCGCAGGAGTTGCGAAAATGCGAATGCGGCGCCGTGGTCCAATTGCGCCTGGCGCTTGACCTCGGCGAATTCCGGATTGTCGGCGAGCGGCTGACAATTTCGCAGTACCGCCGGCAGGATGCCGTGACCTTGGGCCTGCAGCACCAAAGCATGAGCGGCTTCGCGCGTCAGCGCACGCCGCGGTTGTCGACCGCGCGCTTCCTGTGGATCGGCGCAGCAAATCAGCCAGTCAGTGAGGCTACGCGACATCGACCGGGAACGATGAAGATGCAGCGCAGGGCCGCGCCATTGGATGGCGCCTCGTTGGATTTCGTATCCGTCGCGCCATCCTACCTTCGCCCGAAGCTCCTGAATAGGATCGATTTAGATCGGTTTCGGCGCGCGGGGGCCCCGTCGTGCTCCGGCATACCGGGGCCGCGACACGCGCGCTTGCCAGCTTCAGCGCCGCCTGCCACGAACGGCCGCGAGAGCCGGTCAAGACCGTGCAGCACGGCGGGCCGTGAATTGGGGAGGACTTCATGCAGCTTTTCGACCTCACGGGCCGCGTTGCGGTCATCACCGGCGGCAATGGCGGCATCGGGCTCGGCATGGCCAAGGGCATGGCCGCGGCGGGCGCCGCTATCGTCGTCGCCGGGCGCAACGAGAAGAAGAACGCGGCGGCGGTGAAGGAGATCGAGGGCGCCGGCGGCAAAGCGAAGGCTGTCGTGGTCGATGTCCTCGACGAGGCGTCCTGCCGCGCGATGTGTGAAGCCGCCGCGAAGGCGTTCGGGCGCCTCGACATCCTCGCCAACAATGCCGGCATGTCGATCCGCAAGCAGCCGGAGACGTTTACGCTCGCCGAGTGGAAGCAGGTGATCGACACCAACCTCAACGCCGCCTTCGTCTGTTCACAGGCGGCTTATCCGCACATGAAGAAGGCGGGCGGCGGCAAGATCATCAACACCGGCTCGATGCTCTCGATCTTCGGCACGGCCTATGCCGCACCCTACGCCGCTTCGAAAGGCGGCATCGTGCAGATGACCAAGGCGCTGGCGAGCGCCTGGGCGAAGGACAACATCCAGGTCAACGCCATCCTGCCCGGCTGGATCGATACCGAGCTCACGCGCGATGCGCGGGCGCAGGTGCACGGCCTGCATGAACGCGTACTTGCACGCACGCCTGCGGGTCGCTGGGGCGACCCCGACGACTTCGCGGGAATCGCGGTGTTTCTCGCATCGAAGGCGTCCGATTTCGTCTCGGGCGCGGCCATCACCGTCGACGGTGGGTATTCGATCCAGGGCTAGGCTGGAGTGCGTCCAGGCAAGCCGGGAGCCGGTTCCCGCCCGGACGTGCGATAGATCAAAGACGCCGCAAGATTGGCCATGCACTTTGATCGTGGCGTCGCGGCGTGATATCGCTGCGCCGCATCAGGACGCTTCCGGTGACGATTCGAGCGCGAACAGGACGAGGATGGCGGCCGTGGATCGCAATGATCGCGGCCTATATCTTCGTGTTGCAGACGGCGCTCGCCGGCATCGCCGTCACCCAGGCCGCGGCGGCGACGCCGTCGTCGGAGCTGCCGTTCGTCCTGTGCGCGGAGCATGCCTCCGCGCCTGACAGCCTGCCGGACCAGCCATCGAAGCAGGCGCCCTGCGAGCATTGCGTCGCCTGTGGGGTCGCAGCGGTCGCGCTGCCGACGCGCGATGCTGCCGTTGCGGGCATCGTGCGCTTCGCGCATCGCGCCACGGCGCCGCCTGCGCAGGAGGCCGTCGCCACGCCGGCCTGGCGGCTCGGCTTTCATCCCTCCCGAGGACCTCCGCAGATCGCATGAAACCCGCGTGGCGTGACGCCGCGCGTTTTTCATTTGCGTTCGAGGAGCTTGAGGGATGTCGCGCGCAAGAGGCGCTGCGCTCGCTGCCATGGCAGCCGCAATGATTGCACCAACGGAAGTCGTCGCACGGGGAGCGATCGCCCTTCCGTCCATCGTCGTCGAGTCGCGGCGGCCGCCGCCCGCCGCAAAACCTGCGCGCGCTGCTGCGCCACGAAGGGCGTCGCCGGCCGCGCAGCCCGCGATAACGACTTTGACCGTCCACGCGCGCAGCGGAAGCGCGACCGCGCCAACGACAGCGCAAGCCGCGCGGGAGTTGCGGCAAATCCCCGGCTCGGCCGTCGTCGTTGCCGATACGGAATTCAAGAATGCGCCGGCGCAGACGCTGAAGGATGCGCTCGCTTTCGTCGCCGGCGTCTTCGCGCAACCTAAGTGGGGCGAGGACACGCGGCTCTCCATCCGCGGGTCCGGCCTCTCGCGCAATTTCCATCTGCGCGGCGTGCAGCTCTACATGGACGGTATCCCTATCAACACCGCCGACGGCTATGGTGATTTCCAGGAGATCGATCCAACTGCGTATCGTCACATCGACGTCTACAAGGGCGCCAACGCGCTGCGCTTCGGCGCGAATTCGCTCGGCGGTGCGATCAATTTCGTGACGCCGAGCGGCCGCGACGCCGCGGCGCTCGAGGCGCGCATCGACGGCGGCGGCTTCGGCTGGCGGCGGTATCAGTCGAGCACGGCGGGCGCCAACGGGGCGTTCGACTACTTCATCACCGGCTCGTGGGAAGCGCAGCAAGGCTTCCGCGACCACAGTTTTGGCGAGCTCGCGCGCGGCTCGGCGAATTTCGGCTACCAGATCAATCCGGACGTCGAGACGCGCTTCTATTTCAACGCCAACACGATCCGCCAGCGCATTCCCGGCTCCGTCGACAAGGCGACGGCGCTCTCCGATCCGCAGCGAGCGGCGGCGATCAATGTCGCCAATGACTGGCAGCGCAACATCGATTCCGTGCGCGTCGCCAATAAGACCTCGGTCCGCTTGAGCGATACGACGCGTACAGAGTTCGGCCTGTTCGCGCTCGACCGGCACCTGATGCATCCGATCTTTCAGTGGCTCGACTATCGCTACCAGGATTACGGCGGCTTCGCGCGGCTGATCGACGAGCGGCTGATCGGCGGACACGCCAACCGCTTCATCGTGGGCGTCAATGTCCTCAACGGATCAATCGACAACAAGCAATACGCCAACACACCCGGCGCGGTGAAAGGACCGCTCCTTTCATCGTCGATCGATGCGTCGACGAATCTCTCCGCCTATGCGGAGAATTCGTTCTATGTCTTGCCCAATGTCGCGCTCGTCGCGGGCACGAACTTCCTGCACGCGACGCGCGACCGCCGCGATCGTCTCCTCGCCGACGGCGATCAATCGGGACGCACGCATTTCGACATCTTGAGCCCGAAGGTTGGCGCCCTTTGGGATGTCGACTCGACCTGGCAAGTCTTCGCCAATGTCTCGCGCAGCGCCGAGGTGCCGAGCTTCGGTGAAGGCTCGAGCTTCCCGGCGCCGATCATCCGCTTCACCGACCTCAAGGCGCAGACGGCGACGACCTATGAGATCGGCACGCGCGGGCGCCGCCCCGATCTCACCTGGGACCTTGCGCTCTACCACGCCGATATCCGCAACGAGCTGCAGTGCATCTATGCGAGCTTCGGCAACTGCAATGTCGTCAATGCCGACAAGACGGTACATCAGGGGCTCGAAGCGGCGATTGGCGTTGCGATCGCCAAAGGACTCTTCATCAACGGCGACCAGGCAGACAGGCTCTGGCTCAACGTCGCCTACACGTTCAACGACTTCCGCTTCGACGGCGATCCGACTTTCGGCAACAACCAGCTGCCCGGCGCGCCGCGGCATTTCGTGCGCGCGGAGCTTCTCTACAAGCATCCGAGCGGATTCTATTTCGGCCCGAACATCGAGTGGGTGCCGGTCGTCTATTTCGTCGACAGCGCCAACACACTGACGACCGAGCCTTACGCTTTGATCGGCGCCAAGATCGGTTACGACGACGGCAGGCGCTATTCGATCTATATCGAAGGGCGCAATCTCGCCAACAAAGCCTATATCGCCAGCACCAGCATCATCGACCGTGCGACGCCCGGCATCCCGTTGTTCGAGCCGGGCAGCGGACGCGCGGTCTATGCCGGCTTGCGCGCGCGATGGTGATCACGAAGCGACCCATTTCTCCGATACGCTGCAGACAAACGAAAGGAACAGGACGATGAAGCTGATTTGGCAAGGGCTCGCGGCGCTGGCGCTCGGCATGACACCGGTTGCGGCATCGGCGCATATCGCGCTTGAGAAGGCGCAAGCGACCGTCGGCGCGCCCTACAAGGCGACGTTCCGCGTTCCGCATGGCTGCGACGGCGCCGCGACGACGAAGATCACCGTCGATCTGCCGGAAGGCTTCATCGCCGCGAAGCCGATGCCGAAAGCCGGCTGGCAGCTGACGATCACCAAGGGCGCTTACGAGAAGCCTTATACATTCTATCACGGCGAGAAGCTGAGCGAGGGCGCGCACACAATCACCTGGAGTGGCGGCTCGCTTCCCGACGACCAGTATGACGAGTTCGTCGTCGCCGGCTTTGTCGCCGGCGAGCTCGCGCCCGACCAGCGCCTTGTTTTCCCGGTCACGCAGGATTGCGAGAAAGGCAGCGCCAAATGGGCCGAGATTCCCGCCGAGGGACAGAGCCCGCACGCGCTGAAGTTCCCGGCGCCCGCCGTCATGCTCGTCGCACAGAAGGGGGCGAGCCACGCGATGGCCGCCAAGACCTACAAGGTCGGCGCGCTGAAGGTCGAGGCGCCGTGGACGCGTGCGACGCCGGGCGGCGCCAAGGTCGCCGGCGGCTATCTCAAGATCACGAACACCGGGACCGAACCCGATCGGCTGCTGCGCGGCACGTTCGCGGCGGCGAGCCGCGGCGATGTGCATGAGATGGCCGAGCAAGGCGGCATCATGAAGATGCGCGAGCTCCCCGACGGGCTCGAGATCAAACCGGGCCAGACGGTCGAGCTCAAGCCCGGCGGCTATCACATGATGTTCATGGATCTGAAGACGCCGTTGAAAGCGGGCCAGACGATCAAGGGTACGCTCGTGTTCCAGAAGGCCGGCAGCGTCGACGTCGAATATCCTGTCCAGGCCATGGGCGCCCAAAGCGGCGGCATGGGTGGCATGGAGCATCAGCACTGACGTGCTGTGATCCATGGTTGTCGTCCCCGCGAAAGCGGGACCCGCTGCCTGAGCGTTCGCGTTCGTCATGCGCGGGCTTGACCCGCGCATCCATCTTTTCTTCAAAAGAGAGATGGATTGCCGGGTCAAGCCCGGCAATGACGGTGGTTCTTCGCTCCGCCAGCCGTTACAGCCACCTGGGCAACGTGCCGCCGCTGTCTTATGGTCCGTCCGCCGAAGCACAGGGACGAAGGATGACACGTCGGAAATGGTTGCAGATGCTGGCTGCGGCGGTGCTGGCATCAGGATATGGCGCGGCCTCCGCGCAGACATTGGACAAGGTGGCGTTCGCGACCAACTGGGTCGCCGAGCCGGAGCATGGCGGCTTCTACCAGGCACTGGCGGACGGCACGTATCGCAAATACGGCCTCGACGTCACGATCGTTCCCGGCGGACCGAACGTGAACAACCGGCTGCTGCTGCCGGTCGGCAAGATCGACTTCTATCTCAGCGCCAATCTGCTGCAGGCGTTCGACGCGGTCGAGCAGAACATTCCGACCATCACCGTCGCGGCGATGTTCCAGAAGGACCCGCAGGTCTTCCTCGTGCATCCCGACCAGGGCATCGAAAAGTTCGATGACCTGAAGAAGCTGACGCTCTACATCTCCAAGGAAGGGCTCGCCGGCTATTTCCAATGGATGAAGCGCGATCTCGGCTTCAGCGAAGACAAGGTGAAGCCCTACACCTTCAATCCGCAGCCCTTCATCGCCGACAAGAAGAGCGCGATGCAGGGTTACGTCACTTCCGAGCCGTTCGCCGTCGAGAAGGCGGCCGGCTTCAAGCCGAAAATCTTTCTCCTTGCCGACAACGGCTTCAACACCTATTCGACCTTGATCGAGACGCGGCGCGACCTCGTTGAGAAGAAGCCGGACCTCGTGCAGCGCTTCGTCGATGCCTCGATCATCGGCTGGGTGAACTACGTCTATGGCGACAACGCCGCGGCGAATGCGCTCATCAAAAAGGCCAATCCGGAGATGACCGACGAGCTGATGGCTTATTCGGTGGCGCGGATGCGTGAATACGGCATCGTCGATTCCGGCGACTCGTTGGAACTCGGCGTCGGCGCCATGACGGATGCGCACGTCGCCGACTTTTTTGACAAGATGGTGCGCGCCGGCGTCGTCAAGGCTGGCACGGATTTTCGCCAGGCCTATACGCTGCGCTTCGTCAACAAACGCGTCGGCATCGACTTGCGGCCGAAGAAGTGAGCGCCATCCGCGGCGCGGTGAGGCTGTCGCGATGAGCCCGTCCGGCACGTCGGCAGCTTCCCCCGCCATCACCATGCACGGCGTGGGGAAGACATTCGGCAGCGGCGTCGTCGCGCTCAATGATTTTTCGCTCGAGGTGAAAGCGCGCGAATTTCTCTCGCTGCTGGGCCCTTCCGGCTGCGGCAAATCGACGGCGCTGCGCATCATGGCCGGGCTCACCGCGCCGACGCGCGGCGAAATCGCGCGTGCGGATGGCGCGCCAACCGGCGCAGGAGATCACGCGCTCGATTTCGTGTTCCAGGATCCGACGCTGATGCCGTGGGCGACGGCCTACGACAATGTCGCGCTGCCGCTGCGGATCGCGGGTGTATCTGAAGCCGACGCGCGGTCGCGGGTCGGCGAAGCCATCGCGCGCGTCGGCCTTTCGGCTTTCACCGGCGCCTATCCGCGGGAGCTCTCCGGCGGGATGAAGATGCGCGTCTCCATTGCCCGCGCGATCGTCAGCCGGCCGCGCATCCTTCTTATGGACGAGCCGTTCGCCGCGCTCGACGAGATCACGCGCTTCAAGCTCAACAACGACCTTCTCGAGCTTTGGCGCACGCTCGATATGACGATCGTCTTCGTCACGCATTCGGTCTTCGAGTCAGTCTATCTCTCCGACCGCATCGTGGTGATGACGCCGCGGCCCGGCCGCGCCTTTGCCGAGCTCGCCCTTGCGACACCCTTTCCGCGGCCGGAGGGCTTCCGCACCTCGGCCGAATATGCCGCGCAATGCCGGCGCGCCGCCGAGGCGCTTTCGGCCGCGACGGCTGGCGAGGCCGTGTGATGCGCGCCGGCGAAGAGCGCATCGGCGTCGGCACGCGGGTGCTTCGCTTCATGCTGCCGGTCGCGGTGCTGGCGCTCGGCCTGGTGGCATGGGAAGCGATCGTCGCGATCCAGAAGATTCCGTCCTACATCCTGCCAAGCCCGCTGCAGGTCTGGCACACGCTCATTTCCGACTGGAGCCTGCTCGCGGGATCGCTGCTCGTGACGCTGGAGACAACATTTGAGGGCCTCGCGCTCGCGTTCTTCGGCGGCGTCGCGCTTGCGGTCCTCTTCCACCAGTCGCGGCTCATCGAATATTCGCTCTATCCGTATGCCGTGATCCTGCAGGTGACGCCGGTCGTCGCGATCGCGCCGCTCCTGCTCATCTATCTTCCACAGCACGCCGCCGTTCTCGCCTGCGCCTGGATCGTCGCCTTCTTTCCCGTGCTCGCGAACACGACGCTCGGGCTCAATTCGGTGGATCGCAATCTCGTCGATCTGTTCCGGCTCTATCGGGCCTCGCGCTGGCAGGTGCTGCGCCGGCTTGAATTACCAAGCGCGCTGCCGCACATCCTCGGTGGGCTTCGCATCGCCGGGGGCCTCGCGCTCATCGGCGCCGTCGTCGCGGAGATCGCGGCCGGCTCCGCCGGCGCCGGCTCGGGGCTTGCTTATCGGATCGCGGAGTCGAGCTACCGCCTCAACATTCCGCGCATGTTCGCGGCGCTCTTCCTCCTCTCGCTCGCCGGCATCGTGATCTTCTTTGCGCTCTCGTTCGTGAACTACATCGTGCTGCGGCGCTGGCACGAAAGCGCGTTGACGGGCGAGGGGTGAGGTGATCCGTCACCCTGAGGTGCGAGCCGGCGTTGTCGGCGAGCCTCGAAGGGCGACGGCCCGGACATGCGGCCATCCTTCGAGGCCCGCACTGCGTGCGGGCACCTCAGGATGAGGGGCGAGGGTGTCGAGAGCGCACCTTCCAAATTCACCCAATCGCGCCCGCAGCGAACAACAGCACACCCGCCGCCGAGCAGGCCGCGAGCACCGGGATCATCCCAACCTTGAAGCGGAAGATCGCGAGCGCCGCGGCGAGCGACAGGGCGATCGCCCATCGGTTCGCGCTCCGTGAGGAGCGGCGCATCGAAGGGGGCATTATTTGATCGGCGAGAACGGCGCCGGGACGTAAATCTCGGTCTGCATCGAGGCGAAGTGCGCCGTGCCGCCCGGCGGCGGCCACAGCTTGTCGGCGACGGCCGCCGCGCGGATCTGGCCGCGCTGGTCGAGCGTCTTGTAGGGCCAGATGTGCATCAGGCGCGTGATCGTTCCCGTGGTCGAATACATCGCGATGAGGATCGGCGAGCGCGTGAGCCGGCCGGGCAGGGCTTTGCGCCAAAGCTCGATCGTTCGCGGCAGCCCGGCAGGGTGCAGCGCGTAGGTGCGCACCTCGAAGAACGGGCCTTGATCGCCCGGTTTCATCGCTTCGACGAACGGGAACGGGACGAAGATGTCGGTGCTCGTCGAAATCGCGAATTCGCTGATCCCGAACGGGTTGTCGTTGGTGGCAAGCGTCTCGCGGCGCGCGGTCTCGCCCGCCGCATCCGCCTCGCGAATGACGAGAATGCGGTTGAGCGCGCCAATCTCCGACGACCAGCAGGCAAGCAGCTTGCCAGGCGCCGCGGCGAGGCTTCCCTGCATCGCCGCGAGCGCGCCCGAAGCGGTGCCGGGGCGGACCGTGTGGATCGTCACTTCATAAGCCATGGTGGAAAAGCTCGCATGATGAGGGGAGGGCAATTGCGCGCGACGCTAGGGCCTGATCCAACTGCGTTGAATCAGGCCCTAGCCTTATCGTCTTGATGAGCATGATCTTGTCCGAAAACCGGTTTCCACTTTTCGTGATCATGCTCTAACACAGCGGATCGGCCGCGAGAACGTGCAGAAATGATGGTCTTGCGGCGAAGCCATCCCGCGAGAAGGCTCGTCATGCGCGCACCCATTCGTTAGGTTGTAAGCGATGCTTCGCAAGGACGGGACGGGCAATGGCCAACAGATTTTCACTCGACGGGCGCGTGGCGGTGGTGACGGGCGGCGCGCAGGGGATCGGCCGCGCGGTGACCGAGCGCTTCCTCGATTCCGGCGCGACGGTCGCGATCTGGGATCGTGACAAGGCGCTCGCCGACAAGACCGCGGCGGAGCTCAAGGGGCGCGGCAAGGTCGAGGCCTTCGCGGTCGATCTCACCAAGCTCGCCGAGGTCGAGAAGGCCCATGCCGAGACGGTGAAAGCGTTCAAGCGCGTCGATATCCTGGTCAACAATGCCGGCATTGCCGGGCCGAATGTGAAGACCTGGGAATACGACCCTGCCGCCTGGGCGCAAGTGATGGCGGTCAATCTCGACACACAGTTCTTCTGCTGCCGCACGGTCGTGCCCGGCATGATCGCCCAGAATTACGGGCGCATCGTCAATGTCGCCTCGATCGCCGGCAAGGAGGGCAATCCGAACGCGCCGGCTTATTCCGCCTCCAAGGCGGCGGTGATCGCGCTGACGAAATCGCTCGGCAAAGAGCTTGCGCAGTACGACATTGCGGTGAATTGCGTGACGCCGGCGGCGGCGAAGACGGCGATCTTCGACCAGATGACGCAGCAGCATATCGACTTCATGCTTTCGAAGATCCCCCGCGGGCGCTTCGTCACCGTGGACGAGGTCGCGGCGCTGATCGCCTTCTGCGCCTCGGAGGACTGCTCCTTCACGACCGGCGCGGTGTTCGACATCTCCGGCGGCCGGGCGACGTATTGATGCGCTGTCATTCCGGGGCGCGGACGCAGTCCGCGAGCCCGGAATCCATAACCTCTGCTGCGGCGTATGGATTCCGGACTTGCCACACTCGGACGGCGCGAAGCGCCGATCCGTGTGCGGCAATCCGGAATGACGGATATGGATAGCCCTCGCCTATGAAAGCCAACGAGCCATCGTTCTCGGCCGCCGCGCAAGAGCGGCGCCAGCGGCTGAAGGGCATCGCGCTGATGTGCGGGGCCGTCGCCGGCTTTGCCCTGATCGATTCTACGGCGAAGTTCCTCAACCACCATATGGACGTTTTGCAGGTGGTGTGGGCGCGCTACACCTTCGCCTTCATCTTCTCCGTGTTCATCTCGAACCCGTTCACGCGCCCGTCGCTGATGCGCAGCAGCCGCTTCTGGCTCCAAGTCGGGCGCTCGACGCTCGTGCTCGTCTCGACTGTCCTCAACGTCATTGCGCTCCTTTACCTGCAGCTCGATCAGACGGTTTCGATCATGTTCGCGACGCCGTTCCTCGTGGCGGCGCTTGCGGGACCGATGCTTGGGGAGTGGATCGGGCCGCGCCGCTGGGCGGCGATCTCGGTCGGCTTTCTCGGCGTCATCGTCGTGATGCGACCGGGCGCCGGCGGCATTCACCCGGCCGCGATCCTGACCGTGATCGGCACCTGCATGTACGCCTTCTACATCATCTCGACACGCATCCTCGCGCGCACGGATTCCACCGAGACGACGCTGTTCTATTCCAACGTCGTCGGCTTCGTCGCAACCACCATCACGCTGCCCTTCGTGTGGACAACGCCGGCCGATCCGTTCGTCATGGTGATGATGGTGGCGTGCGGCGGCTTCGGCGCGCTCGGGCATTTTCTCCTGATCGCCGCGCACCGTCTCGCGCCGGCGGCGATCCTCTCGCCGTTCATCTACACTCAGCTCATCTGGATGATCCTGCTCGGCTACATCGCCTTCGGCGATGTGCCGAACCGCTGGACGCTTGCGGGCGCCGCGATCGTCATCGCGTCGGGGCTTTATCTTCTCTACCGCGAGCAGAAGGTGAAGGGCGGGGGGTGATGCACCGAAGGCCTATTCGTCGTCATGCGCGGGCTTGACCCGCGCATCCATCAATTTTCGGAAAAGGATGGATTGCCGGGTCAAGCCCGGCAATGACGAGAAACGCTACTCCTTCACGGCGCCGGTCATCGCCGATACGTAGTGCTCGACGAAGAAGGCGTAGAGGATGACGAGCGGCAGCGAGCCGATCATCGCGCCCGCCATCAGTGAGCCCCAGCGATAGATATCGCCGTCGACGAGCGCGGTGACGATGGCGACAGGCACCGTCTTGTAATGCGTCGAGGAGATGAACGTCAGCGCGTAGATGAATTCGTTCCAGCACAGCGTGAAGCAGAAGATGAAGGCCGAGATCAGGCCCGGCACCGCCAGCGGCAGGACGATCTTGACGAGGATCTGCCAGCGGTTCGCGCCGTCGATCAGCGCGCATTCCTCGAGCTCGTAGGGGAGGGTTTTGAAATATCCCATCAGGAGCCAAGTCGAGAACGGGATCAGGATCGTCGGGTAGGTGAGGATCAGTGCGAACGGCGTATCGAACAGGCTGTATTGATAGACCACCGTGGAGAGCGGAATGAACAGGATCGATGGCGGTACGAGATAGGCGAGGAAAATGACGCCGCCGGCGACGGCCGCGCCTTTGAAACGTAACCGCACGATCGCGTAGGCCGCGAGCACGCTCGCCAAGATCGACAGCGCCGTCGCGCAGACGGCGACCAGCATCGTGTTCCACAGCCAGATCGGATACTCGGTCTCGAAGAGGAGCTTGGTGATGTGCTTTAGCGTCGGATTCCAGGTCCAGAACGGACTGTAGGTGTCGAGGTCAAGGAGCTGATCGTCCGGTTTGATGGCGGTCAGCCCCATCCAGTAGAACGGGAACAGCAGAATCAGCAGGATGATCGAGAGCGGCAGATAGAGCGTCACGAGCCGCCGCGGCAGGCTCTGCAGGTAGCTCATGCCCTCGGTGTGATCGGCGGTGGTGCCAGTCAGCACCGCGCGCGGCGACACAGCCTTTTCCGCAAGCGCATCAGTCATTGTCGCCGCCCTGCTGCCATTTACGCCGCTGCAATCCGAACCAGGAAACGAGGATGGCGCCGAGCAAGAAGGGGATCATCGCGGTCGCGATGGCCGCGCCTTCGCCGAGATAGCCGCTCATGATCGCGCGCTGATAGGAGAACGTCGCCATCAGATGCGTGGCGTTGACCGGGCCGCCGCGCGTCATCACCCAGATCAGCTGGAAGTCGGTGAAGGTGAAGAGCACGGAGAACGTCATCACCACGGCGATGATCGGGGTGAGTAGCGGATAGGTGATGTGGCGGAAGCGCTGCCAGGTCGAGGCGCCGTCAAGCGTCGCGGCCTCGTAGAGCGAGGGCGAGACCGTCTGCAGGCCGGCGAGGAGCGTGATCGCGACGAAAGGCACGCCGCGCCAGATATTGGCGAAGATCACCGACCAGCGCGCGTTCCACGGCTCGCCGAGGAAATTGATGTTCTCGGTGATGAGCCCCATTTTCCGCAGCGACCACGAGATGATCGAGAACTGCGGATCGAACAGCCACCAGAAGGCGATCGCGGAGAGCACGGTCGGCACGATGAAGGGGACGAGCACCACCGCGCGGATGATCGCCTTGAACGGGAGGTTCTCGTTGAGCAGCAGCGCGAGGTAGAGGCCGACGGCGAATTTGATAGTGCTCGCGACCACCGTGTAGAGCAGCGTGTTGAAGACCGAGAGCCAGAAGACCGGGTCGTCTTTCAGGAAGTCGTAGTTCTCAAGGCCGACGAAGACGCCGCCGCGGCCAAGGCGCGCATCGGTGAAGGAGAGCCAGACGCCGAGCCCGAGCGGATAGGCGAGGAACAGGATCAGGAACGCCGCCGCCGGCAGCATGAACCAGAGGCCGAGCCAATTCTTGTTGGCCTTCAGCCGCTGCCACGCGCTGACCTCGGCGGGCGGGGCCTTGGCGATACTCGACTTCAACGCGACGTCGGTCATGCAAATCCTTCCGGTAGCCTCGCGTTACGCTTCATGCGTGCGGAGCCCGTGTCTTTACCGGTGCGCAGCGCGCGCATGGCCGGCGCGTCCCGGCCATGCGCGTGTGGAGCGTCAGCGATAGATGCGCTTGAGCTGACGTTCCGCGTTGGCGATCGCGCCCTTCACGTCTTCGCGGCCCGTGCAGTAGTTGGCGAACATGTCAACGATCACGAAGTCCGAGATCGCCGTCGCCGCCTTCTCGCCCACGGAGCCGAGCCCGCCGGCGGTCAATGTCCGCTTCGCGACGTCGCGGAACGGCGTCGCCTTGGGGTCGGCGGTCCATACCGGGTTGTTGTCGTAAGCGTTGAGGCAGTGCGTGAGGTAGCCCTTCGCCGACTGGATCCACGGATTGAAGTTGTCGGCTTCGAGCATGAAGGCCATCAGCGCCTTACACGCCTGCGGATACTTCGTGTAGGTCATCGCCAGCACCGGATACATCAGGTGCAGCTCGGTCGGCTTTCCGCTCACGCCGACCGGGAAGTAGGCGTGATCCATATCCTCGGCGACCTGCTTCGCGCTGTTCTGCGCGGCGACGTAGATCGAGATGCCGTTGTTGGTCCAGTAGATTTCGCTCGCCAGGAACGCCTTGTTGTTGGAGGCGTCGTTCCAGGACGCAACGCCAGGAATCATCGCGTCATAGAGCTGCTTGCTGTATTCGAGCGCCTTCGCCGTCTCCGGCGAGTTGATGATGACCTTGTCGTCCTTGTCGACGGAATTGCCGCCGTGCGACCACAGGCACCAGTGCGCCCAGCTGTTGCCGTCGCCCGAGGCATGGCCGAACGCAAAGCCGCCCGGCGTGTTGTTCTTCTTCATCGCCTTCGCATATTCGAGGAAGGAGTCGAGCTTGTCGGGGAATTTCGAGAAGCCGGCCTTCTTCATCGCCTCGATGCGATAGTTCATTAGCGCGCCGGAGTAGCAGATCGGGATGCAGATCCACTTGTTGCCGCTGTGTCCGTATTTGACGGCGCTCTCGACCCAGCCGCCGTATTTCTTGCCGAGATAGTCGGCGACGTCGCTGACATCCATGCACTTCTGCGGGAACAGGTGCGGCAGCGAGTAGAGGCCCCAGAACAGGTCCGGACCAGTGCCGGTGTTGGCGGCGACGGACGCCTTCGGCTGCACGTCCTCGTAGGATTCACGCGAGATTTCGATCTTCACGCCGGTCGCTTTGGTGAAGGCCTCGCACAATTTCACGAAAGCATCGTCTTCCGCCTGCACGAAGTATTTCCAGCGCAGCATCGAGAGCTTTGCGTCCTTCTCCGGCTTCCACGGCGCGTTTTGCGCCCAGGCTTTCGCCCATTCGAGTAGCGCAGGGCCCGTCAGAGCGCCTGCGGCGCCTAACGCGGTCGCCCCCTTGACGAGCGCGCGGCGTGTGAAATGCGTCATTTCCTCTATCCTCCCGGTTGAAACTTTATGCGCTCAGCCGTTGCCCGGCTTCGCCGTCGAACAAGTGCACGAGCTTCGTCTCCGGCCGCAGGCGAACCTTGTCGCCCGGCTGGAATTGATGGCGCTCGCGGAACACCGCGATGATGTCTTCGCCGCCCATCTTGGCGACGACCTGCGTTTCCGAGCCGGTCGGCTCGACGACCTGAACCTCCGCCTCGGCGCCGTCGTCAGCGATGACGAAGTGCTCCGGCCGCACGCCGTAGATCGCGGAGCGGCCGTTCCAGGATTCCGGTGCGCCGGCAAGCGGCAGCTTCACACCATGCGGCCCTTCGAACGAGGCGCTGCCGTTGGCGCGGATCGTACCTTTGAGGAAGTTCATGGCCGGCGAGCCGATGAAGCCGGCGACGAAGAGGTTCGCCGGACGGTCGTAAAGCTCGAGCGGCGCGCCGATCTGCTCGACGAGCCCGTCATGCATCACCACGATCTTGTCGGCCATTGTCATGGCTTCGATCTGATCATGCGTCACATAGACGGTCGTCGTCTTGAGCCGCTGATGCAGCTCCTTGATCTCGGTGCGCATCGCGACACGCAGCTTGGCGTCGAGATTCGACAGCGGCTCGTCGAAGAGAAAGACCTGCGGGTTGCGAACGATCGCGCGCCCCATCGCCACGCGCTGGCGCTGGCCGCCGGAGAGCTGACGCGGGAAGCGTTCGAGATACGGCGTGAGACTGAGGATTTCGGCAGCGCGCTTGACGCGCTTATCGATCTCGTCCTTCGGGGCGTTCCGCAGCCGCAGCGAGAAACCCATATTCGCGCTGACCGTCATGTGCGGGTAGAGCGCGTAGTTCTGGAACACCATCGCGATGTCGCGTTCCTTCGGGGGAACGTGGTTGACCACGCGCTCGCCGATGCGGATATCGCCGCCGGTGATGTTCTCCAGACCCGCGATCATGCGCAGCAGCGTGCTCTTGCCGCAGCCGGAGGGCCCGACGAGAACGACGAATTCGCCATCGTCGATGGTAATATTGACGCCGTGAATGACTTGCGTCGCGCCGAAAGCTTTACGTACGTCGCTGATCTGCACGGACGCCATCAAAATCCTCCCAAAGACTTCACATGGCTTCCAGGGCCATCCGGCCCCTTGCCGTCTCTTTTGCAAACTATTGTTGCCGCGCGGCAGAAGAAATCAAGCGTAAAAGTTGCACATGTCTGACAACATGGCGGGTATTAGGGCACGCTGCCGCATCCGATCCTTTGTGCGTATCCTTGGTCCTCTTCGCCCCTCTTGGCAAATGCCCCACTTGGCATCATGGTGCCGCCACATCCGACATTCCGGATGATCCTGCCGCCTTTTTTCATGGGGAGTCATGATGGCCAGCGACAAGGCCGATGTCCTTTTCATCGGACCGCACCGCGAGCATTTGCTCGGCGAGCTCAATAAGACGTTCACGGTGCATCACGTGCAGACGCTGGGCGAAGCCAACGACGCCGTGACCAAGAACGAGAAGCTGGCGTCAGTGCTGCGGTTCGTCGCCGTCGGCGGTCATCCTGGCGCGATCGACGGCGCACTGATGGCGAAATTGCCGAAGCTCGAGATCGTGTCGAATTTCGGCGTCGGCTACGACAACGTCGACGTGAAATACGCGGCCGCGCACGGAATCATGGTGACCAATACGCCGGACGTACTCAACGAGGAGGTCGCGGACACGACGCTTGGCCTTCTGCTCGCGACCACGCGCGATTTGATCCAGGCCGACAAATACGTCCGTTCGGGCGACTGGGCGAAGCACGGCGATTACCGTCTTTCGCACTCCTTACGCAACCGCACGGTCGGCATCGTCGGCCTCGGCCGTATCGGACGCGCCATCGCGCGGCGTCTCGAGGCGATGCTCGTTCCCGTCGTCTATCACGCCCGCAACCCGGTGAAGGACGTTTCCTACAAGTACTACGCCGATCTGCTCGAGATGGCGCGCGACGCCGATGTCCTCGTCGTCATCACGCCCGGGGGCGCCGCCACGAAGAATCTAATCAACGCCGAGGTGCTCAAAGCGCTCGGCCCCAACGGCATCCTGATCAATATGGCGCGCGGCTCCGTCGTCGACGAGGACGCGCTGATCGCGGCGCTGAAGAACAAGACGATCCTCGCTGCCGGCCTCGACGTGTTCGTCAAGGAACCGCATGTGCCGCAAGCCCTGGTCGACATGAAGAACGTCGTGCTGCTGCCGCATGTCGGTTCGGCCTCTGTTCATACGCGCCGTGCCATGGAGCAGCTTGTCGTCGACAATCTGGCGGCATGGAAGGCGGGCAAGCCGCTGCTGACGCCGGTTCCGGAAACGCCGTCGAAACGCAAGTGAGGGCGCGGGGGCGCCGGAGGAAGGCCATGGGCTTTCGTGTTGCGCTACTCGCATTATCGACCATGACGCTCTTGCCGGCGCTCGCCGGCAACGCTCTCGCGCAATCGGCGATGCCGGACGAGGGCGCAAAGGCCGTGCTCGGCGCGTGGGAAATGTCGAACGCGGAGCGGGACCGCAGCTGCACCGTGACGCTGAAGAGCGACGCGTCCGGCACCGGCCGCGCGCTGCAGTGGGACGAGAAATGCGCGCAGATGTTCCCGTTCACCAAAGGCGTCACGGCCTGGGATGTCGGTGACAAGGACGTGCTCCGGCTCTTCGACGGCCAAGGCAAGACGGTGATCGAATTGAGCGAAGTCGAGGGCGGCCTTTATGAAGGCGAGCGTCCGGGCGAGGGGCTCGTCTTTCTCCAGAGCACCGCGGCGGAGGCGGCCGATAGCGGCAAGACTGCCGATCAGGTCGCCGGCGAATGGTCCTTCGCGCGCGCCAACGGCAAGCCGATCTGCGCCATTTCGTTGATCGGCGGCAAGGCCGACGCGCTCGCCCTCAAGCTCAAGCCGGGCTGCGACGCGGCGATCACCGACTTCGCGCCGACGACGTGGCAGATGGACCGCGGCCAGCTCGTGCTGAGCTCGAAAGCCGGCGACACGTGGCGCTTCGAGGAGGACGACTCCGGCGCCTGGCAGCGCATCCCGCGCGCCAGCGACCCGCTGCAATTGATGCGGAAGTGAGTTCTTCCCTCTCCCGCAAGCGGGAGAGGGAAGCGTTAAATCAGCCGCAGGCCTTTGAAGCTTGCGTGGCCGTCCTTGCCGACGATGATGTGGTCGTGCAGCGCGATGCCGAGCGGCTTCGCGACGGCCTGGATTTCCCGCGTCATCTGGATGTCGGCGCGCGAGGGCGTGGTGTCGCCCGAGGGATGATTGTGCACCAGTCCATCCGATTTAATAACATACTGAAATCGCTTTGTTTTTTGTGATCTCACCGGCGACTGGTGCCGGGGAGTGGGGTATGTCCACAATGCTCGATCATGATCGTCACGCCTGATCACCGACAC